>JAILFN010000009.1 GCA_024697545.1 Ruminococcus sp.
AAAACTTGCAGAACGTTTGCTTTAAGCTTCGTTCTTTTCTTTTTGCTGTCTTTCGTGGGACAGCTTATTTATTATACATCATTTCTTTCAGTTTGTCAATTAACTGTTAGTAAATTAATTTTGAACTGTTTTTGAACGATGTTTTTTTGCTGTACTCCTTTTTGGACTCTTGAACTTTTCGTTCCTGTCTTTCGTGAGACAGCTTAATTATTATATCACCGAATGTGGCGTTTGTCAACACCTTTTTTCGATTTTTTTCATCTTTGGTTGTTTGCATAATTTATTTCGTTTTACTTGATCTATTTTCTCATTTTCGTTATTTTTGCTGTTGATTCTTTGTTGATTTCTCTTGGGAGCTTGTTGGGTGGGGGTGAAAACGTACATTTATATTGATACGGCGCCCCCCGTTTGTTCGGGAACGCCGTATCCTGTGCTGTATGTCTGCTTATAATTCAGCTCTTATATTTCTTGCCCTGTTCGATTATAACACCTACCAGTTCGGGTGTGCGCCACTCGGCAGGTGCTTCACGTCCCATAAGACCGAAATTCTCTCCGTTGCCGAAGAAGGCATTGTTGTCCCACCATATCATCGGCACATGATTCTCGGCACCGTAGCCTATGTACTTCTCGGCACAGGCTATGCGGTCTTCAAGATTATCCTTGTTAACCGTGCCGTACTCGCCGATTATAACGGGGATATTCTTCGAGAGGAATAGATCCTTCAGATTATAAAAGAGCGAATCTATCTCCGTGTTGTTCTCGTCGAACTTGTCTGTGCCGTTGATGTCGAGCGCCATGGAATAGGGCAGATAGGCATGGACGGACACTATTACCTTATCGTCGTTCTCGGGCAGCCAGATCTGCTCCAGAGCGTTCCTTGTCGAAGATGCCGCATATCCCGTAAGCATAAGGTGGCGCTTTTCATTATTGCCGCCCGTGGCACGCACAGTGTCGTAGAAAGCCTTCGCGTAATCCGCCACTACAAGCTGTCCCTCGTTATCGCCGCCGTTCCATTCAACGTTGGTACCGCGCTTTCTCGGCTCGTTCAGACCCTCAAAGATAAGGTGCTCGTCATAGCCCTTGAATTCCTCGGCCATCTGCTTCCAGAGGGCAGTAAGCTGCTCGATATCCTGTGCCTTGTCCTCCTCCGTCGGGAAATACCACTCCTCGTGGTGTGTGTTCAGTATAACGAACATACCGTTGTTTATGCCCCAGTCTACCACCTCATGGATCCTCGCCATCCACTCGGGGTCTACGTTATAGTTCTCGTCCATATGGCTGTCCCATGTTACGGGCAGACGGAATACATCAAAGCCTGTGTCGTGCAGCAGCTTTATCATGTCCTCTGTAGTGGTGTTCGGCTGCCATGCAGTCTCGTTGCCCAGACCCAGATCGCCCGTCGCGTCAAAGGTATTGCCGAGGTTCCAGCCCACCGACATCTCCTGCACCAGTTCCCATGAAGAGATGTCGCGTATCTCCATATTTACCTCCTGCTTGGTATCTGCCGTACCCGCGGAGCTTTTCTCAGAACTGCTGCTCTTGCCTTCTTCCGTCTTCTTTCCGCAGGCAGACAGGCAGCCCATGCACATTACGACTGCAAGCACAGCCGCAGTTATCTTCTTTATGCTCATAAATCCAACACTCCTTAGTATATAAATCTGACAGCTCTTGCGATAACAAGATGCTCCCTTTCGTATTTTGACAGCTTCTCTGTACGGCACGGATGATTGGTGATCCCGTAGGAGCTTGTAAAGTGTACCATCTTCCCGCCGCCGATATACATCCCGACATGACCGATGCCGTCGTTTACATAGACGGGGTCGGTCTCCTGATTGTTTGTCGAGCATATGAAGAACACAAGGTCGCCCTTTTTGAGCGCGGAATAGTCCACCCGCCTTGCAGGGTCTGCGAACTCATATATCCTGACGCCGTTCTTCTTCGACTTGAGCTTTATATTATCGTATACCATCTTTCCGCCCATGTTCGCCTGTTCCTCGGCGTTGTGCTCCATATACCAGCCTATCCGCAGATAGCTGAGCTTTGTGAGCCCCGAGCAGTCGGAGCGTGTTTCGTTCTTTCCGACATATTCGCCGCACAGCACATAGGTCTGCTTTCTCTTGCGGCTCATGGAAAGGGCGTAGTCGGTCACCTTTTTCCTCATGGCAGAAACAGACCTCACCCCGACCTCGGCGGAAACGTTTTTTACATAATAGGTAACGTACTTGTAAAGCTGCTCATTGTTCTCGTTCTTTCCGTTCTTGACGGGCAGATACACCCTGACATACTCCGCCGACACCTCCGATAGAGGTCTTCCCGCAGCAGCCTTGCCCTGCGCATCGGTCAGCACACCGCGGCATATCACGGTCGAGCCCTGAGCATTCTTAGGCACCATGCTCCCGCCCGACAGACGATAGAGCACAGCCCCCTTTTTCACCGCGAACCAGTCCTTCTTCGCAGTCCTTACGGTGCGTTGAGAGACAGTGCTGCCGCCGTCTGGCAGCATCGCCTTCACTTTGATAGTATACTGCTTCCCGCCCTTGAACAGGCTCTCGCCGTCGTGGGTAAGGGTCATCCTGCCCGAAAGAGCCGCGAGCTTTTTTGATGTGTAGCTGCGTATCTTGTTGCCGCCGACATACACCCTGAACACAGTGCCTTCGGGGAACTCATTCACATTGGCGACCGTCAGTGCCAGCTTGCTGCCGTACACATCTGCCGTTTTCAGCTCGGGAGCTGCCGTCTGCTCGGCAAAGGCGGTGATGCCGCCTGCGAGCCCCGCTTCGGGAAGCAGAGGCAGACAGCCGCCGCCGAACGTCAATACCGCAGCTGCTGCAAAAGCCGCCGCACCTCTTGCAATACTATACATACAGATCACCCGTTCATATGCCGCAGTCCCGCTATGCGATCCTGCTTTACTGCCGTGATGTAATCATCTATCGTCTTTATCTCAAACTCTGTCTCAACGCCGTAGAACCTGCCGCCGTCAACGACATGGTGGCAGTCCGAGCCTGCCGTTTTTACAAAGCCGAACTGATCTGCGTACCACATAGCCCGACTGTCGCTGACGGGGTCGCGGTTGCCCGCGTTGTACACTTCGACACCGTCGCAGTGATAGGGCAGCAGCCTGATATCCCTGATGTAATCCGCCTGACGGAAGGGGTGAGCCTGCACCACGATGCCGCCCGACTCATGCACTCTGTCGCAAAGCTCATGCACCGATATGCCCAGCATATCGGGGTTGTCCTTTAGCCACTGCTTGTCCAAGCCGTAGATAAGGAAGTCCGAAGTACCCCACGAGAACTCAATGCCGAACAGAACGTTCAGACCCAGCTCCCCGCCGCGCTCCTTCGCGTGTTCAAAGCCCAGGCAGTACATATCCATCTGCTCTTCCCAGGGCCGTGAGCGGTCTACGGCGGTGTTGCCGTTTACAAAGTGGTCTGTTATTATGATAGTATCATACCCCAGCCCCTTGTACTGTTCCGCCTGCTCGGCACCCGATGCGGATGCACAGGCAGAGCCCTCTTTGGTATGCAGATGTGTTTCGGTCAGAAACATCAGAAGTCCACGCCCCTTTTTATCATTTCAAGGCACATACGACCGTTGTGATAGGGGCACTTCCAGGGACCCGTTTCCTCCTTGAAGTCGTGGGGGATACCCTCGCGGGTGACTTCCGAATACCACTCGCCACCCTCACGCTTGTCGATGACGCTTTGCTTGATGTACTCCCAGATGCCCTTTGCGGCATCGAGGTATCTGCTGTCACCGCTGTGCTGATAAGCATTGACGAATCCTACTATCCCCTCTGCCTGCACCCACCACACGCGGGTGGTGTCTATCCTGTCATTCTCACGCTCGTTATTGAGAGCGCCGCCGTCTATGGCGATATCATAGATATTCCCTGCAAGTCTCAGGTCAAGGGCGTTGAACTTTTTGATAAGCTCGCTGTCGCCCAGCACCTCGACCGCGCGGTCGGTGAGCCAGCTGGCTTCGATATCATGGCCGAAGGAATGGATATCACCTAGCACGTTGAAATCATCATCAAAAAACACCCTGAGAGCGTTTCTGTCGTAGTCGAATATCTTGTCCTCAACTATTTTAAGCTGATACCTGAGCGCTTCTGCGACCTTCTCCGACCTGTTCATGCGGTAAAGCTCGGTGTAGGCTTCGATGAGGTGCAGCACGGTGTTCATCGTCTTCTTTGTCAGAATGCCGTTTTCCGAAAGCTCTTCGTTATCCTCGGGCTTCCAGCCGCGGGTGAATGCTTCGCCGTGACCCGTCCTGCCGTCGGGCGTTCTGGTCTCAATATCCTCAAACAGCTTTTCCGCAAGTTCAAGAGCCTGCTTTTCGCCCGTTGCGTTATAGTAAGCGCTGAGGGCATAGATTGCAAAGGCTATGTTATAGGTATACTTGCGGTCGTCGGAGGGCTTGCCGTCAAAGGTGGTCGCCCAGAACACACCGCCCTGCTCACGGTCTATGCAGCAATCGCGGACGTACTTATATGCGTGGTCTGCAAGTGTGCGGTACTTTTCACCGCCCAGCACCGAGCAGCACTCGGAAAAGAACCAGAGTATACGCGAATGGAGTATGACCCCCTTGTCTGCTTTCCTGTCAAGCTCCAGCCCGAAGCTCTTATAGCCGTAGAACCCTCCGAACTCGTCATCACGAAGTGTTGCCCAGTAAGGCACTATATGGTTCTCCAGCTCATTTTTGATCTCATTCAATATCATATTCCTATCTCCTTTTATAACGCGGCATCGCCCGTTTGGCGTATTCCCTTATATTTCTGCCGCGGCACAGGTCTGTGCTTTTACCCGGTCTTACGACCTCCGGCATACATCCTGCCGTCCGTCCGCAAGCTTTCTGCGCGAAAGAGCGTTGCAGAGGCGGGCGGACTGTTACTTCTCTTCGACTATCTTTCTCGCCTCGATGTAGTATCTCTTATCGCGGGCGTGACCCATCGAGAATGTCTTTCTCGGCAGAGCGCCGTCTGCGATGACCGTCGGGAACAGCTCCTCCTTGCCCATATCGGGGAGCAGGAAGCCAAGCGAGCCGTTGTCCTTTGAAAGCTTTTCCACCACCTCGGTACCGTGGATATAGTCGATGCCCGCGCCGTTGTCGCTGCACCACTTATCGAGGAAATTCTGCAAGGTGCCTACGGTCAGCTTGCTTGAAGTATTGCCCGCGGTGTACCATACCGTCTTGCCGTTATTCACTATACCGAAGCACTGTGCGCCCTCTGTTCTGCCCTCATGCAGATCCAGAGCTGAGGTGATATCGACAATGAGCTGCTCCTCGTCAGCGCCTGTAACTATGCGGTGGATAGCCTCAAAGTTGAGGGCGGGAGAATGAAGGTTCACGATCTCCGCGAGGGCAAAGCGTGCGGGGTGAGCCGAAAGATCCTTATCGGGATTTTCCGCCTTGAGCTGCTCATAGAACGCCTTTGCGGTGGCGAGCGAATGGTTGCCGTCGCCCATAGCGTAGGTAAGGGTGGGAACTCCCGACAGACCGTAGCGCTTGTCGAACTCCGACTGCTGCTCGAACTGCTCCAGCTCCATTATGAGCATATCGCGGGTCTTGGGGTCAAGGAGCCAGCCCTCGATCCTGCCGCCGCCCTGCATCAGCTCAAAGCTGTAAAGCTTGCGGAAGCTGTCTTTCTTTTCTGCCAGCGGCTCGATGATGGTCTTTGCCGCATCGTCGATGAGTATCATTATATGGGGAAGCTCGATGGGTGCTGCCTGACGCACCTTTACGCGGGGCGGTATACGCTCGATAACGGTAGCCTCGGTAGCGCGTATCTGCGAAGTCGAGCCTTTATTATAGTCATACTGTTCAAGGTCAACAGCGCCGACAAGACCCGCCCTGAGTATGCCGTCGGTCTGGGTGCGCTCAACGTATATCAGTGCCTGAGGCAGCTCCTCGAAAACGCCGCTGTCGAGGTAGCCGTACATATTCTTGTGTATGCGGTCTATCCTTTCGTCAACATCGGCTTCACCGAGGTATACTTCGGGAAGTATAAGGTCAAGGGTCGAAACGTTGTCCTTTGTGATCTCACGGGTCTCTTCCCAGTACTCCGGCTCCGAGGTGAACTGATCGCAGGCGATGACCGCCCACTTGCTGAGGTCTGTGTCGTTCGGCAGAAGTATATCTGCGGGTACGAATGCTGTTGACATATCTATCATCCTTTCGCTGATACTGCGTCCCTTCCGCCAGTCTTTTGAACAAGCCCGAAAACGGCGGAGGGGCGGGCGTTTGGTTTAAAATCATTATATACCAATTCGGGTGCAAAGTCAATAGAAATTTTATTAATTGACAGGCTTATAATAATGTGCTATACTGTTATCTGAAACACATATACCAAAGGAGATGTCATTCATGAAGACCGTCATAATCCACGGGCAGAGCCACAAGGGCTCGACTTACCACATAGCGCGGCAGCTTGCCGAAAAGGTCGGAGGAGAGATAACAGAGTTTTTCCTCCCCCGCGACTTCGGAGAGTTCTGTCTCGGCTGTACGCAGTGCTTTAACGAGCATGAATCGAAATGTCCTCACTATGAAAAACTAAGCCCCATTACCGAAGCACTTGACGCTTCGGATCTTATAATACTCGCAAGCCCCGTGTATGTATACCACGCGACAGGCGCCATGAAGGCATTCCTCGACCACTACGGCTACCGCTGGATGGTACACTCTCCCGAAGGCTCGATGTTCACAAAGCAGGGCGTTGCGATATCGACAGCCGCGGGTGCTGGCATGAAGTCTGCCATCAAGGACATGGCGGACAGCCTGTTCTTCTGGGGCGTGGCTAAGATATATAAATACGGCACGGGCGTGGCGGCGGCAGACTGGGACGGGATTTCCGAAAAGAAAAAGCAGGCGATAGACCGCAGGACCACCGCCCTTGCAAACGCCATAAAATCAAAGGAAGGCAGAGTCACGCCCGCCTTGAAGACCAGAGCGTTCTTCTTCATCATGCACCTGATGCAGAGAAAGGGCTTCAATCCCCGTGATGTCAAGCACTGGAATGAGCACGGCTGGACCGGCAAGGCAAGACCCTGGAAGGAGCGCTGAACGATGGCTTTTGATTATAAGAAAGAGTACAAGGAATACTATATGCCGCCGAAAAAGCCCGTGATCGTGACGGTGCCGCCCATGAACTACATTGCGGTGAGGGGTCACGGCGACCCCAATGCGGAGGACGGCGAGTACAAGCAGGCGATAGAGCTGCTATACGGGATCGCGTATACGATAAAGATGAGCAAAAAAGGCAGCCGCGCCATTGAAGGGTACTTTGATTTCGTGGTGCCGCCGCTCGAGGGCTTCTGGTGGCAGGAGGGCATTGCAGGTGCTGACTACTCCCGCAAGGAGGACTTCAAGTGGATATCGCTCATCCGCCTGCCCGATTTTGTGACGAGAGCCGACTTTGAATGGGCAGCAGCCGAAGCAGAGAAGAAGAAAAAGACCGACTTCTCAAAAGCGGAGTTCCTCAGCTGTGACGAGGGACTTTGCGTGCAGTGTATGCACATCGGTCCCTATGACAGCGAGCCCGACACCGTTCGGCTGATGCACGAATTTATGGAAAGCGAGGGCTATATCCTCGACATCGGCGGCGAGAGGTATCACCACGAGATATATCTCTCAGACCCGCGAAAGACAGTGCCCGAAAAGCTCAAAACGGTGATACGGCATCCGATAAAATAATACAGCAGCGGGAGAGCGGACATTATTCCGGCTCTCCCGTTTGATCTTATCCCAGTGCCACATCAAGCACCATCATTATCGTAAAGCCTACCGCAAAGGACACCGTGCCGATATCCGAATGCTCGCCCGCCGACATCTCGGGGATAAGCTCCTCGACTACTACATATATCATAGCCCCTGCCGCAAAGCTCAGCAGATACGGCATGGCGGGGATCACGGCGCTTGCGGCAAGTATCGTCAGCAGCGCCCCGACAGGCTCGACCGCACCCGAAAGCATACCCATAACAAAAGCACGCGGGCGGCTTGCCCCCGAAGCGTGCAGCGGCATCGAGATTATAGCGCCCTCGGGGAAATTCTGTATCGCTATGCCGACCGCCAGAGCCATGGCTCCTGCTGCGGTTATCCCGCCGCTCCCGCATATCAGCCCCGCATAGATGACACCCACCGCCATGCCCTCGGGGATATTGTGCAGCGTCACCGCAAGCAGCAGCATAGTGTCGCGGGATATGCGGTCGGTAGGTATGCCCTCGGCTTTGTCGCTGTCGATGTGCAGATGAGGTATGAGCCTGTCGAGCAGCAGCAGAAAAGCGATGCCGAAGAGAAAGCCTGCCGCCGCGGGTATAAAGCCCAGCCTTCCCATGCTCTTTTCTGATTGTTCTATGGCGGGCAGCAGCAGGCTCCAGACGCTTGCCGCCACCATCACGCCCGCCGCAAAGCCCGTAAGCACCCGCTGAAGCGTCAGCCCGAGCTGCTTTTTCATAAACAGCACGCACGCCGCTCCCGCGGTAGTTCCTATAAACGGTATCACAAGCCCCTTTGCCGTCTGCGTTATCATGTACATACTCATATATATCACTCCTTCTTTCAAAACAGACCGATATCACATTATATGACACAGCATCGGGATATGTCAATTTCGGTTAGCTATAGCTAACCATATAATATCATTTTCCTTTCCGATTGTCAAGATTTTTTACCGCACTTTTGCAAAACCGTTACTTTCCCCAAATCAATTTATTTTTGCGGCAGCAAATTCATTACATTTTTTGGGATATAGCTATTGACATTTTAAAAATACATGATATAATGAATATATAAGCAATCGTTTATATGATAACACGGTATGGGTAACCTTTGATGTGGTCCCGAGAACCTGTATATGGTTTGACATATATTTTTAAACGTGTTATCATCAAAAAGTCAAACAGCAATGATGACCTGTCCGCGGAAACGGAGACACCCCTTTGCCGCCGCGGACACCGTGCATATGCTTTTCTGCGGTTAGTCATTGCTAATCAAATTAAGGAGGCATCATCCTATGTTTCTGGAGATAAAAAACGTAAAGAAAAGCTTCGGCGAAGGAGAGAGCAGGCAGGAGGTCTTAAAGGGCATCGACCTTGAAGTTAACAAGGGCGAGATATGCGTGCTGCTCGGACCCTCGGGCTCGGGCAAGAGCACACTGCTCAACATCATAGGCGGCATCGACACCGCCGATGAGGGGTACATATCCATAAACGGCGAGAAGACCGCCGACATGAATGAAAAAGCCCTGACCCGCTACCGCCGCCGCCATCTTGGGTACATCTTCCAGCAGTACAACCTTATCCCGAACCTCAATATCAAAGAGAACGTTGAAGTCGGCGCTTACCTCAGCGACTCCCCGCTCGACGTTGACGATCTTCTCAAAACGCTCGGACTTTACGAGCACCGCCACAAGCTGCCCAATCAGCTTTCGGGCGGTCAGCAGCAGCGCACCGCCATCGGGCGTGCGATAGTCAAGAATCCCGACATACTGCTCTGCGACGAACCCACGGGCGCTCTCGACTACAAGACCTCAAAGGATATACTGAAGCTCATAGCCGAGGTGAACGAGAAATACGGCAGCACGGTCATAATGGTGACCCACAACGACGCTATAAAGCTCATGGCGGACAGAGTGGTAAAGCTCCGCGACGGCGTTATAAGGCACAACACAGTCAACGAGCAGAAGACCGCCGCCGCGGATCTCGAGTGGTAAAAGGGGGTGCCGTAAAATGCGTGACCCTATCGCCAAAAGGATCCCCCGCGAGATAAAGTCTGACATCGGCAAGCAGCTGGTAATATTCCTCTTCTTCGTGCTGATAATCTCGGCTGCAAGCGGCTACTTCATCGCGGGAGACAGCCTTATAAACAGCTATAATGAAAGCTTTGAGAAATACAATGTAGAAGACGGCAACTTTGAGCTTTTTGAAAAGGCAGACGATGCCGCCGTGAAAGATATAGAAAAAGACGGCGGCATTACCCTGTATGAGAATTTCTACAAGCAGGAGGATACAAAGGGCTTTGAAAGCAAGCTGCGTATCTTCGGTGAGCGTGACGAGATAAACAGGGTATGCCTGCTCTCGGGAGATATGCCCTCAGCCGATGATGAGATCGCCATCGACCGCCTTTACGCCAAAAACCACGACCTCAAAAAGGGCAGCAGGATAAAGCTTGACGGCAAGCAGCTCACAGTAAGCGGCATGGTGGCATTCTCTGATTATTCGACCCTTTACGAGAACGCCTCTGACCTCATGTTCGACAACGACAAGTTCGGAGTGGGCGTCATGACCGATGATGGATTTGAAAACCTAAGAGATTCTCATCTGCATTATGTATACTCATGGAAGTATGATAAAAAGCCCGCCGATGACGCCAAAGCCAAGGAAGCATCCGAACAGCTCGTAAAGGACATATCAAAGCACGCTGTCCTTACAGACTTTATCCCGGCGTATACCAATCAGGCGATACGATTCGCGGGTGATGACATGACCGATGATATGGCGGGTATGCAAGCTTTCATATATATAACCATAGTCATACTCGCATTCATAACCGCCATAACCACCGACAACACGATGATAGAGGAATCGGGAGTCATAGGAACGCTCAGGGCTTCGGGCTACACGCGCGGCGAGCTGCTGCGGCACTATCTTGCAGTACCCCTCATCACCCTGACGGCTGCGGCTATCGTCGGAAATGTAATAGGATACACCGTCATGGAAAAATACATGGCGATGGCATACCTCGGCAGCTACTCGCTTACATCATATGAAGTAAGGTTCAATCCCGATGCACTTATCAAGACCACCATCGTGCCCTTTGCGATAATGTTCGTCATAAACCTTGTGACGATATGGAACAAGCTCAGGTTCTCTCCCCTGAACTTCCTGCGCCGCGACCTGAGCCGCCGCAAAAAGAAGAAGTCATTCCGCCTCAACACGAAGATGCCGATCATGACCCGCTTCCGTCTGAGGATAATCTTCCAGAACCTTCCCAACTACATCACCATAATCGCGGGCTCATTCCTTGCAAACTTCATACTCATGTTCGGAATGATATTCAAGCCGATGCTTTTAAGCTTTCAGGATACCATCTCGGACAATATGCTCTGCTCTTACATATACATCATGAAAGCACCTGCCGAAACTAGCAGCGATTCGGCTGAAAAGGGATATCTTACAAACCTTGAGACCACCTATGAACAGTACAAGCATGAGCAGGTCTCGATATACGGCATAGAGAAAGACAGCCGATATGTAAACATTCCCCACGACGGCAGCGGAGTATATTTATCTACCGCATACCGCGACAAGTACGATCTGGATGAGGGCGGCAGTATAACGCTGAAAGAAAAGTTCACCGACAAGGAATACACCTTTAAGATAAGCGGTTTCTATGACTACCCCGCCACCATAGCGGTGTTCATGGACGCCGAAACATTTGAAGAGACCTTTGACGAGGATAGCCGCTTGCAGATATATCTCTCGAACAAAGAGCTGACCGACATAGACGATAAGCTGATAGCCTCAAGGATAAGCGAGACAGACCTTACAAAGACCTCGCGTCAGCTTATGCGCTCGATGAGTTCTATCATGAACGTCTTCATGGTGTTCGGCATCATAATGTTCGTAATAGTCGTATACCTGCTTGCAAAGATAATAATAGAACGCAACGCACGCTCCATCTCAATGACAAAGATACTCGGCTACACCGAGCGGGAGATATCGGGACTTTATGTACACTCGACCACCTTCGTGGCGGTGCTGTCGATAATCTGCACGATACCGCTTGCGAACAAGATACTTGAAACAGTCTTCAAAAAAATATTCATGGATTACTCGGGCTACTTCGCATACATCGTGCCTGTATCGACGCTTATCGCGACCTGCATTATAGGTATAGTTTCATACCTTGCAGTATCGCTGCTGCTCAATGCGAAGGTAAGGCGGGTAGATCTTGCGGAAGCACTCAAAAATGTAGAATAGAAGCTTTATCGGGCGGTCACTTTACAGACCGCCCGATCTGTGTTATACTATACTGTAACAGGCACTAATGCAAAAGGAACGATAGCTATGAAACTACACAGGCTGGCGGCGGCGGCAGCGGCAGCAGTCATGCTCACGGGCTGCGGCGGAGAACAGCAGACATCGCAGTACACTATGTTCGCGATGGATACCTGCGTCACCCTCAGCGGCTGCTGCGACAGGCAAACGCTTGAAAACGCGGGAAAAGAGATCACAAGGCTTGAAAAGCTGTGGTCGGTGAACATAAAGGGCAGCGATATATACAGGCTGGATCACGAGGGCTCGGCGAAGCTTTCGGATGAGACTGCGGAACTTCTCAGATATTCGCTTTCAATATCGGAGCGCACCGACGGAGCTCTCGACCCGACGGTCTTCCCGCTGCTGAAAGAGTGGGGCTTTACGACCGACGAGCATCATGTTCCCGACAGCGAACGCATATCAGAGCTTTTGAAAAACACAGGCTGGCAGAGGTTGAAGCTTGACGGGAACAGAGCTTCCCTGCCCGAGGGCATGGCTGTCGATACGGGGGCAGTCGCCAAGGGATATGCCGCAGACATCATCGCCGAAAAGCTGAGAGCGGACGGCGTGAGCGCGGGCATCATCGACCTCGGCGGGAACGTGCTGACCTTCGGCGAAAAGCCCGACGGGAGCAGCTGGAAGATATCCGTCCGCGACCCGTTCGGCAAGGGCACGGCAGGAACTCTGTCTCTCGGCGAATGCTCTGTAGTCACAAGCGGCAGCTATGAGCGCTGCTTTGAGCAGGACGGCATCCGCTATCATCACATCATAGACCCCGCCACAGGCAGACCCGCAGACAGCGGGCTGGAAAGCGTTACCGTCATCGCCGACGAAAGCAGGCTCTGCGATGCACTCTCCACCGCGCTGTTCGTCATGGGCGAGGACAAAGCCTTCGACTTCTGGCGGGAGAGCCGCGACTTTGAGATGATAATGATAACTTCCGACAAACGGCTGCTCATAAGCGAGGGTATCGCCGACAAGTTTGAGCAAAGCCGCAAAGGCACTTCTTACACAGCGGAGGTGATATCCCGATGACAGCTAAAAAAGCCGCCGTGATCGCGCTATGCACGGCACTTGCGGCAGCGGCGGCGTGTATCATGATGCTGTGCCGTCCGCACGGAGATATCGTGCTGATAAAGCAGGACGGCAGGGTCATTTACACCCTGGACCTTTCAAAAGAGAAGGACAGAGAGATAGTGGTGGAATACAAGGGGCGGAAAAACGTCATCGCCATCGAAAACGGCGAGATCTATATGAAAGAAGCCGACTGTCCCGACCATGTCTGCATACACACGGGCAGGCTTTCGGGCGGTGCGCCGATAATCTGCCTGCCCAACCGACTTGTGATAGAGTATGCCGACCGCAGCACGGACGCTGCCGCGGGGTGAGACTATGGACGTAAAACGACTTGCCAAATGTTCCCTGCTGACGGCGGTATCGCTGATAATCTTCACGGTAGAAGCGCAGATACCATACCCGTTCCCCATACCGGGCATAAAGCCGGGGCTTGCGAACATCGTGACGGTCTTTGCAGTATACACGCTCTCGGGCAAGGAAGCGGCACTGATTCTGCTTTCGCGGATACTTATCGCAGGGCTGTTTTCGGGGAACGGCATGGCTGTGATATACAGCCTCTCGGGCGGGCTGCTCTGCATCGCGGGGATGCTTGTACTCAGGCGGGTGATAAGCAAAGACAATATGTGGCTGACGAGCGTATTCGGAGCTGTGCTTCACAACACGGGGCAGCTTCTGGCGGCAGTGATGATAACGCAGACGGCAGCGGTACTCTGGTACGCGCCGTTCCTGCTGCTTTCGGGCTGTCTTGCGGGGGCATTCACGGGGGCAGCGGCGCAGGCGGTCGTCAGGCGCATGGAACGGAAATAAAAACGGACTGCACCGAAAAAAGTGCAGTCCGTATCGTTTTTAAGAGATCAAACGGGTATCTTTCCGTTGAGCTTGTCGATTATGATGGGAAGCTCAGCATCGACCTTATCATTGTCGAGCTGGCAGGTGCCCGCGTTGGCATGACCGCCGCCGCCGTAGGAGAGGCAAAGCTCACCTATATTGAAGTCGCTGTTCCTGTTTATGATGGATTTGCCGATCATAACGGCGGTGTTCTGCTTTCTGAAGCCCCATGCAACGTGCGCCGAAAGCTCGATCTCGGGCCAGAGGGCGTATACCATAAAGCGGTTGCCCGCGTAGATAACGTCTTCATATCTGTAATCTATGACAGCCACCTTGTCATATATCTTGGTGACGCGCCTGAGCTGTTCCTTGAAAAGCTCCTGCTGCTCAAAGTAAAGGTCAACTCTTTCCTTAACATCGGGCAGCTCCAGCACCTCATAGACGGAGTGATCTACGCAGTAGGTGATAAGCTCCATCATAAGGTCATAGTTGGAGATGCGGAAATTATGGAATCTTCCGAGACCAGTGCGGGCGTCCATAAGGAAGTTCATCAGCACCCAGCCCTTGGGGTGCAGTATCTCGTCCTTCGTGAAATCGGCGCTGTCGCCCTTGTCAACGGCATCCATTATCTCTTCGGAAACGCGGGTGAAGGCAAGGTCACCGCCGTAGTAATCGTAGACCACGCGCGCCGCCGACTTGGCGTTGCCGTCGATTATGTATTTACCGAGGTAATCGTCAAGCGAGTTTCTGATAAGCTCACTCTCGTGGTGGTCGAAGGCTATGCCGACTCTTTTGTCGAAGGGCAGGTTGGTGGTGATATCGTCCTCGTTCAGCTCGATCTTTCCGTCCTGAACGTCTTTGGGGTGGACGAATTTTATCTCCTCGATAAGTCCCTGCTCTTTAAGCAGCATCGCGCATACAAGTCCGTCAAAGTCGCTTCGTGTAACTAGTCTTTTCATATAGTCATACACCTCTCTGTGCAATAAATATTTCTATATTTTTAATAGGATATTTACCCTACGAACATATTATACCACAAAATAATTTATTTGTCAATTATTTTTGTGATAAAACATCAAAAATTCCCGCTATTTTTCACAAAACTATTACGGATGTTTATTTGACTATTGCCCGATAATATGTTATTAAAAAGCCGATGTACCGCTGTACTGCATACACATTCTATTGCTTTATCAGCGGTATCACGAATGTGATCGCATTCCGCAAAAGTGATAATGTGATCCCCTCCATTTGCAGCACGTTTTATATCATAGCACAAGACAAACGGTTTGTTTTAACTTCTCGTTCGGTTTCATCACATTGCACAAAAACTATTGTGGATCGAGAAAGCAATGCACATTACACTACAAAAATGCTTGAGCGTTCTGTTTCCGGCAAAAATAATCTATTGACAATCTCAGAAAGACGTGCTATAATAGTCCTATCGATAATGCCGTTATTAATTCGAGGTGAGTTATGGCGAACAAAGACAAAAGCATTGATCCCGTTTTGCTGAAGAGCGCACGGGAACATTTCCTCGCAAAGGGCTTTGCCAATGCTTCGGTGCAGGAGATCTGCAAAAATGCAGGTGTGACGACCGGAGCGCTGTATACCCGCTACAAGGGAAAGGGAGAACTGTTTGAGGCAGTCGTCGAGGATGCGGTGCAGGTCCTGAATGACATCGCAAAGGCTGCCGAAACGGATATTGAGCACCTGTCAGATCGTGAACTGCTCGCACCGTGGTATGCGGATGCAGCAGGGCTTTCAAGATTCTTTGACCTGTTTGATGGTGTCCGTGATTCGTTTATTCTGCTGCTCACCTGTGCGGAGGGGACGAAATATCGGAATTTTCACCATGATTTCGCACAGCAGCTCACAGAGATCGACTACCGCTATTATGCGGAAGCACATCGGCGCAGACTTGCAGGAGAAACGATCAGCAAGCAAGCTCTGCACGTTCTGCTGACCGCCTACTGGGAACTGTTCTATGAGCCGTTCATTCATGGAATGTCCCGCGATGAAATGACAGCACTGTGTCTGACCATTGCAAAACTGATCGACTGGAAACAGGCACTCGGACTGCCGGAAAGTCTGCCGGACTGACCGGCATTTCCAATGGACGATAGTTAGCATATGCTAACATTAATATAAGAATAAGGAGAATCATCATGAGCAAAAAGGAAATCACTTAAAGTAATCCGTCAAACAGCAAGCTACGGACAAAGGAACTCATCTATGCGGGTGCATTCGGTGCATTGTATATCGTACTGATGCTGGTGATCGTATTGGGCACGAGCATGATCCCTGTTCTGTATCTGCTGGCACCCATTACTGTCGGTCTGGTCTGCGGAACGGTCTATATGCTCTGTGTCCTCAAGGTAAAAAAGTTCGGCGCAGCGCTGATACTCGGCTTACTGTTTGCTCTGTGTGCGTGCAGCAATGCCTGGTTCAGCTTTGCCGGGGCTGTTGCGGCAGCGCTGCTGGCAGAACTGGTGATCAAACTCGGAAAATACAAGTCAAAAAAACTATATCTGCTGTCTTTTGTGGTATTCAACATCAACATGGCTTGCCCCTACATGATGCTTTCGTTTGCAAGGGATTCCTTCCTTAAACGCTCCGTGGAGTACTACGGTCAGGAATACGCTGACGGCATTGCAAAGCTCGCGCCGACATGGATCTTTTTCCCGATACTCGGATTTGCGTTGGCAGGCGGCATTCTCGGCGCATTGCTTGCAAATGCGCTCATCAAAAAGCACTTTGAAAAAGCAGGGGTAGTATAAGTTGGATATTTCAGTTTACGGTGAAGATCGCGGGGCATTGGTGCGTTTCGATCCTCGCACAAAGTTTGTCGTATTTCTCGCGTCACTGGCGGTAAGTGCCAATTCCTTCAATGCGGCTGCACATGAGCTGTACACCTTTGTACTATGTGTCATGCTGTTTCTTTGCGGCAAGAAGTGGAACGCCGTCAAAATGGCAATGATGCTGGGACTTGCCGTGTATCTCCGCACCTGTATGGAGATGCAGGCAACGGGTGCAATGCTCGTGGTCACGATCATTTCCTTTCTTGTGACGATCTTTCTGTATTTCCTTCCCATGCTGGTCTCTCTGCTCATCATAACGCAGACGACCCGTGTAAATCAGTTTTTGTCGGCATTTCAGGCGATGCATATCCCGACAAGGATCGTGATACCCATTGCAGTTATGTTTCGCTTTATCCCGACGGTGGGCGAGGAATGGAACGGTGTCCGTAAGGCGATGGCATTTCGCGGGATGTCGTTTGAACCGTCTGCGATCATACGGCATCCTGTGAAAACCGTGGAACACATCCTGATCCCCCTGCTTTTTTCGTGTATCTCCATTATGGAGGAGCTTGCAGCGGCAGCGCTTGCAAGGGGGATGGACAGCGACAAAACGCGGACATCCTACGAAACTGTCCGTCTGAAACCTTATGACTATATCACGATGCTGCTTTTCGCGGCGGCAGGGATCCGGTTCTTTACAACGGGCATTGTGACGGGAG
The DNA here is from genome assembly GCA_024697545.1 of Ruminococcus sp. Taxonomy (GTDB): domain Bacteria; phylum Bacillota; class Clostridia; order Oscillospirales; family Ruminococcaceae; genus YE71. The sequence goes on from JAILFN010000009.1 coordinate 17,464, forward strand.
GTGCAGCATGATCCGTCTGAAAGGCGTAGACTTCCACTACGGCGGTGAAAACGGCAGCGGCGACGGTGTGGACGGCATTGATCTGACCATTGCGGACGGTGAATGTGTTGTGCTGTGCGGCCGCAGCGGATGCGGAAAAACGACGCTGACACGGCTCATCAACGGTCTGATACCGCATTTTTATGAGGGTGAACTGATCGGTGATGTGATGATAGACGACTACAATGTATCAAAAGGCGAGCTGTCGGAAACGTCAAGGCGTGTGGGCAGTGTCTTCCAGAATCCCAAATCGCAGTTTTTCAATATCGACACCTCCGGCGAGCTGGTATTCGGCTGTGAAAACCTCGGACTTTCCCATGAGGAGATCGGCAAAAGGGTGGAACGAACGGTAACAGACCTGAAGCTCCGACCGCTGATGGACCGCAATATTTTTGAGCTGTCAGGCGGACAAAAGCAGCGGATCGCTTTTGCAAGAGCCATTCTGAAGGACGCACCGATCATTATCCTTGACGAGGCAACGGCTTTTGTCGATGCGGAAAACGAACGGAAAATGCGCCGTGCGATAGAACAGATCACGAATGGCAAGACCGTAATTGTGATCGCTCACAAGCTTTCTTCCATCAAGAATGCAGATAAGATCCTTTTGCTCGATCACGGCAGGATCGCCGCAGAGGGCACACATGAAGCGCTCACAGCAAGCTGCGGGAAATACAGAAAACTGTGGGCAATATCAGAGGAAACACAAAGCTGGACATTGAAGGAGGCGGGCAGATGATCGGGATGATACGTCAGATACTAAAATTTTCCGGGAAATATGCAAAGCGCATCCGAATTGCCTATATCACTGTATTTTTGCACTCCCTGCTGCTGAATATCCCTGTCATGGCAGCAATTCTGACAGTTGACCGCTACATGAACGGCAGACTTGATCTCAAGACCTGCGTGTTGACGGCAGTGCTGCTGTTTTCGGCATTTCTGCTGCAAGCGCTCTGCAAAAATCTGTCTGACAGGCTTGAATCGGGTACAGGCTATATGATCTTCTGCGACAAACGCCGTGAGCTGGGAGAGCATCTCAGGCGGCTGCCGATGGGATATTTCACCGAGGGCAATCTCGGGAAGATCAGCTCAGTGCTCTCGCAGGACATGGTCTATATCGAGGAGCAGGCAATGACGATCGTTGCCGATGTGGTCAGCGACATCTTTTCCACAATACTGACTTGTGTGTTCATGTTTGCATTCCATCCCCTGCTGGGTGCGGTCACGCTGGCAGTGGATATTTCGGCATTCCTCATCGCACAGCCCATGATACGGCGCTCAAGTGCAGATGCAAAGCTGCGGCAGGAAAGCATCGAGGGACTGACCTCTGCGGTGCTCGAATATGCGGAAGGTCTGCCTGTTATCAAAAGCTATGGCATGACAGGCGAAAGTGCGTCAGAGATGCGGAATGCTTTTCATGCGTCACGGGTCACCAATCTGGAATATGAAGAACATATCCTCCCCTATGAGATCGCCATGATGCTCCTTTACGGCATCGGCATGACGGGTATTCTCGCCGCTGCGGTACGGCTGTTTCAGCAGGGCAGTATCACCGCAGTATATTTTGTGGGTGTTGCGCTGTTTCTGTTCAGCATCTTTTCATCGGTCAAGCACCTGTTTCAGCAGAGTACAAGACTGACGATCATGAAAAATTCCCTGGACAGGATAAACGAAATATTTGGCGAAGCGGAGATCGCCGATACCGGAACAGCGAGAATCACCAGTGATCCGACAGATGCAGAGATCGAATTTAAAAATGTCTCGTTCGGTTACGGCAAGGAAATGATCCTGCGCGATATTTCCTTTACCGCAAAGAAGGGGCAAATGGCAGCACTCGTCGGCGAATCGGGCAGCGGTAAAACCACAATTGCTTCGCTGCTTGCAAGATTCTGGGATGTCGGTTCAGGTGAAATACGGATCAGAAATACAAATATAAAAGATGTGAAGCTCAGTGACCTGATGGCACATATCAGCATGGTATTTCAGCGCGTCTACCTGTTCCATGACACCGTTTACAATAACATTGCAATGGGCAGCGGTGCATCCCGTGAAGAGGTCATGGAAGCCGCAAAAAAAGCCCGATGCTACGAGTTTATCATGTCACTGCCCTATGGATTTGATACGATCATTGGAGAAGGCGGTGCCACGCTGTCAGGCGGTGAGGCACAGCGGATCTCGATCGCGAGATGTATCCTGAAGGATGCGCCGATCATCATTCTGGATGAAGCGACCTCCGGCATTGATGCCGATAATGAACGCTGCATACAGGAGGCAATGTCGGAACTGTGTCGGAATAAGACAGTTCTTGTCATCGCACATCGGCTGTACACCATAGCAAACGCCGATCAGATCATCGTAATGGACAAGGGAAGGATCGCCGAGCAAGGCACCCGTGAGGAATTGCTCTCGCTTGGCGGCATTTACAGCAGAATGGAGGCAGCCAATGCTTAATGCAAAGAAGATCACAGGACTTTTGATGATGATGGCAGGCATTTTTCTGCTGTCGGGAGGACTTTATCTCAACGCCGAAATGGTATCACAGTTTGTCATCACGTTACTGATCGTCGGCGGTGTATTGCTGCTGATCGTCGGTTTTGTGTTGTATAAACTGACGGATGAACATTAAAATAATAGGAGGAAATGATAATGGAACTGAAACTCGGAGATGTACAGACGACAGCTTTGATCCCGCTTGCTGTCAAGGCAAATGAAACGCTGCGTCCAAACGCCAGGATCAAAGATCGCAAGGCGGTCGAGATCATTCAGGCGCTGAAAATTGATACGGCGCAGTATGATAAATTCATGTCACATGAGGGTGTGATCGCAAGAACGATCATGCTGGACCGTCAGCTGAAAGGGATCATCAGAAAAGCGCCCGATACGGTGATCGTGAATGTCGGCGCGGGGTTTGATGATCGGTTTTCGAGAGTGGATAACGGCAGAATTGCATGGTTCGACCTCGATCTGCCTGACTCTATCGCTGCAAGAAGAAAGGCATTCCCGGAACGTGAGCGTGTCACGATGCTCGCAGGGAATGCGCTTGAAAATGATTGGTGCAGACCTGTGCAGCAAGCACTTGCTGGCAGAAAAGCAAAGCCGGTGCTTATCGCTGAGGGATTATTTATGTACCTCACGCTCGATCAGATCCGCACGTTTCTGGAAGTGCTGAAAGCCAATTTCCCGAACGGCGGTATTCTGATCGCAGAACAAAACTGCAAGGCGATGCAGAAAAATGAAAAGCACCATGATACTGTCAAAAATACCAAAGCACATTTTATGTCCGGTACCGATTCGGGACAGGAGATCGCTGACCTGACAGACGGTTTTCAGCTCGTGGAGGAACACAGCTTCAATGAAGAAATGAAAAAACACAGCATCCGCGGCAAGCTGTTTGCATTCCTGCTTCCAAAAATGAATGACCGGTGGGCAACATTCAGATGGTGATGGTATACCGTCAATATCGCCTGTCTTTTGCATCAAAACTGCTGTTTTAACCGCATGATAAGGAAAGCCCCGAGAAATGCTTTGTATGCAGATCCCAGGGCTTTTTCCTTTATGGCATTTAAGGAAAACCTGATCCCTCGCAATTATGCAAGTACAGCGAGGGCGAAAGCAATGCCGAAAATGCCAAAGCGTGAAGCCTAGCCTATGAAATCGCCCGAAAGCATCGTATTTTCGCGGTGAGGGTTGAAATTTCAAGGGTAATGTGTTATAATGAGATTTAAAGCAGACAAAATTTGCGTAAAGGGAGAAGGGATATCATGAGAAAGCTCAGGGCAGGCATTACCGCCGCGATCCTCATAATACTGTCGGCGCTTGCGGCTTACGTCCTGAACGGTGCGCCGTATTATTCCACCAACAGCAGCGGCGAATACTATTCCTTCCCCCTCCCGAGCGAAGCCGAAAGCTTTGACTACTCGGATATCGAGGAGTACAGCGGCGAGCCATACATAGAAGTAAACGGCGACATTCCGTTTTTTATATCGGAGGACATCACGACTGAAGCTTTTGAAAGCTACTCCGAGCTCGACGGGCTGGGAAGATGCGGGGCGGCTGTCAGCTGCATCGGCAAGGAACTGATGCCGACCGAGGACCGCGGTCCGATAGGCATGATAAAGCCGACGGGCTGGCACACCGTAAGGTATTCGGGCATTGACGGCAATTATCTTTACAACCGCTGCCATCTTATCGGATTTCAGCTGACGGGCGAGAACGCGAACGAGCAGAATCTTATAACAGGCACACGATATATGAACATACAGGGTATGCTTCCGATAGAGAACCTTACTGCGAGCTACGTCAGAAAAACGGGAAACCATGTGCTTTACCGCGCGACTCCCGTGTTCATAGGCAATGAACTTCTCTGCCGCGGAGTACTGCTGGAGGGATACTCGGTCGAGGACAGCGGCTGCGGGCTTTGCTTCTGCCGCTTTGTGTACAACGTTCAGCCCGATGTCAGCATAAACTATTCGGACGGCAGCTCCGACGGACCCTTGTTCGACGAAGGGGGTTAATGTCACGCGAAATCAGACGATCAAAAGGAGAACAGCATGGATATCACGGATAAGAGAATAGACGGCGGAAAGCCCTTTGACTGGGGCAGGACATCTGCCGATTATGCAAGATACAGGGACATCTATCCCGATGAGTTTTACGATGCCGTAACATCGCGCGGGCTCTGCACAGACGGGCAGCGGGTGCTGGACGTAGGCACGGGCACGGGCGTGCTGCCGCGGAATATGTACCGCTTCGGCGCGAAATGGACGGGTGCGGACATTTCCGAAGAGCAGATAGCTCAGGCAAAGCGGCTCGCGCAGGAGGGCGGCATGGATATAGACTTCGTAGCCTGCCCGACGGAAAAGCTCGGCTTTCCCGACCAAAGCTTTGACGTCATCACTGCCTGCCAGTGCTTCTGGTATTTTGACCATAAAATAACATCGCCGCTCTTTTCGAGGATGCTCGTAAAGGGCGGCAGACTGCTGGTTCTTTATATGGCATGGCTGCCCTTTGAGGACGCCATCGCGGGGGAGAGCGAAAAGCTGGTGCTTGGATACAACCCCGACTGGACGGGCGCGGGAGAGACCATGCACCCGATATTTCTCCCCGACGAGGTGAAGGAATACTTCGAGCCCGTATACAGCGCGGAGAAAAAGCTGATGGTAAGGTTCACGAAAGAGAGCTGGCACGGCAGGATGAGAGCCTGCCGCGGAGTAGGCGCTTCGCTGAGCGGCGAGCAGCTTGCCGCATGGGAAGCCGATCACAGGGCGCTGCTTGACCGTATCGCCCCCGATGAGTTCGATATACTGCACTACATGGCTATAGCAGAGCTGAAAAAGAGATAAAGGTTTCAGTTCAGGGCTTCGGCGGGCGAAAGACCCTGTTCGGTCAGTACATCGTCAATTATCCCTTTAAGCTCGTCGATGTTTTCCTGCGGGATATCATAGTCGATGTGGTCGTTTTCAAGATTCGGGTGCTTTGCATTTGAAAAGTAGATGAAGTATATGTCCTCATAGCTGTCACCGTTAGTCCAAATGGCATATCCCGGGTAGTCGCCGCCCTCTTCAAAGGACATGGTGCTGACATTTTCGGGCATAAGCTCTTTTATCCTGCCGAGCGACTCCATTATCCTTGCGATATCCTCTTCGTCCGTCAGTTCAAGCTTGTCCCCCGGGCGGTAAACGACAGATATCTTTTCGGGCAGCACGGTGCTTTCTTCCGTGACTGCCGTGCTGCTCTCAGACGCGGGTGCTTTGCCCGCGTTTTCTTTTTTCCCGACAGAGGACGCTGCACATGAAGAAGCAGCAAGGGTCAGTGCGGTCATAAGTATAAATATCATGCTCTTTCTCATAGGTGTATCTCCTTATCATTTTTGGTTTTATTTTAGCATACATATGTTTCATTATTTTAAAAAATATCCGACAAATCTTGATAATTTGACCGTTGAGCGGCGGGCTGCGGAGTGGTATAATATACTGAAAGCAATATGACCATAAAAAGGAAAGTGTGAAATGATAAAGTTCATAAAAGCTCAGCCCGTGCTGGTGACAGCATTTCTGCTGGCTGCGGCGACGATGTTCGCGGTGCCGCCCGATGCTGAGTATGCGGGATATATCAACCGCACCGTGCTGATACAGCTGTTCTCGCTCATGACGGCAGTTGCGGGGCTTCGCAGCATAGGTATATTTGAAAAGGTCACCGACCTGCTGCTCGATAAGGCGGGCACGCTCAGGAGGCTGGGGCAGATATTCGTGCTCATATGCTTCTTCTCGTCGATGCTGGTCACAAACGATGTGGCGCTGCTGACATTTATCCCGCTGACCATTATCGCCCTCGGGAAAGCAGACCGCAGGACGATGATACTCACCATAGTCCTTGAGACCGCAGCCGCGAACCTCGGCAGTATGCTCACACCCGTCGGCAATCCGCAGAACCTGTTCATATATGATAACTACAAGCTTACGGCGTGGGTGTTCATACGCACTATGGCACCCGCGGGGTTACTGAGCCTTATAATGCTCATGCTGCTGACGCTGCTGCTTCCGAAGGATAAATGCACCATTTCGGAGCATAAGACCACGCAGACGGACATTGCCCCGCTGATAGGGTATTCGGCGCTGTTTATCGTCTGCCTGCTCACGGTATTCAGGCTGATACCCGATCTGGTATGCCTTATCGCGGCGGCAGCGTGCGCGATGATATTCGACCGCAGGCTGCTCACAAAGATAGACTATCCGCTGCTTGCCACCTTCGTGTGCTTTTTCGTGTTCGTCGGCAACATCGCCCGCATGACCGCGGTCAGCGATTTCTTCTCGGGGATAATGAGCGGAAGAGAGCTTCTCGTTTCCGCCGCGCTTTCGCAGGTGATAAGCAACGTGCCCGCCGCCGTTATGCTCTCGGGCTTTACGCGAAGCGGCACGCAGCTGCTGCTCGGCGTGAACATCGGCGGGCTGGGAACGGTGATAGCTTCCCTCGCAAGCCTTATATCATTCCAGTTTTACAGACGCTCGGAAGGAGCGGATACTGTCAGGTACATGGCGGTGTTCTCGGCGGTGAACTTCGGTATGCTCATAGTGCTTCTTGCCATGCAGGAAATGATAATACGTTTATAAATACTCCCCCGCGTGTCGCTAAAAAGATGCGCGGGGCTTTTTGTGCATTGTGATGAATTTAGAAAAAATTCTAAATAGGTCTTGACAAACGGGCGGTGCGGTGCTATAATCTATTTAGAAAGTTCTCTAAATAGAAGATTTTCTAAATAGTTGAGGATCAGTACGACCGAAGGAGGTCATATCATGAACACAGAGATCAGAGAATACTTACCGTTTATCATCCCTCTCGTTATCGTGCAGTTTACCCTGCTCGGATACACGATAAGGCATATACTGACGCACGACAGCTACAAGCACGGCAGCCGCGCGGTATGGCTCATCGTTACGCTTATCGGCATGAATTTCTGGGGTCCGATACTTTACTTTATCATCGGCAAGGAAGAGGAGTGACAAGGCATGAACGTTCTTGAAGTAAGAGATATAAAGAAACGCTTCGGGAGCAAGACGGTGCTTGACGGCGTGAGCTTTTCGGTGCCGGAAAACTGCGTCTTCGGGTTTATCGGCAGGAACGGCGCGGGCAAGACCACCACGATGCGCGCGATACTCGGACTGCTCAGGACAGACGGCGGCGAGATAGATGTCTGCGGCGAAAGGGTGAGCTACGGCAGCACCCCGAAAAGCGGCTGCATAGGCTTTCTCCCCGACGTTCCCGAATTCTACGGGTATATGACCGCCCGCGAATACCTCACCCTCTGCGGCGAGGTCACAGGAACAGACAGCCGCACCCTCAAAGCCCGCTGCGATGAACTTCTCGAACTGGTGGAGCTTGACAAGGAAAAGCACCGCATAAAGGGTTATTCCCGCGGCATGAAGCAGCGGCTCGGCATCGCGCAGGCGCTCATAAACCGCCCGCGGCTGCTCATCTGCGACGAACCGACCTCGGCGCTCGACCCTGTCGGCAGAAAGGATATCCTCGAGATAATAAGCTCTGCGAAGGAGCAGACCTCGGTGGTGTTCTCCACGCATATCCTTTCGGATGTCGAGAAGATATGCAGCCGCGTGGCTTTTCTCGAGGGCGGGAAAACCGTCTTTTCGGGGACAGTCGATGAGATACACGCAATGAAAAGCGGCTCGGCACTCGAGCTTACACTCGCCCGCAGCGAAGACACCGACAAGGTTGCTGCGGCTTTTCCCGACATAAAGCTTTATGAAGGAAAGCTTGTGTTCCCGAAGGCTTCGGACAGGGAATGCTGCGATATCATGGCGTTCCTGTCGGCTAAGGAAATACCCGTACTGCGTCTTGAACGGCAGGAAGCCGATCTTGAGGAGCTGTTCATGGAGGTGATCGGAAGATGAAAGGCTTTTGGGCATTTTTCAAAAAGGAAGTCCGCGAGCTTTTCAGGACAAAGCGCGGGATGATACTGATGCTCGTGTTCCTGCTGATAGGCATACTGAACCCCGCGACGGCAAAGCTCACGCCAAAGATAATGGAGATGATGGCGGACGAGTATGCCGATATGGGCATCACCGTCGGCGAGGTGAAGGTGACAGCTATGGACTCATGGCTGCAATTTGCCAAGAATATGCCGACAGCGCTGATCGTACTGCTCATAATGTTCAGCGGCATCTACACCTCGGAATATGCAAGGGGCACGCTGATACCGCTGCTTACAAAAGGGCTTTCACGCAGCTCGGTGGTAATGTCAAAGCTCTTGGTCATGCTGGCATCGTGGAGCGCGGGAATGTGGCTGACATTCGGGGTGACATACTTTTACAGCGAATACTACTGGGACAATTCCGTTGTGGAGGAGCTCGCCTTTTCGGGCTTCTGCCTGTGGCTGTTCGGCGTGCTTATGATAAGCTGCATGGTCTTCTTCTCATCATTTGCAAGATCGGCGGGGCAGGTGATACTCGGCACGGGTGCCGTGTATTTCATCATGAGCCTCGCGGGGATGTTTGCAAAGGTGAAGAAATATCTGCCCACATACCTGATGGGCAGCACCCCGCTTTACAAGGGCGAGCTTGCAGCGGCGGACTTTACAAAGGCGGCAGTCATAACGGCATCGGCTTCGGTCCTGCTTATGATCGCGGCTTTGCCATTGACAAACAGGCGTCATCTGTGATATACTGTCATAGTGTGACGAGGTATCATAAACGAAAAGGAGCGGCATATGGGATTTCCCGAAACTTTCAAGGCGCTGTCAGATCCGGTGAGGCGTGATATACTCACGATGCTCAGAAAGGGAAGGCTCTCGGCAGGCGAAATAGCGTCGAAGTTCGACATGACAGGCGCTACCGTTTCCTATCACTTAAAGCAGCTGAAAAAGGCTGACCTTATATACGAGACAAAGGAAAAGAACTTTATTTACTATTCTCTCAACACATCGGTGTTTGAGGAGATCATGCTCTGGGTATCGCAGTTTACACCCACGGGCAATGAAAAGGAGGCGCAGGGCGATGATGAGACCGAAGAAGAATGAGCTTACAGCAGTTTTTCTGAGTCTTTGCTCCATAATACCTGGAGCTGCGGTATATGGCAGGCTGCCCGCAAGGATAGCGACCAACTGGGGAATTGACGGTACGCCGAACTCCTTCTCCCCGAAAGCATTCGTGGTCTTTGCGATGCCGCTGATATACACGGCGACAGTGCTTCTCTGCTGCCTTTATGTACGCAGGCTCGAAGCTAAAGACCGCGCGGGCAAGCTCGGAGATATGATACCCGTTATGTTCCCCGTGCTGTTCATATCAATGCACGGGATGATACTGCTCGCTGCCCTCGGCAAGCTGACGGACATACCGACGGCGGCGTGTCTGTTGAGTTCGGCGATGATGATAGTTTTGGGCAATTATATGCCGAAGGTACGGAAAAACTGGATCATCGGGATACGCACGCCCCACATAATCGCAGACGAAGAGGTGTGGCACAAGACCCACCGTTTAGCGGGAGTCACACTGACCCTCGGCGGCGCGGCGGGAACGGTCATATCACTTTTCAGCCACCCTTTGGTGACACTTGCGGTAATAATGATCGCGGTCTTTATACCGATGATCTACGGCGAGGCGATGTACTTCCGCAGCAAGGGCAGAAAAGACAGCTGACAGCAAAAATGAAGCAATAGATATTATCCGAACAATATAACACTAAGATGCCCCGAAGCGCTGTGAAATGCTTCGGGGCAAAACTTATGTATCGGTATCCGTGATATAAGGTACTGCCGCCCTGTCATCCGTTCAGCCGCGCGGCAAGTGAGACCGCCGCCGAGAGAGCCGCTTTGTCCTCCGCTGCGGGGAGTCTGTCGGTATTGCCGCTGCAAACCATCGGCATGACCTCGGTGATACCGATGCTTCTGAATATAAGCACCGCAGTCTCATACGCGCGTTCTGCTCCGCCGCTGCCGCCCTGAGCAAGTATCACCGCGCCGCGCTTTGCGGTGACGTTCGGCTTCTCATGCCTGAATATCATCGCCGAGCTGTACAGCTGGAACCTGCCCGCCGCCGAAAGCAGCGAAGATGAAAGCTCGCCGTAATGCACGGGAGAGGCTATGACGACATTATCGCACTCGGCAAGACAGCGGTAGATCTCCTGCATATCATCGTGCAGGGCGCAGCTTTGAGAAACACGGCAGGCGCGGCAGTCGGTACAGGGGGATATATCAGCTCCAAAGCAGTTCTTCAACATGTATTCGCCCGCGAGAGCCGATGTAAAAGCTTTCAGCAAAGCCGCAGTATCCCCGCCCGCCCTCGGCGAGCCGTTGAGTATCAGCGTTTTCATATCTCACACCTCCCTGTCAGAGTTTTAGTCAATATCGGAATTATAACACATAACCCCGCGCAAGTCAAGAGAGACCTTGCGATCTCGGGTAGATCATGGTATGACCCATATCAGGGCAGCAGCTCCGCAGCATAGCCAGCAGGCGGCAAACTCAAGCCACAATAAAGCCGAACTCCCCCGAGCTTTGAAGTCTCGGGGGAGCAGTTTTGTTAAAAGGTTCAGATGTTCTTTTCAAGGAGGAAGTATGTGCCCTCTTCATCGTTTTGGACACCCTTGATGACCCAACCGACCTTCAGCATGGCGTTGAGTTTTTCTATGCGGGCGAATCTGTCCATCTCGGGCACCGCCGTGTCAACGTTGGCGAGGTTCTTTGAAATATAGTACTTCTTGTGCATGGCTATCACCTTCTCCGAAACAAACGCAGGGACATATCCTGTTTTTACCATGATTATATTATAGCACATTTTTTCGGACAGGTCAAGAGCCTGCGAAAAAATTTTTTAGGCAATACCGCACAATCATTGTGCGTCAGGAAACGGGCATTAGCAAAGCTAATGCGTCAGATTTTTCGTCAGAGTGCATAAAGTTGACGCAGGCTTGGGTACAAGCGAAGCTTGTACACGCAAGATCAAGGAAACTTTGTGTGCTATGACGGAAAATATGCAAGTTTATGACGTGCAAAGGCGTTAGCCGGTGGTTGTGCGGTGTTGCCTTTATTTTAACAATAGTGAAAAGCTGCGGTATACTGCGATATCAGCCCGATCATCGGTCTTTGCTTTTTTTGATGTCCTCGCGCAGCTGCTGCTTTAGCCCCGCGAAAATAATATCCCGCGCCTTTGCAGCCTGAGATTTGTCGGCGGGCGGCACTCCCTCCAAACGGTAGCTTATCCCGAGTTCCTTATACTTGCCGACGCCCATAGTGTGGTAGGGCAGCACGTCAATTGCTTTGAGGGTCTTTATCCTTGCTATGAACCGTCCCAGCTCTGTCAGCGAAGCCTCATCGTCGGTGACGGTCGGCACCAGCACATGGCGTATCCATACGGGTATGCCGCGTTCGCTCAGGTGAAGTGCGAAGTCCTTGACAGCCGCATTATCCTGACCCGTCAGCCATTTGTGCTTTTCGGGGTCGATGTGCTTGATATCCAGCATCACGAGGTCGGTGTTATCCAGCACGCGGTCTGTAAGCTGCCGCCTGCTCTCGTCCTTCCAGACTACCCCCGAGGTATCAAGGCAGGTGTGTACCCCGCGGCGCTTCATCTCTGAAAAAAGCTCCGCCACGAACTCCGCCTGCACAAGCGGTTCACCGCCCGTGCAGGTGATACCGCCGCCGCGCAGGAACTCCTTTACCCTATCAAACTGCTCAACTATTTCACCGACAGTCATTTCGGTGCCTGCGTTTTTGTCCCATGTATCGGGGTTGTGGCAGTAGGCGCACCGCATCGGGCAGCCCTCCAGAAACACCACAAATCGAAGCCCGGGACCGTCCACGGTGCCGAGACTTTCAGTCGAATGAATGTGACCTATAATATCTGCCGACATATTCAGAACTCTCCTTTCCCGAAGATATCGCTCCCGAGTATCTCACTCGCAAGATACAGCGAGCCGCATATCACAAGCGGACCGTCCGCGTTTGCGGCAAGCTGCTGCACCGTTTCTGCCGCGGGCAGGTCAGAAGCCCGTGCCGCGGCTCCGCATTCGTACAGAAGCTCCGCAAGCTCTGCGGCGGGGCGGGCGTTCGGCATGAAGCCGTCAACGCATATGAACTCGTCAAAGCTGTCGGCGATGAGCCTTGCGGCATCACGGCTGTCCTTGTCCGAAAGCATTCCTATGACAGCCCTGCGCGGGCGGGGAAGCTCACCGACGACCGCCGCCAGCGCGGATATCCCCTCGGGATTGTGGCTGCCGTCGAGTATCACGGGCGGAGTCTCGCGGAGTATCTGCACCCTTGCGGGTATCTGTGCCGCAAGTCCCTCTCTGAGGGCTTTTTCGGGGATATCATACCCACGTCCTCTGAGCGCTGCGACAGTTTCTATGACGGCAGCCGCGTTGTAAAGCTGATGCCTGCCGCCCATTTTGAGCCGCAGTCCCGAAAGCCCGCCGAAGTCGAACTCCGAGCCGAAGATGCCGCAGCTGTGTACCGTCATGCGGCTCATATCGGGGACGATGAGCTTTGTGCCGCAGGCTGCCGCCTGTTTTTCTATCACCGCGAGTGCTTTGCCCTCAACGCAAGCCGAGCAGACCGCTGCCGAGCCTTTCTTTATTATGCCCGCCTTGTGTCGGGCTATCTCCTCAACAGTGCCGCCGAGGATAGCCGTGTGGTCGAGGGCTATCGAGGTGATGACCGCGGCTTCGGGCGGAGGGATAACGTTCGTCGAATCCAAAAGCCCGCCCAGACCTGTCTCAAACACCACGATATCGCAGACCTGCCGCTGATAGTGCAGCAGCGCCATAGCCTGAGTGATCTCAAACTGCGAAAAGCCCGCGCTGAGCCCTCCGACCGCTTCATCGACTATATCCGCAAGCTCGTCGAGCTGCGCGTCGGTGATCTCGGTGCCGTCTATTCGTATACGGTCGTTGTATCGCAGGATATACGGCGAGGTGAAGCTGCCCGTCTTAAAGCCTGCTGCCGTCAGCGTCCTCGCCAGCATCTCGGTGACGCTGCCCTTGCCGTTCGTGCCCGCAATGTGAATAAACCTGAGCTTGTTCTGCGGGTCGCCGACTGCCTTCATCAGCGACTCTATCCTTGAAAGATCGCTTACACGCTGCCCCAGCTTTGTGTAGCGTGATATCAGCTGCTTGTAGTCCATTATTCCTCATCTCCGTGAATGTGGCGGTAAAGCTCCTCGCCGATCTCTATGCCGACTCCCGCCGTTTTTGCAAGCTCTTCGGCGGTCGCCGAGCGCAGCGCTTCCCGCGTTTTGTATTCCGTCATGAGCTTCTGCGCCTTTTTGTCGCCTATGCCCCTCACCTCTGTCAGCCCGAGCGAAAGGGTGCTTTTGGTGTGTTTCGCTTTGGTGTAGCTTATTGCATAGCGGTGTACCTCGTCCTGTATCTGCGTCAGGAGGTTGAACGCCTTTCGGTAGGCTGTCAGGCTTATCTCATGATCGTCGGAGGTCGCGGCGCGGGTGCGGTGCTTTGAATCCTTGACAAGACCGAATATCGGCACCGTGATGCCCATGCTGCGGACTATCGGGGTTATGGTGTTTACATGGCCGCGTCCGCCGTCCAGAAGTATAAGGTCTGGCAGCGTCGAAAAGCCCTCGTCCTCTCCCTCGTAGTATCGCTTGAAGCGGCGCTCTATCGCCTCCGACATACTCGCGTAGTCGTCCTGTCCCGTTACTGTCTTTATGGAAAACTTGCGGTAGAATCTCTTGCAGGGTCTGCCGTTTTCATATACCACCATGCCGCAGGTCATGTCCGATGACCCGAAGTTCGATATATCATAGCATTCGATGAAGCGGGGCGGCTTTTCAAGCCCCAGCGCCTTTGCGAGTTCCTCAAGGGCGGCTATCTCCCTGCCCGTGCGTCCGACTTTTATGGAAAGCTGTTCTTCTGCGTTGCTTCGGGCAAGCTCGGTCAGGCGCACCATAGCGCCCCTCTGCGGCACGCTTATTTTCACCCTGTGACCGCATTTTTCCGTGAGATACCGCTCGATCATTTCGCTGTCCTCTATCGGCTCATCTATCAGCACATCGCGTGGGATCTCAGTGCGGGCTGAATAGAATTCCAGAATGTAGCTCTCACGCATACGCGCACCGTCCTCGACCATCCCGAGGGGTGCCGAAGACTTGTCGAAAAGCCGTCCGCCGCGGTACATTATAACGCTGCCGTAAGCCTGCTCGCTGCCCGCCGCCACCGCGAATATATCCATATCCTTTATCCCCTCGGTGACTATCTTCTGGCTCTCCGCCGCTTTTGTTATGGCGGATATCCTGTCGCGAAGCTTTGCCGCAAGCTCAAAGTCCAGCGCTTCCGCCGCCTGCTCCATCTGCTCGGTCAGCCGCTTTACGCTCTCCTGCGAGCCGTTCTTTATATACTCCACCGCCTGTCTGACGGCTTCATTGTATTCCTCACGGGTGACCTTTCCCCTGCAAACGCCCATGCAGCGCTTGATGTGAAAGTTAAGGCAGGGACGCTCCCTGCCGATATCCCGCGGGAATTTTTTGTTGCAGGTAGGCAGCATGAACACGCGGTTCGCTTCCTCCACCGCCTGCTTTACCGACCATGAGCTTATGTAAGGTCCGATGTACCTGGCGCCGTCATCTTCCTTTTGCAGCACAGCGGTCAGGCGGGGGTATTCCTCGTCCGATACGCGGATATAGCTGTACCCCTTGTCGTCCTTGAGCAGTATATTATATTTGGGCGAATACTGCTTTATAAGAGAGCATTCCAGCACGAGCGCTTCAAACTCGCTGTCGGTCACGATGAAGTCGTAGTCGTTTACCAGCGAGACCATCTTCCATACCTTCGGCAGATGATCCTGCCCCTTTCGGAAATAGGAGGTCACTCGGTTTTTAAGGTTCTTCGCCTTGCCGACGTATATTATAGTTCCGCCCGCGTCTTTCATAAGATAGCAGCCGGGGCGGTCGGTGAGCTTTCCCGTCTTGTCACGAAGATATGGCAGGCGGGGGTTTGTCTGTTCGGTGATGTACATATATCTCTCCAAAAAACACGGGCACAGATAGCGTCTGCGCCCGATGGTTTTATTCAGCCTTTACGATGATATCATCGCCTTCTGCGCCGATCAGTGCCATTTTTACAGCACCCTCGCCGCGGTCGATTATTATCTCGGCGAGCTTATCCTCGGCTTGCTCACGGATAACGCGGCGGATATCGCGTCCGCCGAGCTTGTGACCGTATGACTTCTTTGCGATAAGCTTCAGTGCCGCATCGGTGTAGCTCAGGGTTATTGCGCGTTCGGCAAGAGCTTCCTTAGTCTCGCTGAGCATAATGGCGGCGATCTTTGCGTAGTCCTCCTCGGTAAGCGGGTCGAAGACAACTATCTCGTCGATACGTCCCAGAAGCTCGGGGCGCATTATCTTCTGCAAAGCGTTCAGCGCTCTTTCGCGGGTGACTTCCGACTCGGTCTTGTTGAAGCCGACACCCGTGTCGCGGTCTGTCGAGCCTGCGTTTGAGGTCATGACGATAACGGTGTTCTTGAATGACACGGTACGTCCCTGAGAATCGTGTATCTCGCCCTCATCGAGTATTTGCAGGAGTATATTCATAACGTCGGGGTGAGCCTTTTCTATCTCGTCGAAAAGCACGACGGAATAAGGCTTGCGGCGGATCTTCTCGGTGAGCTGCCCTGCCTCGTCAAAGCCGACGTATCCCGGAGGTGAGCCTATCATCTTCGAGACAGAATGAGGCTCCATATACTCCGACATATCCACCCTGATAACGGGTTCAACGTCGTCAAAGAGGGTCTCGCCCAGTACCTTTACAAGCTCGGTCTTGCCGACGCCCGTGGGACCTACGAATATGAATGAAGCGGGGCGTATGCGCTTGGTCATGTGTACCCTGCTGCGTCTTACAGCCGCGCAGACAGCCTTGACAGCCCTTTCCTGACCGATGACCCTCTTTGAAAGAGCCTCGGGCAGAGCGCGTATCTTTTCATACTCTGTCTCTTCTATCTTGCTGGCGGGTATGCCCGTCCATTTTTCGATGACACAGGCAAGATCCTCTTCGGTGACCTGTGCGGAATCGGCTTCTGCCCTGAGCTTGTCGAGCTGTTCCTTGATGGCAAGCACCTTGACCTTCTGCTCGCCGATCTTCTCGTAATCGGGGGTATCCCCTTCTTCAAGCTCCAGCTCCTCCAGCTTTTCGTTCTCTATCTCATAATCATAGCCCAGCTCCTTGCTGCCCTCGATTGCCTTGTTGCGGATAGCGGCGTAAGCGCAGGCTTCGTCGAGCAGGTCTATCGCCTTATCGGGGAGGAACCTGTCGGTGATGTAGCGCTCGGAGAGTATAGCGCATTCGCGGGCTATCTGCTCTGAGACCTTGATGTGGTGGTGCTGCTCGTAGTATTTCTTGATGCCGTTTATCATCAGCACGGTATCTGCCACGGTAGGCTCCTTGACGGTAACGGGCTGAAAGCGTCTTTCAAGAGCCGCATCCTTTTCGATATACTTTCTGTATTCCTTGAAGGTGGTAGCGCCGATGACCTGTATCTCTCCGCGGGAGAGCGCGGGCTTCATGATATTTGAAGCGCTTGTGCCGCCCTCGGAGTCGCCCGTGCCGACGATGGAATGCACCTCGTCGATAAAGAGTATAACGTTGCCGAGCTTTTTGACCTCGTCGATAAGACCCTTGCAGCGGCTCTCGAACTGACCTCTGAACTGCGTGCCCGCAACGAGCGCTGCCATATCGAGCAGGAATACCCTTTTGCTGCGGAGGTCAAACGGCACCTGCTTGTCGCAAATGCGCTGAGCAATGCCCTCTGCGATGGCGGTCTTGCCGACGCCCGGCTCACCCACCAGACAGGGGTTGTTCTTCTGTCTGCGTGAGAGTATCTGTATCGTGCGGTCTATCTCCGCTTCGCGCCCGATAACGGCATCGAGCTGACCGTTCTCCGCCTTTTCCGAAAGATCGGTGCAGTAAACGTTGAGGTACTTGAGCTTGGGCGTTTTGTTCTTCTTATCCTTTTTCTTGACAGAAGTGCCCGCATCGAGGTCTGTGCCCGCGGAGGCATCGGCAGCGTCCTCCTGACGCTGATTCTTTGCCTGACCGAACATCTTCTCAACGTTGCCCATTATGTTCCCGAAAAGCTCGGGCAGGGTGGAGCTTCCGCCCTGTTCAAAGGATTCTCCGTCGTCGAACATCTCGCTCTGTATCTGAGCCATATCCTCGATATCGCTTTCGGATATGCCCATCTTTTTCATATATTCATCAAACTGAGGTATGCCCGCTTCTCTGGCGCAGACAATGCACAGACCTTTTCCGAGTCCGTTGTTATCGTTCTGCTGAACGCCGTTCATCTGTGATATGAACACCACAGCGGGCCGCTTTCCGCATTTTGAGCACATAAGCATTCGTCATCACTTTCCTTTCTTCTCTATCGGATATATACACTTTTATTATACACTATTTAAAAGCATTTGACAAGACCTGAGAGATTTTTTTCACTTTGTTTTCATATCATTTTTATTCAGTCAACGCAGCCTGTTTATCATAAAAAAGAACTGCCGCGAATGCAGCAGCTCTTTTTATCAAGGCAACGCCCCACAACTATTGTGCGTCAGATCTTTTGTCAGAGTTTTTGCTTACTATGACGGAAAATATACAAGCATATGACCTGCAAAGCCGTAAGGCGGTAGTTGTGCTGTATTGCCTTAACGATCTACATCGTAAATGAAACCATCGGCAAGGCGCGTCTCGAACTCTTCGACGGGCAGGGGCTTGTCAAACAGATATCCCTGCGCGTATTCGCAGCCGTTCTCACGCAGTATCCCGAGGTGCTTCTCTGTCTCAACGCCCTCGACCACGCATTCAAGCCCTATGTCCTTTGCCATACCGACAACATACTTGAACATGATGCTTCTTACCCTGTCGCTATCGCCCTCTGACTCCGGCACGAAGCTTCTGTCGACCTTCAGCACCTTCCATGGTATGCCCCTCAGCAGGTTCAGCGATGAATAGCCCATTCCGAAGTCGTCGATCGAGGTGCATATATCCGCCTCGCTCAGACCGCTTACGACCCTCTTCAAGTCGGTGAAGCCGACGTCGGTAGTAGTCTCGGTAAGCTCGATCTCGATCAGCTCGTGGGGTATCGAATACCAATTTATTATCCCGAGGATGGTGTCAAGCAGCGTTTCATCGGTCATGTGGCGGCGCGACATATTTACCGATATCCTAACGACCTTCCTGCCCTCATCGAGCCATCTGCGGATATGCCTGCAAACGTATTCGAGCATATAGAAGTCCAGCTTGCAGATATCGTTGGTCTGCTCAAGTATCGGGATAAACTCAAACGGCGGGACTACCCTGCCGTCCTTATTCCATCGGCAGAGTGCTTCTGCGCCGTACACCTCTCCCGTTAGTATATTCACCTTCGGCTGATAGTATACATGGAATTCCTCATTTTTCAGGGCAAGGGGGAACAGCTCCTGCACGCGCATGGCTTCCTGTTTTTTCCTGATAAGGTCTTCGTTGTAAAAGACTATCCTTACATTGCCGTTCTGTGCCACGCGGAAGGCGGTGATTATTTTCGCGAGTATATCTCCCGGTTCGTTTATACGATCATTCTCCCCGACAACGTATACTCCCGCGCTGCAATGTATCGTGACTGTTCCGCCGCCGCTGCATTGAAAAGGAATTTTAGCTTCGGTAACAAAGTTCAGCACGTCGTCGAGCTTCTGCTTGTCGAACAGTGAAAGAAAATTATCTCCTCCGAGGCGGCAAACCAAACCTGTCTCGCCTATCAGCTGTTCAAACATCGTGAAGTGGTTCCTCAGCACATCATCGCCGACACTTTTGCCGAACTGCTGGTTCACGAGCGTGAAATGCCGCAGGTTGTAGTTGATGGCAGCCATATCGGTTATCTTTCCCGAACCCGCCATTTTCATCGTTTCAGCCATAAAAAGTCTGACGTTGCGGTAGCCCTGGTCGTCGTAGTATGCAAGCTCCTCGACCATATCCGTCAGTCTGTTGCGGCTGAGGAAGCTGACGGTCGTCCTCATCACGAGGTCTATAAAATAAAACTCCTCATCGGTCAGAGGCGGCTGATCGTCGGCGAGGTATGCCGTAAGGGTCGCTACAGACAAAACGTTCGTCACGACGCGGACATGGTGTATCTCATGGCACTTTTCGCCCGTGTCGCGGGAGCAGAGCGTCTCGCCGCCGCCCTCAAGTTCTTCGCGGGAATTGCGGTAAAGTCTTGTGACCGCCTTGCACACGCGGAGCACCTTGCATATCTCTACCAGCAGTTCTTCTATCTTTGGGATAGACTTCGGCCTGTCTATCTCTGTCATTTCGGATACGAGCTTTTGAAACAGTTCGTAAAATACTGGATCTATTGATTCTGTTTTCATTTCTCTCTCCTCGCTTATCTAGGGCGTGTTGACACTAAGCCTTGCATTTCTTTTTGTCTTCGTACATAAAAGCATCTGCGCGTTCAAAAACGTCCTGAAGGCGTATATCTTTTTCGGGGTCGTATTCGGATATACCGCCTGCCAGCACCCTGGTGCCGTTGCAAAGGCAGGCATCCAGCTTGCTTCCGAGCTGTTCCATAAGCCCGACGCGCTCGTCGTAATCGCTGCCCTTTAGTATCACCGCGAACTCATCGCCGCCGATACGGAAAACGGGGCTGTGGGTGAAAGTAGTACAGATCATGCGGCAGGCGTTCTTTATGAACTCATCGCCTGTTTTGTGTCCTTTGGTATCGTTTATATTTTTCAAGCCGTTTATATCGCACACGATCACCGCAAACTCGATGTCCTTACGGCTATTTATCTGTTTGTCGATATCCATTTCCATCTGTGCGTAAGCGCGTTTGTTCTTGACTCCCGTGAGCGAATCGCGGTTTGCCATGTCGATAGCGTCATAATAGGCAAGCTCCATACGCTTTGAAGAATCAACATTTGCCACCGCAACGATGATATGATCCGTTATATCCTTCGGACGCACGGCGTAAAGAGTAACATACTGCGGCTTGCCGCCGAGCATCAGGCGGTAGTTCAAGAAGGTCTTGCCGTATTTCTCAAGGTTCTTCATAAGCCTTTCCTTTTGGACGGCTTCACGCATCATCGGACGGTCGTCGGGATATATATCGGTCTCCATATTGCGGAGCGATTCGGCAAAGAAATCCGAGCCCTTGGCTCCTACCCTGAGCTTTGAATATTCCTCGCTCGCGCTGTACTCGGTGTACTCATTGGTCACGGTGTTTACATGATATATGACCTCATATCTCTGTGCCAGCGCCAGCGCTATGTTGCCGAAGGTACGCGAATCGGAGGCGAGCATATTCTCGTGCCGCATCTGTTCGTCTACGTTCAGCACACCCATAACGATATGACGGTCGTCGTTCTTGGGCTTTACCACTACCATGCTCATATACTGCTGTCTGCCGTCGAGAAGCATCCTGTAGCTGAATGTGGCAGAGCCAGAGTGATGAAGGGTGTCCAGCAAGCGATCCTTTTCAAGCTCATGCAGCAGGTAGGCCGCATCGCTGTTGTGTATGTGTTCTGCTATATCTTTTCTTGCATCAACAAAGAAATCCTTGCCTTGCGTAGCGGTACCGAGCTTTGCATACTCCGTGCTGGCGCTGTACTGCTTGTATTCATTGGTCTCGATGTTGACGTAATAAAGCACCTCATAGCGGCTTGCCAGCGCACCTGCGATATGCGAGTATGTCTCAGCGATCTCCTCGCGCATCTTCTGTTCATGGATATCCTGAACGCCTATTATGATCGTGCCGTTGCCGCTTTTTATCGTTTTAAGGAAGAAATAGCGCGGACTGCCGTCTATCATAAGCCGATAGGTGATCGAGAAGGAATGTCCGTTCTCAAGCGCACGGATAACGTTTTCCTTCTTGAAGGTATTCAGAAAATACTGCTGATCCTCCTTGTACACCAGTCTTCGGCAGTTGTGGGGCACAGCGGAATAAAAATCATCGCCGCTGTCGGTGATCTTCAGCTCCTTATTACAGCCGACGGGAGAAAATTCGACATAGCTGTCGTCCGTATTTATAACGAAAAGGCTGGTGTAATCGTTAGCCAGTGCCAACGCCAGATTTGCAAACGTCAGTGAAGTGTCCTCAGTGTTTTTGATGTTATTGTCCATATTTTTCTCCTCCGAATCGGGAAAATACGACGCTTTTATAAATTATAACATATAATCTCTCAAAAATCAAGAAAAAAATAACAATATCTTAAAAGTTTATCAAAATATACAAAAATAACGTGCTTTTGTCGGCGATATCCCCTAATGCCCCGACATTGCAAAAAAAGAACCGCCGCATAATAAAAATGCAGCAGTTCTTTTGTATCATATCCCGAGTTCGGCAGGTCTTATGCTGCTCCTTCTTAGCAGCAGCCACATTGCCGTGATGCAAACTGCGGCATAGCCGCCGACAAGGGCAAAGAATGAGGCGGGTCTTGCCTCTGTAAATTCTTCGCAGTATCGTTCACCGTCATCGAATACATGATACTCTTTGTACTCATGCAGGAACAGCGGTCTTATGGTCTTTGCTATGTTCGTGTCTGCGTAGAACATAAGCGAGAGCACGGCGTATACCGTCAGTATCAAAAGCGCCCCGCACAGCACACCGAACACGCCGAACTTTCTGTAAGCGGCGTAGACAAAGCCCACGCTGGCGGCGATGAAAAGCGCAAGCAGCAGAAAGACTGCGGCGTACAGGAGAAAATAGTCGAAGCCCGTGTCCGCCCACTTGGGATAGCTAAATGGTGTGGCATGAAACAGGTGCCAGTCATTAAAAAAGAATGTGCCGTGAAACAGAGCCAGGCAGAGCAGCTCGCTTACAAGCGTGACCAGTACCGCAGCCAGCGGCAGCCCCACGATCAGAGAGCCGATAACGCTTCGCCGCGAGGCTCCGTTTGCCGTGCCGAAGCTGAACGCGGAATCGCACAGAAACCACACCGCAGGGATAAACGCTGTCAGCGAAGCGGCTTCGAGATAGAACAGATCTATTCCACCGTTTCTTTTAATATCAAAGCCTATAAAATTCTCAGGGTGATCATGTATCGCAATATACAGCTGTATGCCGTCATATAGTGCATATGCCGTAACTATGAGCAGCGCCGCAGCAGCAAAGAACAGCACCCTGCGTATCCCCCGCTTTGAGCAGAAAAGAAATCTCATCATATCGTGCGCCCCCCTTCAGACCTTGCCACGCACGGGCGCACGCCGTGCCAGCAGGAAGTATATCAGATAGGCGGCGAGGAAGAATGCCGCGCCTGTGACTATGAATATCAGCAGATATTCGGGGAAGGTGTGGGCTGCCACATCTAATGGGTAGTTGGGATCGTATTCAAACAGCAGGTACATATCATTGCTGCTCTCCTCGAGATACCACAGCAGTTCGCGGAAAATTCCGATGTCATAGTCCTCTAAGGAGAAAAAATAGCTCAGCCCCAGCAGACCCGCCGCCGCAAAGCCCGCCTTGCCGCCGAAACGGCTCTTTACTCCCATGTATATCAGCGAGAGGGTGTACATCAGCAGCATGAGCGAAAAGATGATCGTCATGTTGAATATCATCACGCGGGGGTCGAGCAGCAGTTTGGAGCTGATATCGATATACTCAAACCCGATGTTTGAAAGTCTCATTCCGTTTGCGCTGAATATCGCGTAGGTGATAAGGTATGCGATCACGGTCATCGCCGTGCTGATGACGGCAAACACGGGGCAGAGCACGCCCATGCCCAGCAGAAAGCTGCGTCGCGATGTGCCGCCGTTTGTGGCTGTCCGCATCATTCTGCCCGCCGTTATGCTAAGTGCCGCGGCTGCAAACAGGGGAGACAGCATTTCGTATATCATGATATGTACCGTTTCGCTGCCGCCGCCGTCGTATTTCAGCACGCCCAGCAGTACCATATGCACCATGAACAGCCCGCAGAGGGAAACTCCGAAGAACGCAAGATATGCGGGCATACCCTCACGGCTTTTGAAGGAAAACCTTAAAAAATCACGCATATCATTCCCCTCCTCCCGTCAAGGCAATGAGCAGCTGCTGCAATGAGGGCTGAGATATCTCTATGCTGTCGGGGACGTTCTGCGGCTCGCCCTTTACGCAGGCGGTGGAGAAGCTGCCGACGCTTTCGCAGCTCAGCACCTCTTTCCCCGCGATATATGCTTCAACGTCAACGGTCTTGCCCTCTGCAACGTATGCGCTGCGGCGGAGCTTGTCGCTGTCCTCATTTGCGATGAGCTGCCCTTCCTTTATTATAAGGCAGCGCTCAAAAAGCCCCGCGCATTCGTCGATCTGATGGGTAGATATCACGAACGCCGCTTCCGTTTCCGAAAAGCGTTCAAGTATCACCTTGTACAGCAGCTCGCGGTGATTGGGGTCAAGACCCAGAGTTGGCTCGTCCATGAAGATGAACTCCGCCCCGCTTGCCAGCGCGAAGATATCCTTAGCTATCATGCGGTAGCCCGTGGAAAGCTGCGAGAGCTTCTTTTTCGGGTCCAGCCCGAATCTTTTGCACAGCTCCGTCGCGTAGTCTGCATCGCAGTCCTTGTAGAAAAACCTCATGGAAGCGAGAACTTCCTTCACGCTCATGTAAGTGGGTATCAGTTCCTCAACGCCCGAGCAGTATATCCGCCTGAGAGCCTTGTCGTTTTCCTTTATGTTCTCACCATCGAGCAGCACCTGTCCCGAAGTCGGAAAATCACGGTTGTCTGCCATATTGACAAGAGTAGTCTTGCCCGCGCCGTTTCGTCCGAGAAGTCCGTATATGCTGCCCTTTGCGACGGTGAAGGATACCCCCGAGAGGGCTGTCTTTTTTCTGTAATCCTTGCAAACTGCCTTAAACTCCATCATACTCATTTCCCGTCGCCTCCTTTCAGCATATCTATGATATCCTCGGGCGATATCCCTAAGCGTTCTGCCTCTGCTATCAGCGGCTTTATGTAATCATCGTAGAACTTCACGCGGCGGTCGTCGCGGACGTTTTTATTTGCGTTTTCTGCAACATACATACCCATACCCCTTTTCTTATAGACAAGACCTTTATCGACCAGGATAGTCACACCCTTGCGTACAGTCGCGGGGTTTATCCTGAGCCTTTGTGAAAGCTCGGTGGTGCTGGGGATCTGTTCATCTGTACCCAGCTGTCCCGTCACTATCTTGTCTTCGAGCCACTGCGCTATCTGTATATACAGCGGTTCCGTATCGTTGAAGCTTGGATAATTTGCACCCATTTTGTCATCACTCCTTTGTTCCGCACTATATCTCATTTCATCTCTCACCGCGTCCGGTAGGAAATTGCCGGCAGAAGGAAAAACCGTTCCCAAGCCGTGCGGCTTTGTTGGTTGGTTACTTCTGTAACTAAGTATATCAGCAATCAACCCATCTGTCAATAGCCCGCCCCGTTTTTTGTAGAAACGCACAAATCCTGCGGCTTCGGCTCGGTAATATTGACAGCCCCCCCTGACGGCACGCCCGGGCGAGGGCAGTAAAAAAAGCCGCCGCACCCTGGTGCAGCAGCCCTTCTTTCAACTTTGTACGCCCGCTGCATCTGTCTTGAATATCAGCAGCTTGCTTATTATGTAATTCAGCACGATGGTCACGATCTGAACTATGATCTTCGCGGCAACATCGTTCATGCCCAGCTTTGAGATCGAAAGCTCAAGCAGCACAGTCTCAACTATGAGCGTGAACAGCCTGCCCGCAAAAAACGCCGCGCATTCCTTCGCGATGCCCGCAGCCCCGCAGGCGTTCGTCTCAAAGACCCATATCCTGTTGGTGATGTAAGCGAGCGTCACGGCGCATATCCATGAGAAAACGTTCGCCGCAACTATGTCAGTCTGAAAGCCGATCCCGAAGACCGATGCCTCGGGCAGGTCTTTGAACATCATCCGCCCCAGCGCGAATGTCACAACGCTGACAACGGTGGTCACTCCGCCGAAAAACAGGTAGAGCAGCACTTCCTTGTGGGCGGCATAGAACGGCTCAAAGGGTTTGAGCAGCCGCCACGACATTATCCTGTCGAATATATCCTTTTTCTTTTCCAATTGCACTTTGCCTTTCTTTAGTCAAACAGTCTCTTGAATACCGCGCAGCTCAGGCGAGGCACCTGAACCGTTCCCGAACAGCGGTGATAATCGGGTCTGCCGCTGTTGTCGAGCCTGCGGTAGAACACTCCGTTCGGAAGCTGCACCGTGCGTTCTTCGAGGCGGTTGTTGAGAGCGATGAAATAGCACTCACGGTCATCGACCAGCTCATAACAGACTATGTCCGAGCAGTTGTGAAAATAAAGATGCCTGTCAAGCTGCTCGCTTTCGCGCATACGGAATAGCTTTGATGACTTCCTGAGCGCTATCAGAGCCTTGTAATATCTGAACACGCCGATATGCTCATATTTTCTGTCCCAGCGGATCTTGTTTACGCTGTCGGGGGCGTTGTAGCTGTTGCCGTCGTATATGTTCTCGCCGTTCGGCTGCTCGCCCTCGGGCAGCACGCGCGGCTTGGTGCGGAGAAAATCCTGACCCAGCTGTATGAACGGCACGCCCTGAGAGAGTATCACGCAGGCAGCGGCGAGCTTATCCATCTCGATGCGGTCGGCTTCACTCGCTTCGGGGACCGATATCGCCAGCTTGTCCCAGAGGGTATGGTTATCGTGAGCCTCGCAGTAGTTTATCGCCTGGGCGGGGGTAAATGACCAGCAGAGGTCGTCCGCCGTGCCCTGCAAAGACCTGTACCTCGTATTGGCGCTCACGCCGCGCTTTATCGCATTGAAAGCGTGGTCGGCGCCGCTGACGTAGCCGCGGGCGTGCAGGTCGAAGGTTCCGCCCTTTATGCCGTCGCGGATATTATCATTGAACAGCCCGATGCGTCCGAAGTCATAGCTGTTCCATTTGAAGCAGAGCTTGTCGGTGGGGTAGGGGGATTCTCCGCCCGTCCAGCCCTCGCCGTACATAAGCAGCTGAGGGTCGATCTTGTCCAGCTCATCACGCAGCATATTCATCGTGCTGATATCGTGAAGCCCCATAAGGTCGAAGCGGAATCCGTCAACGTGGTATTCGTTCACCCAGAATTTGAGCGCTTCAAGCATGAATTTTCTGTACATTATGTGGTCGGAGGCAGTCTCGTTGCCGCAGCCCGAGCCGTTTGAAAAGCTGCCGTCATGGCGCAGACGGTGGTAGTAATAGGGCACCGTCTGCTGGAACGCCGACTCCTCGGTATAGTAGGTGTGGTTATAGACAACGTCGAGTATCACGCCGATGCCCGCCTTGTGCAGCGCCTTTACCAGCTCCTTGAACTCGCGGATGCGTATATCTCCGTCCTCTGGTTCGGAGCAGTAGCTGCCCTCCAGGCACATATAGTTCTTCGGGTCGTAGCCCCAGTTGTACTGCCCCGCGAACGGCTTTTTCTCATTGACGGTAGCGTAATCGCTGACCGGCATGAGCTGAACATGGGTGATGCCCAGTTCCTTCAGGTGATCGAGGCAGGTGGTCACGCCCTTGTACCTCGTACCCTCAACGGTAAAGCCCATAAAGCGTCCGCGCTTGTACCATTCGGTATCGGGTATGCCGCTCGTGCCGTCGATGGAAAAATCGCGGACATGACATTCGTATATCACAGCGTCAACGGGGTTTTCACAGACGGGGCGCATGTCCTCGTCCCAGCCCTCGGGGTCCAGCGACTTAAAATCGGGGATATACCCGCGCTCTCCGTTTACTCCGCAGGCTTTGGCGTAGATGTCTATCGTCTCAACGCTCCTGTAATGGTCAAATTCAAGCTGATAGGTGTAGTACATACCGTAGCAGGTATGCATGAGCAGTACCTCCCACACACCGTGATCTCTTCTCTGCATACTAAGCGTCTGGACAAGGTTGTCTCCCTCGCCGCCCGTGTACATCCTTAGAGTCACGGCGGTGCAGAAGGGTGCCCACACCCTGAACACGGTAGTCTCTCCGTCGCAGATGACGCCGAGTTCACCGTCGTATGCGTTTATTCTGTCAAACCGATTATAGTCGGTAATGTAGTTTCTCATTTTTTCTTTGCTCCCTCGCCGCCCGATACGGGCGAAAGATAAGTACCGTGATACCCGCGGCTTTCGTCAGAGTAGTTCATTCAGCCGCCAGACCCAGAACATCGCCCATTCTGAGCTTTGTCTCAAACCCGCGGCGGGTGTTCTCGATAAGATCGTCGCAGATGTTCACCCTGTCGTCCGCGGTAAGCAGGATAATGGTCGAGCCGCCGAAATCGAACACGCCCTTTTCCTCGCCCTTGCTTATCCTTGCAGCACCGTCCTCAAAGTTGCGTATGCGTCCCGCGCCGAGCGAGCCTACCTCCATCATTATGATATCCCCGAGAAGAGGGTGGCGTATCATGCAGTATTCCCGCGCGTTTTCCTTGTACACCGCCTCAAATTCATTTGACACGGGGCGGGTGACGTTCAGCACGCCGCTGATATGTCGCTCGTGGCTCTTGATGCCGCCGCAGGGGAAGATATATCTGTGCGGGTCGGCGGCGGTCAGCCTTATTATCAAAGCATTTCCGCCCGCGTATTTTTTCGCGAGCTTTTTATCTCTCAGCAGGCTGTGAACGCTGTACACCGTGTTCTTTACCACGAACATATCGCTCGCGGCGATGGAGTAAGCGGTGACGTTGCCGTCGCAGGGGCAGATAAGCGCCTGCTCACGCTCATCTATCCTGCGTCTGCCCTTCTTGAAGCGTCTTGTAAAGAATTCGTTGAATGAAGCGTAGTCCGGCTTCTCGAAATCGAACAGATCTATATCATACTTTTCGGCAAAGCTTTCAATGAACGCCGCCGACACGCCGCTTTCCAGGGCTATCCCCGCAGCCTTGCTGACAAAGCGTCCCGTCAGCACTTTCATGCAGGCGCGGGTGCTCTCAAAGGAATACACGTCCTTTAAGAACTTGTCCAGAGTCTCGTTGTTCTCATAGTACACACCGTTTCTGTCGATAACTTTCATAGCCTTGCTCCTTTCCTTTCATCAGATGAACGATATGAACACAGCGCCGACTATGAGCTGTATTATCGTAAATCTTACCACTACCTGCGTATCACCCACGCCGAGGTTCTTGCGCCAGTGGTCGTGCAGGGGCGTGCGGATCTTATCCATGAAGTTCGTAAGCTTCAGGAAGCGTCTGAATGAAAGCTTTACAAGTCCGATGCCGCCGTCGATTATTATCATGCAGGCAAAGGGCAGGAAGCTTACGGGTCTGCCGCTGTGCAGCGCCGCCAGCGCAAGGAACACGCCCAGCGAACGCGAACCCGCATCACCCATAAGAATAAGGCTGGGCGAGCAGTTGAACCAGAGGTAGCTTATAAGTATTATCATCATTATCACCGACATGGTGGTCATATCCTCGGGCAGCGAATAGAACAGGAACAGCCCGAGTGTCACGAGGGAAAGGGATGCACACATACCGTCAACGCCGTCGCAGCAGTTGGTGACGTTTATGCTCATCCAGATAAGTCCCATGCAGAGCACCGCGAACAGCGGCACGGGAACGTTGATATCGTGACCGAACAGGATTATCGCCGTCGAATTGTGCGCGATAAAATTCACCGTAAGACCGATGGTTATGACAAGATCGAGCAGACCCTTTTTCAGCTCGCCCCAGGCGACCTTTGAAGCGTCGTCAAAGTAGCCCGTCAGCATGGCGGCGTATATCAGCGCCATATTTATCACAGTCTCTGCCGAAAAGGGCACGAACAGCGCACAGCACAGCACGAACGCCGTTATCATTATGATGCCCGCGCCCCTCGCCTTGCCGCGGCTCAGCTCACCGTTTACGGCATCGGGGCGTCCCTGATCCTTTGGGAGTATCTTTGAGAAAAATTTCAGCGAAAGAAACCCTATCGCAAAGGTCATCCCCACCTCAAAGATCATGAACAGATGTCTCGTCATAAGAATGTTTTCAAGCATATTACTTCCTCCCGTTTATACTGCGCCCTTTCGGCACCGCCGCGAGCGCACACCTAACTTATATTATACTACATCTCAGATAAAAATGCAACCCCCGTTTTCCACGAGGGCTGCAAATAAATTATACTTATTTTGTTACATTTCCGCAGATGATGTCGGTATAACGGGGGTCACACCATAAGTCCGCAGATGAGGTCTGCAAATTCCACGGGGTTGTCTACCGCAAGTCCCTCGATCAGAAGTGCCTGCGAATAGAGAAGCTTGGTGTAGTCTGCGAGCTTGTCCTTGTCGGTGTCATAAAGCTCGCGGAGCTTTGCGAATATCGGGTGGGAAGCGTTGAGTTCGAGGCTCTTTTCGGCGGACACCTTGTTGCCCTCATTCTGCGGCATGGCGTTGAGTACCTTCTCCATCTCTATGGAGACCTGACCTACGCTGGAAAGGCAAACGGGGTGGCTCTTGAGCTTGTTGGAGATGCGTACTTCAAATACCTTGCCGTCAAGCGACTTCTTCATGAAGTCGAACATATCCTTGTTCTCCTCGGCGGTCTTCTTGGCTTCTTCCTTCTCCTCATCGGTGTCAAGGTCGATAGCGCCGTCGTTCACCGAACGGAAGGGCTTGCCGTCATACATCATCAGCACCTTCATGCTGAACTCGTCGATATCCTGTGTGAAGTAAAGCACCTCATAGCCCTTGTCGCGTATCTTCTCGATAACGGGGAGCATCTCTATCTTGGCTCTGCTCTCGCCGCAGCAGTAGTAGATGCAGTCCTGACCTTCCTTCATGCGGCTGACGTACTCGGCAAGCGTTACCTTCTTGTCAGGGTCGAAGGAGGACTGGAAGAGCAGCAGATCCTTTACGGCATCGGCAGCGGTGCCGTAGCTCTGGTAAATGCCGAACTTGAACTGCAAGCCGAAGGCATCGAAAAACTTCTCATACTTCTCGCGGTCGTTCTTCAGCAGCTTTGTAAGCTCGTTCTTTATGCTCTTTTCGATGTTCTTGGCGATGATCTTCAGCTGTCTGTCATGCTGGAGCATCTCACGGGAGATGTTGAGCGACAGATCCTCGGAATCCACAAGACCCTTGACGAAGCTGAAATGATCGGGCAGCAGATCGGAGCACTTGTCCATTATCATAACGCCGCTGGAATAAAGCTGCAAGCCCTTCTCATAGTCCTTGCTGTAATAATCAAAGGGAGCGCGTGCGGGGATATACAGCAGAGCGTCATAGGTGGCTGTACCCTCTGTCTTGGAATGTATATGCAACAGCGGCGGGGTATAGTCGGAGAACTTGTCGATATAGAAGCGGTCGTAGTCCTCGTCGGTAAGCTCGCTCTTGTTCTTCTTCCAGATAGGAGTCATGGAGTTGAGCGTTTCATTCTCTATCTCTATCTCAGGCTCGTCCTTGCCCTCAACATACTTGGGATGCTCAACGTCCATCTTGATCGGGAAGCGGATATAATCGGAATACTTCTTGATAAGCGACTGCACTCTGAAGCTTTCCAGATACTCGGAATACTTCTCGTCATCAGTATCGTCCTTGAGGGAGATGATGACATCGGTGCCGAAGCCCTCTTTCTCGCACTCCTCAATGGTATAGCCGTCAACGCCGTCAGATACCCAGCGGTAAGCCTTATCGCTGCCGTAAGCCTTGGTAACGACAGTCACTTCCTTGGCGACCATGAACGTCGAGTAAAAGCCTACGCCGAACTGACCGATTATATCAACGTCCTCGCCGAGTTCGTTGTCGCTCTTGAATGCCAGCGAGCCGGAATTTGCGATGGTACCGAGGTTATCCTCAAGCTCCTGAGCGGTCATGCCGATACCGTTATCCGAAACTGTCAGGGTACGGGCTTCCTTGTCGGCGGTTATGCTGATAGCGAAATCATCCTTGTTCATACCGACGGAAGTATCGGTCAGCGACTTGAAGTAGAGCTTGTCGATGGCATCGCTTGCGTTTGATATCACCTCACGGAGAAAGATCTCCTTATGGGTGTATATCGAGTTTATCATCATGTCAAGAAGCCGACGCGATTCGGCTTTAAATTCCTTCTTTTCCATAAAAAAACCTCCAAACAAATATTTTTAGCACTCTTATAGTGAGAGTGCTAAACCATTAATCTTATTATACTACATTACCGCCGAAATGCAAGTGCTGTAACACAATTTGTGCAATTTCTTTACATTTTGTTAATCTATATCCCTGACGCAGAAATGCACACACAAAAAAAGCAGCACCTTTCGGTACTGCTCTCTTATGCTTATTCAAGCTCGAATGCGCCTGTATAGAGCTGATAGTACTTGCCCTTCTCTTCTATGAGCTTCTTGTGGCTGCCGCGCTCGATGATGCGTCCCTGCTCCAATACCATTATGACATCGGAGTTCTTGACCGTTGACAGCCTGTGGGCGATGACGAATACCGTGCGCCCGTACATCAGTCCGTCCATGCCGCGCTGCACCAGCGCTTCGGTACGGGTGTCTATTGAAGATGTAGCTTCGTCGAGTATCATAACGGGCGGGTCGGCTACCGCCGCGCGGGCGATGGATATCAGCTGACGCTGACCCTGTGAAAGATTCGCACCGTTGCCCGTAAGCATGGTGTTGTAGCCCTCGGGCAGTCTGGTGATAAAATCGTGTGCGTTCGCAAGCCTTGCAGCCGCTATGCACTCCTCGTCCGTTGCCGAAAGGTTTCCGTAGCGGATATTATCCATGACAGTTCCGGTAAAGAGGTTTACGTCCTGCAAAACTATGCCGAGGCTTCGGCGCAGGTCGTCCTTCTTTATCTTGTTGATGTTTATGCCGTCATAGCGTATCTTGCCGTCGGCAATGTCGTAGAAGCGGTTTATAAGGTTCGTGATGGTGGTCTTGCCCGCGCCGGTCGCGCCGACAAAGGCTATCTTCTCACCCGGGTTTGCATATATGCTCACTTCGTGAAGCACTATCTTCTCGGGCACATACCCGAAGTCAACTTCCGTCAGCTCCACCTTGCCCTCTACCTTTGTAAGGGTGGTGGTGCCGTCCTCGTGGGGGTGCTTCCACGCCCATACGTTGGTGCGCTCGCTGCATTCGGTCAGCACGCCGTTGTCGTCGTACTTTGCGTTCACGAGGGTAACATAGCCGTCATCGACCTCGGGAGTCTCGTCGATAAGCCCGTAGATACGGGTAGCGCCCGCCATAGCCATTGCAACGGCATTGATCTGCTGAGAAACGTTTGATATGTTCTGGCAGAACTGGCGTGTCATTCCTAGGAACGGCACCACGACCGCGATGCTCATAGCCTGACCCGATATCGAAAGGTTGGGTATCTTGAGGGTTATGAAAAGTCCGCCCGCAAAGGACATCAGGATATACATGATGTTGCCGATGTTGCCCATGATAGGCATAAGGATATTCGCGAACTTGTTGGCGTTGTTGGCGTCCTCGAAGAGCTGTTCGTTTATAACGTCAAAGTCCTTCTTGGAGTGCTCCTCGTGGCAGAACACCTTTACCACCTTCTGACCCTCGATCATCTCCTCGATATAGCCTTCAGCCTTACCGAGGGACTTCTGCTGCTTTATGAAGAACCTGGCAGAATTTCCGCCGATCTTCTTTGTCACCATAGTCATGGCGACAACGCCGATGAACACCACGAGAGTCATCCATATGCTGAGATAAAACATATTGAACAGCAGCACGAGCAGCGTGAGGGCTGCGGTAAGTGCCTGCGGCAGCGCCTGGGATATCAGCTGTCTTAATGTGTCGATATCGTTGGTGTAATGGGACATGATATCGCCGTGGGGGTGGGTATCGAAGTATTTTATCGGCAGCTTTTCCATGCAGCGGAACATCTTCTCACGCATCTTGGCGAGGTGTCCCTGTGTGATTATCGCCATATTGAGCTGCTGCGCCAGCGAAGCCGCTATACCTATAACGTATATCGCAGCCATAATTATCAGCAGCTTTGTAAGCTTTGGACTTGCGTAATCCATAGCGGCATCCGCACCGCTTTTATTGTATATCTTCAGTGCGGCTTCTATGATGCTCACTATCCTGTTCAGGAACAGCGAAGCCACAGAGCCTGCGACCGCGCTGAGCAGCAGGCATATCAGCACGAATGTAAGTCTGCCCTTATAATTTATGAACAGCTCTTTGATTATCCTTCCCACCTGCGGCTTGGGCGCATTGGGGTCTTTTACATAAGGTTGTCTTCTCGGAGGCATTACGCAGTCACCTCCTCATCGTTCTGATTCTGCGAGATGTATACCTCGCGGTAGATATCATTGCTTTCAAGCAATTGTTCGTGAGTACCGACAGCGTTTACCCTGCCGCCGTCAAGCACGATTATCATATCAGCCTCCTGCACCGAGGATATGCGCTGAGCTATGATTATCTTCGTGGTATCGGGTATCTCCTCCATGAACGCCTTTCTTATCTGTGCATCGGTGTGGGTATCGACAGCGCTGGTGGAGTCGTCGAGGATAAGTATCTTCGGCTTTTTGAGCAGCGCCCTTGCGATGCAGAGCCTCTGCTTCTGACCGCCCGATACGTTCGTACCGCCCTGCTCTATGTAGGTATCATACTTATCGGGGAACTTCTGAACGAACTCATCTGCGTGAGCCAGCTTGCAGGCTCTGACAAGCTCCTCGTCGGTGGCGTTCTCGTCGCCCCAGCGGAGGTTCTCCTTGATGGTGCCCGAGAACAGCACGTTCTTCTGGAGCACTACCGCGACCTTGTCTCTGAGCGTATTGAGGTCATACTCGCGGACATCTCTGCCGCCGACCTTTACGCTTCCGCCCGTTACATCATAAAGGCGGGGGATAAGCTGTATCAGCGAGGTCTTTGAGCTTCCCGTACCGCCGATTATGCCGACTGTCATTCCCGATCTTATGTGAAGGTCTATGCCTTCAAGAACATTCTTGTCGGCATTTGCCGAGTAGGAAAACTTTACATTGTCAAAGTCGATGCTGCCGTCCTTTACGTCTGTCACGGGCGATACAGGGTTCTTGATGGTACTCTCATCATCGAGCACCTCAGCCACACGCTTTGCGGAGGCTACCGACATGGTGACCATAACGAATATCATGGATATCATCATAAGGCTGAAAAGCATCTGCACGCTGTAGGTTATCATCGACTGCATGGTGCCGACGTTAAGTCTGCTGCCGCCCGTGCCTATTATCATCTTAGCACCTAGGAATGATACCACCAGCATGGTAACGTACATACAGAACTGCATCAGCGGAGCGTTGAATGCGAGTATCTGCTCCGCCTTTGTGAAATCGCCCTGAAGCTCGCGCGATGCGGCATTGAACTTGTTTATCTCATGCTCTTCGCGCACAAAGCTCTTTACGACTCTTATGCCGTTTACGTTCTCCTGCACCGATTCATTCAGCAGGTCATACTTTTTGAAGAGCCTGTTGAACAGCGGCATTGCCTTTGCGGTCATTATCACAAGTCCCGTAATGAGAACGGGCAGGGTGATAAGATAGACCACCGCAAGATCGGGGCTTAAAGATATCGCCATAGTCAGCGCGAATATCAGCATAAAGGGCGCGCGCACCGCTATGCGTATTATCATCATGAAAGCATTCTGTATATTGGCGACATCTGTGGTAAGGCGCGTCACCAGAGATGAGGTGGAGAACTTGTCGATATTCGCGAAGGAGAAGTCCTGCACCTTATAGAACAGATCGTGACGAAGGTTCTTTGCAAAGCCGCAGCTCGCCCTCGCGCAGTAGTAGCCCGAAAGCGCTCCGCAGGCAAGAGATGCAAATGCCATCACCAGCATAACAAGTCCGTACTTCACTATCGTGTCGATGCCGCAGCCCGCCTCTATGGAGTTTACGAGCTTTGCGCTGACGAACGGTATGACACATTCCAGCACGACCTCCAGCGCCACGAACAGCGGAGTGCGTATGGTATCGCCCTTGTATTCCCTGATACAAGCGGCAAGTTTCTTTATCATATTTCCTTTACCTCCGTTTCCTGAAGCCTGTCTCTTATCATCTCCGACAGATCAAAGAAGTTGTCAAGCATTTCAGGAGAGATATCGCGGGTGATCTCTTTCTCGATATGTTCGATACGCGCGATCATCTCATGATTGGTCTTCTTTCCTTTTTCTGTAAGCTTGAGTATTTTCATGCGTGCGTCATTGGGTGCGGAGACACGTTCCACCAGCCCCTTCTGCTCCATCGAAAGCAGCGTCTTTGATATCGTTGCGCGGCGCAAGCAGAACCTTTCCTCAAGGTCACGCTGATAGATATCTTCATCCTCATGCCGTTCGATGTAGCCGAGTATCCAGCCGTAGGTAACGGTAAAAGCATCGTCATCGCCGCACTCTGAAAGTATCCTGCGCTGGATAAGGTTTGATATCATCCTGAACTCTCCAAGCAGCCGCCTGTGGCTTCTGTCCATTTCCTCCCGCAATTTGTCTCACTCCCATCATAACAAAAGTCAACCGGTCGTATTGTCAACCGGTTGACATTAATTATAACATAGTATCGGCAGCCTGTCAAGAAGTCCGCCTGACATTCTGCATGAATAATCTGTTAACTTTTTGGGCATAATTCCCAAAGCCATTGTCACTCCTCGTTAGCAGACATCTCTACCTGCTCGATAGCGGTGATGAGACCTATGCGGCGAACGTGTCTTTCGTCGCCCGAAAACGGGGTGTTCACAAAGCTGTCAACGATATCAAGAGCCGTGCCCTCGCCGATGACCCTCGCGCCGATGCAAAGCACATTGGCATCGTTGTGCTCACGGGTAAGGCGTGCCGAGAATGTCTCGGAGCAGCAGGCAGCGCGTATGCCCTTGAACTTGTTTGCCGCAAGAGACATACCGACCCCCGTTCCGCAAATAAGTATGCCGAGCAGAGCTTCGCCGCCGCGTATAAGGTCGCAGACCTTGCGTGCGGAGTCGGGGTAATCGCATTTTTCGCCCTCGGCGCAGCCTACGTCGATAACGGTAAAGCCGTTCTCCTCAAGGTGTTCCATGACCGCCTTTTTCAGCTTAGGCGCTGCGTGATCGTTTCCGATAGCAATTGTCATAATGATCTGTCCTTTCCCGGCATCGGTATGCCGAATCGGTCATTCCTCATAGTCAATAAGGAAATCTTTTTTAAAACTGCCGAGCGACCTGCTTTTCTGGAAGACGCTCATGCAGTAATATTTCTTTTTGTTCGAGTAGCCCGCCGAACGCACGCGGGGGTTGTATTCCCAGAGCGTCCAGCCGTATTCTTTCATCTCGGGCTCGGTGAAGTGGCTTATCAGCCAGATATCATAGTATTCCGAAAAGTCCTTTTCGATATATCGCTCGTAGCAGTCGGTGTCGCACTGAATTATGCAGTCGGTGCCGTACTCCTCCTCAATACGGTCGATGAAGGCTTGAAGCCTTTTTACAACATCCTGCTTCTTCGGGGCATATATGCGGTAAAGCCCGCTGCGGGTGACCTTCACCATCGGTCTGAGCTTGCCATCAAGGTCTTCCACCTGACGGATATAGTGTTCCGCCTGCTTTTTGCCGTCCTTGCCGAAGTCGAACTCGTGGTAGTATCCGCACAGAAGATCGGTGCCGTTCGCGCCGCGTCGGTTTTCCTTGTAGCGGTTGTCGGTCCTTTCGGTGCCGCTTGTGGCGCGTATATAAGCAAAGCTCATGCTCTGCCCCGCGAATCTATCCCAGTCGATCTTGCCGAGCTTTTCGGTAACGACTGCCCCGCGAACGGGGTAATCGCGCTTTCTCGGCTCATTGAGCCACAGCTCTCCGCGGTAGTATAAAAACAGCACGTTCAGGAATATGACCACAACGCCCAGCACAGCGATGCGGAACAAAAGCTTTGCGAGCCGATGCTTTTTCCGCTTCTTGGGAAGCTCGGGTCCCGGCTCGGGTACAGGCTCGTATTCCTGCGGCTGCATATAAGGCGGCAGCTGCTCGGGGGGGATGTACCTGGTCGGCGCGGGTCGGCGTCTTTTCTTTGAAGGCGCTGTCCCCTGCTGCGGCGTGAGCGGTCTCTGATCGGGCGACGGCTTACGCCGCTGAACAGGTCTTTCGCTTCGCGGCGCGGGCTGTTCCGGACGCTGAGGCGGATACTCTCGCTGCGGCGGGGCGGGACGCTTTGGTCTGCTCCCCTGCGTCGGCGCGGTTCTGCGGGGCGGCGTGCCCCTCACCCCTGTCGGCGCACGCCGCGGCTCGGGTGCTGCGGGGCGCTTGCCCGCGGTGTTCACCCGCTTGGTATCATCGGGGCGCGAAAATTCGTGGTTTATCTTGTTCTTCGCGCTTCCGTCAAGCTTGAAGTTGTCCTTGTTCATTATTATTATTCTGCCTCCTGGCTTCTCTCAGGCAACCTGTCAGTTCCTCAAAATCGCGGCGTTCAAGCTCTCCGCGTATCACCTCGGTGATCTCGCCGAACGCCTTTCTGAAGCAGCAGGTCTTCTCCATGCCGCGTCCGCAGGAGTGATTTGCGGACAGACATCTTGAAAAGAAGTATGTACCCTCTATCGCCTCGACCACCATACGGAGGTTGATATCCTTAGGATCCATAGCTATCATATAACCGCCGCGGCTTCCCTTATAGGAATTGACTATACCCGATGCCACGAGCTTTCTCAGTATCTTCAGTGAGAATCTTAAAGTAACATTGCAGCGCTGTGAGATAGTTCCCGCATCAAGCCTTCCGCCGTCAACGCAAAGCTCCGAAACTATCCTGACTGCGTAATCGGATTCCAGTGTAATATACATTTTTTATCTGATCCCTTCTTTTGAAATAATCTATAAGCAAAAATAATCTATAAGCAAAATGTTTTGTGACGAGCAATCAGTCGAGGTAATCCTTGACCTTGTTGCTCCTGTTGGGGTGTCTCAGCTTTCTGAGCGCCTTAGCCTCTATCTGGCGGATACGCTCACGGGTGACCTTGAACTGCTGTCCCACCTCTTCAAGGGTGCGGGATCTGCCGTCTATCAGACCGAATCTTAAACGAAGCACCATCTCTTCACGCTCGGTGAGGGTGGAAAGCACCTGATTGATCTGCTCCTTGAGGGCTACCTGCGAAGCCGCCTCCTGCGGTGCAAGTGCGTCCTCATCTGGGATAAAGTCGCCGAGGTGGCTGTCCTCCTCCTCGCCTATCGGGGTCTCCAGCGATACGGGATCCTGTGCTATACGCATGATCTCGCGAACGCGCTCAACGGGCATATCCAGATATTCCGCGATCTCCTCGGGCGAGGGATCCTTGCCGTTCTGGTGCAGCAGCTGGCTTGATGCCTTCTTGACCTTTGTGATGGTCTCTACCATATGAACGGGTATGCGTATCGTTCTTGCCTGATCTGCGATGGCGCGGGTTATCGCCTGTCTTATCCACCATGTAGCGTAAGTAGAGAACTTGAAGCCCTTAGTGTAATCGTACTTTTCGACAGCCTTGATAAGACCCATGTTGCCTTCCTGGATAAGATCGAGGAAGCTCATTCCGCGTCCGACATATTTCTTTGCGATGGAAACAACAAGACGAAGGTTTGCTTCGGAAAGGCGCTGGCGTGCCTTTATAGCTTCCTTCTCGTTGCCGCCTGCCATTTTTTCTGCAAGCTGTATCTCCTCCTCGGGGGTCAGAAGCGGGACCCTGCCTATCTCCTTGAGGTATATCTTAACGGGGTCGTCGATGGCGATGCCGTCTGTCGAAAGTCCGATATCAACGTCCTCGGGCGATATCTCGTCCTCGGGGTTTATCAGCACGATCTCATCATCGGGCACGATATCGTCGATGATCTCGATATGGAACTGCTCGCAGGTCTCATAGAAAGCGTCGATCTGCTCAACGTCGAAGTCGAGCTTTTCTAGCGCGTCATTGATCTCCTTTGTGGTGAGCTTGCCCTTGGCTTTGCCCTGTTCCATAAGGTTTTCCATTATGTTCTTCTTATCCATGATCTATGCTCCTTTTATTTTACAGTCTAAAACTGTTTGACTTCATACAATATTGTTCTTCTTACGCATCTGCTGCCGCAGCGCAAGAAGATCGTCGTCGGTGATATCGCCGCTCTGCTTCGGCTTGTAGTTCAGCAGCACTCCGACGCAGTCGTCTGCCGTCTGCTCATCTATGCCCTCGGCGCGGCAGCGTTCGCTTATCTTCGCTATGCTGCCGAGCTCATCGAACCCGAAGCTTTCGTTCATCGCCGCCATAGTCCAGTCCTCGCCCGCAGCCATGCGCTCGATGATAAAGCGGTACACCTTGCGGTTGAACTCTGTCACGAACTTCTCGGGCGGGAGTGTATCCTTCAGCCGCGAATAGTAATCGGGGTTGTTCATAAGATAGCTTATGATATACTCCTCTGAGGTCGCCTCACGCGGGTGAGAGGCTGCTTCGTGGTTGACCTTATCCTGCCTTCCCGCAAAGCGCAGCGTGTCATCAAGCTCACGCTTTTTCTCGGCGTAGTAGCGTTTTTTCGAGAAGCGCTTCATCTCGGCTTCAAGCACGGCGAATGAAACGCCTATCTTCTCTGCTACCTTGTGTCCGTAAAGATCCCTTTCAACGGGGGAATCAAGCTTTGTGATGATGGCAAGCGCCGCGTCCTTGTAACCCAGCCTTCCCGTGTCGCTCTCCATATCGAACTGCGATTCGGCACGTTTCAGCTCGTAGTTCACCGAGCCGTCTGCCATGTTCAGTATCGACTCAAAGGTCTGCCTGCCGAACTTTCTTATGAACTCATCGGGGTCTTTGGCGCCGTTCATGGTCAGCACCCTTGTTTTCAGCCCCGCCGCCGAAAGCAGGTCTATCGCCTTGCGGGTAGCCTTCTGCCCCGCCTCGTCCGAGTCGTAGCATATCACGACCTCATCGGCGTATGAGGATATCAGCCGCACCTGCTCTGATGTCAGCGCCGTGCCGCAGCTCGCGACGGCGTTCTCAAACCCCGCCTGCGTCAGCGAGATAACGTCTAAGTTTCCCTCGCAGAGAAGTATCTGCCTGCTCTTGACCGCGGCGTTCTTCGCGATGTTCATTGAGAACAAGAACCTGTTCTTGTTGTACACGAGGGTATCGCGGGAGTTCAGATACTTGCGCTTGTCGTCCCCGAGGGTGCGCCCGCCGAACCCGACTATATGCCCCGTAAGGTCATAGAACGGGAACATGGCGCGGTCCACAAAGAAATCAAAGCTTTTCTTTGTGTTGTTCTTGGAGCGTGATATCAGCGAAGCCTCTTCAAGCTCCTTTTCGGAATAGCCCAGCTCTGTCATATGCTTCTTCAGGGCGCTCCAGCTGTTGGGCGCGTAACCCATGCGGTAGCGCTTTATCGTCTCGACGCTCAGCCCGCGGGTCTGCATAAGGTACTGCACGCACTTTCTGCCGCCGTCGGTGGAGAGCCCGCTGTAAAAGAACTTCGCAGCTTCCTTGTTCATCTCATACATACGCTGACGGCGTTCGCGGGTGCCGTTCTGCGCCGCCCCGCCGTAGCTGTCGAGGGGCACCTCCATATTGGCACGCTCCGCTAAATATTTTATCGCCTCGAGGTAATCGAGGTTTCGGTATTTCATTATGAATGTGATAACGTCTCCGCCCGCCCCGCAGCCGAAGCAGTGGAAAAACTCGCGGTCGGGATGGATATAGCAGGAGGGCGTTTTCTCGTTATGGAACGGACAAAGGCAGACATAATCCCTTCCCGCGCGTTTGGTCTGAACGTATTCGCCCATGACCTCGGCGATGGGATTTGCCGATTTCAGCCGTTCTATAAAGTCAGCAGGAAAAGCCAATGACTATCTCCTTTCAGCTTATATGCCACGCGGCAGGCACATATATATCTATGAACCTTGCCACCGCGTACTTGTCGCTCATGCCCGCTATGTAATCGCAGACGGCAGTCTCTATGCCGTACCTTTCCGAAAGATCGCGGTAAAGCTGAGGCAGGCGGTCGATGTCGGCGGAGTAGTAGGTATACAGTCCGTCGAGCATGGAGTAGGTCTTGCTCTCCTCCGCCTTGCAGGTCGGGTTGCGGTAAACGTTCTCGAACATGAACTCTTTAAGGTCGATATACGCCTTGTCGATCTCGGGCGACATCTTCATGGCTCCGACGCCGTTGTTCACAAGATCTGTGACAAGGGTGGTTATCCTTTCCGACTTTGAATGCCCGAGTACATCCGTGATATCCGAAGGCAGGTCGCTCTCTGAGAGTATCCCCGCGCGTATCGCATCGTCTATGTCGTGGTTAAGGTAAGCGATGACATCGGCAAAGCGCACGACTATGCCCTCTTTCGTGTCGGCGAGCATATTGGTGTGCTTTAATATACCGTCGCGCACCTCATAGGTAAGATTCAGCCCCTTGCCGCCGTTTTCGATAAGGCTCACAACGCGCACTCCCTGCTCATAATGCTTGAAGCCTGCCGGGTTTATCCTGTCAAGAGCGCGTTCCCCCGCGTGACCGAAGGGAGTGTGCCCGAGGTCGTGACCCATAGCTATCGCTTCGGTAAGGTCTTCGTTCAGCCGCATGGCGCGGGCTATCGTCCTTGCTATCTGCCCTACCTCAAGGGTGTGGGTCAGGCGGGTGCGGTAATGGTCGCCTTCGGGTGTCAGGAACACCTGTGTTTTCAGCTTCAGCCGCCTGAAGGAATTGCAGTGTATGATCTTATCGCGGTCACGCTGGAATTCCGTTCTCAGGGCGCAGGGCTCCGTGGGTCTTTCGCGTCCCTTTGTTTCGGACGAAAGACAAGCCTCGGGGCAGAGCAGCTGCCGCTCGAACTGTTCGTAGGTCTCTCTTGGCTGCATAACAACATCACTCCTTTGCACAAACACACATCTATATTATTATGCAAATTAAGACCCAAGATTCCCTTTATTTATTTTATTTTTTGTAGACCTGCACAATTCTCACGCAAAGTCTTCGTACAATCCCGTTATTTCGTCAATATCCACCCTGCCGTTTGAAGCATCTACCAGCTCATCGCGGAAAGCTTCAGCGAAAGCGCTCTTGACTATGACCGTCATCTTCACGTTCTCGGCAAAGTCTTCGGCGAGGGTCTTGGCGCCGTATTCGGGCATTAGCCTTGTCAGCTTGCCGTAAAGATCGTAATCGCAGGCGATATCGAACTTTGAGCAGCGGCAGATCTCCATTATCTGCG
Source organism: Ruminococcus sp. (assembly GCA_024697545.1). GTDB lineage: Bacteria > Bacillota > Clostridia > Oscillospirales > Ruminococcaceae > YE71. Next base: position 59,959 of record JAILFN010000009.1, read on the forward strand.
CGGCGTTTACCGCGAGCTTGCAGGAGCCCGAATAAGCCCTTGCCAGACCGCCCGTACCCAGCAGCACGCCGCCGAAGTACCTTGTCACGACGCAGCAGACATCGGTAAGCCCCGCGCCTTTCAGCGTTTCGAGCACGGGCACGCCGCCCGTCCCCTGCGGCTCACCGTCATCGCTGTAACGGCTGATGTTGTCCTTTCTGAGGATATATGCGTAAACGTTGTGCCGCGCCTTGCGGTTCTGTGCCTTGACCGAGTTTATGAACTCAACAGCCTCCTTCTCCGTCTGAACGGGCAGCAGCTGTGCTATAAAGCGGGACTTCTTTTCCTCAAGCTCATCCTGAGCCGCGCCGCTTATCGTTTTGTATCCGTCGGACATTTCATCGCCTCCTGTGAAAAAAGGTCGGTCGTGTATAACAAAGCGGGCGACATTCATCGCCCGCCTTATGCTCTTGATAATTAGTCGAGATTGAATCTCTTCTTGAATCTGTCAACACGTCCGCCGGTATCTACAAGCTTCTGCTTGCCGGTGAAGAACGGATGGCACTTGGAGCAGATTTCCACCTTGATATCCTTCTTTGTGGAACGTGTCTTGATAACGTTACCGCAGTGGCAGGTGATGGTGGTCTCCTCGTAAATAGGATGGATACCTTCCTTCATTCTTATGACCTCCTTCCGAACGATCTCTCTAATCTAATCATAGAAGCCCATCAGAGTAATGTTCGGACAGTAGTTCTATGTTACGATCATTTCCATTACGCCGCAAGACGCGACTTAATTATTATATCATGCCGCATGAGTTTTGTCAAGGTGCGGCAGGACCGCTTAATATTTTTTTTACATTTTCAGCTTACGCTGACCGTCACCCGTGAGTCATTCCTCTTCGTCATAGACGATATCATCATCTGCATACGGCGGGTCTACAAGCTCTTCGTCAGGGAACTCATACTCATCGTCATAGTATTCGTCGGCTGTTATGCCGCCTTCATCGTCGTCCGCAAGGGTATTGAAGTATTCATACACCGTGCGGGATATGTCGGTGATGAACGGACCGCAGACCCATGCCTCGCCCTCGTCCTTAGCCATGACGACTATAACGTAGTCGCCGCCGTCAGAATATACTATCGCCGAATCGTGGCAGACGTTATCTGTCTCACCCGTCTTATTGCCGTATTCGACCCCGTCGGGCAGACCCGCGGGTATCTTTGTGGTCTTGGTCTGGTCTTTGAGAATCTTCACCATCTCCTCGGAGTAGTGCAGATCGACCATCTCGCCGCGGTATATCTTCGCAAGAAGATTTCCCACGTCCTTTGCCGATGTAAAGTTATCGCCGTCGGGGCTCTTTTTGCCCTCATATACTATCCCGTCGCCCAGCTTATGGACGAACGTAGTATCCCAGTAGCCGTTCTGCATCAGCCATTCCGAGAAGTAATCCTCTCCCATAAGGTCGATAACAGCATCGAAGGCGTTGTTATCGCTCTCGGTTATCATGCGGTAGATAAAGTCATAGGCGTAATCTTCATTGACCCTGCCGTCCTTTATGCGCTGATAGCAGGCAGCCATAGCAAAGAGCTTTATAAGGCTTGCCGCATACTTCGGGTCGTTGTCGATCGTTATATCCGCGCCGTTTCCGAGATCCTGAACGTACACCGACCACTCGCCGGGGTAGTAAGCGATCATCTCATCAAGCTCGGTCTTGAGATCGGAAAGGTCGGCGGCGTGTGCGGCGTAGCGCTTTTCAGCATCGGCATCGGGCAGCACCGTCGGGGGCAGTCCGTCGCTGTCTGCTGAAGTCTCGGCTTCGGTTTCTTCCTCCTCCTCATCATCTTCATCGTCAGCTGCCTGCTCCGTGACAGATGATGACTCAAGTTCCGTAGCCGCAAAAGGCTTATCGCTGCGTCCGTCGTCCTTTTTGAGCTTAGCGTCGCCGATCTTCCCGAGCAGCGTTTTAGCCGCGATGCCCGTTCCTATGAGTATCACCGCTATCACAAAAGTCGCGATGGCAGCGCCCTTGTTCATGCCCTTGCCGCCGCTCTCACCATCATCGGCGAAGTCATATACGCTGTCCTTTTCGTAGTAGGACTCGGGGTCATACTCTTCTGCGGATCCTGCCTGCGTTCCCGCTTCTGTCTCCTGCTGCGGCTCAGGCGATCCTTCGGGCTTTTCCTTTATATTTTCGTCCATGCGTAACACTCCTTTGCCGTTTACATCATATCCCCGATAACATAAGGCAGCTCGACCACAAAGCAGACGCCGCCGTCGTAAAGGTTCTCAACGCTCATCTTTCCGTCGCAGAGATCTATTATCCTCTTGACAAGCGCAAGACCCAGACCGTTGCCCTCCGTCTTTCTGGAGTTATCGCCCTGATAGAACTTATCGAATATACGTTCGATGGTCTCGGGCGGTATGGAAGGTCCGTCATCGGAGATGCGTACTGTTATGTTCTTTTCGTTCGAGAACAGCCGCACTCCTATATGCCCGTTCTCGGGCGTGAATTTTATCGCGTTATTTATTATGTTCTGCCATATCTGAGCCATCAGATCCTCATTGCCGTAGTAGTAAACGGTATCGAGGGAGATATCAAGCTCTATGTTCTTCTTGGTCCATTCGGGCTCAAGCACCAGCAGTATCGTTCTTATCTGCTCATCTATCGAGAAGCGGCGCTTGTTTATGATAGTCTTCTGATTCTCAAGCTTTGAGAGCTTCAGGATATCGCTCGTCAGCTTTGATAGCCTTGAAGTTTCGTTTATGATTATCTGAGTATACTCGCTGCGCTCCTCCTCGGTGATGGTGTCATCCTGAAGCAGCTTTGCAAAGCCCTGTATCGAAGCCAGCGGCGTTTTGAACTCGTGGGATACATTGCTGATAAAATCCCCGCGCAGAGTCTCGATCCCCGAAAGCTCCTCAGCCATGCGGTTGAAGTTCTTTATAAGCTGAGCATACTCTTTCTCCTTCGACTCTGCCACCCTTACGTTGAACTTTCCGCGTGCGACGAGATTCGTCGCGGCGTTCAGGTCGCTGATAGGCTTGAGTATGCGCCTTGAAACGAACATGGTGAGCAGAGAGCCCAGAACGATGGAGATACCTATGGTGACAAGCACGACGAGTATCGCCATCCAGTAGAAGTTCTCCCAGCGGTTCAGTTCAAACTTTATATATCTGCCCTCTATGACCGCATATGCGGTAGCCTTCGGCAGCAGCCAGCCCTCCTGCTCGATATATACGTTCTGCTCGGCGGCATCTATCTTGATGCGGTAATACTCGGAATCCTTTTTTCTGAGTATCGTCATCTCCGCGCTGCTGTCGGCGCAGATGGAGAACATATCCTCTATCGAAAAAGTATTCGGGTACTTTGTATTTATCTGGTCCAGCTGTCTCATGGAAGCCACTGTCGAGATTATCTCGTTGTCGATATTCTCCCTGAGTATCGGTCTTATCAGTATCATGAGCACGAAGACGCATATCCCGAATGAGATAAGCATCGTGAAGAAAAACAGACCTGCGAATTTCAGCTGGAGCGACATTCTGGGATGAACGTCCTCGGCGTATACAGATTTTTTTCCTTCCCTGAGCCTCACTGCTTTTTCACCGCCTTGTATCCGAGCCCGCGGACGGTAACGATATCAAAGCTGTCATTCGGCACATAGCGTTCTCTTATGCGCTTGATATGGACATCTACGGTACGCTCGTCCACTTCGGATTCAAGCCCCCATATCTCATCGAGCAGCTGACGGCGGGTGAATATCTGGTTCGGGCATGACAGCAGCTTGAACAGCAGCATGAACTCCTTGTTGGGTATAGTCTCTCCCGGAGCGCCCTCAAAGGATACGGTCAGCGCATCATAATTGAGCGTGCAGCTGCCGACCACCAGGACTTTATCGGAGGCAAGCCTTGCGCGTCTGAGAAGCGCCCCCACGCGAAGCACCATCTCGTCGATATTTATAGGCTTTACCATATAGTCGTCCGCGCCGGACATAAAGCCGTTCTGCTTGTCCTCAAAGGTCTCCTTTGCGGTGACCATGAGCACGGGCATATCCATATTCGCCTGTCTGAGCTGACGTGTAAGCTCATAGCCGTCCATCCCCGGCATCATGACATCGGAGATAACAAGATCTATCGAATACTTCTCCATCTCATCGAGAGCCTCGATGCCGTCTGCGGCAGGGCGGGGCAGATATCCGTTTCTTTTAAGCGCAGCGCACATAAGCTTACGCAGGTTATTATCATCTTCCACGACCAATATCGAAAACATAAAAAGCTGACCTCTCTTTCCTATCGGTATCCACACATAGCAAACAGACCGCTCACGCAGCCTACTATTATTATAATATTTTTCGATAGACATTATAAAATTAGTATATTACAAAATTGTAAAAATTCAGTTAAATAAAAAATCGCCCCGAAAATGACCTTATAGTTCATATTCGGTTCATGTAGGCGTGTTAAGATATAGATGTCGAAAGGAAAGAGTAGAAAAAACTCAGACCCGACGGCCACTAAACTTGAATAATCCTAATCCCTTTCATAATTCTATAGTAAATAAAAGCCCATTACACGCCGACTTAGTAATGGGTTTTTATTTTTGTGTTTTATTTTAAGTTTAAGCGAACTTGAATGCGGCGAACAGGCTTTCCGTCTCTGCCTTGTATTCCTCTGCGAGGACTCAAAGACTTCCGCCGCCTTTTCCAATATTTGTATAACTCTACAAAACACATCACGCATATTTGTGCAGCATCACAAATATGTACCGCAATACATCTTTTATGAAGCCGCAGATATCATATATTTATCATGATGGTTCGACCTTTGATATTTCCTGCATATTCTTTGTGAAAACTGCACTAAAAATCTCTACGAAGTTTGTGTAGTATTTTTTCGAGTATGTACTCCCCAGTTCATATTCGATTCATGTAGGCGTGTTATACTTATGTCAGTGAAGAGGAAAAGACAACAAAACCTCGGAACGCTAAACTTTGATATCTTCTAATCCCTTTCATAATTCTATAGATAATTAATGCCCATTACACGCCGATAAAGTAGTGGGCGTTAATTATTTTTATTTATGTTCCCGCCGCGTCTTTCACGGCAGAGCACGGTATGTTTCGCGCAAATCAAAAGGGGCTGTTCAAGCAACAGCCCCTTTATTTATTCTCTTATTGCTTATTCGGGACGTACAACGGTGATCTGAAGACCTTCCATAACGTCGAATGCCTTAGCTTCAAGCTCCTTGTCGGCAGATGCGGTGTACTCGGTGTTCACGATGACCTCGGTCTCGGGGAGTGCTGCCTTTATAAGCACGGCGTTTGCGATAACGCCCATGTTGGAAACAAGACCTACCAGCTCAACGGTGTCATAGTTCCTGAACTTGAGGTAGTTCGCCATCTCGATAGAGCCGAAGGTGTCCTTGTAGAATACCTTATCCTTATCGGTGCGCTCCTTGGCGGTAAAGCCGTAGAGTCTGTGACCCTGAGTGTCCTCGATGCAGTGCTCGGTGGGGAGCTTTCTGCCCTCCTGAGTGCTGAGGTAATCCTCCTGATGTGTGTCCATGGTATATATGATCTCGCCGTTCTCCTTGCGGTAGTCGCGGATCTTGTGTGCGATCTTTCTGTCGAGCAGCTCTGCGCCCTCAAAGCCCAGCGAGCCGTTTACATAGTCATTCTGGTAGTCAACGATTATAAGCAGTTTCATGATAATAAACTCCTCCGAAAAATGTATTGCCGGATCGGCGACCCGGATATATCCAATACATTATACCATTTTTTTTTGCGTTTGAAAAGGTCTTTGACCCGTTCCCGCCTTGATTTTACAATAAGTTAATAAATTATTAATCAGAAGCCGGGGTCTGTCTCCTCAACGCACATAACGTAATTGAGTATACGTCCGTAAAGCTCATCGGGATTTGCCGCCAGCTTGCGCCTTATATGCTCCGCCTGTTCTCTGTCGGGGGCATAAAGTCTCAGCGACATAAGCTCTGCACCGCTGTCAAGCACGGTGCAGCTGACAGCGCAGCCGTTGCCCATAGGCTGTATGTTCGTCGAAACGGTCTGTTCGTTCTTCTGCCTCGCGAACAGTCTCATTCCCGAAGCCAGTATCCTGTCCCTTACGCTCCTGTTCACAAGTCTCTTGAAGTCATCGGCTCCTGCCCTGCCCTTTTCCGAAAGGCTGTATCTTTCAGCGCCCTCGTCCTCCTTGCGGACGAGCAGCCCCGAATCGAGCATCTCTTTCAGAGCTTCGGTGAACAGAAAGTAATCCACGACCCCCTCGCCCGTAAAGATCTCAAGCAGCTGCCCATAGGTGCAGGGTATGTCCGTCTGTTTCAGGAAATACGCCATGAGCAGCTTGACCTCATAGACCTCCTTCGGATTCAGCACATCGGGATCTATCTCGGGGTATCGGAACATTTATCACACCTCTTGTCAGCTCAGAAATTCGGATAATCGAGCATATGGTTAAGTATAGCGATAGCGACAGCAGCCTCAACAACGGGCACGGCTCTAGGCACTACGCAGGGGTCGTGTCTGCCCTTGACCTCTATCTTCTCGTTCTTCAGTTCACGCATATCTATGGTGCTCTGCTCGCGTCCGATGGAGGGGGTAGGCTTGAAGGCAACGCGCAGGGTGATAGGCATACCGTTCGAGATACCGCCGAGTATACCGCCCGCGAAGTTGCTGTGGGTCAGCACATGACCGCGCTCGTCAACGTAAAATTCATCGTTGTTCTCGCTTCCGAGCAGCTTTGCGCTGTTGAAGCCCGCGCCGAATTCAAGTCCCTTGACTGCGGGTATACCGAATACGAGCTGGGCTATGGTATTCTCAAGCCCGTCGAACATCGGCGAGCCGATGCCTGCTGGAACGTTTATTGCCGCGCACTCAACAACGCCGCCGACGCTGTCGAGGAATCCGCGTGCCTTTTCTATCTCGCGCTTCATGCGCTTGCCCTTTTCATCATTGATAACGGGGAACGCCTTCTCGCGCACCGCCAGTATATCATCACGGGTGCAGGCAACGCCGTCGAAGCTGTCGTCCTTTACCTTGTGTATCTCAGCAATATGAGCGCCGACGTATATGCCGCGCTTTTCAAGTATCTGCGAAGCTACCGCGCCCGCAAAGCAGATGGGGGCAGTAAGTCTGCCCGAAAAGTGTCCGCCGCCGCGGACATCATTGAAGCCCTTGTATCTCAAAGCGCCGGTATAATCGGCGTGACCGGGTCTTACAAGGGTATCCAGCTTTGACTTCATGTAGTCTGCCGAATGCTGGTCGGTGTTCTGTATCAGCACGCAAAGGGGCGTGCCGGTAGTCTTGCCGTTCAGGAATCCCGAAAGTATCTGCGGCAGATCCTTTTCACGGCGCTGTGTAGAAGTAGCGTCCTTCTTGGGCGCACGCCTTGCCATGAACTGCATCACCTTGTCCATGTCGATAGATTCCCCGGGGGGGACGTTATCCATCACGACGCCTATCGCGGGACCGTGACTCTCGCCGAATACCGAAAAGCTTATGTTATCACTCCATGTTGAAGACATTTTTATACCTCCTGAAAGAGCCGCACCGACGGCGGTACTCCCGATTTTTCTTTTTCATATATCAAAGCTGCGCCCGCAGCTCTTCTATTTTCTGCTGTAATTCAGCCATATAGCGCTCCACGTCCTCCTCGTTGAAGCCGCCCTTGCTCACGGATCTCAGCTGAGGCTCCGTGTGAGCGGGGAGGGTGTAGGATCTGCCCGCGTCCTTTGCTGATCTTGCCTCCGTCAGCGCCATTATCTCCGTATTGAGGGCGTCAAGTGCCCCGAGTACCGAAGCCTTGTCGTAACCGCCGCTGTTTACGGTGCGGAGCGTACCGACCTCCGTAGCGCCGCCCTGTTCGGGCGTACTGCCGCTTGCAAAAAGTTTTGAAAACAATCCCATAGCGCTCACTCCAATGGATCAGATCTTATCATACACGCCGCCGAGTCCTTCAAATACCTCGAAGAAATCGGGGTAGGACTTCGCCACACACTGTGCGCCGCGAATGATGACCGGCTCGGTGCAGCGGGTGGAGGCTATAGCCATAGCCATAGGTATGCGGTGGTCGTTGAAGTCGGGGACTTCTCCGCCGCGAAGGGAATCTCTGCCCTCAATGACCAGTCCGTCGGGCAGCTCTGTTACATTTCCGCCGACGGCATTGAGGCTCTCAGCCATTGCAGCAAGCCTGTCGCACTCTTTTATACGCAGCCTTGCAGCGCCCGTTATGCGTGTAGTTCCGCTGCAAAGAGACCCGAGGACCGCTAGTATAGGCACAAGGTCGGGGATATCGGAGCAGTCGGCTTCAAAGGCTGTATCAAGCCCGTTCCTTTTATTATACACTATTTTTTCACAAATTTCAACAATTTTTTTATCACCCTGAAAAGAATTTACATTTAGCCCGTTAATATTAACATTTGAACCGAGCGCATTTGCCGCGCAGAAGAACGCCGCCTGAGAGAAATCCGCCTCCACCGCGCACTCGCAGGGGGAAAGGCAGGTGCCGTTCACCGACCAGCCGTTTTCATCCTCGGCGATATCGCAGCCGAACTTCGCAAGGCAGTCGCGGGTGATGTCCACATACGGACGCGATTCAAGCTTTGTGGTAAGCGTCACGCGGCTGCCGCCCTCGATAAGCGGGAGCGCCAGCAGCAGTCCCGTGATGAACTGTGAGGATATGTCCCCCGCGATCTTAAACTCCCCGCCCGTCAGCTTTCCGCGGACGGTAAAAGGCATGGTGCCGCTATAGTCAAACTCTATGCCGTGCTTCGGGAGCTCTTCAAGATACGGCGTTATCGGGCGCTCGGGCAGTCTGCCCCTGCCGATGAAGGTAGTCTCAACGCCCAGAGCGCAGGCTACGGGTATCAGGAATCTGAGTGTCGAGCCGGATTCGTTGCAGTCGATCTCCGCCTTTGCGGGCGGCTCTGTTATGCCGTCGATGGTAACGGTGCTGCCGTCGCATTCTATCGAAGCGCCGAGAGCACGCATAGCATCAATGGTCGCTATGATATCCTTTGAATAGTATACGCTGCTTATCACAGAGCGCCCCTTCGCGAGTGCCGCCGCTATTATCAGGCGGTGCGCCACGCTCTTTGAAGGCGGCGGAGTAACATCGCCGTGCAGCAGAGAAGGAGTTATACTTATGTCCATATCACATTTCCTCCAGAACTTCGGCTATCTGCTCTTCGGCTATGGGAGTGCTGAACTTGCCGTCTTCAAACTCAACAACATCGCCTATCCCGCGCTGGAACACGAACCTCAGCTTGCCGCCGCGCACCTTTTTGTCGGTGTAGAGCTTCTTTACCAGCTCGGTGCGGTCGATATAATCGGGGATAGCCGTCGGCAGCTCTGCGGCATTGTAAAGGGCGATCACCCTTTCAGCCTGTTCTTCTGTCATGTACCCCAGCTTTACGCCCAGTCTTGCCTGAGCCGCCATGCCGATGCCGACAGCCTCACCGTGCAGCAGACGGTAACCGCTCAGAGTCTCGATGGCTCTGCCTACCGTGTGACCCAGGTTCAGCACCTCACGCAGACCGCTTTCCAGCTCGTCCTTCATGACCACGTTATACTTCACCGCGCAGTTGCGCCCCGCGATGTACTCGCAGGCTTCGATATCGCAGTCAAATATCTTCGCCACGTTCTGTTCAAGATACTCAAACAGTTCGATGTCGCCGAGGCAGCCGTGCTTGATCGTTTCGGAAAGACCGCTCGCAAGCTGACGGCGGGGCAGCGTTTTCCATGCGTCGATGTCGATGTACACCCGCTTAGGCTGATTGAACAGACCTATGAGATTTGTGGCAAGAGGGGTGTCAACGGCAGTCTTGCCGCCGACGGAAGCGTCCGCCGCCGCAAGAAGTGTGGTGGCATAGTTGGCAAAAGGCACACCGCGTCCGAACGTCCCCGCAACAAATCCTGCGAGGTCGGTAACTACCCCTCCGCCGACTGCCAGCACCGCGCAGTCACGGCGCAAACCCGCTTCGAGCATACCGTCCTCAACAAACTCCTTCATCTGACGGGTCTTGCTCTCCTCGCCCGCGGGTATCGTAAAGATATGCACCTCAAGCCCGCGCTTTTTCAGCGCTTCGGCTATCGGCTCGGCATAAAGCGGCAGCACGTTTGAGTCGGTCACCAGCGCTATACGCTCCGCACCGAGCAGACCGCCTGCGATATCGTCGGCGCACTGCTCCGTCAGCGAGTGCCCGATAACTATGTCATAGCTGTCATCTACGACCTTTTTGAGTTCAACTCTCAGCTCCATATAACGGTTTCCTTTCACATATAAACAATGCCCTCGCGAAAGCGCCCGAAAAGCCGCCCCGCGGGGAGATATGAACACTTAACTGCTCTGCACGATTTAAAGTGTAAAACAGAGCGGCGATATATAGTTATTATAACATACTATACAGTATATTGTCAAGGTATTTTTCAGCGGGTGAGGCAGTATGTCCAAAAACTATTGACTTACACCCTTTTGGTATGATATAATGTTGAAAATCACGGCAGACCGCCGACAACAGGAGTGATTAAAATGAGTGAACGCCCTTATGTACTTTACTGCGATAACACCTGCGATCTTCCGCCCGAAAAGCTCGCCGCGATGGATTGCAGGATAATGCCGCTTTCCTTTCAGATAGACGGCTGCTCCTACTCCACCGAAGATATCACGATGGCGGAGTTTTACAAGAAAATGCGCGAGGACTCCATAACAAAGACATCTCAGATAAGCGTCGGCGACTATGAAAGGGTATTCGCCGAGGAGCTGGAAAAAGGCAACGACATACTCTACCTTGCATTCTCCTCGGGACTCAGCGGGAGCTACAACAGCGCGGTCATCGCGAAGAACGAGCTTCTTGAAAAATACCCCGACCGCAGGATAGAGATAGTCGATTCGCTTTCGGCATCGGCGGGCGAAGGGCTGATGCTCATATACGCCGAGATGAAAAAGCGCGGGGGCATGACCTTAGAGCAGCTTGCCGACTGGCTCGAAAAGAACAAGCTCACCTTCTGCCATGTGTTCACGGTAGACGACCTGAAATACCTCTTCCGCGGCGGCAGGGTATCACGCGCGGCGGCTATCGCGGGGACTATGCTCGGCATAAAGCCCGTGCTGAACGTTGACAACGAGGGACACCTTATCCCGCAGGGAAAGGTACGCGGCAGGAAGCAGTCGATCAGAAAGCTCGGCGACATGATACGCGAAAGGGCAGGCGACTTTGAGAACCCGATCGTCACGATATCCCACGGCGACTGCATCGAGGACGCCGAGGCTGCAGCTGACATGATGCGCGAGATCTTCGGCAAGGACACCGAAGTGCTCATAGCCTACACGGGCCCCGTCATAGGCGCACATTCGGGTCCCGGGACGCTGGCGCTGTTTTTCAGGGGAGCGCAGAGATAAAGGCTGCTGCAAAAACGAAATAACAAATACAGCCTCCCGCGGGATAATGCAGACCGCGGGAGGTCTTGCTGCGCCCGCCGAAAAGTGAAAGCCCTGTGATATCGCTTGACAAGCGGGAATGCCTGTGATATAATAAATCATTGGCACAACGCCCCTATTTACATTATATAATACAGGGAATTGATAAATGATATGAAAAATAAAAACCGCGAGCAGTTCAAACGTCTGCTCACTTTTCTGGCGGCATTCATAATAATCGCCGTGTTCGGGCGGCTGTATGCGCCTGTGTGGTATCTGCAATATAACAAGGGTATGCTGGATCCGTTCTGGTATAACGGCAATATCCTTATGGTCGCGATATATGTACTGCTTTACTCCGTATGCACCAACAGCTTCAGCGGATTCCGGCTGGGGTATTATAAGATCACGGGGCTTATCGGCTCGCAGATACTCGGCATACTTATGACCAACGCCATCACGTTTCTTGAGATAAGCCTTATCGGACGCGGCAGACTTTCGCCCATGCCGATGATAAAGCTGACAGCTTACGAGATCGTTATATCGGCGGTCTGGTGCGTGGTGTTCACAAAGCTGTTCTATAGCATCTACCCGCCGCGCAAGATGCTCATAATCTACGGCAACTCCAGTGCGACGGCTCTCGTCAAGAAAATGAGCTCCCGCGTGGACAAATACGTCATCGAAGAGGCGGTCAGCTGCGACGAGGATATCGAGGTCATAAAGGAAAAGGTGCTAAGGCACGAGGCTGTCATTATAAGCGATATCCCATCGACTATGAAAAATCAGATCATGAAGTTCTGCTTTGACCACAACATCCGCACCTACATAAACCCCAAGCTTTCGGATATACTCATCCGCGGCGCGGACGAGTGCAACCTGTTCGATACCCCCCTGCTGCTGCTAAGGAATGACGGTATGCCGATAGATCAGCAGATAGCAAAGCGAGCGTTCGATATCCTGTGCTCACTGATAGGCATAATCGTTGCTTCGCCGTTCATGCTGATAGTCGCGCTGATGATAAAGCTTTACGACGGCGGCCCCGTGCTGTATTCTCAGGAAAGATTCACCATAGACGCGAAGGTCTTCAAGGTACACAAGTTCCGCAGCATGATAGTTGACGCCGAAAAGCACGGCGCACAGCTCGCGGACAAGCATGACTCACGCATAACCCCCGTCGGCGCGTTCCTCAGAAAGACCCGCATGGACGAGCTGCCCCAGCTGTTCAATATACTGAAGGGCGAGATGTCGTTCGTGGGTCCCCGCCCCGAGCGCCCCGAGCTGGCAAGAAAATATGAAGAGACCATGCCCGAATTCCGCTACCGTCTGAAGGTAAAAGCAGGACTTACAGGCTACGCGCAGGTGATAGGCAAGTACAACACCACCCCCTACGACAAGCTGAAGCTTGACCTTATGTACATCGAAAGGCAGTCATTCCTGCTTGACTTAAAGCTTGTGCTCATGACGGTAAAGATCGTTTTCATCCCCGATTCCACGGAGGGCATAGACGGCGAACTCGTGACCACAAAGCGCGAACACCACAAGCCCCGCCCGCCCGAGGAGATCGAAAAGATCTCAGAATAACGGCAGCAACAGCCTGCCGAGCGCCCGACATCTGTTTAACAAATCATCAAAATTTAATAAATAATTCAAAATAAGTGTTGAAATTCGGGCACAGATGTGATATAATAAATTTATATGGCGTTTAAGCCTTCTATAAAAACAAAATGCCGGAAGGAATGGTATATAAACATGGCAAAGTCGAAAACAAAGCAGAAGAGATCTTCTGCCGGCAAGAATCTTGCCGTATTCTTTATCGTATTCGTGATACTTGAAGCGCTTGTTATACTGGGCATAAGATATGTGTTCAACAGCAAGGATGCCTGCCCCAAGGTGGGCGGGTACAACCTCTTCGTGATGGACTCCGCTAATATGGAAAAGGATATCCCCAGAGATGCTCTCGTTGTTGCCGAAAACGGCACTCCCTCGACCGATAAGATCCGCTACGCAGTACTCTGCAAAAACGTGGGCAATGAGGGCACTACCGTTGCCTGGCTCTACGATATCGGTTCAAAGGGCGATACCGTTGACGGCGTTGTTTATACCGTTTATCAGGAGTCCGCTCCCGATAAGATGTATGACCTCGACAGCAGTGACGTAATCGGTGTTACTAACAGCTACTATATGACCGCAGGAAAGATCATCTCCTTCGTGACCACCCCCTTCGGCATGATCGTGAGCCTTGCAGCTCCCATCGTTCTGCTGATATTCCTCGAGCTTATCATCTCGATAGCTTCCCGCTCAAAGTACGATGAGTACGACTACGACGAGGAAGACCTCGAAGAGCAGGTAAGACGCCGCAGAGCCGAGAAAGAGGGCGTTACCCTCGATGACTTCCTTTACGGCGGTCAGGACGACGACGTATACTCCTCCGATAAGCCAAAGGATGATTACAAAGAAGAGTTTGAGGACAAGTACGCCTCAATGATGGACCGCGAGCCTTCGGAGAACCCCGAGGCAGAGGCTATGAATTTCGCGCCCGTTGCCGATGAAAACTCCGTTCCCGATGTGAGCTTTGCACCCAAGGCAGCTCCCGCTCCCGCACCTGCACCCGCCGAGGAAGAGATCCCCGCACCCGCAGAGCCCGAGCCCGTTCAGCAGGAAGCTCCCGCTGAGCCCGAGCAGGCAGAAACAGCCGAGCCCGCGAACGACTACTACGACCGCGCATCAAAGATGATCGACGATGCCGTACAGGAAAAGATGAACACCCGCGACTTTGAGGCAGTACAGCCCGAGCAGTCCGAGCCCGTTCAGCAGGAAGCTCCCGCGCCCGCACCTGCGCCCGTTCAGGAAGCACCCGCACCGAGACCCCGTCCGACCGGACGTCCCGACGTTCAGATGCAGCGTCCTCAGCAGAGAAGACGCCGTCCCGCAGGACAGAGACCCGCAGGCGCAAGACCGTCCCATCACAGACGTCCCGCAGGCAGACCCGCGATCCCGCCCCATCATGATCCAAACGCTACTCTCGAACAGCTGATGAAGCTGATGGAAGCTGAGCAGCAGAAGCTCAAGGGCGAATCGGAAGATCAGAATAATTAATGCCGAAGGCTGTCACATTTGTGTGGCAGCCTTTTTTCGTGGCGCTGAGAGCGATAGTGAACGCCAAAACATTTTGCAGTTTGCTATAAACTGTATAAAACCGTATGCAGCGTGGCATAATATTTCCAGAGGCTTCGGGGTCAGCCCGCGGCTAACCGAAAGGAATGGTGGATATTATGAAAAAAAGTATCATGAAGAAAGCCCTCGGGCTTGTGGGCGGAAAGGGTGCTTACATCATGCTCGCGGCAGCAGCGATCGCAGCGGGCGGTGCAGGTGCCGCGACTTATGGCAGGGCGGTGAAGAACGCCGAGAACGGTTATGATCTCTCGATACCCGACCTTACAGTCAGCAGCCCCGACAGCTTTTCCGACAACAGCGCCGCCGCTGCCGATAAAAAGCAGACAGGCGTCCGCCGCGAGACCCCGCCCCCTGCCGACAGCAGCAGCGCCGACAGCCCGCGTGAGGATAAGGTCGTGAAGACCGCGCCCAACGTCATGCCCGTCAACGGCAAGGTGATAAAGCCTTTCAGCGGCGGCGAGCTTGTAAAGAGCGAGACTCTCGGCGTCTGGAAAACGCATGACGGCGTTGATATCGAGGCTGACACGGGAACAGCCGTGAAGGCGATGAACCGCGGCAGAGTAACGCAGGTAAAGGAAGACCCGCTCTGGGGATATACCGTTGCCATAGACCACGGCAGCGGTGTCATGAGCTTTTATTATAACCTCTCCTCGGCAGTGGCAGTCAGCGAGGGCGATGACGTTGAAGCGGGACAGACGATAGGCGCGGTCGGCGATACGGCAGAGATAGAAGCCGCCGAAGCTTCGCACCTGCACTTTGCACTGAAGCACAACGGCGAATGGATAGACCCGATATCCTACATTGATCCTGCGGGGAGCAAATGAAGATAAAGGGGCAGGCACTTTGGTCTGCCTAAGAAGCAAAATCTGTAAACTTTGTATTACAGCCCTTGACAAACTGCATCGGCGGTGATATACTAATATAGTATAGTCAAAGGCATTGACGGAGACAGTAGGCTTTCGGTGAAGCTTCAGCGAGCCGCGGAGGGTGTGAGCGCGGTACAAGTAACCCACTGCCGAACATCACTCCCGAGCCGCGCACCTAAAGGCTTTGCCGAGTAGGCTGCGCCGCATTTCCTGCGTTAACGGGAACTCGTATGTCGGTACGTTGTAATGGGTGGTAATAAGCGTGAGCATTTATGCTCCGTCCCGTTTACGCGGGGCGGGGCTTTTTTATTTTCGGGAGGTGCGACGTGGAAGATCTGGTCAGCGCGATACTCATCGCCGTGTTCGGCTTTGTTGCCGTGCTGCTGGCGGTGATACCCTCGCTTATGATAAAAGCACGCAGGGACAAGCTTCGGAAATACCTCTATGAAACGGAAGCCGAGGTCATAGACATCAGGCAGGAGCGCTTTAAAACAGGCTACGACTACGGTCCTCATACTCGGTTGTTCGTGCCTGTCTTCCGCTACTATGCGGGCGGGCAGGAGATAATACATCACAGCCGCGTCGGCACCAGCGAGAACATTTACAGCATCGGACAGAGAGTGCCTGTCAGGGTAGACCCCTATGACCCGCGAAAATTCGTGCTTGTGAACAGCAAGCCTCACAAGCTGGCAACAGGGATACTCTATGCTATATCCGCGTTCTTCCTGCTTGCGACCATAGCTTCGGCATTGATACTCAACAGGTTCGGGTGAATGATATGGACAGAAAACAGCTGATAGCTCATATATCCGAGACATACAACGCCGATATCGAATACCTTTGGGAAAACGCCCCCGACTGCGGGATATTCCGTCACGCAGACAGCCGCAAGTGGTTTGCTCTTGTAATGGGTGTCCGCCGCGACAGGCTGGGGCTCAAAGGGAGCGATACCGTTGATGTTTTGAATTTAAAATGCGACCCCCTCATGCACGGCTCGCTGTGTACCGAGGAGGGGATAATCCCCGCTTACCACATGAACAAACAGCAATGGATATCCGTGCTGCTCGACGGCAGCGTCACGGATGATATGATAAAGGGGCTCATAAATATGAGCTTTGACCTGACCGATAAAAAACCAAAAAAAGGCAAACACAAAAAGATCTGATATAAATGAAAGGAATGATCCTCAATGTACAAGAAAGTCGATCCAAATCTGAATTTTGTTCAGAGAGAAAAGCAGGTCGAGAAGTTCTGGGCGGAGAATGATATCTTCGGCAAGTCTATCGACACCCGCCGCGAGGGCGAGAGCTATGTTTTCTATGACGGTCCCCCGACCGCTAACGGCAAGCCGCACATCGGTCACGTTCTGACTCGTGCCATCAAGGATATGATACCCAGATACCGCACCATGAAGGGCTATATGGTTCCCCGTAAGGCGGGCTGGGATACCCACGGTCTGCCCGTTGAGCTGGAGGTAGAAAAGCTTCTGGGTCTTGACGGCAAGGATCAGATCGAGGAATACGGTCTTGAGCCGTTCATAACAAAGTGCAAGGAATCGGTATGGAAGTACAAGGGTATGTGGGAGGATTTCTCAGGCACCGTAGGCTTCTGGGCTGATATGGAGAACCCTTACGTTACATACCACAACAACTTCATCGAGTCGGAGTGGTGGGCACTCAAACAGATATATGACAAGGGTCTGCTCTATAAGGGCTTCAAGATAGTTCCCTACTGCCCCCGCTGCGGAACTCCCCTTTCTTCTCACGAAGTTGCTCAGGGCTACAAGCTCGTCAAGGAGCGCTCGGCAGTCGTTCGCTTTAAGATAAAGGGCGAGGACGCTTACTTCCTCGCATGGACGACCACCCCCTGGACGCTGCCTTCAAACGTAGCGCTCTGCGTGAACCCCGATGAGACATACTGCCGCGTAAAGGCAGCCGACGGCTACACCTATATCATGGCTGAGGCTCTGCTCGACAACGTTCTCGGCTCTCTCGCCGAGGAGGGCAAGCCTGCTTACGAAGTTATCGAGAGCTGCAAGGGCACCGACCTTGAACGCAAGGAATATGAGCCGCTCTTCTCCTGCACCGCAGAGTATGTTGAAAAACTCGGCAAGAAGGGTCACTACATCACCTGCGATAACTATGTAACCATGTCCGATGGTACCGGTATCGTACATATCGCTCCCGCTTTCGGTGAGGACGACGCAAATGTCGGCAGAAAGTACGACCTGCCTTTCGTTCAGTTCGTTGACGGCAAGGGCAACATGACCGAGGAGACTCCCTATGCGGGTCTGTTCGTAAAGAAAGCCGATCCCGAGGTGCTAAAGGATCTTGATAAGGAGGGCAAGCTGTTCTCCGCGCCCAAGTTCGAGCATGAATATCCCCACTGCTGGAGATGTAATTCACCGCTTATATACTACGCACGCGACACCTGGTTCATCAAGATGACCGAGATGCGCGAAAAGCTCATAAAGAACAACGCCACCGTAAACTGGATACCCGCCAGCATAGGCGAGGGGCGCTTCGGGGACTGGCTGAAGAACGTTCAGGACTGGGGCATCTCCCGCAACCGTTACTGGGGTACTCCGCTGAACATCTGGGAGTGCGAATGCGGCTGCCGTCATTCCATCGGTTCTATCGAGGAACTGAAGTCCATGTCCGACAACTGCCCCGATGATATCGAGCTGCACCGCCCCTACATCGACGCTGTTACCATCAAGTGCCCCGAGTGCGGCAAGCAGATGAAGAGGGTGTCGGAAGTTATCGACTGCTGGTTCGATTCGGGCGCTATGCCTTTCGCACAGCACCACTATCCCTTTGAGAACAAGGAGCTGTTTGAGAGCCAGTTCCCCGCCGACTTCATATCCGAAGCCGTTGACCAGACCCGCGGCTGGTTCTATTCCCTCATGGCTATATCCACCCTGCTCTTCGACAAGGCGCCTTACAAGAACGTAATAGTTCTGGGTCTTGTTCAGGACGAGAACGGACAGAAGATGTCAAAGTCAAAGGGCAATGCGGTAGATCCCTTTGAGGCTCTTTCCACTTACGGCGCAGATGCTATCCGCTGGTACTTCTACACCAACTCACAGCCCTGGCTGCCCAACAAGTTCAACGGCAAGGTAGTTACCGAGGGTCAGAGAAAGTTCATGGGCACACTCTGGAACACCTATGCTTTCTATGTGCTGTACGCCGATATCGACAGCTTTGATCCCACAAAGTACAGCCTTTCCGACTGCAAGCTCACCATCATGGATAAGTGGATCCTTTCAAAGATGAACACCATGATAAAGCTTGCCGACGATAACCTTGCGAACTACCGCCTGCCCGAAGCCGCAAAAGCTATGCAGGAATTCGTAGACGACCTCTCCAACTGGTACGTCCGCCGCGGCAGAGAGCGTTACTGGGTAGAGGATATGACCGATGACAAGATCGCGGCATACATGACCCTTTACACCGCACTCGTAAACCTCTGCAAGTGCGCGGCTCCCATGGTGCCCTTCATCACCGAGGAGATCTATCAGAATATAGTACGCACCAACGACAAGACCGCTCCCGAGAGCATACACCTTTGCAGCTATCCCGAAGCGGACGAGTCCGCTATCGACGCTCAGCTTGAAGCTGACATGGACGAAGTGCTGAAGATAGTAGTTCTCGGACGCTCTGCAAGAAACGGCTCCAACAGAAAGAACCGTCAGCCGCTGGCTTCAATGTTCGTCAAGGCTGACAGCGAGCTGCACGGGCTGTACGTTGATATCATCAAGGACGAGCTGAACATAAAGAACGTTGAGTTCAAGGACGATACCTCGGGCTTTGTAAGCTACACCTTCAAGCCGCAGCTCAAGACACTGGGACCCAAGTATGGCAGATATCTGAACGAGATCCGCACAGGTCTTTCCGAGCTCGACGGTCAGGCAGCTTACGCTCAGCTTGAAGCTGAGGGCAGCATAAAGCTCACCATATCCTCGGGCGAGATCACCCTTGAAAAGGAAGACCTGCTGATAGATACACAGCAGCTTGAAGGCTATTACAGCCTGACGGACGGCGGCGTTACCGTGGTACTCGATACAAACCTCACCCCCGAGCTTGAGGAGGAGGGCTTTGTAAGAGAGCTTATCTCAAAGATGCAGACGATGCGTAAGGATTCGGGCTTTGAGGTCATGGATCACATCACCGTTACCCTCGCAGGCAACGAAAAGCTCTCCGCACTGGCAGAGCGCAACAAGGATACCATCTGCCACGATGTTCTGGCTGTATCCATAAACTCCGCCGCTTCGGCAGAGGGCAAGGAATGGGATATCAACGGCGAAAAGGTAACTATCGCAGTTGCCAAGGTATAAGGTAACATCGCACAATAAACAGGTTCTTGTTTTGTGCAGCTTGTCTTTATTATAATATTCTTATATTTAATACCCACAAAAAACCGACCTTTTCTTTGGTCGAGTTGACATAAAAAGTTTCTTCCGATTGCAGCTTTTTTGTTGCAATCGGACTTTTTTTGTGAAATATTCTTGACATCTATTTACAGACAAATAAAAGTGTGATATACTGATTTCGTGATAAGGAAAAGTATTATATATAAGAGGTTCTCTCAAAAAGGAAGGATATTTAATGAAGATTCGTGTTGCGGTAATTGCGGTGTGTCTTGCGGCTGTTATGTTTGGCGGCTGCGCTTCAAAGTCCGTTGAAAAGCCGAAAAAGATCAGCGAAACAGCAACAGCAGAAACTTCGGCTCCCGAAGAGTCGCTGCCCGAGGACAAGGACAGCTTTGTAAAGCTCCCCGAGGGAAAAGAGGGCGAGCTTGAAGCCGTTTCCGATGCGGCACACAGCGCTTTCCCCGATGCAAAGGGCAAGAAGATGTTCGCATTCAAGGGCACAGAACAGCTTGAACTCGGCGACAGCGAACAGGATTGCTACATATTCGATTACTACTCCTACAAGTCCAAGACATATACAAAGCTTGCGACCCTCGCCAAGAGCGTTGAGGATGAGTCGATATATATGCTCGACGAGACTACGGGGCAGTTCCTGCCTTACGCAGCTTCCGATGATGCTGCGCCGGATCAGTGATCTTTCTTACGATCTCAACTGTTCAACAGTCACCTAATAAAAAAGCACTCCGCTGTTTTTTTTCGGCGGGGTGCTTTCTGTTTTTTTGTCGAAATAACGCGCTTTTTTTGGATGTGTAACATTATTGCTATATGATTTCATAAAATCGTACTATGTGTACTATACAATGCACAAACAAGAGCCTATAATTCATAGATATTTTGTATACTCATTTATTGACAGGATTTTTATAAAGTGATATAATTATTTTGGGGAACATTTTTTCTCCATAAGATATATAAACCCATACAGGAGGACAACAAAATGGCAAAGAAAAAAAAGATTGTCATGGGCGTGCTTATTGCATTGGTGGTCGCAGGAGGAGGCTTTACCGCCTATTCCACGATCTCGGGCGTTAAGAACTCTATGGCATCGCTCGGAGGCAAGTACTCGGTGATCGAGGCGGGGGAGAACGATCTTTCAAAGACCATCTCAAATTCAGGCAAGGTCATAGGCAACGGCACGGTGGACGTTACCACCAAGCTGACAGCCGAGGTGTCTGAGGTAAACGTCAGCATCGGCGACAGCGTGAAAGAGGGCGACGTTCTCTGCGTGTTCGATGATTCCGAGATACGCGAAAAGTATAACTCGCTGAAGAAGAGGATCAAGAACAGCGACAAGAAGACAGAGAGCAGCCACGAAAAGAACGAGCGTGACCTTGAGAACGCAAAGTCCAAGAAGAAGGTAGCTGTTGCCCGCGCAAAGCGTGCTTACGATAATGCTGTAAGAGAGCGCGACAACGCTTACAGTAAGTATAACTCGCTCGTTAATGAGTACAACTCGCACCTCAACGACGGACCTGAGTCCGATTATGACTTTGCGACCGCTGACGCAACTATCGACCAGCTTTACGAGGGTCTTTCCGCTTACGATGACGCTGTAACTACCGCACAGGACGCTTACAACGATACCATCGACCAGTGGGACGAGACTATTCAGGAATATCAGGACGTTATCGACGCAGAGGAATTTACAGAGGATAACGAGGATAGTAAGGAACTCAAGGAGCTTAAAGAACAGCTCGATCAGTGTACCGTTATCGCACCGCAGGACGGCGTTATCACCGCTCTGAACGTCAACGAGGGTACTATCCCTCAGTCTGCTTCGCTCATGACCATCGTTAATACCGACAAGACCGTCATCGAGCTTACCGTTAAGGAGACCGAGATCACTCATATCTCCGAGGGCATGGAAGCGGTAGTTACCTCAAAGGTGCTCCCCGATGAGAAAATGCCCGCCAAGATCACTCGTATAGTCAACGTGCTTTCCTCCGACCCCGCCGCTATGGCAGAGGGCGGTGAAGGAGGCAGCGGCTACAAGGTAGAAGTCACCCTTGACACCACAAGCGAAAAGCTGCTCATCGGCATGAGCGCTTCCGTTGAGATAACCCTTGAAGCTGTCGGCAAAAAGCTTTCCGTGCCTTATTCGGGCATTATTGAAGAGGACGACAAGACTTATGTATATGTAGCTACCCCCGATAAGGAAAACAAGGGCAGCTATACCGCAAAGAAGGTAGAGATCACCACAGGCGTTGAGTCCGATTTCTATACAGAGATCGCAGGCGGCGATGTTAAGAAAGGCGATCTCATCATCGAAAACCCCCAAGGCGATGATCTGCTTGCGCCCGTCACTGACGGAGGAAGGATCATGGTAAATGAGTAATTCCCCCGTTATACACATGGAATCTGTGACCAAGAAGTATTACATCGGTGAACCTAATGAGTTACAGATATTGTTCGATATAGCGCTTGATATCAACGAGGGGGAATTTGTATCAATAGTCGGAGCTTCTGGCTCGGGCAAAAGTACGCTTATGAACATAATAGGTCTGCTTGACAGACCGACAGACGGCAGCTATGCTTTAAGCGGCAACGACACAAAGTCGCTTGACGATATACAGCTCAGCCGTATCAGAAACAAGGAGATAGGGTTCGTGTTCCAGAACTTCAACCTTATCCCCAAGATAAATGCGGTCAGGAACGTTGAGCTTCCGCTGCTTTATGCGGGAATGCCGCAGAAAAAACGAACAGAACGCGCAATGGAGCTTCTTGAACTCGTTGGAATGGGCGACAGATACACCCACGACCCGAGCCAGCTTTCGGGCGGTCAGAAGCAGCGCGTGGCGATAGCCAGAGCTATGGCGAATAACCCGTCTATCATACTCGCCGACGAGCCTACAGGTGCGCTGGACACAAAGACGGGACGCATGGTAATGGATCTTTTCCACAAGCTGCATAAGGAAGAGGGCAAAACGATAGTGCTGATAACACACAGCCCCGAGCTTGCTCAGGAGACCGACCGCATGATAACGATATCCGACGGCAGGATAATATCCGATGCCGAGAGGGTACCTTCACTTATCAGACCCGACTCCGACTCCGACTCTGACAGAGAGGGGGCGGATGCAGAATGAACTTTATCGAAAGCATAAAGATGGCGTTCGCTTCGCTGATGATAAACAAGATGAGGTCGTTCCTTACGATGCTCGGTATCATCATCGGTATCAGCGCCGTTATAACCATCACGACCATCGGTAATTCCATTCAGAAAACGCTGAGCAACACCTTTAATACCCTGGGCGGTGCAACGCTCGAGCTTTACCTTACGGTCAAGGATGACTACGAGGGCGAATGGAGCGAGGAAGAAGAAGAGGATATGATAACGCTCGAAATGGTAGATGAGCTTCTTGCCCAGCACCCCAACGAGCTTTATATGTCAGTGACCCAGAACTGCGGCAAAGCTTCTATCCCGAAGAACGATACCGTTGATCTTCAGGTAAATATGCTTGCCATAACCGATTCGCAGTTCAAGCTGCCTACCGTCCGCAAGCAGATAGTAAAGGGCAGGGCGATAAGCAAGGCAGACTGTGAGCAGTGCAAGCACGGCTGTCTGGTATCGGATGTATTTGTAGAACAGTACTTCAAGCCCAATGAGGATCCCATCGGCAAGACGCTTACCTTTACAATGGAGACAGGTGAGAATTATCACTTTACCATTATCGGCGTGATGGAGTACACCGAGCTTGAAAAGAATCAGCTCGGCATGAATCAGATAAGGAACCTTGATGAAATTGAGACACACATCTATGTACCCTATCACACAATGCTGAAGCTTTCGGGCAAGGACCCCGGCGAGCAGACGATGAGCTGGGTAGATATCGGTTGGACAAACGACTGCGACGTTGAAACGGCAAAGAAATACTGCCATGAATACTTCGATGAAAAGTACGCCAACAACGATCAGTGGGAGGTCGAGATATTCGACCCCGCTGAGCAGATGGGCATGATAAACACGGTGCTCAACGTTATCACCATCGCGATATCCATAATCGCGGCTATCTCGCTGATAGTCGGCGGTGTCGGCGTTATGAACATCATGCTTGTAAGCATACTCGAACGTACACGAGAGATCGGTGTGCGTAAAGCGATGGGTGCGCTGAACACGGACATCAGGCGGCAGTTTGTTATCGAGGCGATCATAATCTGTCTGATAGGCGGACTGATCGGCGTCGCCATCGGCATCACGAACGGCTTCGTTATAAGCGCTATCGCAAAGGCGATCATGAACAGCGTAGCTTCGCAGTACGCAGAATACATCACTCTGACCGTACAGCCGTCGCTCACTGCGATATTCGTTTCCCTCGGCTTCTCGATGCTGACGGGTCTTGCGTTCGGTTACTACCCCGCAGAACGTGCGGCAAAGATGAACCCGATAGACGCGCTCAGATACGAATAACAGGATACGGCAATATCAAACGGCGATACTTTTCAGGTATCGCCGTTTTTGTTTTTATTGCTCCCCCAATTAAAACTTGCCGGAAAGGCGCAGGCAAAAATAAAAAATATCAAGGCGTAAAAGCGCAGATGGGCTGTCGCCCTTCAAGCTTTTACAACGCAGAGATTTTTTATTTGTGTCAAGCATTTTTTGGCAAGGTTTAGTTGGGGGAGCAATATATCGTTCAATCCCGCCGACGCTGCTCAGCCCGAAATATCAATATCGGGAGCTATCATCATCGTGTAGTCGGGGTACAGCTCTTTCAGCTCGCGCTGAAGTATCTCAAGCCCCTCCTTGTGCGTTATGTCAAAGCTCATGACAACGTCAAAGCGCATCGTCTTTGCTTCGGTGTCGGCATAGAAAGCGTGCAGCTGCAATGCCCACTCGTGCGAGAGCACCGTCTTCTGTACCTTGTTGCGTATCTCGGCTATCTCGTCGCTTCGGGTGTTGAAGGAGTATACCCCCACGCCCGTCAGCACAACGCCGGTTTCCGAGAACACCTTCATCTGTACTTTTCTGGTCAGAACATCTACCTCTTCAACGGTCATGGTATCGGGAAGCTCAAGATGCACCGAGCAGTAGTCGCGGTCGGGACCGTAGTTGTAAAGGAAGAGATCGTATGCGCCCCTGACCTCAGGTTCTTCGGTGAGCAGTCTTTTTATCGTTCTTACGACTTCGGGGTCGGCACGCCTGCCGAGTATGTCGTCAAGAGTATCAGATGTCATTTCGATACCCGACTTCACGATCATCACCGAGATCGCAAGTCCGACGTATGCTTCAAGGGCTAAGCCCGTGAATATAAATATCAGCGCCGACGCCAGCACCGATACCGAGATCATCGCATCGTTGAGAGCGTCTTTGCCCGAGGCTTCAAGCGCGCCCGACTTCGCGAGCCTGCCCTTCGCCGTAACATACCTGCCGAGAACTATCTTGACTATTATCGCCACTGAGATTATGATGATCGAAGCGGCGTTGTAGTTGGCTTTCTGCGGCGAAAGGATCTTCTTGACCGCCTCTGTTGCCGAGGTTATACCCGCATAAAGTATGATAGCCGCCACCACAAGGGCGCTCAGATACTCCGCCCTGCCGTGACCCATCGGGTGTTCCTTGTCGGGGCTCTTGCCCGCAAGCTTCGCCCCGATTATCGTGATAGCAGAGGACAGAACGTCAGAAAGATTGTTTACAGCGTCGAGGATTATCGCTATCGAGCCTGTGACAAAGCCGACAGCCGCCTTGAACCCCGCGAGCAGTATGTTTGTCACTATCCCGACAAGGCTCGTTCTGACGATGAGCTTGTCGCGGTCTGTATTCTGAATATTAGCGCTCATAGCTTATCTCCGGCTTGTAGCAGGGCATATACTGAAGCTTGAACTGATTTATTCTGTGCAGATGGTCTATACGCGCCTTTGTCTGTTCGTTCTCAATTATGCCCTCGCGGATATAGCGGTCGAGCTCGGCGTAGGTGAAGCCTAAGTTATCCTCATCGGTCTTGCCGCAAAGACCGTCTATCGGCACCTTCTCCACAAGCTGTTCGGGCAGCCCCAGCAGCCTGCCTATCTGCTTCATCTCCTGAACGGTTATGAATGAGCAGGGGCTGAAATCACCAGCCTGATCGCCGTAGCGCGTCGAATAGCCTACCCAGTCCTCCGAGAGATTGCAGGTGTTGGCAACTCTGCCGTTGTGCGACTGTGCCACCGCATAAAGCGTTGCCATGCGTACCCGCGGCGGGATGTTTGTCACCGACTGAGCCGAAAGCTCAAAGGGCATTGCCGACCTGAGCCCGTCAACGGCATCCTTGATATTGATGACATAGTGCTTTATGCCGAGGTAGTCAACGAGCAGCTGAGCCATATCAATGTCGTGCTGTTCTCCGCAGGGCATCAGCACACCGATGACCCTTTCCTTTCCAAGAGCCTCAACGCAAAGAGCCGCCACGATCGAGCTGTCCTTGCCGCCCGATATCCCGACCACGGCATTGCAGCCCTTGCCGTTTTCTTCAAAGAAATCGCGGATCCACTCAACGGCGCCGTCCTTAACCTTTTTTGCGTCAAACATTATGATTACTTCCTTTCGGGTATAATATGCCTTGTGATATCGTGTGTCGGGATCAGTGCCGCCACACGCCGACAGCCTTGCCTGCCAAACGCTGCTCCAAAAGCCGCAGCCTTTACGAACAGCGTATCATGTATTCATTATATCATATTCTGCTTTCCGTTGCAACCGATTTTTGACGAATCTCTGAAAAACATCACCTCATCGTTGGTTATTTAGTTAAATGATTAAAATTAATTCACCCCTATTGACAAATCTGTTATATTGTGCTATAATTAGTTAAAGATAAAGAGTGTTTAGTATGCACTTTTAACAAAAGGAGTGATCTTATGATATTTAAGCGTTTGATAAGCGGTGTCTGTGCTTTCGCTATTATGGCGGGAATGGTCGGCGCTCCCGCATTTATGCGAACAGACCGCCCGGCATTTTCGATCACTGCTTCGGCAGCGGGTGAGCTCAGAGAGACTGATATCCATGTAGATATCTACGCCGTTGACTACAACAACGAGCGCAGCCTGCTCTCATCACTCGATGTTTATGAGAAGGTGACAAAGAAAAAGTCAAGGTTTATGTTCTCGACCGATAAAATAATCATCGACTCCACAAAGATCAGGGATATAGAGTATGATTACACTATACCAAAGCTGCTCTCCGACAAGCAGGTGAGCTTCAACGGTTATCTTCAGTATCACTTCTACAATGCCGAATACGATGCCGCGGGCGCGGGCGTCGGCAAGGACGAGGTGCTGAAGATAAGCCCCGAGAACAAGACTGCCGTTTACACATGGAGCAGGCTGTTTGAAAGCGATCCTCATGATTACAGCCTTATGACGCTCAGCGGTCAGATACTAAACTTCACCCCCGCCGAGTACATTCCGCCTGCCACTCCCTTAAACAACGCTGAAGTCAGGATCCCCGACGCGGTCTACAACGGCAGGGCAAAGACCCCCTCCGCGGCAGTCATCCTGGATGGCAAAACGCTCAGAAAGGGCATCGACTACACCATAGAATACAAGAACAACATAAACGTCGGCAGGGCTTCCGTTACCATCAGCGGCATCGGCGACTACCGCGGCAAGAGGTTTTCCTCCTTCTACATACTGCCGGGGCAGGTCAAAGCCAAAAAGCTGACCAGCAGCAAGAAGAAGTCGGTCACCTTCACATGGGCGAAGGACGCTCAGACAGGGGGCTACACCGTGCAGCTGGCGCTCAACAAGAGCTTTACAAAAGGTCTGAAAGAGTTCAGCATCTCAAAGGCTTCAACGGTCTCCAAAAAGATAAACGGTCTGAAAAAGGGAAAGACCTACTACGCCCGCGTTCAGGGCTGCAAGAAGGTCGGCTCCAGAAGGCTGGAAGGCAGCTGGAGCCGTGTACTCAAGGTAAAATGCAAATAACTTTTCTTCCTCCATTATACAAAAGACCCGTATCCATGCTGCGGTACGGGTCTTTTCATTATGCAATTATCTGGGGCTTATCTAGTTCAGCCTCTGTACCGACTTATTGTCGATATCATCGGAAAGTATCCGCATGATCTGCTTGTTCGTTGACAGCACCTTGAAAAGTATACTGCCGATCACCGTCACGCAGACCAGCTCGCCTATCGCGACGCCCGCCATGGAAGTAAGCAGTGGAAGCTTTAATAC
This sequence comes from Ruminococcus sp., assembly GCA_024697545.1. Lineage (GTDB taxonomy): Bacteria > Bacillota > Clostridia > Oscillospirales > Ruminococcaceae > YE71. The sequence continues at coordinate 87,982 of JAILFN010000009.1, forward strand.
CAGCTTCAGCTCGATACCTATTATCACCGCATTGAACACAACGGGAAACAGCGAAGCCGTCAGCAGATTCAGTTTTTCTCTGAGACCGTATATGCACATTGCCGACAGAAGCGTAGCAGATGTGCCCACGACGGTATCTATAAAGCCGACCGAGCTGAATATATTCGCTATAAAACAGCCAAATGTCAGCGAATATATATGATCCTTACTGAAAAGGCAGAGCAGCAGCATCGCCTCAGCTATGCGGAACTGAATGCTGCCGTAGCTCAGCGATGAGAGCGAGAGCGTCAGGGCGACATATAGTGCCGCCGTCAGCCCGCTGCGTGTTATACGTCTGGTGCTTATAGATTCCATTTATCAAGCTCCTTGCTGCCGACTCACATCTGCTGCTGAGGGCAGCCGCCGGGGAGTCTGCTGTAAAGCGCATTTGAGAGCTCGGTAACGTTCGCGAAGTTTGCCTTTCGGGCACCTATCTCTGTACCAAGCTTTGAACTGCTTATGATAGTCACGCCTGTGCGCCGATCGGGCAGTATCCCCAAATAGACGGTAATATTCTCGCCCCATGTAATAAGGTTCATATCCTTGCTGAGGTGGATAGTATTTCTCATACTGTCAGCGAACTTGACCGTCATGCCCAGTATCGGTGCGATCTGCACCACGGTGTTGAACACATCGGGCAGGTTATAGGGGAACGCAAGATCTGCGCGGGAGTCTTTATTACCCATTTGAACTTACCTTTTCAGTCACAGAACTTAAATTGAACAGTCTATGCTGTCTTTTCGATCAAGCCTTGCCAACGGAACCGAACAGCTCCATCTTTTCCTTGACCTTTACCTTGATAGCCTCTGCACCGGGAGCGAGCAGCTTTCTGGGGTCGAAGCCCTTGCCCTGCTGATCCTTGCCTGCCTCGATGTAAGCGCGGGTAGCGTCACGGAATACCAGCTGGCACTCGGTGTTTACGTTTACCTTAGCAACGCCCATGTCGATAGCCTTCTTTACCATATCATCGGGGATACCTGTACCGCCGTGGAGAACGAGGGGCATATCGCCTACTGCTGCCTTGATAGCAGCGAGGGTCTCAAAGGAAAGACCTGCCCAGTTCTCGGGGTATACGCCGTGGATATTGCCGATACCTGCTGCGAGCATGGTAACGCCGAGATCTGCGATGGTCTTGCACTCCTGAGGATCAGCGCACTCGCCCATACCAACAACGCCGTCTTCTTCGCCGCCGATGGAACCTACCTCAGCCTCGATAGAAAGACCAAGCTGCTCTGCAACGTGTACGAGCTCGGTGGTCTTAGCAAGGTTGTCATCAAATGCGAGGGAAGAACCGTCGAACATGATGGAGGTAAAGCCTGCCTTTACGCACTTATAGCAGCCGTCATAAGTACCGTGGTCAAGATGAAGAGCAACGGGAACGGTGATCCCGAGAGACTTATCCATTGCCTTTACCATAGCCGAAACGGTCTCAAAGCCGCACATATACTTGCCTGCGCCCTCGGACACACCGAGAATAACGGGAGACTTGCACTCCTCCGCAGTCTGAAGAATGGACTTTGTCCACTCGAGGTTATTGATATTGAACTGTCCTACTGCATAATGACCTGCTGCGGCCTTCTGCATCATTTCCTTAGCCGAAACTAACATCTTGAAAACCCTCCGATATAAATATTTTTAATTCGGGACAAAAGCCCCTACACATTCATTATACTATTTTCTGACTTTCTTTTCAAGTCTTTTTCCCGACTTTTAAATCTTTATTAACACTTTATACACGCGAAAAGGGGCGACAAAAAGCCGTCCCTTGTCATCATCGTTTTTACTGCATATAGCTCTCGAAGCCCTTGTTTTCTTCTTTCAGACCTGCGATCTGGTTCTTGACCACATCGACCTCTTCTGCTATCTTGTCCTTGATCTCGTTTACCTTGGACTGATTATCCAGGAAGTCATTCTTCGCGGTCTCCTTCTCGGCATCGACCGTGTCAGCCTGATTGTTGAGCTCGGCCTCCTTCTCTGCGAGCACCTTATTGGCGTGTGCGGTAGCGTTGTTGTATTCATCGTCTACCTCAGCCAGCTTGCGGCGGTACTCTTCCTCTGCTCTTGCGATGGCAGTTCTGTGCTCGGTCTGAGCCTCGGAGCGTTCCTCGTCCAGCTTTTCGCTGCGGCTGAGGACCTCTTCGTACTTGACCTTGGATTCCTCCACTGCCTTCTCAGCTTCTTCGAGCTGTGCGTTGTAGTCGCCCTCTACCAGACCGAGCTTAGCTTCAAGCTCTGCGATCTTGGCGTTGTTGGCTTCTACCTGAGCGAGAGCGAAAGCCTTCATCTTATCGAACGCGCTTCCGCCCATATGGACATCAACGGCGGGAGCTGCTTCATAGGAAGCTTTTTCCTCAGCAGCGGGAGCATCTTCGGGTTCGATGACCGCCTGCTCGTCATAGGATACTTCCTCGCCCGAATCAAACTCATTGATGGGATGCTCTTCGATGGGAGTATCTGCGGAAAGCTCGGGGATATCCTCGGCGGAGATGCCGTCCATTTCGGGCTCGGGCGGGATATCAACGTCGTCTGCATATACGGGTTCGGGGATAGAAGGATCGGCGGTGCCGAGCGAATCAAGGGAGATGCCCTCCATCGAGACCTCGTCCATAGTGGGCTCTTCTTCGGTCTCGGGCTCTTCAGCCGCTTCGGCAGCAGCCTCGGCATCGGCGTTCTCCTGTCTCTTCTTTTCCTTTTCGAGCATAAGCTTTTCAAGCTTGCTCATACCCTCGGTAGATACCTCCTCGGGCTCGGGAGCGGGCTGCTCGGGAGCAGCAGCTTCTGCCTTGATGGGTGCCTGATCGTTATCATGAGGCATTGCATTCTTAGAGCGGATGACCGTCTCGGGGATGCTGTCTTCGCCGCAGCGTCTTCTTATAACGTTGGTTATAACGTCGGGCTTTACGTCAAGTTCATCGGAGATCTCTTTTACGGAGCGTCCCTCTTTGAACAGTCTCACCATTTTATCGTTGATCGATTCTTCTTTCTGTCTTTTACCAAATGCCGGCATTCAGTTTCATCCTTTCGCACCTATGTATTATGCCGAAAACGCACTGTGCTGATTGTCTAAAATGGACAAATGCAGTCCTCGGCGACTATGATATTTATATTATATCACGAATTAATAAATTATGCAATACTTTGATAACCTTTTCTACAAAAAAACGTGCAGAATTTTTTTGCGCCATTTTGTGTATTTTATCTAATTTTTAGCAACATTGGATCAACGCCATACCACCGTGGCATTTCGGACAAAAAAACTCTTGACAAAGTTCATCAAATGGTGTATTATTATTAATGTATAAAAAGGCGCGGCAACGCGCAGTAGGTATTTGAAAGAAAGCTGGTCGGTATGAGATACAGGCTTATATGCTGCGCGGCTGCGGTCATGCTGATGACCTGCGGGTGCGGCAGAGATAAAAAGGCTTCTCTCGGTTTTGAGAAGCGGCTCGAGGCTGCGGCTTTGTCAGCCAATTACCGCGATACCGAGTCTTACCTTTCCTGCTGGCTGCCGCAGGAAAAGGAACGCTACATAAACTCCGACGAGCACCGCGGGGATATGCTTGACGATATATTCGCGGGCACCGATGTCACGGGCAGGCTGGTGTTCAAGATGACCGACAGCACCGAGCTCAGCGAAGAACAGATCGCGGCACTTGAGGACAAGGCCCTTGAGACATACAAAACGCGGATCGACTTCACCAAGGCGCGGCGTGCGAATGTCGAGATAAGGCTGAACAGCAGCAAGGAGATCCTCACCGACGCGCGGGAGATCACACTCGTCCGCTATGAGGGCAGCTGGTATATCTTCGGCGAGGTCATAGACAGTTTTTCGTTCGCAGGGTCGTAAAAGGCTCAGCGAACAGGCATACACAGATATACAAAACGTCAGGCGTATCTGCGCCGGACGCAATAATAATTGTAAAGCGAGGAATTTGAAATGGCAAAGGTTTGTACTAATTGCGGAAGTCCGATAGGCGACGGCGAAAAGTTCTGCACGGTCTGTGGAACTCCCGTTCAGATACAGAGAGTGGAATCCGACCGCTACTGCACACAGTGCGGCAATCTTCTCAAGCCTACCGCTAAGTTCTGCGAGATATGCGGCAAGGCAGCTCCTATAGCAAAGCCCAAGGTCGAAAAGGTCGAGGAAGTCCCCGCCACTATGGACGAGGTATCCGTTCCCGAGATAACCGCTGACACCTTTGCTTCGAGCAAGGAGCTCGCACAGGAAAAGTTCGACGGCTTTGAGGCGGCAGTTATGCCCGATATCCCCGAGCCCGCACCTTCACCTGCACCCGCACCCGCTCCGACCCCCGTTATCGACGCTGCTCCCGCAAGACCCTCCACACCCGATTATCCCACACAGTCCGAGGCGGTGCAGCAGGCTATGCAGAATGTGGCAGGCGTTGAAGCCATGAAGCAGTCAGCAATGACTCAGGGCGGCATCCCCGCGCCGAACGACGCACCGCAGCAGTTCGCTCAGCCGCAGGCTCCGCAGTTTGCTCAGCAGGCACCTCAGTTCAACCAGCCCCGGCAGCAGTTCAATCAGCCTCAGCCTCAGTTCAACCAGCCCCAGCAGCAGTTTGCACAGCCGCCGATAAATCCCGCGAACCCGCAGGCAGGCTATCAGCAGCCCGTGAATATGGCTAACCCCATGAACGGCATCCCGCAGGAGAACATCTCAAAGGGCAGCGGCAGCAAGGCTGTTCCGATAATTCTGGCACTCCTTATACTTATCGTGATCGTTGCAGATGTAGTGCTCTTCGGCTTAAAGGGCAAGAACAAGGACGATGACAAGGGAAGCAAGAAAAATATCACAGTCGTTTACGACGCAGACTACATTTAAGGATATATCAAAGATCGGGAGACTTCGGTCTCCCGTATTTTTTCGCTGAAAGGAGAACACATATAATGGCTTCTGTTGTAGAGATAAAGGATCTGGTAAAGCGTTACAAGGAGCTGACCGCTGTTGACGGGCTTTCGCTCAGCATTGAAGAGGGCGAGATATTCGGTCTGCTGGGACCCAACGGCTCGGGCAAGACCACGACCATAAGCTGCCTGCTCTCACTGCTCGATTTCAACGAGGGCGAGATAACCGTCTTCGGCGAAGAGATGACCCCCGACAACTACTCGGTCAAGAGCAGGATAGGTGTCATAATGCAAAACGTAGCCGTTGCCGATGAGCTCACCGTTTATGAGAACATAGATATGTTCTGCGGTATGTATATAAAAGATAAGGCGACCCGCAGACAGTACGTTGAGCAGGCCATCGACTTTGCAGGGCTTCGCGACTATGTGAAGTTCCGCCCCAAAAAGCTTTCGGGCGGTCTGCTCCGCCGCCTTAACATCGCCTGCGGCATAGCACACAAGCCGAAGCTTATAATCTTAGACGAGCCGACGGTCGCCGTTGACCCGCAGAGCCGCAATCACATACTGGAGGGCATAGAGCAGCTCAACCGCGAGGGCGCTACCATAATCTACACTACTCATTATATGGAAGAGGTCGAACAGATATGCTCACGCATAGCGATAATCGACCACGGAAAGCTCATCGCCACGGGCACCAAGGAAGAGCTTATAGCCATGATCGACCACACCGAGACGATAACCGCCGAGGTCAGGGATTTCGACGAAGCGCTTATTGACGAGATAAAGGCGCTGCCCCACGTTATTGAAGCAAAGCTTGAAGAGGGAAAGCTCACCGTCAGCTATTCGGGCGGCAAGCATAATCTGGTGCGGCTGGTAGGGCTTCTCAACGACCGCAGCGTACACCTCGGAAGAGTTTACTCAGAGCTTCCCACCCTCAATGATGTTTTCCTTGACATCACGGGCAGAACGCTCAGAGACTGACGGAGGTGTAAGATGTTCCTTCACATTCTGAAATATGAGCTGAAGATCGCGCTCAAAAACAAGGCGGTCATATTCTGGCTGTTCGGCTTCCCCGCGATACTCGGCACATTCTTTTACATAGCCTTCGGCGATCTTTACGCCGAGGAACAGTTTGAAAAGATACCCGTAGCCCTTGTCACCATAAGCGAAGACCGCAATTTCGAGCAGACCCTCGACACAGTATCCGAGGGCAAGGACGGGCTCTTTGAGGTAAAACGCACGAATGAAAAGAAAGCTCTGGAGCTTCTCGAAAACGGCAAGGTCTCGGGTATAATATACGAGGACGAAGAGATATCGCTGACCGTAAAGAGCGAGGGCATAAAGCCCACCATCATACGCTTTTTTCTGGATCAGTACAAGATAAACAGCGAGATGATATCGCAGCAGATAAGCGAAAACCCGCTGAACATTTTCAGGATATCCGATATGCTGCGGACGGAGATAGACCCCCTTATAAAGCAGGAACGCCGTGACGGCAATCAGGATCCTTATGTGCAGTATTTCTACAACCTTCTGGCTATGAGCTGCCTGTTCGGGGCTCTCGGCGGCATCACAGCCGTGCTGAGAAGTCAGGCGAACACCTCGGCACTCGGTGCCAGAAGATGCGTGGCTCCCGTCAGCAAGTTCGCTTCAATGACGGCGAGCTTGGCGGCGCAGGGGGCTATAAGCTTCTGCTGCAACGCGGCTGCCCTGCTTTATCTGAAGCTTGTGCTGGGGATAAAATTCGGCGTGCCGCTCGGCTTTATGCTGCTTATAATACTCGCGGGCTCGCTAAACGGGCTTGCAGTCGGTTACTTTATCGGCGCTGTCTGCCGCAGCGAGGGCATGAGCGTACCCATAGCAGTTGCGGTGATGATGTTCTTCTGCTTCATGAGCGGTCTTATGATAGGCAATATGCGGGCAAAGGTAGAGCTGAAAGCGCCCTGGTTCAATCACATGAACCCCGCAGCCCTCATATCCGACAGCTTCTATGTGCTGAACATATACGGCAGCAACGCGCGGTTTATAAGCAATATACTCATACTCACGGGCATGACGATAGTGTTCATGTCGGCGGGAGCACTTATAACGGGGAGGAAGAAATATGCAGCTTTATAACGCATTCATAAAGATATTCCTCCGCCGCCTGCCCTCCATCATCGCCTACTTCGTTATATTCGTCGTCATCGCTTTTATAATGGGTTCATCGGGTGAACAGCAGGCGGGCTTTGAAGCCACAAAGCTCAGAGTTGCGGTGTTCGACATGGACGATACCGAATCGAGCAGGGCTCTGATAAAGTTCATATCCGACAACCACAAACTGGTGGGCGGACTTGACGACCGCGAACAAACTATACAGGATAACCTTTACTACGGCATCATAGACTATGCGATAACGATAGACAAGGGCTTTGAGCAAAAGCTTGAAGCGGAAGAGTTTGACGGGCTCATCACCACCTGCAAGTCTCAGGGCAGCTACGGTGCCACATTCCTTGATGGTCAGCTGGAGCAGTATTTCAAGCTCATATCCGTGCGGATATCCTCGGGCGATGATGCGCCGCAGGCGTGTATCCGCGCCAACGCCCTCTCGCGCAGCCATGTAAAGGTAAAGACCGCCGAGAGCAGCGGCAGCGGCATCTCAAAGTTCGGCTACTTCACGCAGTATCTTGCTTACATATTCATATGCGTGACGATAATGGGCGTCACCCCCTGCCTTATGCGGCTCAGCTCGGAAGACCTGCGCAAGAGGGTGCTTTGCGCTCCCGTATCCCCCGCCTCACGAACATTGCAGATGGCGCTTGGTTCATTCACGGTGATAGGCGGGATATGGCTGGCATTCATGGCAGCGGCGGCAGCAGCCTACGGCGGCGAGATGTTCACCAAAAACGGTATGCTCTGTATGCTCAACAGTCTTTGCTACATCTTGATGGCAGCAGGTATATCGCTGGTCGTATCGCAGTTTGACGTAAGCGACAACGTGCTCAGCATGATAAGCAACGTTATAAGCCTCGGTATGTCATTCCTCTGCGGCGTATTCGTGCCGCAGCAGTACCTGGGCAGCGGGGTGCTCAAAGCCGCCCATGCTCTCCCCGCATACTGGTATGTCCGCGCGAACGATATGCTCTGCGGCTTTTCAGATCAGCCGTTTTCGGGAAGTCTGTACATCACCTGCATAGGCGTGCAGCTCGGCTTTGCAGCGGCGCTGTTCACAGCCGCGGGGGTCATCGGCGCAAGGAAGAAGCGCTGAAACAGCCATCAGAATATAAAAACAACGGATCCGACCGCAAAAAGCCGGATCCGTTTTTTATGTCCGTATATCAGCCAAAGCTTATCTCCAGCATATCCGAAAGCTCACCAGAGAATGTCAGACGAAGCTCGCTCACGCCCGCCTTGACGCTCAGGGGTATGACAACGTCCTGCCAGCTTTCACTCGGGGCGAAGTCCGCCTTGCCGAGCGATACGCCCTCGCCGTCGGTGACGGCTACGCTGCCGCCCTTGCCGCGAAGCTTTATGGTCAGCGTCTCGCCGCCCTTAAAATCGAACCAGCGGTAGCCTATCAGCGTGCCGTCGGTCATCTCTCCGATATAGCGGTCGGTGTCGTCGTTGTCGCAGTGCGGGAATACCCTGTCGTTGAATATGCGGTTGCAGCCGTGAGGCATATCGCCGTTGGTTATCATGCAGGCAATGCCCGCGGGATAGCTGCCCTCTGCTTTAAGCGGTGCGCCGTTGAGCCCGCAGGAGGATATCGGCACCTGCGCGATACTGCCGTCTGCCGCGATCTCGATCGGCTCGGCACAAGCCTGACGGCTGTAATCCGACTTGTGGGTCAGACGGTGGTAGAAGACATACCACTTGCCGTTTATCTGCTCGATGCTGCCGTGTGTCGTGCCCGTCATATTAAGACGCTCCGATTCGGGTCTGCCGTTGTAGCCCACGTCGCCATTTGAAACTATCGTTCCGCCGAACACGAAATCACGGTCGGGCTTGTCGCTTACCGCATAGCAGAGCTCATGGTTCTGGCGGGAGGAATAGATAAAGTAATACCTGCCGTTGGCCTTACGCATAGAGGGTGCTTCAAAGAAGGGATGCTCCTCAAAGGAAGTGCCTTTTACCTTGTACGGAATGATGTGGCGCGGCTCGGAGGTTATCGTCAGCATATCGTCGCCGACAGTCACGACAGAGGGACCCATTACGCTCTCGGGCGTGCCGAGTATCTCCTCACGGCTCTTGCCGAACATCGCCATCTCCTGCTGTATCAGCTGTTCGTTATCGGCGAAGTCGGGGCAGTCCTCCTCGAATTCATAGCGGGTGCCGTAGTATATATATATGGTACCGTTATCGTTTATAACGCCGGGGTCGAAGCAGACGTACTTCTTCATCGGTGTGCCGTCGGGATAGCGGACGTACCCGAGGTATTCATACTTGCCCGCGGGGGTATCGCATACCGCCACGCTGATAGGTCCGTGATATCCGCCCACGCCGTCGCGTCCCGACATACAATAGTACAGATAGTACCTGCCGTCGTTGCCGCGGACGACATCGGGCGCGTACATAAAGGGACGCTCCTTGTAGTCGGGATCCTGCTCGGCACGGTAGGTTATGCCCTCGCTTCTCCAGCTTTTCAGGTCGTCCACGGGCGCAGACCATACCTCGTAATCGAGCATACAAAAAGTCTCGCCGCCCTCCTTGTCGTGCGAACCGAACAGATAGACCCTGTCGCCGAACACATGAGGTTCGCCGTCGGGAATACAAACATTCAGCGGCAGAAACGGATTATAGACCTGCTTTTTTTCACTCATATTTATTTCTCCTTTCTAAATCCCCGTATGCTTGCCGAAGGCAGGCACACACCGCGGGTCACGCAACCGATCCAACCACATTTGTAATTGAAAGATCCAACGCTCCACAGCCGTCCCGTCCACCCGCGACCCGCATGATATGATAATACCACATATCACCATTCAAGTCTATACATTTATTTTAGAAAAATATCGCTTTTCTTAGCTTACAGCACAACGGCACACGGATCACAGACCAAGTGCAATGTCCCTGACGACCTCTCCCGCGATCACAAGCCCCGCCGCCGACGGCACGAATGCAAGACTGCCGGGTGTGCTTCGCCTGCTCCCCTGCTGCGGCTCATGGCATATGCCCTCTATCGGCTTGCGGGGGAGTTCTTCGGAATAGACCGCCTTGACACCCTTTATGCCGCGCTTTTTCAGTTCCAGCCGCATCACCTTTGCGAGCGGGCAGACGCTGGTCTTTGAGATGTCGGCGACCCTGAACCCGCTGCCGTCGAGCTTGTTGCCCGCGCCCATGCAGGTTATAACGGGTATCCCCAGCGCCTTTGCACGGCATATTATCTCCAGCTTTGCCGAAACCGTGTCAACGGCGTCTACTACATAATCATAGTCCGCAAAGGGGAATTCATCGGCGTTCTCGGGCAGCAGGAACTGATGGAACACCCTGATATCCGCGTCGGGGTTTATGTCGAGAATGCGGTCGCGCATAACGTCGGTCTTGAACTTCCCTATCGTTGAATGAAGTGCTATGATCTGTCGGTTGAGGTTTGAAAGGCTCACCATATCGTTGTCGATAAGCCCGAGGGTGCCTACTCCGCTCCGTGCCAGCGCTTCGCAGACATACCCGCCGACTCCGCCGATGCCGAACACCGCCACCCGCGCTTTCATAAGCCTGCCCAGCCCGTCGCTTCCGATGAGCATCTCACTTCTGACAAACTGTTCTTTCATTTATACTATCTGTTCCTCTCTTGATATGTTTTAAGATCCACATTTGCCTACATTTGCCGCAAAGATTCTGAAATACAAACAAGTTATGTTGATTATTGGTTCAGGAGTTAATGATTTTCAGAGCATACATGATCATTCCAATTCAACTGTAATGCCCTTATCCTTTAGATCGTTGATTGTTTCTTCGTTGACCTGGCGACCTGTTATTATCACTTTTTCCAGACCATCAATATTTTTCAGGTGTTCCCAGTCAATATTATCACAACTATGTAATTCCAGCACTGAAACAGATCTGATCGCGTTAAAATTAATAAGCTCGCCGCTAATACTTAAATTTTCAATGTTTTTCAATTCCGATAATCCGCCGAGATCGATCGTTTTTTTCGAATTTAATACTATTTTTCTTAGGTTTTCACTTTTTTCAATATTTCTGACTATCAGGTCAGTATCAGTGTCAATGAACAGTTCTTCTAGTTTACTAAGACCAGAAATATCATTTGTATCTGAAAAATCAGAAGGTATAATAGAAATTTTTTCTAAATTAGTACATTCTTTCAGATGTGACCAGTCATTACTGTAAAATGAAAAAGCAACTTGTTTTACATTTTCATTAACTATGTATTTAGTATCGATATTCTCAGCATGGAAGCCGGAAATGCATAAGACTTCCAAATTGCTGCAATATTTTATACAACTAAGATTATAAATATTCGTATCGAAAATCAATATTTCCTTAACATTGGAACAAATTTGAAAATGTGATTTTAATTCACCATCCATTGAATCCATATTGTATATAAAAACAGGACGTCCCAGGAAAGGAGTTAGGATTTTTATACACAGTAAAACTATTGCAACGCATATTATGACCGGTTTTTTATTTTTCATAACAAATCACCTATTTCCGCTATCGCAAATAATGATCAACAACACTCAGATCAGCATTTCCCGCGGCACATCCGCCCATCAGAACATCGAGACGAACTCTATCACTACTGCGATAAGGCTCGGCAGGGAAAGTGCTATGCCCGTCACGATGATGATCGCGCTGTGTCGGTCTATCACCACACTGCGCTTTTTCATGCGGCAGACGTACACCACGCAGTCCGTATTCCTGTAGATACGTTCCCGCAGAACGCCCTCGGCGGGAAAGATGTTCGCTATACGTTCCTCGCCGCAGAGATACATCGCCGTATCATATCCGTGCGGCTTTTCAAAGCCGTCAAGTCTGGCGTCCTCGCGCTTTGACATGGCAAGGAATATCCCGCATATCGAAAACAGTATCAGCATACCTCCGAGTGCAGCAATAAGCACTATCATTATCCCCGCCGCCACCGAAACAAGGCTGACACCCAGTATAAGCAGCAGCACCGCGATTATCGCCACAACAACGAAAGCTTCCATATATCACACCTCCGGGCAAAAAAAGAGCAGCTGATAATAACCACAATGCCGTCGCTTCAGTAAAATAAAACCCGCAAAAGCAGGACGGGTAAATCGACCCTAAAGCATTATGCTCCCAACTTCCGCAGATTTTGCACGCCTTAAGGGGTGTTCTGCGGGAGGTCTGCATCATCTTTTCGGAGTGCGAATCCCTGATTACATAAGTGTTGGATTAAATCATGCCGAAGCTAACGCACATCGCAGTCATTATCAACTGCTCTTAAAATTCATTAAATATGCCGCAAGACGAACGCCAAAGGTGCCGCCCTGCCTGCCGGATCATTCTCCCTCGTCTTCGTCGTCCTCGAAATCATACATCTCGCGGAGCCTTTCAAGGAATACAGCACCGACACGCTCATACTCATCGTCATCGTCGATGGTGACCATCATTTCCTCGTCGCCCTCGAACTGACTCTTGAGGATAACTACCTCACCGTCATACTCGAGCAGCTCCTCAGCGGTCTCCATATAAGGAGTAAGCGCGAAGTACTTCTCACCCTCGTAGTCCATAACGTCAAGAAGCTCAAAAGCCTGCTCGTTGCCGTCTTCATCCTCAAGGGTATATATATCCGGCTGGAACTCGTCCAGTCCCTCTGTCTTTTCTTCATCAAATGCCATTGGAAACAACCTCCTTGCGCGGGACTTATTCATGCCCGCAATCTACAACCATTGTACCATAAATACTTATATTTGTCAATGATAAAAATGCACAAAATTTTGCCTAAATAATCTATCCTGATTTTGAAAAAAACTATTGACAAGTAACAACGCCTGTGCTATAATATAACCAGAGAGAAGGAACAAGACCCAGAGAACCAAAGCAAAGGACAGAGACCCGGGAACGCGGGAGCTGTTCCACGGGGGTCCGGCTGAAAGGTCGGAGGTCGATAAAGGTTCCGTTCTCTGACATAGATGTCGAGAGCAGCGGTCGGGCAGACGCCTCGGTTGCAGCACGGTGCAGAAGACTTACAAATGCTTCCGGGTGCCGATCGGCAGGCTTAATGTGACAAGAAGGGAGCGAGTCCAATGGATGTATCTGAAATTCAGCAGGGTTTTCCGAGGCTCGCTGAGGTCTGAATAAGAGGAGACATGACGCGGACGAATGAGCCGACAGTTCTCAATAGTGTAGATACGAAGACATCAGCGAGTTGAGGTTACGACAGATCAAGTATAGCGTTTTTGCAGCTTCTACCCTTGCTGAGCACGAGTCTTAAAATTGAATAGGCTGCGGAGCAGCCGAGATATACCGGATGCGTGTCCGGAACAAATACTTAATGTCAGGGGTGAGTCCGAAGTTCTACTAAAACTGCTTCCGACCCTATACCACAATGTTAGAGGTGAGTCCGAAGGATAATTAAAATGCTTTCCGACACTATACTAAAATGTTAGAGGTGAGTCCAAAGGTTACTCTAGCTTGAAACAGACATGATAAAACTATTCAAAGAGGTGTTCGCCTATGATTTGTGTGAGGATTTTTCTTAAGGATATTTCATAAAGCTTAGGAGTGATTCCCATGTACTAGTGTGATCTTCGCTTCGGACTGATGAAGCGAAAACTGAATTTGAATATAAGGCGATTAAGCCTTCACCATAATAATAAGCGCGGCAGCGTTTGATGGTCGGCTCGGTCCGTCGGTAATGTCACGGCGGAAGGCGGGGCGGCGCGGAGGGCGCAGGTCGAAGCGATAATATCTATCTGAAGGAGTGGTGCTTATGAAGATCAACACCGCAATGAGGAGAAATATTTAAGTTAAAGGGGTGAGTCCAAAGGTTTATTCAGCTTGACATTTACGACTATATTTCTTGAAAGGAACGAGTCCAATGAGATAACAAACTTTTCCCACGATAATTTCAAATGAGAAAGGTGTAAGTCCAATGGCTTAAAGATATTTCAGCCCGCAGGTCGGTAAGCTTGCGGGCTTTTCGTTTTGGCGTTCCCGCGCGGCAGATCATTTCTCCCCCCCGTGGGATCTGCATGAGCGCCTGTAACAGCTGTAAAAAAACGGAAACATTTCGTATCGGCAAAATGCTTAAAATCAGCTTCTGCATTTGTTAAAATTGTAGAAATAAGCACGGAACTCTTGAATTAAATATTAAAAAATGGTATAATTAATTCAAACAACTTAAAGATAATTTTCTTTGGAAGTCTTACCGGTCGCTGTGACCGATGAAAGGGGTGAAGATGGTGAAAGAAAAGATAAAGCCTGTAGTGTGCGGCAGATATACCGCCGATCTCGATAGGAGCGGAGCTATAATCTCCTGCGATGAAAATTTTCTGAAAATGACAGGCTATGACCTCAACAAGCTCATAGAGCGAGGTGCGACTTTTTTTGATCTGGTCCCCCTTGAAGACAGGGAGGAATACCTAGATGAGGTCTCAAAGCTTCAGGAAAAAGGCGGCGGCGCGATAGAGCACAGGTTGGTCTGCGCCGACGGGAGCTACATCGTCGTTATATGTATCGGCATCAACCGCTCGGAAAACGGCAGGAACTTTGCCGATATCACAGTCAGCGATACCACTGCGAGCAACTTGCAGGCTTCAAAGTACAAACGCTCTCAGGCGGAGATAGATTTCATGTCCGATACCGTGGGCGCAGGGCTCGCCGTATACAAGCTTTACCCCGACGGCAAACAGGATGTAATAGAGCGCAACGATGAGTTCTACCGCATTTTCCGTGTCGATAATAAAGAAGACAGAGATTCATTCCCTATGAAGGACGCCGTCTGTAAGGAAGACGTTATCAAGCTGTTTCAGACCATGAAGACCTGCCTGAAAGACAAGAGCAGGCTGGACACCGTGATCCAGCTCAAACCCGAAAGGGGCGGAAACTGGCTTCGCGTTACCTGCAGCAACTCGGAGATCCAGGAGGACGGCAGCGAACTTATTTACTGCACCTTCGTTGATGTTACAGCTTCCCGCACCGCAGAGAAGGAGCTTAAAAAGCAAAACCTGAGATTCCAGATGATCGAGGAAAACTCCGATCAGATATTCTTTGAATATGACGTTTTGAACGACACCTTCACAACACGCTCGAGATTAGTGATCGAACGCTGCGGCACAGGTACTTTTCAGGATTTCAGCAGGAGTAATACACCGCAAAGACGCATACACCCCGACTTCATCGGTCTTTACGAGCAGGCTCTCAAGAATTCTCTTTCAAACCCCATGAAGGGGACTTTCGATTGCCGCACAAATGCTTTCACCGATGATTACTGCTGGTACAGGATAGCTTACGTCAGCATTGCCAACGAGCGCAATGTCATCACGCATATCTACGGAATGATGTACTCTATCGAGCATATGAAAGAGATGTCGGGCAAGATCGCCAAGGATAAAGTCGAGATCGAGCGCCTTTCAAGCAGCGACCACATCACGGGACTGCTTACCCGTGCCGCTTTCAATGAAAAGGCAGCAGAGCTTCTGGCTGAACATTACACCGAAGGCGGCTGCTTCGCCATCGGCTATTCCGATATCAACGACTTTTCATACGTTAATGAAAACTTCGGCTATGAGGCGGGAGATAAAATGCTCTTCGACTTTGCCGAGGTCATAAGAAGCACCCCAGGTATGCTCTGTGCTTCAAGGATATATTCCGATTTCTTCATTACTCTTTGCAAGGGCAAGGACCGCGAGGATGTCATAAAGACCTATTCCGAACGCAACAGCCGCTTCAACAAGAGCCAGAAGGAAAAATACCCGCTCAGCGATATACAGGTCGCCTGCGGTATATACTTCGTGCGCTCGGCTGATGATGATATGCCTATCGCCATCGACAACGCGAACCTTGCGCGCCGAAGCATAAAGGGTACATCAGATGTGCCCTGCGGCATATACACCGAACGTATGCGTAAAAAGCGCAGCCACGATCAGGCGATAGCCAGCCAGATCTGGAGCGCCATCAACAGCGGCGCCATCGAACTGTTCTTACAGCCCAAGTTCGACCTCCACACGCGCGAGATAATCGGCGCGGAGGCTCTTACCCGCTGGCGCAACCCCGACGGAAGCTACAAGCTCCCCTACGAGTTCATCGACGTGCTTGAAAACGTCGGCTATATAACTCAGGTGGATCTTTACATCTACGAGCAGGTTCTGAAGAACCTGAAAAAGTGGAAGGAAGAGGGCAAGAAGCTTGTCCCGATCTCCGTCAACTTCTCACGCAAGCACAACAATCGTCCCAACTTTGTTGACAACGTCAACGCTCTGGCGGAGATGTATGATATCGACAAGGGTCTGATAGAGATAGAAGTCACGGAAAGCTGCTTTACACAGGACGTAAAGAACTTCTTTTCCAATATGCGCCGCCTGCGCGACGAGGGCTTCAAGATCGACATCGACGATTTTGGAACGGGCTATTCTTCGCTCAGCGTGCTGATCGACGCACCTGTTGATATCGTAAAGGTAGACAAGGTGTTCATCGACAACATAGAGACCGATGAGAAATCGCGTGCATACATAGCGCAGATCTGCAACCTGATACAGTCCACCAGCAAGAGCATAATCTTTGAAGGCGTGGAGACGGAAGAACAGGCGAAGATACTGCTGGGAAGCGGTCACAGCATGGCTCAGGGCTGGCTGTTCGACAAGGCTATCCCCGTCAGCGAGTTTGAGAAAAAATATCTTTGAAATAAGAACAGCCGCTCTGCGATTTTGCAGAGCGGCTGTTTTTTCTGCTTGGTCATCTGTGCCCGAAAGCACAATGTCCGGCAGGGATATTTATTTCATGAGGTCATCATTCCTCATCGTAGCTCTTGACATCTATCACCCTGGAGCCGTCCGAAGCTTCTTTTGAAGCGCTCCTGCGGACGCGCTCGCGCTTTGCGGGCTTGCCGCCATCGGGGTCTAGCTCGCGCATCAGCTTTTTAAGCTCCCTTGCCGCCGAGAACCCGCTGACGAAATTCACGATGCCAGCTACCGTCAGCACAACGCCGACGATGAACATGATGCTCCCCGACAGAAGCGTCGGGGCTGCGATGATGAATCCGCCCATGAGGGTGGATATCACCGCGGTGATGAGAGGCAGCAGCCAGCGGTCGTTGCCGTATTTCTTTATGTGCAGCGCAGACGCAAGCTTTGATATGCCCGAGCAGAGCAGGTAAATGCCGAGCGCCGTCATAACGATGGTCTCGAGCAGCTTCGGGTTGACGAACACATAAACGCCGAGCAGAAGCATTATGACATCTCCAACAAGCGAGAACACGTTCTGCCTTTCGCGGGAATCGGAGCTGCGCGAGGCGATGAAGCCTATAATGCCGACAGCCGCCCATGCTATTATGAGCACCCCGACAGCCGTGTTCAGCACATCGGTTATGATGTGCGGGTTTATCATGAGCGCCACGCCCATAACGATACAGGCAAGCGCCCCGAGCGAATAGTTTTTAAGCATCTTTTTCATTTTGTCTCCTCCGTTTGTCCGTTGGGGATTATATATCCGAACACCACAATTATATCATAACTCCGCGCTTTTGTAAAGGGCAAAAAGCTTTGCTCAATTAAAAATATTATATAAATTCTTGCGGCTTACCCCTTGAAATTTTATTGCAAATGTGTTATGATATAAGTGTATATCCCGCGCGGTGTCGGACGCGGGCATGAAGAGCACGGGAACGTTTGCCGCGCCTTTAGTATCCGATCAATACCAATGTCAAAGGAGTTCAAAACTATGAAGTACGGTTATTTTGACCTGAAGAACAAGGAGTATGTCATCACCAGACCCGACACTCCCGCGCCCTGGGCAAACTACCTCGGCTCGCCCGAGTACGGCGCTATCGTATCCAACAACGCAGGCGGATACAGCTTTGTAAAGAGCGGTGCCAACGGACGTATCGCCCGTTATCGCTTTAACACCAACATAGCTCTTCCCGGAAGATATGTTTATATCCGCGACAACGACCTTTATGATTACTGGTCTGCTTCCTGGCAGCCTGTCGGCAAGCCTCTGGACACCTACAAGTCCGAGTGCCGCCACGGTACCGCTTACACCACCATGACCGCGGACTATGAGGAGATCCATTCCGAGGTAACATATTACGTCCCCCTCAACAAGACCTATGAGGTATGGCGCACAAAGATCACCAACAACTCCGACAGAGTAAGAAGCCTTTCCACCTTCGGCTTCATCGAGTTCACCAATGAGAACAACTACGAGCAGGATCAGGTAAACCTTCAGTACACCCTGTTCATCACCCGCACCTCGTTTGAAAACGGCAACATGATAGTTCAGCATATCAACGAGAACAGCGGCAAGAACGCAGAGGGCACCAATTACAGAGAGCGTTTCTTCGGCTCTGTCGGCGCTCCCGTTTCCGCTTACAACGGAAGCCTTGACAGCTTCATCGGACCTTACAGGACCTACGGCGATCCTATCGCTGTTGAGCGCGGCTTCTGCGACAACAAGCTCAACTACAACTCAAACGCCTGCGGCGCTCTCCAGTCGGATCTTATTCTCGCTCCCGGTGAGACTGTCGAGATCGTTTATGTTCTCGGTCAGAAGTGCCCGAGAGAGGCAGCCGAGATACTCGCAGCATACGAGCAGCCCGGCAAGTGTGATGCTGAGATCAAGGAACTCGTTGACTACTGGCACGGCGAGCTCAACAACTTCCAGGTAGAGACTCCTTCCGAAGAGTTCAACAACATGGTATCTGTATGGAACGCTTATCAGTGCTTCATCACCTTTATCTGGTCGAGAGCCGCTTCCTTTATCTACTGCGGTCTTAGAAACGGCTACGGCTACCGTGATACCGTTCAGGATATCCAGGGTATAATCCACATCAACCCCGAGCTTGCAGCCGAGAAGATCCGCTTCATGCTTTCGGCACAGGTATCCAACGGCGGCGGTCTGCCCCTCGTTAAGTTCGACCACGACGCGGGCAACGAGACCTGCCCCGATGAGAACGATGAGAACAGCGTTTACGCCAAGGAGACAGGTCACCCGAGCTACCGTGCAGACGACGCTCTCTGGCTGTTCCCCACCATCGTCAAGTACATCGGCGAGACAGGCAACAAGGCGTTCCTCGATGAAGTTATCGTATATGCGGAAGTAGGCGGCGGCGAGGCTACCGTTTACGAGCACCTGAAGAACGCTATCAGATTCTCTCAGGAAAGACTCGGCGCACACAAGATGCCCGCAGGTCTGCACGCAGACTGGAACGACTGCCTGAGAATGGGCAAGAAGGGCGAATCCACCTTCGTTGCATTCCAGCTCTACTACGCTATGAGCATTATCAAGGGCTATGCAGAAGAGCGCGGCGACAAGGAATATGTTGATTACATCACCAAGGCACAGGCTGAGCTGGGCGAGAGCCTTGCAGCTTGCTGGGACGAGGACAGATTTATCCGCGGTATCCGCGAGGACGGCGTAGTTGTCGGCGCAAAGAAGGATCCCGAGGCTAATATGTGGCTCAATCCTCAGAGCTGGTCGGTAATTTCCGGCTTTGCTTCCAAGGAGCAGGCTGAGACCGCTATGGAGAGCGTTCACGAGATTCTGAACACCCCCTACGGCGTAAAGCTTCTCGAGCCGCCTTACGTTGACCACTACTTCGACGGCGCACTTATGCACATCTTCAACCCCGACACCAAGGAGAACGGCGGTATATTCTCGCAGACACAGGGCTGGGCTATCCTTGCGGAGGCTCTGCTGGGTCACGGCAACCGCGCGTTCGAGTACTTCCTCGAGAGCGCTCCCGCAAGCATGAACGACAAGGCAGAGCGCAGAGTTCTCGAGCCGTATGTACACGGACAGTTCACCGAGTCTACACGCTCGCCCTATGCAGGCAGAAGCCACGTTCACTGGCTCACAGGCACAGGCTCTACCGTTATGGTAGGCTGCGTTGAGGGTATCTGCGGTATGCGACCCAACGCAGAGGGTCTGGTTATAAGCCCCTCCATTCCTTCCGAGTGGGACGGCTTCAAGATCGAGAAGACCTTCCGCGGCAAGCGTCTGCACATCGACATTCAGAACCCCGACCACGTTGAGAGCGGCGTAAAGAGCGTTACCGTAAACGGCGAGACCGTTGAAGGCAACTTCGTATGCGAATGCAAGATGACCGACAGCACGGATATCGTGGTTGTAATGGGATGATTTTACACGCAAGGGCTTGACAAAAGCTGTTTTGTGGTGTATAATATAATTAAACGAATGAAATGATGTTTCCCACGAGGAACACGCAAAAGAAAAAACCCGGAGTTGCCGCTCCGGGTTCTTTCATTTTGGGATATGTCGGGCTACTTCCTGTCAATACGCCTTATTATATCCATTTTCTTCGGCGTAGGCATTCCAGTCGTCCCAATCGGCTTTGCCGTCTCCATCACCGGCGTCATCGACATCATTCATAAAGTTTTGATAGTCATCATCGTCGTCGTCATCATCGTCATAATCATAATCATCGTCGTCGTCATCATCGTCATAATCATAATCATAATCACCGTCATCGTCATACCCGGTATCATAACCACCGTCATAACTTCCCGAACCCTCATCACAAGAAGTAAATGAAAGGGTCATAGTGACACATAATAATAATGCTAAAGTCATAGATAAATACTTCTTCATAACTAGCACCTCCGATTCTTAACCATCATACTCATGTGAAAAACCACAATCGCCGCAGTAATACGTCTTTTTCTTTTTTCCAAGAGCCCCGCCCACAAGACCAACGGGTCCCAAAAGAATTCCACCTACAGCAGCTTTACCTACACTGAATCCTTTTTTCGACGTATCGACCAGCTTCCATTTTTCGCTTTTGCCACACATTGGGCATTTACTTGGAGCAAACGACATAATATCACCTCTTTCTAAAAAACATTCAAACGAATGTATCTTATAACAATATTATACCATTCAAATGAATGAAAGTCAATCACATTCGTTTAAATGTATGTTAAAATCTACATAATAAACAAAAAGGGGTTTTGCTTATTATGTACTATTATCAACACCTTCGGGATATCCGCGAAGACAACGATATGTCGCAAAGAGAAGTTGCCGAAGTTTTGGGTATCACCTCGCAGCAATACCAACTCTACGAATCAGGCAAGCGGGAGATGCCTATGCACCATTTTATTACCCTCGCCGACCACTACGGCGTCAGCCTTGATTACCTCGCGGGGCGGGAAAGATACAGCGGGAAGATCAAACTGGACGAATGATAAGACCCCCGATGCCGCAGGCACCGAGGGTCGTGTTTTTGTATTCTTGATCGTGCGGGGATCACATCACCGACAGTATACCCGCCTTTGCGAGCAGGCTTATGGCTGTCATGATAGTACCCGCGAGCAGCACTCCGCTCATTACCGCGATGATGCTCTTTTTGAAATCGAGGTCGAGCATACTTGCCGCGAGGGTGCCCGTCCATGCGCCCGTGCCGGGCAGCGGTATGCCTACGAACAGCAGCAGCGCTATGTATATGCCGCGCCCTGCTTTGGCTTGCAGCTTTTCGCCGCCGTGCCTGCCCTTTTCAAGGCACCAGCTGAAAAACTTTCCTATGTACTTCTTGTCGGCACCCCATTCCAGTACCTTGCGGGCGAACAGGAATATGAAAGGTACGGGGAGCATATTGCCGACCATGCAGACGATGAGGGTGGTGTGCCACGGAAGATCGGCGCCCGTGCCTATGGGAACGCCGCCCCTGAGCTCTATCAGCGGCACCATAGATACCAGAAAAGTAATAATGTACCTTACTGTAACAGGTAATCCTTGTAAAAATGCAATGAACTTTATCATGTATTTCTGCCTTTCGTTTATCGGTAGCTTGTTATTCGGGATCTTGCGTCAAACACAGTAAGTATATCATACAGTTATTTCCGCAGTGTAAACAAATAAAATAGTTTTCATGAAATAAAAATCCAATGACAAAATCGCCGCGGGACGCATATAGTGTATTATCCCGCAAAGATCGGAGGCAGACAGCTATGAGCAATGAGACTAAAAGACCCGTGATATTATGCGTAGGTTCTGACAAACGGCAGGTTTTTGCCGCCCGCGGGCTAACAAGGCTCGGGCGGGTGTACTGCTGCGGCACGGACGATTCGGCTGACGGCAGCATCATGCTCGGCAGGCTTTCGGATATGCCCGAAAAGGCAGAGCTTCTTCTGCTGCCCGTGCCGTGCAATACAAAGCTCAGGATACCCTCGTCGGCGGGCGCTATCGACTGCCGTGAGCTGGCGGATCATCTTGAAGAGGGCGCACTTGTGGCAGGCGGCATGATGAACGGCGAAATGCTGAGCTTTTTCAGCGAGCGCGGCTTTGCCGCCGAGGACTACTTCAAGCGCGAGGATCTTGTGCTGCGAAACTGCATACCCACCGCAGAGGGTGCGCTCGAGATCGCCCTGCGCGAGCTTGATGTTACCGTCAGCGGGCTCTCAACGCTGATAGTCGGCTGGGGCAGAGTTGCAAAGGCTTGTGCAAAGCTGTTTGCGGCAGTCGGTGCAAAGACAGCAGTTGCCGCACGAAGCAGCAGCGCCCTTGCCGAAGCAGCGGCGGCGGGGCACAAGGTCTTCCCGCTCGGAAAGCTTTCAGAGAACGCCGCAGGTTTCCCGCTTATCATCAACACGGTGCCCGCCAAGGTAATAACAGCCGAGGTCATTGGCTGCGTAAGCAGCGACTGCCTTATCATAGACCTCGCCTCAAAGCCCGGCGGCACAGACTTTGATACCTGCGAAAGGCTCGGGATAAGGTACGTCCACGCTCTCGGTCTGCCCGGAAAATGCTCACCGAAAACGGCGGGCGGGATAATCGCCGACACGGTGATACAAATATTCAGAGAGAGGAGCGACAGCAATGTCACTTGAAGGAAAACGGATAGGCTTTGCGGTCAGCGGCTCGTTCTGCACCTTTTCAAAGGCTTTTGAGCAGGCAGGCAGGCTCCGCGCTATGGGAGCAGCTGTCACTCCCGTCATGAGCTTCAACGCCTCTACCCTTGACACACGCTTCGGGAAGGCGGCTGACAACGTCGGAAAACTGGAGGCTCTGTGCAAAAACAAAGCGATCCTTACTCTCGAGGACGCCGAGCCGATAGGTCCGAAGGGAATGTTCGATATCTACGTCATCTGCCCCTGCACCGCGACCACTATGGGAAAGCTCGCGAACGCGATATATGACACGCCCGTGACCCTCGGTGCGAAAAGCCACCTGCGCGGCGGCAGACCCGTGCTGATAGCGCTTTCCACAAACGACGGGCTCTCGGCAAGCGGCGTGAACATCGGCAGGCTCATGAACACGCGGCATTACTACTTCCTGCCTTTCATGCAGGACAACGCCGACAAAAAGCCCAACTCGCTGACAGCCGATCTTGAAAAGCTCCCCCAAGCGGTCGAGGCGGCACTCAGCGGCAGGCAGCTTCAGCCATTGATAGCATGACAGACACAAGCACGGGACGAATGCGCTTCTATTTGTCCCGTGCTATTTCTGTACCAGGGAAATAGCACAGCAGGATATCCTTTGCCGTGCTGCCGGACTTTGCCATCTCGTTCGCGCCGTACTGGCTCATGCCAACAAGATGCCCGCAGCCGCGCACGGTGAACCGCCAGCGTCCGTCCTTGTGCTCGGCGGTGAAGTTCTGGGAGCGCAGACCGAGCAGCGAGCAGAACTCCTCGGCGGGATAGGTGCCTCCGCCGACCCGCACCGTCAGCACCGTGCCGCTTTCGCTTACCGAAGCGGGAGAGAACAGCTCATCACCCTCGCCGTCCGCCTCACCGAAATGCTCCGCAAGCTTTGCTTTCAGCTCCTCATCGGAATAATCGGCGCGGCTTATACATTCTTCAAGCTCAGCATCCTGCCCGCTTTTTACCGATACAAGATACGGTATGTCCTCGCCCCACATGGTAAGCGCGGACTCGGTAACGCCCGATGAAATGGCGTGGAAGGCAACGAGTATCGGCTTGCCGCCGTAGGTCAGCGTAAGCGGCTCGGCTTTGCGGGCAGCCGCGGATATCTTTTTCAGCGCTTCCGCATACCCCTCTCCGTAGACCTCACGCGCCTGAGCCTCGGTGAAAAACGCCTGATACAGGGTGCTGTCATCGCTCATGTCTGCACCGTGCAGCGACTCTGTCGGAGCTTCCGCTTCGGACAGGCTCCTGCTTCGGGCATAGGTCGCGGCGAGCACTGCCTGAGCTTCAAGTGCTTCCGGCTCAAAATCGGCGGGCATCTGCGCCATCACGGCACCTATGATATAATCCCGCATCGGCAGGGTCAGCGTATCGCCGCTTTCGGTGAGGTATATGCTGACAGTCTCCCCCTCAGTCTGCGCGGGTCGGCTCATTTTGGCGTAACCCACCAGCGGTATCAGCAGAAATATCAAAGCCGTTGCCGCTATGATCTGTAAATGTTCTTTCATGTCGGATCACTCCCCTTGACAAAATGTTTAAAATAGTGTACAATGAAAAGGTATAAATCAATTGAAAGAAGGTCGAAGGATATGGCTAATGAAGCTGCAAGAGATATGCTTTACAAGCAGTTTGTCACAAATAATGCTATTGACCCCAAGCTGTATGAGAAGTATACGGTAAAGAGAGGATTAAGAAACGCCGACGGAACAGGTGTTACCGCCGGACTTACCAATATATGTAATGTTCACGGCTATGTTATCAATGAGGGTGAGAAATCGCCTATACCCGGAAAGCTCGTCTTCCGCGGCTACAACATACAGGATCTTGTTGCAAATGTTGTAAAGGAAAACCGCTTCGGTTATGAGGAGATAGTTTACCTGCTGCTGATGGGAAATCTTCCCACCCGCGAAGAGCTGGCGGCTTTCACGGAGCTTATCGACGAGAACCGTGAGCTCCCCCACGATTTCTTTGAGGACATGATACTCAAGGCTCCTTCGCGAAACATAATGAACAAGATGGCGCGTTCGATACTCGCACTTTATTCCTACGATGAGAACCCCGAGAACCGCAGCCCCGAATTTGAGATGGCTACCGCTATCTCGATAATCTCAAAGCTGCCGAACATCATGGTATCTTCATATCAGGTAAAGCGCAGGGTATTTGACGGCGAGAGCATGATAATGCACCCGCTCAAAAAGGGTCATTCCACCGCTGAGATGATACTCTCGGCACTCCGCCCCGACAGAAAGTTCACCGAGGAAGAGGCTAAGCTTTTGGACGTAATGCTCATGCTGCATGCAGAGCACGGCGGCGGAAACAACTCTACCTTCACCTGCCGCGTACTGACCTCCTCGGGCACAGACCCCTACGCCGCATACTCCGCTGCTATCGGTTCTCTCAAAGGACCCAAACACGGCGGTGCTAACATAAAGGTCGGCGAGATGTTCGACTGCGTAAAGGAAAATGTACATAACTGGGAGGACGATGGCGAGGTAGCAGATTTCCTCAGAAAGATGCTCAACAAGGAAGCCTTTGACCACTCGGGGCTTATATACGGCATGGGTCACGCTGTATACACCCTTTCCGACCCGAGAGCAGTTATACTCAAGGAAAACGCCCGCAAGCTCGCGGAAAATACCGAGTTTGAGAAGGAGTTCCACCTGCTTGAGTCGATAGAGAGACTGACGCCGATACTCTTCGCAGAGAAGAAGGGCGATGTAAAGTCCATGTGCGCGAACGTCGATATGTATTCGGGGCTTGTATACAGAATGCTCGGCATACCCGACGATCTGTTTACCCCGCTCTTCGCGGTATCGAGAATGGCAGGCTGGTGCGCTCACCGCTTTGAAGAGATGGTGACAGGCAAGAGGATAATCCGCCCCGCATACAAATCGGTCATGAAGGAACGTGAGTATGTTCCGATAGACTGCCGCTGAGCATATCTTCGCGGCAGCGGCGCCTGATGTGCGCCGCCTTAGTACAGTATAAGCCGTGCGGCAGGATTTTCAGGTCGAAACTATGTACCGCGGCACAAAATAACGGTGTGATATATTATGATAAAAACTAATCTTTTTGAAGAGACTGCCGACAGAAAGATAGTGCAGAAAAAGGGCTGCTTTTCGGTGCTCGAATATTCGCACGATGTGTCGGTAAGCCTCAATACCGCTATCTCAACATACTTCGCTTCAAAGGTCGGAGTACGCAAGCGCCACGTTATCGCGCAGCTAGAAAACAATGCGGTGATACTTCAGTCGGGACTGCTGCAGTGGTCGGCGGGAAACATAAACGGCCATGTGACCGCAAAGGGCAAGACGGATATGCTGAAAAAAATGGTCGGCAGCCGCGTCACGGGCGAGGCTTCGGTAAAGCCTAAGTTCTCGGGCACAGGCATCGTCATGCTGGAGCCGACTTACAAATACGTTCTGCTCGAGGACATTTCCGAATGGGGCGGTCAGCTGGTCATGGACGATTCGCTCTTCCTCGCCTGCGAAGACAGCCTTGAGATGAGCATAT
The DNA here is from genome assembly GCA_024697545.1 of Ruminococcus sp. Classification (GTDB taxonomy): domain Bacteria; phylum Bacillota; class Clostridia; order Oscillospirales; family Ruminococcaceae; genus YE71. Next base: position 114,414 of record JAILFN010000009.1, read on the forward strand.
CATCGCGCAGCAGTCTTTCGTCCGCCGTGATGAGCGGCGAGGGTCAGTTCAGCACCTGCCTTTCGGGAAACGGCGTGGCTGCGATAAAATGCCCCGTCCCCCACGAGGAGCTCATCGTCATCGAGCTTGAAAATGATGCGCTGAGGATAGACGGCAACTTCGCTATCGCATGGACACCCGGACTACAGTTTTCGGTCGAGAGAACGGTCGGGAATATAGTCAATTCTTCCGCTTCGGGCGAAAGCACGGTTAACGTATTCCGCGGCACGGGCAAGATAATAATGGCGCCCGCCTGCGGCTGCATCGGAATGGCAGCACCGTGATGAAAACAGAATAATGACATAGAGCTGCTGCACCACGGTGCGGCAGCTTTTTTGTCGGCGGGCTTTGCTGCGGCGCAGAAAACGGGCTGCCTGCAAATATGCAAGCGGGGACTTTGAATCCTGCATTATTCTCTTGACAAACGCACGGTGGTGTGCTATATTATAAGATAGCGGTTTAGCGCTATTTTTCGGACTGGCGCTCCCGCGGGGCGAAAAATGAAAGATTTTTTGCATATTTCGAGCCTTCTGTGTCAATACTACCCGATAAACAGCATCGGGAGAGTGATGGCAAATGCAGCAAGGAACGGCAAGTGAAGAAAGGCTCTGCGACACGGGTGTATTTGTGCCCGACGGCGGCAAGATATGCACGCTGAGTATCATCGGGCAGATAGAGGGGCATTATCTGCTCCCGCCCGACAGCAAGACCACAAAATATGAACACGTTATACCTCAGCTGGCGGCGGTCGAGCAGGACGCGGATATCGGCGGGCTGCTCGTGCTTATAAACACAGTCGGCGGCGACGTTGAGGCAGGGCTCGCGATAGCAGAGCTTATCGCGGGAATGAAGACCCACACCGCTTCGGTGGTGCTGGGCGGCGGGCATTCGATAGGCGTGCCGCTTGCGGTAAGTGCAGACAGATCATTTATAGTGCCGAGCGCCGCTATGACGGTACACCCCGTAAGGCTCAGCGGTCCCGTTTCGGCAACGCCGCAGACGGTGAGCTATTTTGCGCGTATGCAGCAGAGGATAGACGGATTCCTGCTCACCCATTCTCGGATAAGCGCGGACAGGCTGTCCGAGCTTATGTTCGCAACAGACGACATCGCGGCAGATGTGGGTACGATAATCGACGGAGAAACGGCGGTCGGCTGCGGGCTGATAGATTCTATCGGCAGCATTTCCGACGCGCTGGAATGGATAAACGGAGAGATAGAAATTGGCAGAAACAAAAAAGAAAACAACACAGACAAAAAAGACGGGCAGCAAGACCGCGGCGGCTAAAAAGACTGCTTCGGGAGGCAGCAGGGCAAAGCCCGCAGCCTCCGACAACACCGAAGCGAAGTTCCGCGAAAGACGCCGCTTCTGGTCGCTGATACTCTTCTTTTTCGGGATATTTGAAACGCTGCTGGCGTTCATCAAGGGCGACGGCCTCTGGGCGGTGCTTTATGAGTTCAACCGCGGCATGATGGGTGCTTCGGTTTTTGTATTCGGTATATTCATTATATATATGGCGCTGACCATCGCGGGAGAGAAGTCGAAGAACGCCGTCATCGCGCAGGCGCTGCAAGGCATAGTTATGTTTTTCCTGCTCTCGGGCGCATCGCAGATATTCTTCGGCGGAAAGATAGGCAGCGGCAGTTTCAAGGACGTTATAGCAGACCTATACGACGAGGGAACGGAGCTGAGGGGCGGCGGAGTTTCAGGCGGCATCGTCGGGCGCACCTTGCAGACCTACTTCGGGCAGACGGGTGCGGCTATCATCATCGTCATGCTGATACTGCTCTTTGCACTTCTGCTCTCTGACGTTACCCTGCCGCAGCTGCTCGGCTGGATAACCAAGCCTGTGGTAGGCGGCGCAAAGGCTCTGAAGGAAGACCGTGCCGAGCACATCTACGAGCGCGAACAGCGTGAGCAGGAGATGCCGCACTACACCGAACCTGCGCCCGCACCCGCACCCAGGCGCGAGCGCGGCAGCCGTACATTCAAAAAGCGCAGCGTTGACTTCGCGAAGGTGCATCAGGCTCAGCTGGAAAAGCTGCGCCTTGAAGAGGAAGCCGCCAAGGAACGTGCGGCTGAGTTTGAAAAGGGCGCGGACATAATGATCGGCAAGCCGGTCGAGCAGGCTGACGAATGGGCACAGACCCCGAACGTCGAGGACACCGCCCCCGAAAAGTCCGAATCTGCCGAAGAGGAGAAAAAGCCGGCAAGCAAAAAGGCAGAACGCGCAAAACAGGTCAATGAAGAAAAGCAGAAGCTCGCAGACCAGATACGCCTGAACGAGCTTATCCGCAAGGCGGCGGGCGAGCCCGCAAGACCCAAGCCCGTACTTATCGAGCCTGACGGACAGACTACACTTTTTGGATCGGATGGTGCGGAAAAGGCTGATACATATGTATTCCCTCCCGTTGAGCTTTTAAAGGAATCAAAGCGTACAAGCTCGGAGGAGGAGATACAGCGCGAGATACAGGACAAGTCAACAAAGCTGGTCGAGACACTCGAGACCTTCGGCGTAAAGACCCGCATAATCGGCATTCACCGCGGTCCTGCCGTTACAAGGTACGAATTGCAGCCTGCGGCGGGCGTTAAGGTAAAGCAGGTAACGAGCCTTGCGGACGACATAGCATTAAACCTTGCCGCAGACAGCGTCCGTATCGAAGCGCCTATACCCGGCAAGCCCGCTATCGGTATCGAGATACCTAACATACACCGCGACAGCGTATCCATGCGCGAGCTTATCGACAGCGATGACTACCGCCGCGCAAAGGGCAAGCTTTCATTCGCGGTCGGCAAGGACATCGAAGGCAACATCGTTATCGGCAACATAGCTTCGATGCCGCATATGCTCATCGCGGGCACTACAGGCTCGGGTAAGTCGGTATTCACAAACTCGATAATACTCAACATACTCTTCCACGCTTCCCCCGACGAGGTGAAGCTGATACTCATCGACCCGAAGAAGGTCGAGTTCCCGATGTACAACGGGATACCGCATCTGCTGATCCCCGTTGTCACCGAGCCCCTCAAAGCGGCGGGAGCGCTCGGCTGGGCGGTGAACGAGATGATGCGCCGCTACAAGCTTTTTGAGGCAAACGGCACCAAGAACCTCGAAGACTACAACGAGATGGTAGCGGAGATGATAGCCAACGACCCCGACTGCGAACGCACTCCGCTGCCGCAGATAGTGATCGTGGTAGACGAGTTCGCAGACCTTATGCTCGCGGCGAAGAACGAAGTCGAAGAAAGCGTCATGAGACTGGCGCAGCTGGCGCGTGCTGCGGGTATGCATATGCTCATAGCAACACAGTCGCCGCGAGTTGACGTACTCACGGGACTTATCAAGGCGAACATACCCTCGCGTACCGCGCTGATGGTATCGAACAACACCGACTCGCGAGTAATACTTGACGAGGTCGGCGCCGAGAAGCTGCTGGGCAAGGGCGATATGCTCTACAAGCCGGTAGGCTTCCCGAAGCCTATGCGTATACAGTCGGGCTTTGCATCTACTGCCGAGATACGCGAGATCGTAAGCTTTTTGAAAAACGAGCACGGCTCGAGCTACGATCAGGAGGTAGTACACGAGGTCGAGCAGAATATGCCAAAGCCGAAGGACGACGACGGCGCGGATATATCCATAAACCCCGACGACGATCTTGTGAATCAGGCGATAACGATAATCGTAGAGACAGGCAACGCTTCGACTGCATTTTTGCAGCGCAAGCTGAAGCTCGGCTTCCCCCGTGCCGCCCGCATAATGGACGACATAGAAGCGATGGGCATAATAGGTCCGCAGGAGGGCGCAAAGCCGAGAAAGATACTGCTGACCAAAGAAGAATGGTACGAGCGTCAGGGTAAAGAATAGCGGGTGCAGCGGCGCGACGCTGCCGAGGTCCTTAGGGCGAGGAGCCCTAAGCGGGAGTTTGAGGGCGGCGCCCTCAAGTGTGCCAACGGCACACAAAAAAATCGGCACCCAAAACCCCCATCCCGCCTAAAGCCACCCCACAAACAGTTGCGACTACATAACAAGAACCCCACCAATGCCGATTTTAATTGGACGAGAGAGCAAAGCGATTCGAGTCCAACCCCCAATTGCACCAAAGGTGCAACCAAGCCCCCACAAACACTCCCGCAAAAAGAGGTGACACCACAATGTTTATGCCGATATCAAAAGAGGATATGAAAGAACGCGGTATAACGCAGCTGGATTTTGTCTACATAATCGGCGACGCTTATGTGGATCACCCCAGCTTCGGGGCGGCGATAATCTCGCACGTTCTGCACGCTCACGGATATACCGTCGGGATAATAGCACAGCCCGACTGGCACGACCCTAAGTCTGTCATGAGGCTCGGCAAGCCGCGGCTCGCATGGCTGGTCTCGGCAGGAAATATCGACTCTATGGTGGCGCATTATACCGTTGCGAAGAAAAAGCGTTCGGACGATGCTTACTCGGCGGGCGGAAAGGGCGGACAGCGCCCCGACAGAGCTGCGACCGTTTACTGCAAAATGTGCCGCGCCGCAGCCCCCGAGATCCCGATACTGACGGGCGGGCTTGAAGTCTCGCTCAGGCGCTTCGCGCATTATGATTACTGGAAGAACACCGTCATGCCCTCCGTCATGGTGGACAGCGGTGCGGATATACTTATGTTCGGCATGGGCGAACATTCCATCGTTGAGCTTGCCGACAGGCTGAATGCGGGCGAGGACGTGCATTCCATAAGGGACGTGCGCGGCACCTGCTACCTCTGCGACCCGAAGGAGACTCCATACGGCGCGGTGCAGTGCCCCTCATTCAAGGAAGTAAGCGAGAGCAGGGAGATGTACGCCAAAGCCTGCCGCATACAGTACGACTGGCAGGACGAGGTATACGGCAGGACGATAATACAGCGCCACGGCGATAAGATGCTGGTGCAGAATTCCCCCGCGATATCCCTCACAACAGAGGAGCTTGACGAGGTATACTCGCTGCCCTACGAACGCACCTACCACCCCTGCTACGAAAAGGTCGGCGGCGTGCCCTCCATCGAAGAGGTCCGCTTCTCCATCACCCACAACCGCGGCTGCTTCGGGTTCTGCAACTTCTGCTCGATAGCGCTGCATCAGGGGCGAAAGGTCACCGTCCGCAGCGAGGAGTCGATAATTGAAGAGGCGGTAGAGCTGACAAAGCTCCCCGACTTCAAGGGCTACATACACGATGTCGGCGGACCTACCGCCAATTTCAGACTGCCGAGCTGCCAAAAGCAGCTGAAAGCGGGGCTCTGCAAGGGCAAAAAATGTCTGGCTCCAAAGCCCTGCCCGAATTTGCAGGTAGACCACAGCGAATACCTGCATCTGCTGAGAAAGTTAAGAGAGATCGACGGTGTCAAGAAGGTATTCATACGCTCGGGCATCCGCTACGACTACCTCATCGAGGACAAGGACGAGGAGTTCATGAACGAGCTTGTACAGCACCACATAAGCGGACAGCTGCGCGTAGCACCCGAACACTGCTCGGCTATCGTGCTCGACAGGATGGGCAAGCCGCACATCGAAGCCTACAAGCGGTTCCAGAAGAAATTCTATGAGATAAACGGCAGGACGGGCAAAAAGCAGTACCTTGTGCCGTATCTGATGTCATCACACCCCGGCAGCGGGCTGAAGGAAGCCGTTGAGCTGGCGCTGTTCCTGAAAGAAAACAGCATACACCCCGATCAGGTGCAGGACTTCTATCCCACCCCCGGCACGCTCTCGACCTGTATGTTCTACACGGGTCTTGACCCTTACACCATGCAGCCCGTATACATCGAAAAAGACCCGAAGCGGAAGGCGATGCAGCGTGTGCTGCTGCAATATTTCAAGCCCGAGAACCGCCGCAAGGTGATAGAAGCGCTGATCGCGGCGGGCAGAGAGGATCTCATCGGGCACGGCGAGGGCAAGCTCGTCCCACCCGATGCAGAATATATGCGCGAAAAGCGCAGCAGAGAGAACGCCCCCCGCGGCAGGCAGAACTCCGCGCGCGGCGGCAGACCCGCCCGCTCCGACAACAGGGGCAAGGGCGGCAAAAAGAAGAAAAAGAGGTGATCCGGTTTGGCTCATAAAGATCACCGACCGAACAGGGACTTCCTGCGTCAGCTGATACGCGCACTTATCGTTCTCGCACTTGCTGTCGCGGTGCTCATTATAAGCAGCAGCGAAAAAGCTGTCAGGAAAATAAAGAAGACCATCGGCTTGCAGCAAGCTGCTGCCGTATCTGTATCGGCAGAAATATAAAGGCGACACCCTGTATCTTTCGGAGGCGAAGAAAATGGAAAAGGATCTATTTACACTTATAAACGAGCAGATGGACTCGCTCTCGAAGGGACACAAAGCCATCGCGCGTTTTATGCTCGAGCATTATGACAAGGCGGCGTTCATGACGGCACAGAAGCTGGGGCGCACCGTCGGGGTGAGCGAATCCACCGTCGTGAGATTTGCGTCTATGCTCGGCTTTGAAGGCTACCCCGAGCTCCAGCGCTCGCTTCAGGAGCTTATGCGAAACAAGCTAACCGCCGTTCAGCGCATCGAGGTCACGAACGACAGCCTTTCGGGCGAGGACGTGCTGAAGCAGGTGCTCACCCGCGATATCGAAAAGATACGCCTCACCCTTGAAGCCTGCCCCGAGGAAGCTTTCCTTTCGGCGGTAAAGGCTATCGAAAGCTCAAATACCATATACATACTGGGTGCACGCTCGGCAGAACCGCTCGCATCATTCCTGAACTACTATTTTTCGCGTATGTTCCCGCAGGTAAAGCAGGTGCGCTGCACCACCACGAGCGAGCTTTTTGAGCAGGTGATGCGTATAGACGAGCGTGATGTCATGATCGGCATATCCTTCCCACGCTATTCAAAGCAGACGGTGAAGATACTGAAATTCGCAAAGTCGCGCAGGTCGCACGTTATCGCTATAACCGACTCGAACAAATCGCCCCTTGCGGAATATGCCGACGATCTTCTGATCGCGCGAAGCGACATGAACTCCTTCGCGGATTCTCTCGTAGCGCCGCTGAGCCTTATCAACGCGCTCATCGCGGCACTTTCCATAAGCTCCGCCGAAAAGGTGCGTCAGAGCTTTGAAAAGCTCGAAGCCATATGGCAGGAGAACGACGTTTACGAGGGGAATCAGGTATAAAAAACAACCAAAAGCATTTTCAAGGAGTTTCGAGCTATGCATACAGAGATATTCATAATAGGCGCAGGAGCCGCGGGGCTTATGTGCGCCGTGCAGGCGGCGTGGCTCGGGCATGAGGTAGTTGTCGCCGAGCATGAGCGGCATCCCGCGCAGAAGCTGAACATCACGGGAAAGGGGCGCTGCAACGTCACCAACAACTGCGATGTGCAGACTGTGCTGAACAACATACCGCGCAATTCAAAGTTCCTCTATTCGGCGCTGAGCCGCTTTACGCCCGAGGATACTATGGCTTTCTTCGAGTCTCTCGGGGTGGAACTGAAAACCGAGCGGGGCAACCGCGTTTTCCCCGTCAGCGACAGCGCCAAGGACATTTCGGGCGCTCTGATAAACGCCGCTAAGAACGCGGGAGTTCGGTTCGTCCGCGATGACATTCGTTCGCTCATGATCGAGGACGGGAGCTGCATCGGCGCGCGCGGGAGGACGGAGGAATACTTCGCCGACAGAGTAGTGGTCGCGACGGGCGGGCTTTCCTACCCGAAGACAGGCTCGGACGGCTCGGGCTACAAGCTCGCAAGGCAGGCAGGTCACAGCGTAACGGAATGCCTGGGCTCGCTGGTCGGGGTCGAGATGTACGGTTCTGACTGCGCCAAGGCTATGGGGCTTTCGCTGAAAAACTGCGGTCTGACCGTTCGCGACAACACCTCGGGCAAGGCAGTCTACCGCGAGCAGGGGGAGATGCTCTTTACCCACTTCGGTATGTCGGGACCGCTGGTGCTTTCAGCCTCGGCGCACATGGAGAACATCGAAAAGGGCAGGTACAGCCTGCTGATAGACTTCAAGCCCGCGCTGGACGAGGAAAAGCTGGACGAGCGTATACTGCGCGACTTCGGCGACGTACCGAACCGCGATTTCGGCAACTCGCTCGGCAGACTTCTCCCCGCGAGCATCATACCCGTGATGATATCCCGCTCGGGCATCAGCGAGGTCAAGAAGGTAAACCAGATAACCCGCGCCGAACGTGAAAAGCTCGTCCGCACGATAAAGAGCTTCGAGCTTGAAGTCAAAGGACTGCGCCCCGTTGAGGAAGCGATAATCACCCGCGGCGGCGTTGAGGTAAAGGAGATCTCCCCAAAAACGATGGAGTCAAAGCTTGTAAAGGGACTGCATTTCATCGGTGAGGTGATCGACGCGGACGCTTATACGGGCGGCTTCAATCTGCAAATAGCATGGGCAACGGCATATGCTGCGGCAGAGAGCTTCTGATCCTGAAAACGGCAGCCGACACCCGCCGTTTGGGAATGAACAAGAAAGATCTGTGATAAGCAAATGATTTTTTCGGGAGCACTTGATTTTATCCCGAAAATCGTGTATAATATATGTATGTGAAAACACCCTGCGGGGGATAAGGAGTAAAAGGATATGGGACTGAATATAGCACTTGACGGGCCTTCAGGCGCGGGCAAATCCACCATCGCGAAGATGGCAGCTAAAAAGCTGGGCTTTGTTTATGTCGATACGGGAGCGCTCTACCGCTCGATAGCTTACAACGCGCTGAGCCGCGGCATTGACCTTGACGACGCGGGGGCTGTTGCCGATTCTCTCAAAGGGCTCGACTTAAAGCTCACATACATAGACGGCGCACAGGCTGTGCTGGCAAACGGCGAGAACGTTTCCGACAAGATACGCACTCCCGAAGTCTCTATGGGCGCTTCAAAAGTCTCGGCGATACCCGCGGTAAGAGAGTTCCTGCTGGACACACAGCGCAGTATCGCTAAGGAAAATGATATAATAATGGACGGCAGAGACATCGGCACCGTGGTGCTGCCCGATGCACAGGTAAAGCTTTTCCTTACAGCTTCAGCCGAGGAACGCGCGAACAGGCGCTTCAAAGAATTGCAGGAAAAGGGCGACCCTTCCACCTATGAGGAAGTGCTCGCAGACATAAATCAGCGTGACTACAACGACACCCACCGCGAGATAGCTCCCCTGAAACAGGCGGAGGACGCACAGGTGATAGATTCCACGCACATGACGATAGATGAGGTAGTTGAAGCTATATGCAAAGCCGCGGAGCAGTCCGACGGCTCAAAAAAAAAATCCGGTAACTTAGTCTCTTCAAGACATGAAGACCGCCGCAGCCGTGAGATAATGCCGATACGCCCGATAAGCAAGACGCGGAAGATAAACCCCGTAAGGCAGGCGTTTTACAGCGGCTTCCGTCCCTTTGTAAGGTTCATTCTCAAACGCTATTTCGAGCTTGAGTTCGAGGGCGTCGAGAACATACCGACCGACGGCGGCAATATATTCGCTTCAAACCACCGCAGCTACGGCGATCCCGTATTCATAGCCCTTATGACCCGCGTGCCGATAAGCTATATGGCTAAGGAGGAGCTGTTCAAGCAGAACATATTCTTCACGGCGCTGATAAAGGCGTTCGGGGCGTTCCCCGTCGTTCGCGGCAGCGGCGACACAAAGGTCATCGACACCGCGATAGACAAGCTGGAAAGCGGACGCAACCTTGTCATATTCCCCGAAGGCACCCGTTCAAAGGACGGCAAACTCGGCAAGGGCAAGAACGGCGTTGCACTCATCGCGGCTGTGGCGCAGACAAAGGTGGTGCCCGTCGGGATAAATTTTGAGGGCGAAAAGCTCTCGAAGAAAAAGAAGATAATCGTGCGGTACGGCAAGCCCATCGACCCGAAGGAGTACGGCATAAATGATGCTTCAACGGGCAATATCAAGAAAATCAAGAAAATAATCATGGAAGAGATTTCCAATCTGGTGAACTAAGTGTTAAATGATTGTAAAATTTTAGTCGCAAAGACCGCGGGTTTCTGTTTTGGTGTAGACAGAGCCGTAAAAATAGTGTATAATAAATTAGATAGCCGAAATAATGTTGTGACATTGGGTCCTATTATCCATAATCGCAATGTCGTTGACGACCTTGAAGCACACGGCTGTAGGGCTGTTGAGCTCGAAGAGGTCGCATCGGGACAGACTGTCATCATACGTTCCCACGGTGTCGGAAAGCAGGTCTACAAACAGCTTGAAGAGATCGGGGCGGAGATAGTTGACGCTACCTGTCCGTTTGTCAGCCGTATACAGAACATAGCTGCGGAAAAGACCGCGGGGGGCTACAGCGTGCTTATCGCAGGCGACGCCGACCACCCCGAGGTGCAGGGCATCAGGGGTTTCTGCAAGGGCGGGACTTTCGTCTTTGCCGATGCCGAGAGCCTGAAAGAGCAGCTTTCACAGTTCGGCGCGGAGGATAAACTTTGCGTGCTGTCGCAGACGACTTTCAATAAACGACTTTGGGAGCAGTGTCGGGAGATCATTGAGAATGAACGCCCAGACGCAGAGGTATTCGATACCATCTGCAATGCTACCGCTGCCAGACAGGCTGAGGCTGAAGACTTAGCAGGTCAGGCCGATCTGATGATAATTGCCGGGGGCAAACACAGCTCGAATACCCACAAGCTTGTGCAGGTCTGCGAAAAGCACTGCCGCACGGTGCTGGTGGAAAACGCCGATGAGCTGAGGGCGCTTTTGGCAGACGAAGACTTTTCGTCAGCAAGATTTATCGGAATATCTGCCGGTGCTTCGACTCCGGCTTATATAATCAAGGAGGTACAACAGGCCATGAGTGAAATGTTGAACAATGTTGAAGAAGAATTTAATTTTGCAGAGGAAATGGAGAAGACTCTCAAAAAAATACATAAGGGGATGAAGGTAGAGGGCATCGTTACCGCTATCGACGCAAACGGCGAAGTAAGCGTAGACATCGGCACCAAGCATACCGGCTATATCAAGCCCGAAGAGCTGACCGATGAGCCCGGCAAGAAGTCCGAGGATATCGTTTCCGTCGGCGATACCATCGCCCTTATCGTACTCCAGACCAGCGATGAAAAGGGTATCGTTGAGCTTTCCAAGAAGAGAGTTGACGCTGTACTCGGTTTCGAGAAGATCGCTGCTGCCAAGGAAGAGAACGCTGTTCTTAGCGGTGTTGTTACCAATATCGTAAAGGGCGGACTTATCGTATCCTCTAACGGCGTAAGAGTGTTTATCCCCGCTTCTCAGGCTGTACCGCGCGGCGGCGACCTTGAGAGCATGAAGGGCAACACCGTTGACTTCAAGGTGCTTGAGGTAAACGAGAGCAGACAGAAGGCTGTAGGCTCTATCCGTGCTGTTGAGAGAGAATCAAGAGAAGCTGCCAAGGCTAAGTTCTTTGAGACCGCTTCCGCAGGCGATGTTATCGTCGGCGAGGTAAAGAGCATCACCGAATACGGCGTATTCGTTGATCTCGGCGGTGTTGACGGACTCGTAAGAAAGCTCGACCTGAGCTGGAAGCGCATCAAGCATCCTTCCGATGTTGTTTCCGTAGGCGACAAGATCGAAGTTAAGATCAAGGACATCGACGCTGAGACAGGCAAGGTTTCCCTTACCTATAAGAAGGAGTCCGAGAATCCCTGGGAGATCTTCAAGAACAACTATGAGATCGGTCAGACCGTTTCCGTTAAGGTAGTATCCCTTACTTCCTTCGGTGCGTTTGCTCAGATCATTGACGGCATCGACGGACTTATCCACATCTCTCAGATCGCAGATCGCAGAGTTGACAACGTTGCAGACGTTCTTTCCGTAGGCGATGAAGTTAACGTTAAGATCACTGATATCGACTATGATAAGAAGAGGATCAGTCTTTCTATCAGGGCTCTGCTTCCTGCTGATGGCGAGGCTTATGACGATGAGGAGACCGAGGACTAATCAGATCGCTGATATAATGCAGGGGGCGTTTGACGCTCCCTGCTTTTTTCCCTAAAAATGGTTATACCGTTGTACCGATCGGCGGGAAAAAGAAAAAAAGTCCGCCGCTCAAAGGCTTCGGTATGTGACAAACAAAACGAGAGGTTCAAGTTATGGAAGAGAAAAGGTATCCCGCAAGGGATACGGACAGGAGAAAGCGCAGCAAGAAAAAAAAGAAAGCTCACGTTAACCCCGTTGTCCGTATACTCAGGATATTCGGAACGCTTGTGCTGTCGGTGATAATGATAGTTATCATCACGGGCTCCATCTTCGCGACGGCGCTTACCATATATATCCTGAATTTCGCTGATACGACTACCACCATCAGCCTTGATGAAGAGGTCGTTATCAGCAACGTTTCGAGGTTCTTCTACCGTAATCCCGATTACGATGAGGAGGATCCCGATTCTGAGGAATGGATACTCTACTACGGCATGAAAAATCCCGTAAGGAGATCCGTCTGGGTAGACCTCGATCAGGTGCCCGAACACGTCCGCGATGCTTTTGTTTACACCGAGGACGAAAGATTCTACACCCACGATGGTGTTGACTTCAAGCGTACCTTCGTGGCTATCGCAAGAACGCTGCTGGGCGTTAAGCAGGGTGGTTCGACCATCACTCAGCAGACGATAAAGAATATCACCCACGACGATGAAGCGCTGGGCACCAAGGGTGTTGAGCGTAAGATCCGAGAGATATTCCGAGCGATAAACGTCGAGAAGATCTACACCAAGGAAGATATACTTGAGGCTTACCTCAATGTTATACCTTTCACAACATCGGTAAATGATATCGTAGGTATTCAGGCGGCAGCAAACTTCTACTTCAAAAAGGACGTTTCCGAACTGAATTACGCCGAAGGCGCGGCACTTGCGGGTATGCTTTCATACCCCTTCCGCGACAACCCGCTGGAACACCCTAAGAATAACCGCAGACGTCTTAACTATGCGCTTGATAATATGCTGCAAAACGGTGCCCTCTCAGATGACGAGTGGGAGCTTGCACAGAAGCAGGCTGATGAACTTCAGGTCTACGGCGACATTACCTTCACCAGTGTTGAAGAAGAGCAGGATATCCCCGAGGATCAGGGCGTTACCTCATGGTTCATGGACGCTGCTATCAATCAGGCGGTAGATCTGATATCCGAGGAAACGGGCATCACCTACGAGGCTGCCGAGGAAAGACTCCGTCAGGGCGGCTATGATATCTACACCACCGTTGATATCAATATGCAGAAAAAGATGGAAAAGAAGATGCGCGACAAGTCGAACTTCCAGACATGGACCTTCGACAAGGATAAGCTCCAGTCGGGATTTGTGGCTATCGACTACACGGGACAGGTGCTTTGCAACGTAAGCTCGCGCTCAAAGAAAAAGGAATCAAGATGCTATAACCTTGTTTCACAGGGTATGCGTTCGCCCGGTTCCTGCATGAAGCCTATCGCTTCATATGCGCCCGCGCTGGATCAGGATCTTATCACATTCTCATCCTTCATCAACGACAGTCCTATCCGTGTTGACGCGGATAACGATGGTCTTGAAGAGCAGTGGCCTGTAAACTACTCGGAATACGGCGAGAGTGCCAACTGGTCTATGAAGGATATCCCCACATGGAACATGATCGCAAGATCGCTCAATACCGCCCCCGCAAGACTGGTGCAGCAGATGAGCCCCGAGTATTGCTTCAACTTCCTGAAGGAAAAGCTTGATATCACCACCCTTGAGGACGCTGATATGGGCTATTCGGGTATGACCGTCGGCGGTCTGACCCACGGTCTGCATTTGCAGGAGCTTGCAGGCGCTTACATGATCTTCGGAAACGGCGGCAAAAAGTATGAGCTGACCTACATCTCAAAGATCGAGCAGGCGGATGGCGAGGTGCTTTATGAGCACGGCGACGGCTTTAAGCAGGCTATCAGCGAGGACTCGGCTTATATCATGAACAAAATGATGCAGCGCGTTGTCACCGATTCAAACGGTACAGGCAGATACGCAAAGCTCAAGAATACCGTGCTGGCGGCTAAGACGGGTACATCGTCCGACTGGGTCGATCTGAACTTCGTCGGAGTATCGCCCGATTATGTCAGCGCTGTATGGATAGGTTACTCAAAGTGGAAGAAGATCCCCACCGATCAGTATCAGAACATCGGTGAGATCTGGAAGAATCTCTTCGGCGACTTCTGCGAGAACGAACCGAACCATGACTTTAAAAAGCCCGATACCGTTCAGGAGCTGAAATACTGCACCGCTACCGGCTACATCGCAGGCTACGGCTGCGGCTCCACCGACATCGGATACTACAAGGATTCTTATATCCCCCAGACCTGCTCCGGCTGGCACTAAGGGACTGCGGGCTGCCCCGCAAAAAGTTTGAAAAAAGCCCGCATAAGGCTCAGCAGTCTGTGCGGCGGTATATCGACACAACAAGGGCTGCTGTGAATTCGTAGGCAAGGTTCTACCTACGGCGGGCAGCCCTTTTATTATGCAAGAGGTAATTTATGGAAGAAATAAGATTCTGCTGTCCCTGTCATTTCGGGCTTGAAAGCGTGCTGAAATTTGAAGTCGGCAGGCTGAATGTGACGGGTATAGAAGTCACCGACGGAAAGGTATGCTTTGAGGGCGACCCTGCCGTGATCGCGAAAGCTAACATACGCCTTGCCACCGCAGAGCGCGTGCTGATAGAGCTTGGGCGTTTTCGCGCCGAGACCTTTGAGCAGCTGTTCGAGGGCGTGGCTTCGCTGCCGCTTGAACGCTACATCGGCAGGACAGATGCCTTCCCAGTCAAGGGTCACAGCTTAAACTCAAAGCTGCACAGCGTCCCGCACTGCCAGTCGATAATCAAAAAGGCAGCCTGCAAGCGGCTGGGGCAGCGCTACGGCATCGAATGGTTCGAGGAAACAGGCGCTGTGCATCAGCTGCAATTCCAGATAATGAAGGACATATGCACCCTTTACCTCGACACGAGCGGCGCGGGGCTGCACAAGCGCGGCTACCGCAAAAACTCTAACGCCGCACCCATCAAGGAAACTCTCGCCGCGGGGATAATCGACCTCGCGAGGGTGCGCCCCGACAGCATCGTCTGCGACCCCATGTGCGGCTCGGGCACGCTGCTTATCGAAGCGGCTTACAAGGCGCTGAGAGTAGCCCCGGGACTGAAGCGCAGCTTTGCCGCCGAAAAATGGCAGCAGCTTCCCGCCGAGCTCTGGAAAAAGGAACGCGCAGCCGCGATAGCCGACATCGACCACGAGGGCAGCTTCAAGGCTTACGGCAGCGACATCGACCCGCTTGCCATCGACCTGAGCGTTGAGAACGCACGCAAGGCGGGAGTCGGCTCAAAGATAGCCTTCCGCGAGCTTGACGTAAACGAGTTCACTCCCCGCGAGGGCGCAGTAACGGTGGTCAACCCGCCATATGGCGAGAGACTTCTTGAAATAAAGGAAGCGCAGGAGCTTTACAAGCGCCTCGGCGAGCGTCTTCGCCCCGACAGGCAGCACCCTGCCGTTATAATCTCGCCCGACGAGGAATTTGAGAAATACTTCGGCAAGCAGGCGGACAAAAAGCGTAAGCTCTACAACGGCATGATAAAGTGCGACCTTTATATGTATTTTAAGTGAGGAAGACCTATGGAAAAGAAAATACGCGCAGTTGTGTTTGACATGGACGGCGTTCTGTTCGACACCGAAAACCTCTGCATCAATTCATGGCGGGTGATAGCAAAGCGCCACGGGCTTGAAGGCATCGACGAGGTGAACTACCGCTGCATCGGAAGAACAGTCGAGGACACACGGCGGATACTCTATGAAGCCTACCCCGACAAGGATATGGCGGCGATACACGACGAGCGCCGCGCCTATGAACGCAGGATCATCGCCGAGAAGGGCGTGCCGCTGAAGCCTTTCGCGGGGGATATCCTTAAAGCACTGAAGAAGCCGGGCGTGCTGATAGGGCTTGCCTCCTCAACGCGGCAAGCAACTGTTGAGCCTGAGCTGAGATCCGTCGGCTTTTATGATTACTTTGATACCATCGTCTGCGGAGATATGATAGAGCGCAGCAAGCCGCACCCCGATATATACATAGCGGCGTGCGAAAGGCTCGGAGTAAGCCCTGCGGACGCGGCGGCTGTTGAGGACAGCTTCAACGGCATACGCTCGGCAAAGGCTGCGGGAATGATGACCGTTATGGTGCCCGACATCATTCAGCCGGATGATGATATACTAAAAAGCGTTGATTTCCTGTGCAGCGACCTTTCCGAAGCGGGAAAACAGCTGCTCGGGCTTATTGATATGGAGGGATAACTTATGTGCGGATTTGTCGGATTCACAAATTACATCGACGGCGCAGAGAACACCGTTGAGAAAATGATGGACAGGATAGCTCACCGAGGTCCCGATCAGGCGGGAAAGTTCGTTGATGAAAACGTTGCTATGGGCTTTCGCAGGCTTTCGATAATCGACCTTTCCGAGGCGGGAAGCCAGCCTATGACCAACGAGGACGGCAGCATCGTCATCACCTTCAACGGCGAGATATACAACTTCCGAGAGCTGAGAGAACAGCTCATCGAGGCTGGGCACAAGTTCAAAAGCTCCGCCGACACCGAGGTGCTTATCCACGGCTACGAGGAATGGGGACGCGAGCCGCTGCTTGACCGCCTGCGCGGAATGTTCGCATTCGTGATATACGACAAGAACAAGGGCAGGCTGTTCGGCGCAAGGGATTATTTCGGCATAAAGCCGCTCTACTACGGCAGATTCGGCAGGACGCTCATGTGGGGAAGCGAGATCAAGAGCTTTCTCGACCACCCGCAGTTCGTCAAGGAGCTGAACACCGACACGCTGGAAACTTACCTTACCTTCCAGTACTCCCCCACCGCAGATACCTTCTTTAAGAACGTATACAAGCTGCCCGCCGCCCACTGCTTTACCTACGACCTCACCGACGGTGAGCTTGACGTTAAGCGCTACTGGGAGGTGAAGTTCACCCCCGATGAAAAGCCGACGCTGGAAAACTGGGTGGAGGATATCACGAACACATTCAAAAACAGCGTTGAAGCGCACAAGATCGCCGACGTTGAGGTAGGCTCCTTCCTTTCAAGCGGCGTTGATTCAAGCTATGTGGCGGCTGTCGCAAACGTTGACAAGACCTTTACCGTAGGCTTCGGCGAGGACGAAAAGTACAACGAGATAGGCTACGCCAAGGAGTTCTCAAAGTACATCGGAAAGGTAAACAACTCCCGCGTGATCTCTCCCGAGGATTACTGGGAGAACTTCGCGAAGATACAGTACCACATGGACGAACCGCTCGCAGACCCCTCTGCTGTCGCACTCTTCTTTGTATGCAAGCTGGCGGCGGAGCAGGTTAAGGTAGTGCTTTCGGGCGAGGGCGCTGACGAGATATTCGGCGGCTATAACATCTACCACAACCCCGACGACATGGCGGCTTACGAAAGGATACCCAAGGTAATAAGAAAGGCGGCAGGCGCTGCGGCTTCGCATCTGCCCAAAAAGCACGGCGTGAACTTCCTTATCCGCGGCTCGCAGGATCTCAGGGAGCGCTTCATCGGAAACGCATATATGTTCACCCCAGCCGAGCGCAAGGAGCTGCTAAAGATAAAGACCAACGCCCCCGACCCCACCGCCATAACAAAGCCGTTCTACGACAAGTCGGCTGACAACGATCAGGTCACACAGATGCAGTACCTGGACCTGCACCTCTGGATGACGGGTGATATACTGCTCAAAGCCGACAAGATGTCAATGGCGCACTCGCTTGAGCTAAGAGTTCCCTTCCTTGACAGAAAGGTGATGGAGCTTGCAGAGCGCATACCCAAGAGATTCCGCGTCACCGACGAGAACACGAAGTATGCGATGCGCGTGGCGGCACTCAAAGCCTGCCCGCCGCAGACCGCCAACAAGAAAAAGCTCGGCTTCCCCGTGCCTACGAGGGTATGGCTCAAAGAGGACGAATATTATAACATAGTCCGCAAAAAGTTTGAGTCCGAAGATTCCCGCAAATTCTTCAACACCGAAAAGCTTGTGGCGCTGCTCGACGACCACCGCGCAGGCAGGTACGACTACTCCCGCAAAATCTGGACGGTATTCACATTCCTTGTATGGTATGACGTTTACTTCAACAAAGAGGTGTGATTTTTCATCACATTTTCAATCGGCTTACACAATGCGGTCTTGACGTATCAGACTATTAATGATATAATAAATGCGATGCCGAAGAGATACGGTATCGCATTTTTTGTTATGCCTTTTATATACAGGGGGTATGCTTTATGACACAAAAGAAAACAAACATCGTCTGGGGACTTTTCTTTATGTTCGCGGGCGTATTCACGATAATGAACGCCGCGGGCGCATTTGAGGGCGTAGACCTGCTCAGGACAGCAGTGACGCTCATGATGATACCCGTTGTGGTAGTAAGCATCATAGATGTGAACTTCTGGGGCATCTTCTATCCGTTTGCGATAGTCGGGATAATGTACGACAAAGAGCTAGGCATAGAAGACCTCTCGCCATTCCCGCTTCTTCTCACGGCGGCGTTTTTCAGCCTCGGTATGTCGATGATCGTGCCCAAGCGCAGCGCTGCGGGGCTTGCATCAGCGGCTGCGGGCGGCTCCCCCGATACCGACGTATATTTCCGCACAAGGCTCGTTAAGCAGGTAAAGTCGCTGCCAAACGGCATACTCCGCTCGCTGACGATCGACGCTTTCTGCTCCGACCTTAAAGTGTACTTCAACAACGCTCAGCTTGCGGGCGGCCACGGCGACCTGCTTTTCTCCTGCACAGTTTCGAGCATTGAGCTTTACGTTCCGAGAAGCTGGCAGGTCATAGCCGCGAGCGACTGCGCCGTTGGCGAGATCGACGAAAAGGGCTACGTCAACGCCCCCAAGAGCGAGCAGGTGCTAATGCTGCACGGAACTGCAAAAGCAACGGGAGTTACGGTGATCTATGTTTGACCGTATAAAACGTCTGCCGCCGCTTACGGTCATTACTGCCGAGCTTATCCTGCTCTCGGCGGGAGCCTTTGCGGCAACGGCGGTCATAAGCCATAAGTATAAAAGCAGCGAAAGGCGCGAAAGCCTGCCCGAGGTAAAGGCGGAGCTTATCGACAGCGATCACTACACCGCCGCCCTCACAGACACGGGCAGCATCGAGCGCGTAAGGGCAGTCAGGATAACCGACGGCGAGGGGTATGTAAGATTCCGCATCGAGCTGCTCGACAGCGACGGCATACCTCTGAGCGACAAGCTGAAACAAAAGCAGGCGGACATCGAGGTATTCAAAGGCTACCTCACCGACCCCGAAATGCCGAGCTATGAGGCATTCAACGACGCATACCATCGTTTGATGAACGAGCAGCTTCTGCTGAAGCTTAAAGCGGGCGCTGCGCTCTCAGCCTTCTGCGACGCAGGCGGAAGTCCCCTGCCGCAGAGCGAGGATATCCTGAAGCTCGACAGCGAGGACGGCTGTTCCTGCACGATGATCTACCGAAAAAAGCTTTCGGCAGGAGACACCGCCGAGCTTTACAGCAGCATTTGCGTACCCGCCGACAGTGATGTCAGCACGAGCTATGAGGGGTACATAAAAAACGATGACAACAGCTACCGCACCGAAACGCTTGATGCGGGCGTGACGGAGCTTCTCGGCACAGGCTTCGGGATACACGTTACCGTCGAGACTATCCCCTCCGACGGCAGCGACACCGCATACACGGCGTTCCTGCGTGCAGATGAAGATAGCGGCACATAAGAAAACGGCGATACAAAAAAGTATCGCCGTTATTGCTTTGCAGCTTAACTCCCCGCTCACTTGACCTTTATCGTCTTGTTCGCGCTGTAACCGCCGTAATACTTCTTCGTGCCGACAGTCTTGTAAGCCCTCGCGCGGATATAATACTTCTTGCCCTTTAAAAGCCCCGTGACCGTCTTGGCGGTGGAGGTGTTCTTTTTGAGGTAAACCGTCTTCTTGTTTTTGGTGAAGGAAGAGTTTGTCGCCAGAACTATCTGATAGCCCGTTGCCTGAACGTCCTTTTTAAGCTTGACCTTTACCTTTCTGCTGCCGAGCGCTTTGACTTCCGATATCTTCATCGCCTTCGGCTTGATGTAAAAGTACGCGGTCTTTGAGGACTTATAGTTGCCCTTGCCCGTGACGCGCACCGTCGCACGGCCCGTGTTCAGGTTGCCCGAATAGCTGATGGTGTAGTCGCTGCCCTTTTTTAGGGTGGCGCCGCTGAGGGTGACTGCCGCCGCGGGCTTTATTGCCTTTCCCGTGTAGGTATAGACCTTGCCTGAAATGCTGACGGCGGCGGAAGCGAGCGATCTCGGCGATATCGTGAAGCTGCCGATAACGGTGCCGCTGTAATTGTTACAGCCGCTGACGATCACCGAAGCCGTGCCTGCGTTGACGTTGTTTATGAAGCTCAGCGTGTAGTCGCTGTCTGCCGCAAGGGCAGTGCCGTCAAGGCTGACTGTGACAGACGGCGTGAACGGCTTGCCCGAATAGGTGAACGACGACTGCCCCAAAGCCACATCAGCCGCCGATATCGGCTTCGGCGATATCGTGAAGGTGCCGATCGCCGTACCCTCATAGCTGCCGCAGCCGTTTACTATTATGAGGGCTGTCCCCGCGTTGATGTTGTTTACATAGCTCAGCGTGTAGTCGCGCCCGGGGGTCAGGCTCGCGCCGTCCAGCGCAACGGAAGTCAGCGGCGATATCGCCCTGCCCGTGTAGGTGTAGCTGCTGCTGCCCGTTTCTATGACCGCATTCGCAATAGAAAGCTTCGCAGCAGGCGGCGGGTCGGTCTTGGAGCTGTCGTCCGCCTTGCTGTCGGGTGTGCTTTCGGCAACAGAGTCGGAAGTGCTGTCCGCCGCGCTGTCGGGAATGCTTTCGGCAACAGAATCGGACGTGCTGTCCGCCGCGCTGTCGGGAATGCTTTCGGCAACAGAGTCGGACGTGCTGTCTGCCGCGCTGTCGGGAGTGCTTTCGGCGACAGAATCGGACGTGCTGTCTGCCGCGCTGTCGGGAGTGCTTTCGGCGACAGAGTCGGGTGTGCTGTCCGCCGCACTCGTGTTCGGGAACAGCTCCTGCGGCTCGGTCGTGTTGTCGCCTGCCGCGCTGATGATGCTCTGTGCGCCTATCATGCCGCCCACCATAACTAAAGCGGTCACGGCAGAGGCTATCCTTTTGAATGTCATATCAAAACACCCCTTTATGCCTGCCGCGCAAACACGCGGGTCTTACACTAAGTTACTTACTGTTATTATACCGCATTTTGTGATAAAAGTCAATATACATGGGGCGCGCAGACAAAAAAATAGTTAGTATGCCCAATCAGGCGGCGCGGTATTTGTGTTATCTACTAAACCCGCCTCTCCCGAACAGCAAAAAAGACGGGGTCCGGCCCCGCCTTTATTTCATGCCATGATATGCCGTCCTGCCGTTACTTACAGAACTTTTCTATGTAGTTGTCTATGCACTGTGCGATTATCTTCTTGGCTTCGGCGGCATTCTGAACGTCGTCTACCACCGTTTCCTTGTGCTCCAGCTGCTTGTAGACCGAGAAGAAGTGTGTCATCTCCTCAAAGACGTGCTTGGGAAGCTCCGAGATATCGGTGTAGCTGTTGTAGCTCGGGTCGGATTCGGGAATGCAGATTATCTTCTCATCCGCAGCGCCGTTGTCCATCATTATGATAACACCGATAGGATAGCACTTGACGAGCGACATCGGCACGAGCGTTTCCGAGCAAAGCACCAATACATCAAGCGGGTCGCCGTCGTCCGCGTGGGTGCGGGGGATAAACCCGTAGTTTGCGGGGTAATGGGTCGAGGTATAAAGTATCCTGTCCATTCGCAGCATACCCGTTGCCTTGTCAAGCTCATACTTCACCTTTGAGCCCGCAGGGATCTCAATGACCGCGGTAAAGCTCTCGGCGTTTATCTCTTTCGGGGAAATATCGTGGAGTATATTCATAAGCCCTCCCGTTGATATCGGCAAAGCCCGCATTCCGGCGAGCCGCCTGATTTACTTCGATCTCTTGTTAAGGTTTCTGAACTCGGCGGGCGAGAGCATCTCGTGGCGCTTGAACACCGCGCAGAAGTAGGAGCAGTCGTTGTAGCCGACCTCGGACGCGATCTCGTTGATGTTCAGCTTGTCATCAAGCAGCAGGAGCTTTGCCTGCTGGACGCGCTTTCTCGCAAGATACTCAAAGGGACGCAGGTTCAGGCATTCCTTGAACAGCCTGCAAAGGTACTGGGGAGAAAGCCCGATAAGATCGGAAAGCTCTGCAAGCGTTATGTCGTTGCGGTAGTTGGTGTTGAGGTAGTCGATAACAGGCTGCAGCTGGTTGAGCTTTGCGCTGTCCTGCGTGCCGTTCTGCATATTGACCACGCGGTTGAACTCGATGAAGAACTGATAGAGGTAAGCCGAGCACTGCTGACCGCCGTAGTAGTAGTTGGTACGCATAAGGTAGAGCATCTTCTTGAATATGGCATCAAGGGAATTGATGTCATGTATGCGGAATACTCTTGCCTTTTCAAGCTTTACATACTGCATTATATTGGGGATCTCTCTGCCCTCAAAGGTGATCCAGTGAGTTTCCCAGATCTCGTCGGTGGGGTAATACTCATGAGGCACGTTCGGAGGCAGGTAAAAACCGTCGCCTGCGTTTATCTCATGCTCACCGCCGTCAACCTTCAGAACGCCGCTTCCGCGAACGCAATAGATTATCTGATGATTGGGATAGCCGTCCTCGCGAATAAAATGGAACTCGGTGTCTCTGGCGCCAATACCGTTTATATACATCGGCAGATTGACCTCGTCCTTCAACACGGGATAATAGTAATCGGTCATGGTAGTAACGCTCCTTTTTTGTACCGAAGACAAGCTTCGGAAAGTATGGTCTTGCCGTTTTAATATCTTGTGATAAAATAATATCATAACAAGGCTCAAATGTCAATACTCTTTTATCCGATTCGGGAAAATTATTAATATTTTTACATTTCAGCTCATTTTTCTTCACCGTTCCCGCCGTCCGAAAAAAAAGCACTTGACATCGGCTTTAATTAATGGTACAATATAATGAGGTATGATGCTCGGAGGGATATGTATGCCTTATCACATAAGCAATAGCGCAGTGTTTACAGACAGCGCAGGATCTCTTCCGATCATCCCGCGTGAGCGCTCCTGCTGCTTCTCGGGACACCGTCCCGAAAATTTTCCTGCCGACAAAGTGCGAATTGAATATCTTTGTAGACTTGTGGCAGACACCGCGGCAATATTATACTATAAAGGCATCGACACCTTCATCACGGGCATGGCGCGCGGCTTCGATCTGCTCGCTGCCGACACCCTTGTGAAGGATCCCGATATAGGTTCAAAGATACATCTCATCTGCGCCGTGCCCTATGCGGATCACAGAAGAGAGATGAAGACCGCGCAAGAGGATATGCTTTACAGAGAGCTGATAAAACGCGCCGATCTGATCGTTTGTCTCGGCGATGAATATCGCAAGGATTGCTACAAGCTTCGCAATTCCTTTATGATAAACAACTCCTCAAACCTCATCGCGTACCTAAAGGATGAAAACAGCCTGCGTTCAGGCACGGGCATGACCTGCAATCTGGCAAGAAAAGCGGGGCATACTCTTTATATGATATATGAAAAAGATCTGCGAGGTTGACCCGCACTGATATCGAAAGGAGATTTTTTAATGGCACAAGCTGCTGCTGCAAAAAACAGAAGGCGCAGAAAGAAAAGACGCTCTCAGGCCCCTGTGGCGCTTATCTACTTCCTTACGCTGCTCATCTTTCTTGCACTGTTCGGAATGTTTGCAAAGTACCTTATGAACAGGCTGAACACCAAACAGGAAGATGAGATAGACTACTCTGAAACATACATCGACTCATACAACACGCTCTATGCGCGAGTCAACGGCAAGAACGTTCTGAGCGATCTCTTCCTCATGAGGATATGCCCCGAGCAGGGCAAGATGCTGTTTATCCCGTTGTCGGCATTCACAGTAAGCTCGGCAGACGGAGCTACCTTCCGCGATGTCTACGCCGACGGCGGTATAAGAAAGCTCAAGGATTCGGTAGACGAAACGCTCGGTATCTCGACAGATTACTACTGCACCCTTTCAAATCAATCTTTTGAGGACATAATCGACATAATCGGCGGTTTCCTCTACGCCCCCGAGGAAGAGCTTTACCACCTCTCGGCAGATGACGGAAATGATATATCGCTCCGCGCGAATAAAGCCGTAACGCTTTCGGGCAAGCAGGTAAGACTTATCTGCCAGACGAACATCTTCTCAAAGGGAAGACAGGGCAACACCGAGTTCCTCGGACAAGCTCTCGTGGGCGTTTGCAACAACGCATTCGATCAGATAGAGATCACCACAAACAGCCTTGACATCATTTACGGCAAGATCTCAGCTTCAAGCTCTACCAACATTACCGAGAACGACTTCAAGCAGCACAAGACCTACATCAAAGAAATGCTCAAGAAACAGCTCCAGCCCGCTTACTCAATGGTCCCCGAGGGACAGTGGGCAGCAAGCGGAGATTCATTCACAATCTCCCCCGAGTTCAAACAGAAGATCTACGACGAAATGGAAGCTACAAAGTCCTCTCAGAAGAGCGGTATCATCACAAAGGATGAATAAAACCGATACAAAGCGCCGACATCGGAAAAGATGTCGGTGTTTTTTTGCCTTTCCCGCAGCGATCCTCTGCTGCTGCAAGCGGAAGCTCCGGCTGATTCGGGCGTGACGGCAATGCAATGCAAAAAAACGGCAGCTTCCGAAGAAGCCGCCGCTCTTTTTAGGTTATTAAAGGGTATCAGATAATTCCAATTACTTGACAGTAACCTCAAATACTCTGCTGTTCATCTTGGAAAGATCCCACTCTCCGTTTACCTTAGCTACAACGAGAGTCTTGTAGGTTCTGCCGATCTCTGTGAGCTTGGGAGAAGTGTAAGTGGTGGTGGTGATGTTCTGATCGAGTATCTTCCACTTGCCTGCTACGAATGCTGCAATGCCATACTTCTCAGCCTTAGCAACAGGAGTCCAGGTGATCCTTACCTGATGATACTCTTCGTTGCACTCAACGGATGTTACAGTAGGATACTGGGTAGTAACTTCAGCAGACTTGGGAGTTACGGTGATAGCATTCGAGAGATCCTCGAACCACTTGCCGTCGAACTTGGCGACTACAGCGACCTTATATTCCTTGCCTGCGGTCAGACCGCTGATAACGTAGCTGTTAGCGTAGCCTTCGCCGAGCTTCACCCACTTGCCGCTCTGGTAGCCGAGTACAGCGTACTTCTCAGCGCCTTCAACAGCTTCCCAATTCAGCTTAACAGCACCATCGCCTGCCTCGTAGGTAACTACGGGGTTCTTAGCAATGATCTGATCGTTCTTTGCGGTCAGCTCGGAAGCATACTCAACGCCGTCTACTACTGCAACTGCGGTATAGAGGGTAACGTCGCCATCCTTCTCGGAAGTAACCTCAGCTTCACAAGTCTCAACTTCGCCGCAAACCTTGCAAACCAGCTTGATGGTAGCGGTGTAGCCACCCTTTGCATCAGGTGCCCAGCTCCAGATAGGAGTACCGTAGGTGTGAGGCAGCTTGTCGATGTTGGCAATAGTCTTGACCTGATCTACGAATGCTTCGTTCTCGAAGTCTGCATAGAATGAAGTCTCGCCCATCTCGGTGCAGGAAGGATCCTTGGTCTGCTCGGAGGTGGTAGTTACCTCTTCAACGATAGCGTCATCAGCATCGCCGTTCAAGCACTCTCTTACAGCCTTAACGGTGGAGTAGTCCTCGGACCAGGTGTAAACGGCATCTGCGTACTCAGGCATCAGCTTCTCGATATCAACGACCTTTGTAGCGGTCTCGAACTCTTCATCCTCAAATACTGCGGTGTAGATTCCCTGACCCTTAGCCTTAACGGTAGGAGCAGTGAGGACCTCGTAAGTAGCGGTAACGGTCTCAGACTCGATCTTGCCGCATACAGAGCACTTGCGGGAAGCGGTGCAGGTGTAGCCGCCGTCTTCGGTAGCGGTCCAAACGTCATCCTGCTTAACGAAGTCATGAGGAATGATCTCTGTATCAACGGTCTTGGTATCGGTGTATTCCTTACCATCGATCTCGATCGTTGCAACATAGTCGATCTTGCCTGCCTCTACGCAGGTAGCGGGAGTTTCATTTACCTCTACATCAGCGATGATAGCCTTCTCGGTGCCGTCCACGGTGCACTTGAGGTATGCAACTGCGGTATTGTTGTCCTTCCAGAACCATGTGATATCCCAGCTATGGCCCGTTGCAGCAACGGGAACTTCTATGGTATCGGTAAAGGTTCCGCCCTCAAACGAAGCGGTAGCAGTTACCTCAGCAACGCCTGCCTCTTCACAGGTAGGAGGAATGATGTATTCGGTGGAAAGCTGGCACTCTACATACTCTGTATGGTCACCATGTATGCAGTCGAACGTCGCAATGCACTCGGAATTGTCTTCATTCCACTGGAAAACAGGGTCGCCGTAGGTATGGCCGGTAGGCTCAATGTCTTCTACTATCACTTCCTGCTCAGCGAATGCGTCGTTCTCGAATGTAGCAACATATCTTGTCTTGCCCTTTGCGGTGCAGGTAGGAGCAGTATGCTCAGACTTTTCGGTCTCAACAGTCTCAGTGATATCTTCATCATCGGAACCGTTTAAGCACTCTCTTGTAGCGGTAACGCTGGAGTAGTCCTTCGACCACTCATACTTGGCATCACCGTACTCGGGTATGAGCATCTCGATATCAACGTCCTTAGTCTGATCCTCGAATGCGCCGTTCTCGTTCTTGAATGTAGCTGTCCAGCGACCCACACCCTTAGCCTTGGTGGTAGCTGCGGTGATCTCTTCGTATGTAGCAACTGCTGTCTCAGTCTCGATCTCTTCGCTGTTGTTGTTGCATACGCGGGAAGCTGTACACTCGTAAACGCCGTCGGTGTTCTTTTCCCATGTGTAAGTGGGGTCGCCCCAGTCATGGCCGAGAGCTTCAATAACCTCTTCCTTGGTATCGGTATAGATCTGACCATCAAGCTCAACGGTAGCGGTGTAAATGGTCTTGCCGTCCTCTTCGCAGGTAGCGGGAATAGTTTTTACCACAGGCTTTGTAGCGAGGGTCTTGGTCTCGTTATCTCTGCTGCACATGAAGAATGCGGAAGCACCCTCATTGTTGCCGAACCAGTGCCACTCTACCAGCTTCCAGTCGTGGCCGAGAGGAGAAATAACTACCTTATCCTTTTCGATAGGAGTGTAAACGCCCTCACCGTCTTCTTCACTGTAGGTGTAGTAGTTGTCATCGGAACCGATGTAGTACTCGATGTTGCCTGCCTCGGTGCAAGTAGCGTCCTTAGCTTCTACCTTTTCGTCGTAGGTAACGGGTTCTACAACAATAGATTCCTTAGCGGCCTTGTAAGCATTGAGGAGCGAGGTATATGCATCGTTTATAATCTCTTCATCATAGTCATCTGGATACATACTCGGACCAGAAGCAAAAGCAAGAGCCTCATCCAAATTAACTTCAAGCTCAGGATCCAGGTTATATGCATTCTGACAATACCAGTCTTCCGCCTCAGTATAAAGCTCGCTAAGAGTTCCGGGGTATTCACTCTGCAACTGACTCGGGGGTATGAGATCGAGCTGGGGGTCGAAGTCATCTGCGCTTGCGAAAACTGCGGGAAGCTGGCTTGCTGCTGTGAGAGCTGCTGTCATGCCTGCTAACGTTCTCTTCATAATGTCATTTTTTTTCATGAGTTTTTCCTCCTTAATAGAAAGTAAAAATTTTTAAGCGTTCCGAATGGGATAATCTACACTCCTCCGAATACGCATTATAGACTAGATCGGTTCAAGGCTATTCATAAAGTTTTAACCTTTCGTCCTCTCTACGTTTACTATTATAGCATATTTATTTCAAATTGGCAAGTCGTTTTTATAAGTTTTTGATTTTTTATTTCATTTTTGTTGAGAATACACAAAAATCGTATTTGTTTCGCCAATGTCCGCAGTCCTTTTCTTAGGCTCTTATGAAATTATATTCACACAGATAAATTTGCAAAAATATCGTATTTCCTGCGTTTTTTAAAATTTACTGTCGAAATATGCAGTAATTTTAAACAAGCCCCGCCAAAGTTACAGTTTTTTCCTGAAACCGTCGATATATCCTACAAAACGGTAAAAAAATATAACAAAATAGGCTGTACAGAGCACTTCTGCACAGCCTTTATGAACTATCTTGTAACAAATCTTTACCGTTCAAACGCGGGTTAATCTCGTGTACACTAAATGTACTTACTTATCACGTGAGCTTAAAAACTCCTTCATCTTTGAAAAACTCTCGGCGCTGATAACGTGTTCAAGACGGCAGGCGTCCTTAGACGCGATCTTTGGGTCAACGCCTATCTCTATCAGCCAGGCGGTAAAGAATCGGTGACGCTCGTAAATGGTCTCGGCAACTTCTCTGCCCGCTTCGGTCAGAGTGATATATCCGCCATCGTCGATGTTGATAAAGCCTCCCTCGCGAAGAATGCCCATAGCCCTGCTGACACTCGGCTTTGAAAGCTCCATCTCACGGACAACGTCAATGCTGCGTACCTCACCGATCCTCTGATGAAGGATCAGTATAGTCTCAAGATAATCCTCTCCGGATTCATAGATCTTCTTATCTCTTTCCACTGCGGTATCTCCTTTCGTTTCGTGAGTATACATTATTATAGCATAGCCTCACGGAATTGTCAACCTTTTTTCAACCAACAGCGCGCACGCCGCCTCTCGCACAAGCCCGCCAGCCCCGTGTGTGAGGAAATAAAAAAGAAAAAGTACTTGAAATATCCGCGCCGATGTGTTATACTTTAATTGAAGGGTATCCGCAGGGGATGCCCCCGTCACATGATCTGAAAGGAGCGTTGTTTATATGGTATCCGAAAATGTAATAGTTATCAACCCCGAAGGCTTGCATATGCGTCCCGCAGGAGAGCTCGCAAAATTCGCAAAGGCTCACCCCGATAATAAAATAATAGTATGCTACGGAGGCAGGTCAGTAAACGCCTCATCGCTCATGCAGGTGATGATGGCGGGCATAAACTGCGGCGCCGAGGTCACTCTTGAAGTAGAGGGCAAGGACGAAAAGTCCGTGCTTGACGCTCTTGTCGCAAAATTTCAAAACGGATTTGCTTAAACTCTTGACATCGGGCGCGAAAAAGTGTATAATAAAAGGTGTGTTCGGAAAATATAAATACAAACCCCGAATAGTATATTTTTTCGGTTATCCATCAGGAGGGATAATATAATGGCAAGAACAAACGATCGCGACCCCCGCAGACAGGGAGACAGACGATATCGGGGAGACAAACCGCAGCAGCAGCAGTACCGCGGTGAACAGCGGTATCAGGGCGAACGCCGCAGGGTCTACAGCGACGACCCCCGCTACCGTGAACCCGTCCGCAGACGTGAAGCCCCCGTTGAAGAGACAGGATATGAAGTCGCTTCTACCTTAAAAGGCATCATCGCGGTGTTCATCACCATTCTTATCGTGGTCGTTATCATAATGCTTTTCGCAAGAAGCCTTTTTGTTACAAATACCGAGATCAATAAGAACGTAAAGACAGGTCACCTTACCGAGACCGCTTATGTCTCCGTAGACCCTAACGCCACTCTCCCGAATCAGGAAGAGGTCGTTGCTACCGAGACTACAAAGAAGAAGAAAAAGAAAACTACCACGACCGAGGCTTCCGTGGCTCTGCCCGAGGGTCTTGACACCTCTAACGCAGGCGATTATATCGTAAACGACGCTGTATACCTCCACCCCGAGCCCAGCTCCTCAAGCGCAGAGCTCGTTACCCTTAACAAGGGCGATGAGGTAAAGGTCTACGGCAATTCCAACTACGGCTGGTACTACCTCGAGTACAAGGGTCAGATGGGCTACGCCTGGGGAACTTACTTCACCCCCAAGTCCTGATCCGCCGACGAATATGCAATGTGCGCCCCCGTTCTTTATGCTCGGGGGGCAATTTTATGTGTGAAAAAAGGACTGAAGAATTTGTCTAAAACGCACAAATTTATCAATAATTTAAAAGAATTGTAGACATTCGCGGCGAAATATGATATAATGATATCAATAGAGATCATGACGGACGCACTCTGCGCCGCGTCGGAAAGGAATTACAATGCTGCACGAGAAATCATGCGGTGGGATAGTTTACAGAAAGTATCACGGCAATACCGAGATACTCCTTATCAAGCACATTGGCAGCGGACACTGGTCCTTCCCGAAGGGCCATGTTGAAGCGGGAGAGACCGAGGTCGAGACCGCCATGCGTGAGATCAAAGAGGAAACAGGTATCGACGTAATGCTTGATCCCACCTTCAGAGAGCTTGTGACTTACAGCCCCAAAAAAGACACGCAGAAGGTTGTTGTGTATTTCATAGCAAAGGCAAAACCCGGGAGCCCCGTTCCGCAGGAGAATGAGGTCGCCGAGGTGCGCTGGGTAGAGATAAACCGCGCCGCCGAACTGCTTGTATACGACAACGACCGCTGTATCGTCAACAAGGCTAAGAAATTTATACCATAAGCTAAAAAAAGCACCGTTATCTCTGCGGTGCTTTTTGCGTCATACAGCCGTTCTGTCAGACGGGGATATTTGAATACTTGAAGTGACGGGGCATTCCGTTTTTCATAAATACGTCGACCTCGCCCTGGATAAGCGGCAGGAAATACTTTATCGCCTCATCGGAGATACCGTTGCCCGCGGAGTTTATCCACTTGCGGGGGAAGAACTTCTCCTTGTTCGCCATAAGGGAGGTATCGGCGGTCTCTATGTTCACGAGATAAGGCTTGTCGGAAACGCGCTTGAACACCATAGTCACGCCCGTAGCGCCGCGCATAGCCGCCTTTACAGCCTCAGCACCGATCTGCTCGGCTTCGTCGATGTCCGTCTTTGAGCAGATGTGGCTGGAGCAGCGCTGCATCACGTTCAGCTCTACCGAACGCACCTTGCAGCCTATCTCATCGCGCACAAGCTGCTCGAGGGCTTTGCCGATGCCCGAAAGATACTTGTGCCCGAAGTTATCGACAGCACCGCTGCGTGCGCTGTCTCCGTCTATCTCAAGTCCCTCGGAAACCGCAACTATGACAGCCTGATGCTTTGCTCTTTCGGCACGAACGTCCTCCAGGAACTTCTCCGCCGAGAAATCGCACTCGGGCAGGTAGATGAGGTGCGGCGCGATCTCGTTATTCACCCTGAGCATACAGGTCGAAGCCGTCAGCCAGCCTGCGTGGCGGCCCATAACTTCAATGATCGTTACGGAATCTATCGAATACACCGAGCTGTCGCGGATTATCTCCTGAACGGTGGCGCACACATACTTTGCCGCCGAGCCGAAGCCGGGGGTGTGGTCGGTCTCGGGAAGGTCGTTGTCTATCGTCTTGGGTATGCCAACAAAGCGTATATCCGAGCCCGTTGCCAGACCGTACTTTGAAAGCTTGTCAACGGTGTCCATAGAATCGTTTCCGCCGATGTAAAAGAACGCGCCGATGCGGTGCTTGTCAAGACAGGCAAAGATGTTCGCATACATCTCATCAGCGCCCTCCTCATCGAGCATGGGCAGCTTGTAGCGGCAGGAGCCCAGCACGGTAGAGGGAGTCTGTCTCAGCAGCTCCATATCCTCGTTTGAGCGTATAACGCGGGTCAGGTCTACCATATCATCCTTGATGATACCCTCGATACCGCATCTCGAGCCGAATACCGCGTCGATCTCCTCAGTCTTGAGCGCCTGTCTGAATACTCCCACCAGCGATGCGTTGATAGCGCAGGTAGGTCCTCCTGATTGTGCGACAACAATGTTCATATTCTTTTCTCCATTTCATAAAATAATATACATAAGCCCGAATAACGGCGTCCCCTTTTCTTGCGGGAACGCCGCTATTTTTTCATAGATCAATAGGCGTAAGTCCAGACGCTTACAACGTTGGAGCACTTACCCCAGCAAATACCGTTCACGCCCTTCTTGTAGGGTCTTACCTTGAACTTGTATTTCGTATTGGAATAAAGACCCGAAGCCGCGAAGGAAACGGTGTTGGGATTCTTTATGGTCTTTACAGCTTCATACTTGCCGCTGTAATCGTTGTACATATATATCCTGTATCCCGAGCAGCCCGATACTGCGTCCCAGCCTATGCGGATCCTCGACTTTGTCGCCCTTATCGCATAAGCGAAGGGCTTGGCGGGAACTGCGTTTACGGCGCACTTCTTGGCGTTGCCGCTTGCAGCGAGCTTTCCGTTTACACTATATATAGCCTTGACGGTATACACCGTTCTTACGGCAGGCGCGGTGGTATCTGTATAGGAATTAGCAGTCAGGTCGGTCGCTATCCTTTCAAATGCCGTGCCCGTCTTTCTGTAGACCCTGTATGTCTGAGCGCCGCTTACCTTGTTCCATGTGAGCTTGACGCCCGAAGACGAAGCCTTTGCGTAAAGGTTCTGGGGAGCGGTGAGTATGGTAGATGCCGTGAGGATCGCGGAATAATCGCCGTATCTCTTCTGACCGCCGATCTCCGTGTATGCCCTTACCGCAAATCTGTACTCGGTCTTGGGCGAAAGGGAGGACACAACGCCTGTAACGCCGTTGCTCACGACCGCCTTCTTGATGTACTTTGAGTTGGTCGCGTCGTACTGCGCGATCTCATATCCTGAAACGCCGCTGACGCCGTTCCAGCCGAGAGTGATAGTCTCGGAAGAAGCGGCGACCGATCTCAGTCCCGAGACCTTGCCGACCTCTGTGATATACCACTTTTCCTTTGTAGCAACGCCTTCAACGCCGTTCACAACGGGAACTGCCTTGTATCCGTAGCAGGTGTTCGCCGCAAGACCTGTCTCGCGGATAGAACAGCTGTTTGGTCCTAAAGTACGGTATTTTGTGAAAGCACCGTCAGCGCCCTTGGCACGGTATACCACATATCCTTCAGCTTCGTCGAGCTTGTCCCAGCTGACCTTTACGGCACCGCCCGTCGATTCCTCAATGGCAAAGTTTGCAGGCATACCCTTCTGGGCGTACACCTTATCGGAATAGGGGCTTAGGAACATGGTCTCGCCTGTTGTATCGACGCCCCTCAGAACATAGCCGAGATAGCTGTCGGTAAGCGGGACCGTGATGATGTTCTGATACGACGAGGTGATCTTGGTATAGCTTGCCGTCGAATCATCATAGCTGTAAAGCACATACTTGTTAGCGCCTTCAACGGGATCGCAGGTGAATGTAGCCTGTCCCGACGACACGGTCATCTTAATGTTCTTCGGCTTCTGCAGAGTCACCTTTGTGGTGGGCACGCGGTAATCAACGTTCATATCCACGTTTGTGGAAATTCCCGATATCTTTCCCGTGCTTGAGAACTGCCATGTCTGGTATTCCTTATCGTAAGAAGTCTGATTTGTATAATTGGCGAGCCATATCGGGTACTTGCTGCCGAGCAGCTCTCCGTCGATGAGGTTGTTGAGCCAGTTCATATTGGCGTAAACGCCCGACTCATAGCCGTAGCTTATCATTCTGTTGCAGAAAGCCCTGCAAAGCTTTGTTCTTTCCGCAACGGTAAGGTCGGCATTGTCAAGTCTGCCCGAATCCCAATCGACCGATTCGATATCAAAGTACACGGGAAGCTCAAGCTCATAGTTCTTTATGTACTTGTAAACATAATCCGCTTCCTCGCGGGCTTCGGCAGGGGTTATAGCCTGAGTATAGAAATAAACTCCGACCTCAAGTCCCGCAGCCTTTGCTTCCTTGATGTTCTCCTTGAACTTATAGTCAAGAACAAGATCGCCCGATTCGCCGTAGCCTCTGTAACCTACGCGGATTATAGCGAAGTCTACGTCATTCTTGACCTTGCTCCAGTCGATATCATACTGGAAATAGGAAACGTCTATGCCGTATATCTTGTCCATATCATCGAACTTTGAGTTATGGACGAGCTTGTTGTTGCTGTACTTGCCGAGCGACACCATACCCTCTCCGTCCTCAGTTCCGCCGACGGATCTGAGAGCGGAAAAATCATTTTCGCCGAGGCTGTTGTAAAGCGTCTTAGCCTTTAAATACTTTCCGTACTGCGGGTCATCATGCAGCTTTGCATACTCCTTCGCATATTCTTCTTCATCATCTGCCGCGGGCATCTCCGCGACTTCCGTTTCTTCGGTAACATCATTATCCTGCTCATCAAGCAGGATAACATTTTCATTCGTTACATCTTCTGCCGCTGTACTATCCGCCGAAGCTGCCAGCGGGATCACCGACCCTGCCGCTATCGCTGCTGCCGTCAAAAATCCGACAGTTTTTCTGAGGATATTCATCGGTATTATTCTCCTTTCAAAATCATAACATTCGTCACTGACGACCTATCGTACAAAAGTAATTATACCTCATTTTAATCATTTTGTCAACCTTTTTCACCATTTTGTCATCTTTTTTCCGCATCCCGTCACGCCCGATCTGCAAAGCCGACCGTTTTTACGTCCGTTCGGGCACCGCCGCGCTTTGTCTGGATAAAGAAAAAAGTACGAAAAACCGCCTTGACAAAAGGCTTTTTCCGTACTTTTTCATTCTCAACAGATATAATGCCACGGCGGCTCACCGTTTTGAATACCATTCTCGGTCGGAGAGCCTCAGATCAAATTCTTCACGCGGGAGGGGCTTGTCGTAGTAATAGCCCTGTATCACATCACAGCCGATGCCGCTCAGGAAGCTCACCTGCTCCGCCTTCTCAACGCCCTCTGCTATGACTTCTATATCAAGCTCGTTTACCATGTGTACCACGTTCCTGAGGATTATCCCGTCCTCGGTGCTTGAATCCTTCATATCCTTTATAAAGGCGCGGTCGAGCTTTATGATGTCGGCGTGTATGGTTTTCAGCATGGTGAGTGTCGAATAGCCCGAGCCGAAGTCGTCTATGGATATCTTATAGCCCAGATCCTTCAGTTCGTTTATGAGCTTCAGCATCATCGGAAGTTCATCGGTGGTGTACGTTTCTGTCAGCTCTATCTCGATAAGCTCGTGCGGGATATCGTAGCTGTTGACTATATCGTCGATCTTCCCGGCAAGGTCGGGGACCGAAAGATCGCGGCGGGAGATATTGAGCGACACGCGGACAGGCTCAATGCCCTTATCCAGCCACTCACGCATATCCCGCGCCACGGTGTCAACGACATAAAGATCGAGCCTGTTTATATTCCCGAAGCGTTCAAGCACGGGGATAAACTGCATCGGCGGTATCACCCTGCCGTCGCTTATCCATCGGCAGAGAGCCTCTGCGCCGACAAGCTTATTATCACTGCTCCTGACCTTCGGCTGATAGTATACCCGAAACTCGCGTGCCTGTATAGCCTCGGGGAAGGTCACAAGCACCTTTTTGGTGCGGTGCTCGTCCTCCATCATATAAGGCTCGTATTCAACAAAGTCTGCCTTGCCGCTTCTGGCATAAGCATAGGCGCAGCTGCAGCAGTTCATCATCTCATCAAAAGTGCTGTCCTCGGTCATATAGTAAAGACCGCAGCGGAAATACACCTTTATCTCGGCATCGCCTTCCTTGCCCGTTATGGTCACGCGGAAGGACTTCATAAGCTCAGAAAGCTCGGACACCTGTTCGCTTTTTATCGCAACAACAAAGTTATCCGCGCCCAGCCTTGCGATATATCCTTCCCGTTCGCCGAACAGCTTCTTGAACCTTTTAACGAACTCTTTAAGTATCTTATCGCCGTTGGGCATACCGATCTTCTGGTTTATATACTTGAAGTTCTTTATATTCAGGAACAGCGAAACGTGCTCTTTCAGCTGTCCGCTTTCAATGAGGGGAACAAGCTTTCGCCTTAGCCCGCTCATATTCATAGCATTTGTAAGCCCGTCGGTGACAGAAAGGGTGTCGAGGTCGGTCACGCTGTTTATCTTGCCGCAGAGCGCAAAGATCAGTGCGGAAAGGGTCTCGAAAGCCCTGCGCTGTTCGGGGTCTTCGACCGCGGAGGTCGCCTTCACCTCGATGTGACCGCCGTTTACTGTCTCAAACCGCGCTATATACTCGGCAGCTTTCTCGCCGCCGTTATCGAACATAACGCCCGACGTCTTCATGCCCGAACCCCTGGCACCCGGGGTAAGAGGGATATCAACGTCAAAGGACATACTTGTAAGCCCGAGATCCCGTGCCACATCGGGGGTATATGTCTCGATCAGCTTTATAACGTCGCCCCTGCGGTTTTCGGGCGAAGACATTGCGTTTATCATACGCATCACGCTATCGCTCATGATAGGTCTTTCCATAGTCGCCGCCCCCTTTGTGAACTATAATGCTAATATTAGTAAAGATTATAGCACGAAAATGAGATAAACGTGTGTAAGTTTGATGAACGAAATGTTAATTATATAAATCTCGCGCAGGATAAACAGTTAAATTTAGCGATATTGTATAAAATTCCCGTCTGCCGATCTCTCCCATAAAAGATCCCCCTTGCCCTGCGAGTGCAAGGTAAGGGGGATAAAAGCTACAACGGACATCGGGAGGACTTTTATCAGTCCTCTTCCTCCTCTTCGGGAGCGTTCCAGTTGTGGTAAACGTTCTGAACGTCGTCGTTCTCCTCAAGGTTTTCGAGCAGCAGACCCATCAGCTTG
Source organism: Ruminococcus sp. (assembly GCA_024697545.1). Classification (GTDB taxonomy): domain Bacteria; phylum Bacillota; class Clostridia; order Oscillospirales; family Ruminococcaceae; genus YE71. The sequence continues at coordinate 151,093 of JAILFN010000009.1, forward strand.
AGCTGCTTTTCGTCGGTAAGGGTGGTGTAGGTCGAGGGGATCATCTCGCTCTCGGCGGAGACTACGGTATAACCCAGTTCCTTGAGCTTTTCGCTTACAGCGATAGCATCATTGGGCGGGCAGGCAACTTCAACGATATCGCCTTCGATATTGAAGTCATCCGCGCCTGCTTCAAAAGCATCTTCCATAAGCTTATCCTCATCAACGCCCTCGGCTTCGAGTATAACGGTGCCGCGGGAGGTGAACATAAAGCTTACGCAGCCCGATGTTCCGAGATTTCCGCCGAACTTATCGAAGTAATGTCTCACGTCGCCTGCGGTACGGTTCTTGTTATCGGTAAGGCACTCAACGATAACGGCAACTCCGCCGGGGCCGTATCCTTCGTATACCATATCCTCATAGTTATTCTTATCGCCCTCACCGGCAGCCTTCTTGATAACTCTGTCGATGTTGTCATTGGGGATATTGTTAGCCTTTGCCTTTGCGATGAGCTGTGCGAGCTTTGCGTTGTTAGCGGGGTCTGCGCCGCCCATCTTTACAGCAACGGCGATCTCCTTACCGATCTTGGTGAAGATCTTGCCCTTTACGGCGTCGTTTGCTTCCTTCTTTCTCTTGATGTTAGCCCATTTAGAATGTCCTGACATTTTTTATCACTCCTTGGATTTTTTTACTTTCGTTGTATCACAGTTGTCTCGGCTTCGCCGAGATGGGGCTTGGGCTCGAATCGCTTTGCTCTCTCGCCCAATTTAGATCTGTGTGCCTGCGGCACACGCGGGAGCTCTGCTCCCGTGCCCTCGCAAGGGAGACCCTTTTGAAAAAGGGTCTTCCCTTGACCCTTCCTAAAACTTTTTGCTTTGGGTCAGGTTTTGCGTATTGTTTTATACAGCTCTTTACATCTTTCTTGTCTGCCTGTCAGCGCCAGGTAGCCGAACACGGCTTCCAGACCCGTTGCGGCGCGGTAATCGGCGTTCTTTGCGCTCTTGGGCGCGGATATACCGTTGGCATTCCTGCCGCGCTTGAAGATGTATTCCTCCTCCTCGGTGAATACCCCATCGAGCAGACGGTGTGCCGCTTCTGCCTGATAGACCGCGTTCACCAGCTTCACCGCCATGCTGTGAAGCTCTCCCGCGGGGCGGTTTGCCGTTATCGCAAGCTCGGTGCGGACGAACTGCTCATACACGCTGTCCCCGACGAATGCAAGGGTCAGCGGCGAATACTGCCGCGCCTCGTCCGCCGTCAGCGTCTTGAAAATATCTTCCATAGCCTTTTACTCCACAAAGTCGAACTCAAAGCCGAAGATGTCAACGGTATCGCCCTCGTTGATGCCCATAGCTTCAAGCTTGTCGATTATACCCGTCGAGCGCAGCACCCGCTGGAAGTACTGGAGCGAGGAGTAGTCCTCCATGTTGCAGGAACGCAGAACGTCCCACAGCCAGTCGGCTTCAACATAGTAAACGCCGTCCTCGATCTTTATATCGAAATTCTTCTTGGAAAGCAGCTTGTCGTCAAGTTCCTCGCGGGTCAGCGGCTGAGCCTCGAACTGCTTTACGGGCGGCAGCTTTGAAAGATCCTCAAATATCTTTCTCACAAGCTCCTTTGTGCCCTGAGTGGTAGCCGCCGATATCTCATAAAGCTCCATGCCCTGTGCTTCGATATACTCCCTGAACTCTGCGATCTGTTCGGGGGTCGCAAGGTCGCACTTGTTGGCAGCGACAATCTGCGGTGCCTGAGCAAGCTCTTCCGAGAAGTTCGCAAGCTCGCGGTTTATCGTCTCAAAATCCTCCTTGGGATCCCTGCCCTCGCTTCCCGAAACGTCAACGATATGGACGATAAGTCTGCATCGTTCAACGTGGCGGAGAAACTCGTGACCCAGTCCCACGCCTTCGCTCGCGCCCTCGATAAGTCCGGGGATATCCGCCATCACGAAGTTGTGCTCCTCATCGAGCCTTACGACACCAAGCACGGGGGTAAGGGTCGTGAAGTGGTAGCTTGCGATCTTCGGCTTTGCCGCCGAGACTACCGATATGAGCGAGGACTTGCCGACGCTCGGGAATCCTACCAGCCCGACATCTGCGATAAGCTTCAGTTCAAGCTCAACGTCATATTCATCGCCGCGGAATCCCGGCTTTGCGAAGCGGGGTATCTGTCTGGTAGAGGTCGCAAAGTGCTGATTGCCCTTGCCGCCCCTGCCGCCCTTGCAGACGATAACGGGCTCGTCGCCCGAAATATCTGCGAGTATGCGTCCTGTCTCAGCCTCTCGTATAACGGTACCCCTCGGCACCTTTATCACGAGGTCGGGGGCGTTCCTGCCGGTGCAGTTCTTTGAGCTTCCGTCCCTGCCCTTTTCGGCTGTATATTTCCTCTTGTATCTGAAATCTATAAGGTTTGAGATATTGTCATCTGCAACGAAGACTATATCCCCGCCCTTGCCGCCGTCGCCGCCGTCGGGTCCGCCCGCCGCCACATACTTTTCGCGGTGGAAGGAAACGCAGCCGTCGCCGCCGTCGCCTGCTTTAATGTGTATTTTTGCGGAATCTACAAACATTTGTTTTCTCCTTACTTTGAGCGTTCAAGCTCATGCTCGGCTTTCAATATTTCCTCATAAGAGACTGCCGAATTTACAGCCGCAGTCTTTTTGGTATTAAAATTGCCGCGGCGTATCAGCGCGATACCGATACCCATATTCACGAGTGCCAGCGCGAACGCAGAGCCAATGAGCATTCTGCATATAACTATCTCGCTGTCGGGGAAGCGGGAATAGTATACCCTTGCCGCCTTCTTTTCATCGGTTATCCCCGCCCAGCTTATGAAATATCCGATCTTCGCCTTGAACACGGGTCTTGTATAGGTCTTGCCTTCTTCAAGCGACTTATACTCCGCGAGGGTTATCCCCTGACGATATTTATTTCCCGTTTCTTCGTTGAAGCCCTTCATTCTGTAATACACATGGGTACGTCTGTGCCTTGTGTATGTCACGGAAGTATCTTTTTCGAGTGCGGTAACGGTTATCTTCTGTTCGCCCTCGCTTTTCAGCGGATAAGGCTTATAGCTGAACCGATACACCGCCGCCGCCGCCGCGAGGATCAGAAATACAAGCATTATCCTGATAAAGATCACGCCCGCGTTGTAGAAGGGATCTTTGTTATAGTCTTTTTTCAGGTAATTCGTCATAAGGGCAAGCCTCCTCTGCGGGATCATCATATACCGCACCCCGCCCAGTCCCGCCCGTATATATCACGGGCGCTCCCGATAACTCATCGGGGATATCAAGCCTCGGGTACTTCATAGATATGCGTATCTGCCTTCGTCCGATGAGAAAGAAGACCACCATAAGGACAAGCGCAACAGGCACCAGCCATATCGGCACAGGCATCGGAGAATCGGGGTGTGACCAGTAATATTCATACCTCACGAACAAAGGATGATGGTATGTGATATAATCCGCGCTCCCTTTTACGGTATAGCGCGTCAGTCTGCATCTTTCGCCCGATTCGCTGAGACTTTTATAATGACGGCAGCCGCCCCAGGTGCAGTACTGTTCATGAGAAAAGCTTCTGCCCGAGCTGTCGGTCACGGTGAACCCGACCCTGCCCATACTCCGGACAAGCTGTTCCATGCTGCAATAGTCAACAACAGCCGTCACGGTATCCTTTTTCCTCATAAAAGGGCGGTCGATGACGGCGTAAGCGATCGTCAGGATCACCGCTGTCAGAAAGCAGAACAGCCCTGCCCGCATCATACTGACGCCGATATTATAGGCAAAATGCGCGCCCTTGTCCTTGTGGAACATATTAAAGAAATTATAGACCGCCATCGGCAGCCGTTTTATTCCCATCAAGCGCTTCATGGCAAAGCCCCCCAAAGAAACGATACAGGCAGTATAGCAAAAAAGCCCCCAAGCTTATTCAGCTTAGGGGCATTGGATCAAGCCTGAGGATAAACGGAAACCTTCTTGCGATCCTTTCCAAGTCTCTCAAACTTTACAACGCCGTCTGCCTTAGCAAAAAGCGTATCGTCCGAGCCCTTGCCAACGTTCTCGCCGGGATGGATGTGAGTTCCTCTCTGACGAACGAGAATGTTGCCTGCCAGAACGAACTGACCATCGGCTCTCTTCACACCAAGACGCTTGGACTCAGAGTCACGGCCGTTCTTGGTAGAACCCATACCTTTCTTATGAGCGAAAAACTGCATAGAAATTCTGATCATTGTAAATTACACCTCCGTACAGTGTGATAGCGCCTGTCTCAACGCTTTGAGATCTTAACGCGCACAGCCTCGGGATATTCCTCGGACACCATGTAAAGGTGGGTAAGCAGCCCTAAAAGCAGCCTGTCCCCGATGCCGCGGGCATCCTCCGTCAGCTTTAGTAGAATGTCATTCTCAAGCACCTCTACCTTCGCCTTGACCCCGTGGGCTTCGCCGAAGATATCGGTAACATCGTTTGCCGTCATCATGACCGCCGAAGAAACGCTCGCGCAGACAACATCCTGTCCTGCCTCCGCCATTTCCGCGTGTCCCGATACCGCAAACCCGAGCAGTCTGTCATCGCTGCTGCTCTGAAAAAACTCAGCCAGTATCATCTGTCCGAATTATGCGTTGATAGCCTCGATAGCAACCTTGGTGTAAGGCTGTCTGTGACCGAGCGCTCTCTTGCTGCCCTTCTTGGGCTTATAGGTAAATACGTTGATCTTCTTAGCCTTGCCGTTCTTTACCACCTTAGCGGTAACGGTAGCGCCGTCAACGTAGGGAGCGCCTGCCTTTATGCTGCCCTCGCCGCCTACTGCAAGAACCTTGTCGAAAGTAACAGTGTCATCAGCGTTAACGTCGAGCTTCTCTACGAATATCTCATCGCCTGCCTTTACCTGATACTGCTTACCACCGGTCTCGATTACTGCGTACATCGTCTGGTACACCTACTTTCCTAATTAGACTCGCTGCGTTCGGTGTGCGCCCGTATAGGCGCAACTTGCCCCTGTACCGAAAACACGCGGCTTATATATTATAAACCAAACCCCGCCGCTTGTCAAGTGCGTTGAGGCGATGATTGTTGAATGTTTACATTTTGTTTAGAATATCCGCCGCCGCACGGATGCTCCCTCTAAGGATCCGTATATACCATAAACACCCCAAACCCGCCCCGTTAGCATACTAAAACTTCTGCACATAATGACCTCAGAGCAGGCAGCGGCATTTGGTGAAAAATGCCGAAAATAAAAAATTCACAAAAAATGCTATTGACAAACCGCGGTCTTGGGTGTATACTGATATCGTAAACAGCGAGGGTGCTGTGGACAGGAAGTTGAGTCCACGGTGCCTTATTTTTTTAGTAGGGTCGGAGATCCCGCCCCCTCGCTGAAGACATGATTAGGAGGAATTGTCATGAATATCCCCGAGATCTTCGGAGCAGACGTATTTAACGAAAACGTGATGCAGGAACGACTTCCCAAATCTACCTACAAGTCGCTAAAGAAAACTATCCGTGACGGCAAGCCGCTGGATATCGACCTTGCAAATGTCGTAGCAGCAGCTATGAAGGACTGGGCTGTCGAGAAGGGCTGCACCCATTACACCCACTGGTTCCAGCCTATGACAGGTATCACCGCAGAGAAGCATGACAGCTTCATCTCTCCCACAAGCGACGGAAGAGTTATCATGGAATTCTCGGGCAAAGAGCTGGTAAAGGGCGAGCCCGATGCTTCCTCCTTCCCCTCCGGCGGACTGAGAGCTACTTTTGAAGCAAGAGGCTACACCGCATGGGATCCTACCTCTTACGCATTTATAAAAGGTAAGTCGCTCTGTATCCCCACCGCTTTCTGCTCCTACACGGGCGAAGCTCTCGATAAGAAGACCCCGCTGCTGAGATCTATGGAGGCTCTTGACAGATCCTCGCTCAGACTGCTGAAGCTGTTCGGCATGGACGACGTAAAGCGCGTTACCGCAAACGTGGGTCCCGAGCAGGAATATTTCCTCGTAGACCGCGAGATGTACTCCCACAGAAAAGACCTTATCCTTGCAGGCAGAACGCTTTTCGGCGCTCCCGCTCCCAAGGGTCAGGAGCTTGAAGATCATTACTTCGGCACTATAAAGACAAGAGTAAACGGATATATGGAAGATCTGGACGAACAGCTCTGGAGACTCGGCATAACCTCAAAGACCAAGCATAACGAGGTCGCTCCCGCCCAGCACGAGATGGCGCCCATCTTCAATACCACTAATATAGCCACCGACCACAACCAGCTCGTAATGGAGCTTATGAAGAGGACTGCAAGAAAGCACGGCTTCAAGTGCCTGCTTCACGAAAAGCCCTTTGAAGGCATCAACGGCTCGGGCAAGCACAACAACTGGTCTGTTTCCACCGACACGGGCGTGAACCTGCTCGACCCCGGCAAAACTCCTTCCGAGAACGCCGTGTTCCTCACCTACCTCGTTGCGGTCATCAAGGCTGTGAACGACTATCAGGATCTGCTGAGAGCTTCTGTAGCTACCGCAGGCAACGACCACAGACTCGGCGCAAATGAGGCTCCTCCCGCCATCATCTCCATCTTCCTCGGCGATGAGCTCAATGAGATCGTCGATGCTCTCGCTGAGGGTCACAAGCCCGAACAGCACGGAAAGTCCACCATGGAGATCGGCGTTGACGTACTCCCCGATTTCCCCAAGGATTCTACCGACAGAAACAGAACTTCGCCTTTTGCATTCACAGGCAACAAGTTTGAGTTCCGCTCGCCCGGTTCCCGTCTGTCCTGTGCAGGTCCTATGACGATACTCAACACCATCGTGGCAGAGGTGCTCGATCAGTTCTATGAAAAGCTGAAGGACGCAGAAGATTTCCAGGACGCTCTCGACGCTCTTATCAAGGAGACTATCGCCGAGAACAAGCGCATAATCTTCAACGGCGACGGCTATTCAGACAACTGGGTAGAGGAGGCGGAGAAGAGAGGTCTGCTGAACCTGCGCTCGACCCCCGACGCTATCCCCGTATACCTGCTCGACAAGAACATGGAAGTTCTTTCAAAGCACGGCGTATACTCCAGAACAGAGCTTGAATCCCGCGTTGAGATCCTGCTCGACGAATACAACAAGACCATCAACATCGAGGCTCTTACCATGATCGACATGGCTAAGAAGGATATCCTGCCCGCTGTCATGAGCTATGTGAAGGATCTCAGCGACACCGCTTCCACCGCACAGGCTCTCGGCGCAGACCTCACCGTTGAGAAGGAGCTCGTTACAAAGCTCTCCTCTCTGGCGGCTCAGACCTACAAGGCTCTCACCGCCCTTGAAGAGGCAGAGGACAAGGCGAACGAGATGAAGAAGACCGCCACCACCGAGGAGATCGCAAGATTCTATCACGATGTTATACTCGAAAGAATGGCTGAGCTTCGCGCTCCCGCAGACAAGATGGAATCCCTCTGCGGCGAAAAGTACTGGCCGTATCCCACATACGAGCAGCTGCTGTTCTATGTAAAGTAAGCGATCATAATATGCACAAAGGGGTGCATTTCTTCCGCAGGGGGAAATGCACCTTTTTCATATCTGCCATCTACTCTCAATATATCACACTAAACGCAGGACTGCCCGAACATGATCTTTCGGGCGGTCTTGCGTTATGCACAAAAATGTGGTATACTGTGATAAAGAAAGGCGGGATAACATGAGCATTGCACTTATAACGGGAGCCTCGGGCGGGATAGGCTCGGCTGCGGCGGAAAGGCTCGCGGCGGCGGGCAGGGATATCTGCGCGGGGTACTGCAACAGCAAAGAAAGCGCCGAAACGCTCTGCCGCAGATTGCGCTCTGAGTACGGAGTCCGCGCCGAAGCGGTGCGCTTCGATCTTTCCGACACGGCGGGGCTGCGCGGCGCACTCGGCGAATGTATATCGCTGCTCGGCGAGCCCGAGATACTTATAAACAACGGCGGCCGGGAGCACATCGGACTGTTTCAGGACATGACCGACAGCGAGCTTGTCACGCTGATGAACTCCGACCTCGTCGGCACGATGCTGCTGACGAAAGCCGTCCTGCCGCAAATGATTGCCCTAAAGCACGGCTACATCATAAACGTCGCTTCGGTCTGGGGCGAGGTGGGTGCTTCCTGCGAAGTCGCATACTCGGCGGCAAAAGCGGGGCTGATAGGCTTTACGAAAGCCATCGCCAGAGAGACCGCACCCTCGGGGGTCATCGTCAACGCGGTATCCCCGGGATTTATTGATACAAAGATGAACCGTCAGCTTTCGGAGCAGGACAAAGCCGCCCTCATCGCCGACATTCCCGCCGACCGTGCGGGCAAGCCGCAGGACGTTGCCGAAGCGATAGAGTTCCTCTGCTCGGGCAGGGCGGACTACATCGTGGGACAGGTCATAAGAATAGACGGCGGCTGGATATAACCCCGCAGAAAAAGCATACAAAACAAAAAACAGCGCCCCCTGTCGATTCGGGAGCGCTGTTTTTGGTCTATCAATCTTTATTCGCAAATGCAATTACGTTGGCGACCAGATTGCTGGGAAGCTGGTCATAGCGGGCAAGCTCGATGGTGAATGTGCCCTGCCCCTGAGTCATCTGACGGAGAGTAAGGGTGAAATCGTTCATCTCTGCCATCGGAACTTCTGCGGTGACTTCCGTCATGCCCTTTTCCTCTTCGGAGGGGATCATTCCGAGAACTCTGCCGCGGCGCTTGTTGAGCTCGCCGATGATGTCGCCCGTGTTGTCGTCGGGAACGAGTACGGTAAGGTTGCCGATAGGCTCAAGGAGCATAGGCTCTGCCTGCGGGATACCTTCCTTGAAGGCGATGGAAGCTGCCATCTTGAATGCCATTTCCGAAGAGTCAACGGGGTGATAGGAACCGTCCACGAGTATAGCTTTAAGACCTACAACGGGATAGCCTGCAAGAACGCCGTGCTTTACGCACTCCTGAAGTCCCTTTTCAACTGCGGGGAAGAAGTTCTTGGGAACTGCACCGCCGAATACCTTCTCTTCAAAGATAAGCTCGTCGGTGATAGCGGGCTCGAACTCTATCCATACATCGCCGAACTGTCCGTGACCGCCCGACTGCTTCTTGTGTCTGCCCTGCACCTTTACCTTCTTGCGGATAGTTTCCTTGTAAGCGATCTTCGGAACAGAGGTAACTACCTTAACGCCGAAATCGCGCTCAAGCTTTCCGACAACGCTGTCGAGGTGCAGACCGCCGAGGGTCGAAAGTATCATTTCGAGGGTATCGGGATCCTGCTCGTATCTCAGCGACATATCCTCTTCAAGCAGTCTCTGGATAGCGCCCGAGATCTTGCTCTCATCATTCTGCGAAGCCGCCTTTACGGCAACTCTGTAGGTAGGTGCGGGGAACTTGGGCTTTGCAAAGGAAACTACTCTCGAAGCATCGCAGAGGGTGTCGCCCGTGTTTGCGTTGAGCTTTACAGCCGCGCAGATATCTCCGCAGCCGACTTCGTTTGTCTCAACCTGCTTTTTGCCTATCATATAGAACAGCTTGCCGATCTTTTCGGTGTTGCCGTTGGAAGCGTTTACGACTTCCGAATTGCTCTTTAACTTGCCCGACTCAACATGGATATAGGACATCTTGCCAACGAAGGGGTCGGCAACGGTCTTGAATACGGTCGCAGCCAGAGGAGCCTCGGGCTCGCAGGCGACGGAAACGGGGTCGCCGCTCTTGTCGATGGCGGGCTTATCCTCCTTCTCGGAGGGTGCGGGAACGAGGAGGGTTATCTCCTTCATAAGCATATCAACGCCTTCGAGGTCTGCTGCGGCAACGCAGGTAACGGGAGTGATAAGACCCTCGTTCATGCCCCTGTGGATGCCGTCCACAAGCTCTTCCTGAGTGAAAGCCTCGCCCGAGAAGAACTTATCCATAAGCTCCTCATCGGTCTCGGCAACGGCTTCGGAGACCGCCTCGATAAGGCCATCTATACGGTATTCCATCTTCTCGGAAACTTCGGCTGTGGGCATATCGGTCTCAACAGCCTTGCCGTTCTCGTACTTATAAGCCTTCATCTCTATGAGATTTACATATGATACTATCTTTCTGTCAGCGATAACGGGTACCACAACGGGGCAAACGGTAGGTCCGAACTCAGTTTTCAGCTCGGTGAAGACGTTGTTGAAGTTTGCGTTCTCGTCGTCAAGCTTTGTTACGACGAACATTGTGGGCTTGCCCATTTTCTTTGCATAGTTGTAAGCCTTGTGGGTGCCTACCTTAACGCCCGACTTGCCCGATACGGTTATCATGCAGCAGCCGCAGGCGGAGATTCCCTCTACCATAGACTGCTCATAGTCGAACAGACCGGGGGTGTCGAGCAGATTAACCTTGAACCCGTCTTTTTCATAGCAGGACAGAGATGTATAAACAGATGTCTTGCGCGCGATCTCATCGGCGGTGTAGTCGGAAACGGTATTTCCGTCAGCGACCTTTCCGAGTCTGTCGGTAACGCCTGCCGAGAAGAGCAGTGCTTCGGTAAGAGTAGTCTTGCCCGAGCCTGCGTGACCTGCTATTGCAATATTTTTGATCTTAGTGTTATCATAACCTTTCAAAACGATTCGCTCCTTACATATAGAATAACCTGCGCTTTATTGCAAAAACGCGGCGAAATAGCACGAATTGAATAAAATGAATAAAAAGTCTCAACCGTACAAACCTATTATATAACACTTTCACACAAATGTCAAGGGGATTTGCGTAAAAATATTAATTTTTTTTGACTCGCCGCATTTACGGGCTTTGGAAAGGGAAGCAATGCGGGGATCGTGCAGTGCTGCTTTAAAGAAATATTCAAAAAAAAAATCACCAAAAGGGTTGCACATCTTTGTTTATTGTGGTACAATATAATATGTGTAAACATTTATTCTTGAATGAAAGGGGAGCTGCGGTATGTTTGAGACGATATCAGGATTCAGCGATATCCTTGAAGCTATATGGGGCGTTCTTATCTCGATAGAAGTCAATGATATCATAGACATCGCCGTGCTTTCCTTCCTGATATATCATTTTTTCAAGCTGGTCCGCGAGACAAGAGCTATGCAGCTGGTGCAGGGAATACTCCTGCTCGTTGCATTCTACCTTATCTCGATACTGCTTGAACTGCAAACTATACGCTATATACTAAAGACCTGCTTCCAGTGGGGGCTTGTGGCGATCGTCGTGCTGTTCCAGCCGGAACTCAGGCGAATGATAGAAAAGCTCGGACGCACAAAGATATCCGACCTTTCATTCATACCGAACGTTGATTCTGCCGACAGCGAGGAAGAATGGACTCCCGCTATCGCGGCTATCTGCGAAGCGGCTCAGAACCTTTCAAACACCTGCACGGGCGCTCTGATAATCTGCGAGCGCAAGACAAGGCTGGGCGAGCAGATAGACACGGGAACTATACTCAACTGCACGCCGAGCGCTGCGGTGTTCGGAAATATATTCTACCCCAACACACCTCTGCATGACGGCGCAGTTATAATCAGAAACGGAAAGATACTTGCAGCAGGCTGCTTCCTGCCCAAGCCGCAGAAGGAGGAGCTGATAGCAAAACAGCTCGGCTCACGGCACAGGGCGGCTATCGGCATGAGCGAGAACAGCGACGCCGTGGTCATAGTAGTCAGCGAGGAAACGGGCACCATATCGGTGGCAGAGAACGGCGAGCTGACAAGGGGCTTCTCAAAAGAGAGCCTTGCAAAGCTTCTTAAAAGCAGACTGATACCCGACGCACAGTCGGACGGCACGGGAAACACCTTTGTCGGAAGGATGATCTCAGGATGGAAAAAGCAATAACAAAAATCAAATTATTCAAGCGCGGTCTCAAAGGTGAGCTTTCCGACTTTATGCTGAAGATAATTTCGATCATCATCGCCGTCATCATATGGTTCGCGATGTCGATAACGAAATATCCCACTGTCAAAAGGACCATCATCGGCGTGCCCGTTAACTTTTCGATAAGCGGCACCACCGCCGAAAGCAAGGGGCTCAGCGCCCTTTCCTACAAGGACTTTACCGTTGAGGTAGAGATACAGGGCATGAACTATGAGATCGGCACATATGACGCCGATGACCTTATCGCGACGATCAACACCGATGAGGTCACAAAGGAAGGCACATACAAGCTGGATATAGATGTAAAGTCAAAGCACACGGCGGACAAATGCACCATCATATCCGTAAACCCGCCCACCAAAGAAATAAAGTTCGACCGTCTGGATACCGTCAAAATGCCTATGACCGTATCCGCCCCGAACGTAAGCGCTCAGGAAGGCTTCACCTTAAAGGAGACTTCACTGACACCCTCGGAGATAGAGATATCGGGTCCCGAAAAGGAACTGGAGCGCATCGACAAGGTGGTGGCTGAATACACGGGTCAGCTGACGCTCGACGACGACATGACCGTCAGCACCGATTCCATAATACTCTATGATGCCGATTCAAACAGGCTCGACACCAGCAACTGCACAATGTCGCTCAGCACGGTGGACATCAGCTTCGTGGTATACAAAAAGGTAACAATGAACCTCGCGGCGAGCTTCTTGAATGTACCGGACGGGTTTGACCTTGATTCGCTGCCCTATTCGCTCTCGACGAAAACGCTTCAGGTCATAACGCCGCAGCTTGACGCTCAGAGCACCGAGGATGTGCAGCTCAACCCCATATCAATGTATGAGATAACAAAGGGCAAGGTATTCAAGACCGAGATAGATTCGATACTATCCAACGGAGAGATAAACCAGTCGGGCGATGACATGGTCGAGGTGGACTTTGATCTTACCGACTACTCGCAGAAGACCTTCACGCTCAAAGCTTCAAAGATCGAGATACGCAACGTCCCCGAGGGCAAAAAAGCTTCCATAGACAACGAGCTGATCTCCAACGTAACGATAATAGGTCCTTCAAAGGTGATGGAAAACCTTAAAGCTTCCGACCTGACTGCGTACATTGACCTTTCCGACGCTGAGGCTACCGGCTCGATATCCCACGAGCTCATCATCTACTGCAAGAGCCGCAACAACGTCTGGAACATCGGCACGCATGAAGCGGTAGTAACGATATCCGAAAATGCTGCAAATCCCTCCGGCTCCCCGTCGGACGGTTAAAGATCCAAATAACGTACCATAATACAAAAGGGCGGGACAGCTTCCCGCCTTTTGATTTGAAAGAAAGGCAGAAACCGATGGCGATAATAGTCAATAACATTTCAGCCCCCCTCGAGATGAAAAGCGAGGAGGTCATAGCAAAGGCGCTGAAGCTCTGCGGGCTGACGGCGGCGGGCATACTTTCAGCCGACATACACAAAACATCACTGGACGCCCGCAAACGTGGGAGCATACACTTCGTGCATTCGGTATACATCGAGCTTGATGACCCCGCGGCGGAGAAAAGGATATGCGATAAACTATCCTCCTGCCGATACGCGGAGCCTGCCGTGATAATGCCCGTCTTCGGCGAAAGCAGACCCGAAGGGCGCATCGTGATCGCGGGCTTCGGACCCGCGGGAATGTTCGCGGCACTTCTGCTGGCACGCTACGGCTACCGCCCGCTGGTGCTGGAAAAGGGTGCTTCGGTCGATGAGCGCACAGCACTGGTCAAAAGATTCTGGAAAACAGGCGAGCTTGACGAACGCTCAAACGTGCAGTTCGGCGAGGGCGGCGCGGGGACATTCTCCGACGGCAAGCTGACCACCCGCATACGCGACCCACGCTGCCGCTTTGTGCTTGAGACCTTCGCACAGTTCGGAGCGGACAAGTCGGTGCTTACAAAGGCAAAGCCGCACATCGGCACCGATGTTCTGAGGGAAGTTGTAAAGAATATGCGTGAGGAGATAATATCCCTCGGCGGCGAGATCTGCTTTGAGACCCCACTTACAGGCATCAATATACAAAACGGCAGCATACGCTCGGTGCTGAGCAGCCGCGGCGAGGAACAGTGCGCGGCTCTCATCGCGGCGGTGGGGCATTCGGCACACGACACGCTCAGGCTTTTCCACGGCACGGGCATACAGCTCGAGCCGAAGGCTTTTTCCGTCGGCGCACGGATCGAGCACAGCCAGTCGGCGGTCGATGCTTCGCTTTACGGCAAGGCTGCGGGAAATCCCCTGCTACCTGTCGGTGAATATCAGCTTTCACACCACACCGCTTCGGGCAGGGGCGTATATACATTCTGTATGTGTCCGGGCGGGACAGTCGTGGCGGCGGCGAGCGCCGAGGGCAGAGTGGTGACAAACGGCATGAGCGAATTCTCACGCTCGGGCGACAACGCCAATGCGGCAGTTGCGGTATCCGTCACCCCCGATGATTACGATGGCGTGTTCGGCGGAGTTGAGCTTCAGGCGCAGATAGAAAGGGCGGCTTACAGCGCTGCCCGCGATTACATCGCGCCCGCCACGACCGTCGGCGGATTTCTGAGCGGCAAGCCGACGCTGAAAAAAGCTTCGGTCACGCCGACATATCCCCGCGGAGTAGAAGCCTATGAGCTGAGAAAGCTGTTCCCCGAGTTCATCACCGAGACCCTTGAGGAAGGACTGCGGGCGTTTTCAAAGAAGCTCCGCTGCTTCGGCGACACGGGAGCTGTCCTGACCGCGCCCGAGACCCGCACCAGTTCTCCGATCCGTATGCCCCGCGGCGATTCTCTTACCTCCGTCAGCGCCGACAACCTTTACCCCTGCGGCGAAGGCGCGGGCTATGCGGGCGGCATAACCTCTGCGGCAGTGGACGGCATACGCACGGCACTTGCGGTAATGGAAAGGTTCGGACATGAGTGATACGGCATTTGAGATAAAAGTTATAGCGCGGATACACACAGACCTCACCTCAAAGTTCGGCATACCCCGCCAGAGCGGGCTTGTTGAAGAGCTTGAGGGGATAATAGTATTCGAGCCCGAGTACCGCGCGGCGGAAGCGCTCCGCGGGATAGAGGAATGGTCGCACCTTTGGCTGATATGGCAGTTTTCCGAAAACATCGGGGAATGGTCGCCGACAGTCCGCCCGCCGCGTCTCGGCGGCAATGAGCGTGTAGGGGTATTCGCCACGCGGTCACCCTTCCGCCCCAACAGTATGGGACTTTCCTGCGTAAGACTGCTCGAAACCGAGCACACCCGCGACCGCGGCACCGTCCTGCGCGTGGCGGGCGCTGACCTTATGGACGGTACACCGATATTTGACATCAAGCCCTACCTGCCGCTTGCCGACTGCAAGCCGGAAGCCTCGGGAGGGTTCACCGATACCCGCCAAAAGCGCAGGGTAGAAGCTGAGATCCCCGACGAGCTTGCGGATATACTTCCCGCAGAAAAGCTCGCGGCACTCAGGGCTTTGCTTTCGGAAGACCCCCGTCCCGCATATCAGGACGACCCCGAACGCATCTACGGTTTTCCCTACGCGGGATATGAGGTCAGATTCCGCGTGGAGGACGGCAAAGCAAAGGTAGTAGACATAACCCCCGACAAGGAGCATTTATAATGGTATACACAGTCACTTTCAATCCCGCGATAGATCATGTAGTCCGCGTGGACGGCATGAAGCTCGGGCAGGTCAACCGTTCTTCGGGCGAGCAGATGTATTTCGGCGGCAAGGGCATAAATGTATCGCTCGTGCTGCGCGAGCTTGGTGTTAGATCTAAAGCGCTCGGCTTTACCGCGGGCTTCACGGGCGAAGCTATAGAGAACGGTCTTTCCGCCACGGGTCTTGAGACCGACTTCGTGCGGCTCAAAAGCGGAAATTCGAGGATAAACGTAAAGATAAAGTCGGAAGATGAGACCGAGCTGAACGGTCAGGGCCCCGAGATAGACCCGCATTCTCTTGGCAAGCTCTTTGATAAGCTCGACGCTCTTTCAGACGGCGACACTCTCGTGCTTGCGGGCAGCATACCCGCTTCACTGCCTTCGGACGTTTACAGCCGCATACTCGAACGGCTGAGCGGAAAGGAGGTAAGGACGGCAGTCGATGCCACGGGCAGGCTCCTGCTCGACACGCTGAAATACCGTCCTTTTCTGATAAAGCCCAACAACTTCGAGCTGGGCGGGATGTTCGGCGTCGATATCACCGACATCGGGAATATCGAAAAATATGCAAAAAAGCTCCGTGAGATGGGTGCGAGAAACGTGCTGGTATCGATGGCGGGCGACGGCTCACTGCTCGTCGGCGAGGACGATAACACCTACCGCATGGGCGTATGCTTGGGAACAGTCAGAAACTCTGTCGGCGCGGGAGATTCCATGCTGGCGGGATTCATCGCGGGTATGCTCTCCGGCAAAGGCTATGAACACGCCCTGAAGCTCGGCACTGCCGCAGGCGGCGCTACCGCATTCTCGGACGGTCTTGCACAAAAAGCCGACATAGAAAAACTCTTCGCACAGCTCTGAACGCTCTCCCTCCCCAAGAAAGAACTTATGTTTTGCATTCGTTTTATATAATAATTACTTTACATTCGTTAATAAATGTGATATAATGTATCCAAAGCCTGTGCCCCGCACAGACGTTATCAAAGCATACCGATATGCTGTCACAAAGAAGGGACCCCATATATGATGAATATCTTGGACAATATAGATGCAAAGCTCGGGACTGCCGCAGGCAAGCTCAGAAAAACTCCGCGGCGGGAATGCCTTTCCGCCTGCATTATCTATACGCTGTTTTTCCTGCTGCTCGCGGCGGTCACGTTTATCCCCGAGATACAAAAGAACGGTATGCTCATCGCGGGTGACGGCAACAGTATGTATTATCCGCACCTTATAAACTTCCGCCGCTCGCTCATAGATCTCTTTTCAAGCATAAAAGCGGGCTCCCCCCGCATTCCGCTGATAAACTTTGAGAGCTGCTACGGAATGGACAATTACTGTTCATGCTATGCCTTTCTTCCCGCTTTCCCGCTTTATCTCATAAGTGCATTGCTGCCCGAAAGCGCAATGCCCGCTTTTTACACCGTCGCTCAGATCATCTTGCAGTATACGGCGGGACTGACATTCATATACCTTTGCAGACACTTCAAGAAGGATATGCTCATAAGCGGGGCTTTTGCGGCAGGATACAGCTTCTGCGGATGCTATTTTGCATGGATACACGGACATCCGCAGTTCAATTACCTCATGATTGCTTTACCGCTCATGGTGGTGGGGCTTGACAGGGTCATCAACAGGACGGGCTGGAAGATGCTGACCTTCGGAGTATTCTTCACAGGCTTTTGCAGCTTTACATACCTTATATATACGCTGCCTTTCCTCGCGGTATTTGCATTTTTCAGGGTGCTGTTCTTAAAGAAAGAAAAGTTCCTGCCGAATCTTCTGAAAGACTTTCTGCTCTGCTGCGGGGCTATCCTGCTCGGAGCAATGCTCTGCGGCATTGTACTGATGCCGACGCTTTATACGCTTTTGAACAGCAACCGTTCGGAATCTGCCAAGGATGTAAATATCATCCATATGCTGATACCGAATGTATCCCGCCTGGGCTCGGTATTCATAAGGCTCACAAAGGTCGGCGTATTCAGCTTTATACTGCCCTGCGCCATGATCGTCCTTATGGCTCTGCGCGAGAGCCTTGAAAAGAAGATCTATATGATAGTGATGCTCATTCTGGCGGCACTTCCGATAGTATCCTACGGCGTAAACGGCTTTATGTACGATCAGGTGCGCTGGGGCTTTATCCCCGCGCTGCTCATATGCTATCTGGCGGTATGCGGTATCGAACAGCTCGTAAAGCTCGACAAGACCGATGTATGCCTGTTCGCATTCACGGCGATAGTGTTCACGATAATAATGGATATGGAGCACGAATATGTCGCTTCGGTGTTCGCTTTTTTCATGTTCCTCATAGCCTGCATACCCTTCCTGAACAAAAAAGCAGGAAAGCTCCTGACATTCCTTGCGGACAAGCTGCTCGCGGCTGCACGCTGGATGAAGGCAAACAAGGACGGCAGCAAAAGATATATAGTAGCGCTGATACTTATAGTTATATGCGTGCCTTCGATCTTGTTTCTGATCGCACTTCTCATCGGCTTCCGTATGGGCTGGGAGTGCCTTATCCCCGGGCTGCTGCTCGGCATATCAGCGCTCCTCCTCTATAAGCACAAGCAGCTTTCAAGGGTCATCGCTCCCGTGCTGGCGGTGGTGTTCGCGACCTCCGCAGCGACCCAGTGCGTAAAGCAGCGATCGAAGACCGAATTCAATTCACTTCAAAGCGACGAAATATTCGGTTACTTTTCTGATATTGCGGCAGACCCCGATATGACAGGCAGGATAGAGAACCTTGACAGCGCCATCGAGCTGCACTATGACTCTATCAGCTTTGAGGAATACGAAAAAGCCGTAAAAAAAGGCGACTATCTCGGCATTGAGATCCCCACAAAGAGAAATGCTGTCCTTGCAAACAACCGCAACGGCAACGACTGTCTGCTCTATAAAGTGCCCACCGTAAAGACCTTCAACAACATGATGGACGAGGATCTTATAGCTTATCTCAGCCGCATCGGCATGGACGCTTCAAGTCTGACCACCTCGGTCAATCTGAACAGCCTCGGTATGTCAGACCCTCTTTATGCAATGTTCGGCGTAGATCACTTTTTCACCAACAACGAGATCAGGCAGCCCTACGGTGCCTGCGATCACACACAGGCAGAGTGCGAGGGCGTTATGCACGACATATACAGAAACTCGATGTCTTTCCCCGTCGGGGTAACTTACGATACCTACATGAGCGGCGAGGACTTCGACGGCCTCAGCGGAGCTTACCTGCCCCATGCCATGATGGAGAGCGCCTACCTCGAAGGCTTTGAAGGAGAGACAAGATCTGACCTTGCGGACAGAGACAGGCAGTGTGAGGTAAGCTTTGAACTTGAAACAAAGCCATTCGACAAGAACACGATGGATATAGAATACCTTGAGAATATCCTTACCATCAATGATGATATCTCTGACAAGTTCCTGTACATAGCTTTAGACGGCGTTGAGGTAAAGACCATGTCTATGATAAAATACGAGATGCCCTTTATTCTATGCGACGACGGTTCCTACACCACACTCAGCGTGACCAACGAATACTCCGACTGGCCGTGGAAGAATGTAATGGATCACTACTGCGTACCTCTCGGATACAAGGATCACGATATAAACGAGATAAGGTTCGTCACGCCTTTCAAATATGACAGCATCAAGGTCTATGCAGTACCGCGCGAATGGTTTGACGAGGCATACAAAGAGCGCACAGCGGAAACGCTGAAAAACGTCAAGCGCACCAGCTCATCGCTGGCGGGCGACATCACCGTTACGGGTCAGAAGCTTCTCTCGGTAAACTATCTCCACAACTCTGGCTGGAGCGTTTACGTTGACGGCGAAAAGAAAGAGCTGCAAAACGTAAACAAGCTCTTCCTCGGGGTCATGCTCGATGAGGGAAAACATCACGTCGAATTCAGATACTTCACACCCTGGCTGAAAGAAGGCATACTTCTTTCGTCAGCGGGGCTTGCGATATTCATCGCGGCGGGACTTCTTATCGGAAGAAAGAAAAAATAAAAAAATCGCCGCGAACAACGCTCACGCGGGATAATACGGGCAAAAAATTTCGAACTATAAAACAGAAAGAGGTGCAGCATTTATGAAGGTCGTACTTTTAGCAGGCGGCTACGGCACACGATTTTCGGAAGAAACGGTATACAAACCCAAGCCCATGATAGAACTCGGAGGCTATCCGATACTCTGGCATATCATGAAGGAATACTCCTATTACGGTTTCAACGATTTTATCATCTGTGCGGGCTACAAGCAGCATATGATAAAGAAATGGTTCGCGGATTATTTTCTTCACAAAAGCGATATGACATTTGATTTCACCAGCGGCAAGGAAGAAGTTATAATCCACGACCAGCGCTGCGAGCCGTGGCGCGTCACCGTTATAGATACGGGTCTTGACACCATGACGGGCGGACGCATAAAGCGTATACAGCCGTTCATCGGCAAGAATCCATTTATGCTCACCTACGGCGACGGTGTCTGCGATGTAAATATCAGGGAGCTTTGGGAATTCCACCAGAGCCACGGAAAACTCGCTACGCTCACTGCCGTTATCCAGCAGCAGCAAAAGGGCGTTATAAACATCGGCGGCGACAACGCGGTAAAATCCTTCCGTGAAAAGAACCTGAGCGACGGCGCTCCGATAAACGCGGGCTACATGGTGCTGCAGCCCGAGGTGTTCGATTACATAGACGGCGACGACACGGTATTTGAGCAGCAGCCGCTCATAAAGCTTGCAGAAGAGGGACAGCTTATGTCTTATATGCACAAGGGCTTCTGGCAGTGCATGGATAACGTCCGCGAGTATGAGATACTTCAGAGAATGCTCTCGACAGGCAACGCGCCCTGGAAAA
Organism: Ruminococcus sp.; assembly: GCA_024697545.1. Classification (GTDB taxonomy): domain Bacteria; phylum Bacillota; class Clostridia; order Oscillospirales; family Ruminococcaceae; genus YE71. The sequence goes on from JAILFN010000009.1 coordinate 171,421, forward strand.
AATGGGAGGACTGATGAAAATGTTAGATCTTTCGTTTTACAAGGGCAAGCGGGTGTTCGTTACCGGTCACACGGGTTTCAAGGGCTCATGGCTCTGCCGCATACTTATCAATGCGGGAGCGGAAGTTACGGGCTATTCCCTCGACCTTCCGACCGAGCCTTCGCTTTTTGAGCTTGCGGATATCGGCTCGGGCATGAAAAGCGTCATGGGCGACATCGCAGACCTTGATACCCTCAGCAATGCTTTTGAAGCCGCAAAGCCCGAGATCGTGCTGCACCTTGCGGCTCAGCCGCTGGTAAGGCGGGGATATGCCGAACCTGTATACACCTACCGCACCAACGTGATGGGCACCGTGAATATACTCGAATGTATCCGCCGCAGCGACAGCGTGAAGTCGGTGGTAAACGTCACTACCGACAAGGTATACAAGAACAACGAATGGTGGTACGGCTACCGCGAGAGCGACGCACTCGGCGGCTACGACCCGTACTCAAACTCAAAGTCCTGCTCGGAGCTTGTCACTCAGAGCTATATAGACAGCTACCTTTCCGAGAGGGATATGGCTGTCTCGGCTATGCGTGCGGGCAACGTAATAGGCGGCGGAG
>JAILFN010000017.1 GCA_024697545.1 Ruminococcus sp.
TGTTCGTCAGAAGCCTCTCAGAGTTATCCTTGACGGTCTCGGAAAGGACGCTGCAAAGATCATCTCCAGAATCAACGGCTTCACATATGATGAGACAGAGTATGACTATAAGACAGGCGAGCTCAAGGATAACTCTGAGAGGCTTCTGACGAACACGGTTAGCCTTCTCAGCGATACCGATAGCGCCCTCAGCAGCAGCGAAAGACTCGTGACCTGCCAGGAATGCGAAGCACTCGGTGTCTTCCTCAAGCAGCATCTTGCCGAGGTTGCCGTGGCCGAGACCTACCTTACGCTGGTCAGCAACAGAACCGGGGATGCAGAAAGCCTGAAGACCCTCGCCGATAGCAGCAGCAGCGTCAGCAGCTCTGGTGCAGCCCTTCTTGATAGCGATAGCGCAGCCTACAGTGTAAGCCCACTTAGCATTCTCAAAGCAGATAGGCTGGATGCCCTCTACGAGCTTGTATATATCGAGACCCTTTGCCTTACATACTTCAGCACATTCCTCGATGGAATTGATGCCGTATTCCTTGATCACGGCAAGGATCTGCTTTTCTCTTCTCTCATAAGATTCAAACAATGCCATTTTACTGATCCTCCTTATTCCTTTCTGGGGTCGATGATCTTAACGGCATCAGCAACTCTGCCGTACTGACCCTGTGCCTTCTCGAAAGCGGTGTTAGCGTCATCGCCGGCCTTGATGAAGTCCATCATCTTGCCGAAGTTTACGAACTTATAGCCGATGATCTCATTGTCTTCATTAAGTGCGAGACCGGTAACATAGCCGTCGGTCATCTCCAGATAGCGGGGACCCTTTGCAAGAGTGCCGTACATGGTGCCGACCTGCGAACGCAGACCCTTACCGAGGTCTTCAAGTCCTGCACCTACAACAAGACCGTCCTCAGAGAATGCGGACTGGGAACGACCGTAAACGATCTGTAAGAACAGCTCTCTCATAGCGGTGTTGATAGCGTCACAAACGAGGTCTGTGTTAAGAGCCTCGAGAATAGTTCTGCCGGGAAGGATCTCAGCAGCCATAGCAGCGGAATGGGTCATGCCCGAGCAGCCGACAGTTTCTACGAGAGCCTCCTGTATAATGCCCTCCTTAACGTTAAGGGTGAGCTTGCAGGTACCCTGCTGAGGAGCACACCAGCCGATACCGTGTGTAAAGCCGGAAATATCCTTTATCTCCTTTGCCTTGACCCACTTTGCTTCCTCGGGGATCGGAGCAGCGCCGTGAGCAACGCCCTGTGCGATAGGGCACATCGTTTCAACTTCGTGCGAATAAGTCATTGATAAATACTCCTTTCGGTAATTTGGCACAAAAATGCCTACCTATATATGATACTACATTTTCGAGTTTAAATCAAGCCTTTTCACAAAAATTTTTATTTTGCAAGTGGTCGAGAATTTGGGTAATATGACGGAATCCCTGCAAGATATGCTGTTCAGAGAGGTGAGCCTTCGGATGCAAAGAAAAAAGCTCCCGATATTGCGGGAGCAAAGATGAAAAATTATAGGGGAGAAACCAACAGCTGCTGCTGTTGGATGATGAGGCTTGGGGTAAAGAGCCTCATATCAATATGACCTGTCAAAAGAGCGATGTCTTTTGACAGGTCTATGTTAGCATATCAATGTGATACCGATGTGACAGTCAATCGGATTTATCATGAAAAACTGCTGTTGCCGTTGTCGGGGACTATTCTGCCGCCGCAAATCGCGCAGAATCTCTGTCCCGCCTTTGCTGAAGCCCCGCAGTTGCTGCATCTCATCTGAGGCTGAGGGGGAACGGGCGCTGACACGGGCATGGGCTGCGGGTAAGTCTGTCCGGGCTGCTGAGCGTACTGCTGTGTGCCGTACTGCTGAGGCTGCTGCATACCATAATTGGCGGGGGCGGGAGCCTGCTGCTGAACGTAGCCCTGAGGTGCCGCGGGCTGCTGAGGATAGACCTGCTGAGGGTTCATCGGCATTGCGCGGTTTTGCGGCATCTGCTGCTGAACAGGCTGTGCGTAGCCTGTCTGATAGGGGCTCGGCTGACCGTAAACGGGCGGGGGCGGGGGTGCCATGCCCATGCTGGCGTAGGGGTTGTAGGGGTTGAAGCCGCCTGTGCGTCCGTACATCTGCGGCAGCGGAACGCCGAGGAATATAGGACGCTTTACGTTGCTGGTCTTGCCGCCGCGCATATCCTGGAGCCTGCCGTCGAGGTGCTCGTAGTAGTAAGCGTTGTAGATGGCGTGGGTCTGCTTCTTTGCGAGGTATACCGTGCGTCCTATCATGATGTATATGAACAGCATGATGACAGCCAGCACCGCGTATTCGAGGCCGATACTCATGTCATCAAAGATCTCTTGGGTGGATACCCACCAGTCGTACACGCCGTGGAGTATCACGGAGAATATGAAAGCGCCGCGCTGAGGAGCGGTCTCGGCGTTGACGTTGTTGTACTTGCGGTACTTGCATATGCCGAAATAGTAGCCCATAACAATGCCCGTAACGGCGTGCATCGGCACGCTGAGTATCGCACGCATGATAGCTGTCGATAAGGGGGCGTTGTTGCTGAGGAAGACATACATCAGGTTTTCGAGGGTCGCAAAGCCGAGTGCCGAAGCCGCGCCGTAGATAACGCCATCGTATGTATTATCAAACTCTCTGTCGTGGAATATGATCCACTTGAATGTGAAATACTTGCAGGCTTCCTCCGAAAGACCTACCACGAAGACGAACTGCACCGCGTAGTACAGAGCCTTGCCTGTTTCTGTCATACGCTCGAATTTGGTCTCGCCGCCCATCATGGATATCGCGAGCGTCATTATCGCGATGCCGATGCCCTCAAGGATAGCGGCGGGGATACATGAGATCGCGCTGATGGTGAACACCGACGCCACCTTTTTGAACGGCTCCCTCTTGGCACGCGCGTTTGCCAGCACGATCGCGAAGATGACGAAGGTGGGGAAAAGCGCCACGCCAAGTGCTATCAGATTAAGAAAACCCATATACTTCACTCCTGAAACTTTAAATATTGCTTTAACACATTATACAACATATAATAATAAATGTCAATACGGAGCGAAGAAAAAATGAAAAAAGAACTGCGCCTGTCCATAAGCAAGCGCAGTTCTTTTGCTATAGATTATCCCAATAGGGTAGAGATGTGCGGTCAATAGAATTCCGGATCGGGCGAAGGCCAAAGTCTGTAGCAATAGCCAAGAGCCCACTGTCCGCATTTTCCCGAACCATCGCCGACCCATACCTCAAGGGCATTGGTATCCTTGCGTCTTACGATCCACCATCTGTTAAGGTTGTGACCTTTATATTCCGCGGTCTTTATTACCAGACGGGTATCGCCGTTATCCTTTACGATCGCATCGTCATCGTTCAGAGCTTCAACAAAAAACTTATATCCGGGGGGCTGAGCATCGACCCAGGTGTGCCTGTTGGCGCCGTTTGATATTTCCTGAGAGTTCAGCTTTGCTATGGCTGTTACCTCATAGCTGCCGGGACCGCCTGTGTAGGGAGCGGGCGTGTAGATGACTCTTGCGGGATTATGCCCCTCCGCCTTGCCGTATCTGAATTCGCTGTAATACACGGGGTCATCGGCGATAAGGGCAACAGCTGCCTTCCCGATAAGTGATGCAGTTGCCATATCGGATCTTCTTGCAGCCTTCTTTACATAATTGATGATGGAAGGGATTATCAGACACGCCAAAACTCCGATTATGGCGATCACAACTACCAGCTCCACCAAAGTAAAGCCTTTTTCGGTTTTAGTGATCCTTTTTTTCATATATCATCATCTCCCTGATCGGTAATATTCTATAGCAAAGATCCTTCTGAACAGACCCCTGTGATCTGCCTCTTAATGTATACTTATTCACTACATATATTATACCCTGATTTTAACTAATTGTCAATAAATTTTTATGCACTTTGTATATATGCACCATGTGATAACAAGGCTGTTGTGTAAAATATAACAAAAGTTTAATGTTTGAACATTTGAAAACGATTAAGAAAGTCAAAACAATCGTAACAATTTGGTAATTGGTTCAATGATTTTACTCTATGCCAAAAAAGCGGCGGGAACCGGGGGCTTATGGATATCGTTTTTTTTCTTTCGCGAGCTATTGCATTTTTAAAGATAGTGTGCTATAATAAATAATGTATGTAAACTCACTTTTGAAAGGAATGTTTTATAATGAACAAGAAGATAGCAGTAATAAAAGGCGACTGCATAGGTCCCGAGATCGTTACCGAAGCTATGAAGGTGCTCGATAAGGTGGCTGAGAAGTTCGGTCACACCTTTGAATATGATGAGGTGCTGATGGGCGGCGCTTCCATTGACGTTTACGGCGTGCCTCTCACAGACGAGACTATCGAACACTGCAAGGCTGCCGATGCGGTACTCATGGGCTCTATCGGCGGAGACACGACCACCTCTCCCTGGTACAAGCTCCCCCCCGAGAAGCGTCCCGAAGCGGGTCTTCTCAAGATAAGAAAGAGCCTCGGTCTTTTTGCCAACCTCCGTCCCTCCGTGCTCTATCCTCAGCTTTCGGGTGCCTGCCCTCTGCGTGAGGACATAAGCTCAAAGGGCTTTGATATGCTCATCATGCGTGAGCTGACGGGCGGTCTTTACTTCGGCGAGCGCAAGACCGAAGAGGTAGACGGCGTGCTTACCGCAGTAGATACCCTTAAATACGATGAGAATGAGATCAGGCGTGTTGCGATAAAGGCTTTTGAGGTAGCTATGAAGCGCCGCAAGAAGGTAACGAGCGTTGACAAGGCAAACGTGCTCGATTCCTCCCGCCTCTGGAGAAAGGTCGTAGACGAAGTTGCAAAGGATTACCCCGAGGTAACTCTTGAGCACGCACTCGTTGACAGCACCGCCATGCAGCTTGTAAAGGACCCCGCACAGTTCGATGTGATGCTCACCGAGAATATGTTCGGCGATATCCTTTCCGATGAAGCTTCGATGATAACAGGCTCTATCGGAATGCTCGCTTCCGCTTCTATGAACGAGACTAAGTTCGGTCTTTACGAGCCTTCTGGCGGATCTGCTCCCGACATCGCGGGTCAGAACAAGGCTAATCCCATAGCCACCATCCTTTCTGCCGCCATGATGCTCAGATTCTCCTTTGATATGCAGCAGGAAGCCGACGCTGTTGAAGCCGCTATCGTCAAGGCTCTCGATGACGGTCTCCGCACAGGCGACATAATGTCCGAAGGCTGCACGATGCTTTCCTGCTCGGAAATGGGCGATGCTATCGCAGAGAGGATATGAGATAGCATATATATAAAGGAACAAAAGAAATGGGATCCAACAGATATTTGACAAAGCTGAAAGAAACGCTGACCCCCGCAAAGTCGTTTTTGCAGATCTCGCTGTCGCCGTTTTTCGTTATGCTGCTGATGCTCCACATATACAAGGGCGCAAAGATGTACCCATACGGCACGCGCTCGATATCGTGGTGCGATATGTCTCAGCAGGTGGTGCCGCTGATGAATCAGTTCAAGGACATACTTGACGGCAAAAGCTCGATGTTTTTGAATTTTTCCGATTCGGGCGGAATGAATTTCTACGGGGTGTTCTTCTTCTTTCTTGCAAGCCCCTTTACGCTTCTCGTAAAGTTCGTGCCGAAGCAGGATATGATGATGTTCATGAACGTTCTTGTCATGCTGAAGCTTATGACCTGCGCTCTGACTTCATCGCTCTGCCTGACCTTTACACGAAAGAAGCTCGACCCTGTCAGCGTGGTGCTGTTAAGCGTCATGTACCCATTCTGCGGGTATACCATGATGTATTATCAGAACATCATATGGCTTGACATGATGTATCTCTTCCCGCTGCTCGTGATGTCGCTTCAGAGGCTGACTGTTAAAAAGAAGCCTCTCATGTACACGATAGTCCTGAGTGCCTGTATGATAGTAAACTATTATATAGGGTATATGGTGGTGGTGTTCGTACTGCTTTTCATTGCGGTGTACACGATACAGAATTTCAACAGGGAACACAGCTTCAGGGTCTGCCGCGAGCTTGCGGCGGGCTCATTCATGGCGGCGCTGCTGACGGCTTTCGTCTGGCTGCCGTCGCTGATACAGTATTTCCATTCGGGAAGAGGCTTCACGACCGTTCGTGAAACGCTTGAAAACTCAAAGATGCAGTCGGCATACATGACGATATATCCGATGCTCATGTGTCTCGGCTTTCCGATAGTCATCGTTGCTGCGGATATAGTCTCTAAAAGAGAGCGCACAAAGGGCAACGACCGCTGGCTGATAATGCTCGGGCTGACGCTCATACCATTCTTCATCGAGCCTGTGAACAAGATGTGGCACACGGGAAACTATATGTCCTTCCCCTGCCGCTACGGCTTTATGACGATATACCTTATGCTCTACTGCTCGGCTTACGCTCTTGAAAAAGCACCCGAGCACAGACCCGGCGTGCTCAAATACCTTGCGGCTGCCGTCTGCTCTGTCGCGGCTGTTCTCGGCTGCTACCGCTACGGCTCTGTCACAAGGCTCGCGAACGAGGAAAAGATAAGCAGATACGCCTACACCCTCTGGGGCAATAACGAATCCTTCGAGCTTATACTCGGCATATTCCTTATGACCCTTGTGGCTTACGGCGTGCTGAGGTTCTTCTATGGCAGGGGGATATTTGTTAAGAACTTCTTCCTCATTTTCTGCACCGTTGTGTTCTTGATAGAAGTCTCGGTCAACTCGGGGATATACATCACCTATTCCTCCGAAAAGAACGAGGAGACAAATGCTTCGCAGGGGAGGGTATACGACCTTGCGGGCAGGATAGATACCGATGACGGCGATGGGGGCTTTACCCGCGTCAAGTCATTCTCGAAGATATTCAACAACAATATGATAGGAGCGCTGGGCTACAATTCCATCGCCCACTACACCTCGCTCAACGACAGGGATTATATGGAGACCATGCGTATGTGGGGATACACGGGGGTATGGATGGAGACAGGCTCGGTAGGCGGCACCCGCCTTTCCGATGCGGCGCTTTCGATAGGCTATGAGATAAACGGCGGCTGCAACGGCAGCGAGGAGGTATACAGCTCAGACGCGGGCTTTATACACAAATTCCCGCAGTGTATGCCGATGGGCGTGCTCGTTGACAAGGGCTCGCTGGACGGCTGTGAGAGGTTTGACAAAAACGCCGACCGCACCTCCGTTCAGGAGCTGCTGAGCGAGAAGCTGCTGGGCGAGCAGATCATCACGAGGTATGAGCCCTCTGAGCCGATAGAAACGGAAGATGGGAAGTACGCCGTAAACAACGGCAGGATCCTTATCTACCGCCTTGACATAAAGGGCAGCCGCGAGCTGTACTTTGAATGCTACGATGAGTTTTCCAATCACCTTTCCGAGCCGACATACGACAGCTTCAAGATAAAGGTGAACGGCGAAGTGGTGCGCGACAGCTACCCCGACGGCGGTCTCAACGGCATATACGCCCTTGGCGAATATTCCGACTGCACCGTTACCGTCGAGATCCTTTGCAGAAAGTCGATGGCATTCCGTTCACTCGGGCTGTTCGGGCTGGATACCGAACGCTTTGACGAGCTTTGCGGACAGACCGAGGGCATCGGCATGACCCGAAAGGGCGGAAAGCTCAGCGGAAAGGTAACGCTCGATGAAGAAAAGAGCTGCTTTATAAGCGTGCCCTACAACGACGGGCTCAAAGTAAAGGTCAACGGAAAGCGCACGGAGTTCACCCGCGTTTTCGGCGACTTTATAAAGATAGACCTGCCCGCGGGCGAGAACGAGGTCACGGTATCTATGGTGCCGAAAGGATTTGCGGCGGGCGTGCTTATATCCGTACTGGGTGCGGCGGTGCTCACGGTGTATCTGCTCTTTGCGAAAAAGCTCGGCAGGACACCTATAGTGGATAAGGTCATCACCGCTGTGGTGCTCGCGGCTTCGGCTGTCACCTTTATAATGGTGTACATCTACCCGCTCGCGGTGAAGATACGCTCGCTTGAAACACCGCCCGTAAAGTAAAGGTTATGATAAACATGAAAATGATCTACAGAGCCGCCGCCCTGCTGACAGCGGCAGCACTTGCCCTTAGCCTTTGCGGTTGCGGCAGGAGCAGCGGGGGAAGCGCGGACAGTTCTTCCGCTTCGGCGGAGCAAGCCGCGATGACGGCTGCCGAGCTTTTTGATAAGGTGAGCGGCAGCGGGCTTTGCCCCGAGCTTGACGAACGCGCGGAGCTTGGCGGCGATGTCTTTGCCAACTCCTGCGAAAAGCTCTACTCCGAGCCTGCCGAAAGCTTTTCCGACGGCGGGATAATGTTCGTTTCAAGCGGTGCCAAAGCCGATGAGGTATCGGTGCTGGCAAGCGATTCCGCCGACTGCAAAAAGCTGCTCGAAGAAAGAAAGCAGCGAAGATACAAGGATTACGAGGGCTATGCCCCCGCGGAGCTTGAAAAGATCGAGAACGCAAGGATATTTTCGGCAGGCGGGCTATGGGTCATGGTGATATCCGATAACGCAGAGGACGCGGAAAAGCTGATCTGCGGTAAATGATAAAGGCGCTTTGGCGCTGAAGGAAGGGAGCGGAGTGCCGTGAAAAAGATAATAAAGCTGCTTTTGTGTACGCTCATATTCTCGATGGTCTGCACTCAGCTCATACTCTTCATTGCGGATCATACGGGTCTTACGCTGCTGCGGCAGAAGAATATGGCGACGCTCATATACAGCTGCTGCGTGGCGGTCGCGGGGTGCGTGCTAATCGAACTGAACCGCATACCCCGCCTGCCCGCGGTAAGGCTCAGGGAAGTGCTTGAAACTGACGGCTACTCGGACGAATACTATGCGATAATGCTGCGCTGGCATGATGCCTGCCTGAAGCGGGGATACAGCCACACCGCGCGGCTTACCCTTGCGGAATCGCTGATAGACGGCGGTCACACCGATGAGGGGCTGGAGATACTCGAAAAGCTGAACGTTGACAAGCTTGACAGCGGGCACAAGCGGGTGTATTACAACACCTTGCTCTACGCTGCGGTGGCGGAGGGCGACCTGGCTGCCGCCGACGGCATCTTTGAAAAGGCGCAGCCGTGGCTGTACACCGCTTCGTCAAAGAACATAGCCGCCTCCGTCAGACACACCCTCGGCTGCTATGAATACCTTCGCGGCAACCTAAAGCGGGCTGAGGCGATATTCATGCAGGCACTTGACAGCAAGCCTGCGGCAGATGTTATCTGCGAGATAAAGATGTCGCTTGCACTGTGTTATCTCGACACGGGAAGGCTGGAGCTTGCAAAGGAACAGGCTGACAGCGCGGCGCAGTATGCGGCTACACTGCCGCTGAAGGAAAAGCTTGAACGCACCCGAGAGCTTTCGGAGGAGGTCTTCCGCCGCAGGCTCGCTGGGACAACATAAACCATACAAGGAGAGAAAAGAAATGGGACTTAATGTACTTGCAGAACAAACAGGTATGCAGAACATCTTCACGCCGCTCACCGCGACTGCTCATATGGTATTCTGCATCATCGCAACTATCGTTTATATGCTTCAGTTTTACAGACGCGGGTCGTGGCATTATCTGCTCTTGATGCTCGCGGTGGATCTTACCTTCCTGACCCAGACACCTGTATGCAGAGGTCAGAGCTCGGTGGCGATACTCGGGGCTGTCGAGGCTGTGATACTTATCGCGGCATTTATCGTATATCTGCCCTACAGCAAAAAGCTGAAGGCTGAGACTGCCGCCGCAGATGCTGAGACCGACAAGGAAAATGAGCGTCAGAAGCAGGCGGAGCTTGCCGAAGCCGAAAAGGATTCCAAGCCCGTTGACAACGCATTCGAGGAATGAGCATGAGTAAGACGATAAAGCTCACGATACTTGATTCCGAGACTGTTACAAAAGGCGATGTTTCGCTCGACGGCATAGCGGCGCTTGCCGAAAGCCGCGTGTTCGGCTACACCCCGAATGAAAAGGTAGCTGAGGTAATAGGGGACTCCGATGCCGTTATCTGCAACAAGTGCCTTATAACCGAAGATGTGTTCGCCGCCTGTCCCGACCTTAAATACGTCGGGCTGTTCGCGACAGGCTATAACAACGTCGATCTTGAAGCCGCCGACAGGCGGGGAGCGGCAGTCTGCAACGTGCCCGCTTATTCGACCTACGCCGTGGCACAGCACACCTTTGCGCTGATACTCGATCATTACAGCCGCGCCGCGGAGTACGAAAAGGATACCGCCGACGGCGGCTGGATAGACTACAAGCTCTTCTCACGCTTCTATATGCCGACATTTGAGCTTTACGGCAGGACTATCGGTATCGTAGGCTACGGCGACATCGGCAGCCGTGTAGGTGCGATAGCCCGGGCTTTCGGCATGAATGTGTTGACATACACCCGCACCCCCGCAAGGGTCACGGACGGCACCGAAACGGTGAGCTTTGAGGAGCTTCTCAGAAGGTCGGATATAGTCAGCCTGCACTGCCCGCTGACCGCCGACAACGAAAAGATGATAAATGCGGAGACACTTCGGCTCATGAAGCCCGATGCTCTGCTCGTGAATACCGCAAGGGGCGGGCTGATAGACGAAGCGGCACTGGCGGAAGCGCTCGACAAAGGCGTTATCGCCGCGGCAAAGCTCGACTGCCTGACGCTTGAGCCGATGCGTGCGGACTGCCCGCTTTATGGCGTGAAAAACTGCGGCATAACACCGCACATAGCATGGGCGCCGATCGAGACAAGAGTGCGTCTGCTCCGCGAAGTGGAGGAGAACCTCCGCGCATGGATAAACGGCGCACCGCGCAACGTGGTAAATCTGAAAGGAAAAGAGTAAAAGAATATGTCGGTATACAATAATAAGCGTGTTGTCGTAAAGCTCGGCACATCAACGCTGACACATAAAACGGGAAGACTCAACATCAGAAGAGTAGAAAAGCTCTGCAAGGTGATCGCGGATATACACAATGCAGGGCACGAGATCATAATCGTATCCAGCGGAGCGATAGGGCTCGGGATGGCAAAGCTCGGACTTCGCGAGAAGCCTAAGGATACCCCATCAAAGCAGGCGTGCGCGGCTGTCGGTCAGTGCGAGCTGATGTATATGTACGACAAGCAGTTCGCCGAGTATTCGCTGACGGTGGCGCAGTTCCTTCTGACCAAGTATATACTCATAGAAGACCGCAGGCGCAACGTGCAGAATGCTCTTGAAAGGGTAATAGAGCAGGGTGTTATCCCCGTGGTCAATGAAAATGACACGGTGGCTATAGACGAGCTGGAGCTTGAAGTGGGAGAGAACGATTCCCTCGCGGCGACTGTCGCTGCCATCGCAAATGCTGATATGCTTGTCATAATGTCCGACATAGACGGTCTTTATGATAAAGACCCTCATGAGTTCCACGACGCAAAGCTTATCCCCGAGGTCAATGAGATCACCGAGGATATCCGTGCTCTTGCGGGCGGCGCGGGCTCAAAGCTCGGCACGGGCGGCATGATAACCAAGATCAATGCGGCAGATATCGCTATGGACAACGGCGTTGAGATGATAATAGTAAACGGCAGAGAGCCCGCGAACCTCTATAAGATATTCGACGGCATACCCGTCGGCACAAAGTTCGTGAAGAAGTAAGTCAGGGTGCGATCAGGTCATTTCCCTTGATTCGCTTCGCTCATCATCGGGAAATTTAAAATCGGCATTGGTGGGGTTTTCGCTTTATAGTGCGGGGCTTTTGTGCGGAGTCTTTAGGGAAGTTTGTCTTTTGTATGCCGATTTTAAGGGTCGCACCTGCGGTGCGAATGAGGGCTCTGCCCTCAAACTCCCGCAAGGGCTCCTCGCCTCCCCGGGTGACGTTCGCGCAGCGAACTCACGGAATAAGCCCCGCAGGGGCGTTTCCCGACCTCGCCAACCTCGCGCGGTTGGATCCGCTTTGTTGCCCTGCATTGAAAGTTACCCAAACGAATAAAATTACCCCGAAAGGAGTTTTGAAAATGAACTACATTCAGACAATGGCATCCCGCTCAAAGGCGGCTCGTCCCGAGATCGCGAATGCTTCAAGCGTGCAGAAGAACGAGGCTCTGCTTGAGATAGCTCACGCGCTCAGACGCAGCAAGGCGGAGATAATCGCTGCCAATGAGCTTGACATCAAGGCGGGTCAGGCAAGAGGCATGAGCGAGTCGCTTCAGGACAGACTGCGCCTTGACGAAAAGCGGATCGAGGGTATAGCTTCCGCCTGTGAGAAGCTGGTGGCTCTCGAAGATCCGGTGGGCGAGATCATAGGCGGCAGAGTGCTGCCCAGCGGCATGACTCTCCGCAAGGTAAGAGTGCCCCTCGGTGTTATCGGTATAATCTATGAAGCACGCCCCAATGTTACCGTTGATGCGGCAGTGCTCTGCATAAAGAGCGGAAATGCCGTTATCCTCCGCGGCGGCAAGGAGGCTATAAACTCCAACAAGTGCCTTATGGACATAATGCGCCGTGCAGTAAAGCTTGCGGGATTTCCCGAGGATATCATACAGCTAGTGGAGGACACCGACAGAGGCATAGCACTCGAGATGATGCAGGCTAACGGCTATATAGATGTGCTTATACCCCGCGGCGGCGCAAAGCTCATTCAGGCGGTGGTAAAGAATGCGACCGTTCCCGTTATCGAAACAGGCACGGGCAACTGCCACGCTTACGTTGACGCGACAGCTGACCTTGGTATGGCTGTACGCATCGTTGACAACGGCAAGACCCAGCGCCCCTCCGTATGCAACGCACTCGAGACCTGCCTTGTTCACCGCAGCGTTGCCGAGGATTTCCTGCCGATGCTCAAAAAGAAGCTCGACGAGCATAACGTAGAGATACGCGGCGATGAGATGACCGCTATGATACTCGGGGAGCAGAACGTTACTCCCGCTACGGAAGAGGACTATGCCACCGAATTCGGCGATTACATCATCGCGGTAAAGGTGGTAGACAGCCTCGGTGAGGCTATCGAGCATATCGGAAAGTATTCGACAGGTCACAGCGAGGTCATCATCACCGAGAGCCTTTTCTCGGCTGAGGAGTTCCAGAAGAGGGTAGATTCGGCAGCGGTATATGTAAACTGCTCCACCCGATTCACAGACGGCGAGGAGTTCGGTCTCGGCGCAGAGATCGGCATATCCACGCAGAAGCTGCACACCCGCGGACCTATGGGTCTGAAAGAGCTTACCACCGTCAAGTGGCTGATAAACGGCGACGGTCAGATCAGAAAGTAAGAAGGCTTGATCCAAAATGTTTTGCAAGAAGTGCGGGAAGGAGCTGCCCGATGATGTGTTCTTTTGCAGCAGGTGCGGCACGCCGCTGACACCCGTTGAAGTCGTACACAGGGCAGTTGAGCATATGAAGGAAACGCCCGATGCAGCGGCTGTGATAGCTGTGCTGCTGATAGCATTCGTCATGGCGCTCACTCCGCTTTTCAAGCTGTACAGCATAGATTATATAGCCGACAGCGGCAGCTTCAGCACCGCAGATGTATACCGCATGGCAGGGCAGTTCAAAGACTTCGCCGAGGAACACGGCAGGACCATAGACGCCGAAAGGGTGAAGAACGACGACGGGATACTGAAGATCGCGTCGGTCATGCTCATATTCGTGGGGGTGCTGTTCGCATCCGGCTTTGCTGCACTTCTGACTTCGTCCGTTTTGCTGACGCTGAAGGGCAGCGGGCTTGCTTTCTGGCGTACCGTAAGGGTGGCGCTGAGGCTCTGCTTCTGGGGAAACATGGTCATGCTCCTATGCCTTTACGCGGCAGACAGGTACATCATGAGCGGCGAGACACGCATTTCGCCATCGGATATACTGTGGGTGAGAAGCGGCTTTTGGGTATTTGAATGCCTTGCTGCGGCAGGCGCACTGCTCGCGGACATCCGCACGCTCGGGCTCAGGCAGTCGGCTGAGCCGAAAAAATGAAACATGATATCACGGCGGCTCTAATTCGGAGCCGCCTTTTTGTTGGCTCGAAAGCCTACGAATCGGCAGCGCGGAGTTTCAAAAAACAATAAGATGTTCATAAAAAGGCATTGACAAAGGGATATTTTTTGTGTACAATATATATGTAAGAGCTTATTGGCGGCAGACAGGCTGCCATTAAGGAATATGATAGTTTTATTATTTTTTTAACGGAGGTTTTTACTATGGCTGAATTCTTTGCCAATATCCCCAAGATCCCCTATGAGGGTCCCAAGTCCGAGAACCCGCTGGCTTTCAAATACTACAACCCCGATGAGGTAGTAGGTGGAAAGACCATGCGTGAGCAGCTCAAGTTCGCACTTTCATGGTGGCACACTATGGGCGGCGACGGCACCGATATGTTCGGTGTGGGCACAGCCGACAAGACATGGGGACAGACTGATCCCGAAGCCAGAGCTATCGCAAAGGTAGACGCAGCTTTCGAGATCATGGACAAGCTCTCCATAGACTACTACTGCTACCACGATCGCGACCTCAGCCCCGAGTACGGCGACCTTGCGACCACCAATGCGGAGCTTGACAAGGTAGTAGCTTACCTCAAGAAGAAGCAGGCTGAAAGCGGCAAGAAGCTGCTCTGGGGCACTGCAAAGTGCTTCGACCATCCGAGATATATGCACGGCGCAGGCACATCTCCTTCCGCCGATGTTTTCGCATATGCAGCTGCACAGATCAAGAAGGCTATCGAGTCCACCGTTGAGCTGGGCGGAAACGGCTATGTATTCTGGGGCGGCAGAGAAGGCTATGAGACGCTGCTGAACACCAACATGAGCCTTGAACTTGACAACATGGCACGCCTTATGAAGATGGCAGTCGAGTATGCACGTTCCATCGGCTACAAGGGCGATTTCTACATCGAGCCCAAGCCCAAGGAGCCTACCAAGCATCAGTACGACTTTGACACCGCTACCGTTATAGGCTTCCTCAGAAAGTATGGTCTGGAGAAGGACTTCAAGATGAACATTGAGGCTAACCACGCGACACTTGCCATGCACACATTCCAGCACGAGCTGAGAGTAGCGCGTGACAACGGCTTCTTCGGTTCCATCGACGCCAACCAGGGCGACACGCTCCTCGGCTGGGACACCGACCAGTTCCCCACCAACGTGTATGACGCTGCTCTGTGTATGTATGAAGTGCTGAAGGCAGGCGGCTTCACCAACGGCGGTCTGAACTTCGACTCCAAGGCACGCCGCGGAAGCTATACTCCCGAGGATATCTTCTACAGCTACATCGCAGGCATGGATACATTTGCACTGGGTCTGCGTATAGCAGTAAAGATGATCGAGGACGGACGCATCGACAAGTTTGTTGACGACAGATATGCAAGCTGGAGCACAGGCATCGGCAAGGATATCATCGACGGCAAGGTGAATATGGCAGATCTTGAAAAGTATGCACTCGAAAAAGGCGAGGTAACAGATTCGCTCACATCGGGCAGACAGGAGTACTTAGAGAGCATCCTGAACTCTATAATGTTCACCATCTGACAACAACGATATATAATAAAAGGAAAGACCTCTGCAAGCCCGCGGAGGTCTTTTTCACCCCCACCCAACAATCTCCCAAGAGTAATCAACAAAGAATCAACAGCAAAAATAACGAAAATGAGAAAATAGATCAAGTAAAACGAAATAAATTATGCAAACAACCAAAGATGAAAAAATTCGAAAAAAGGTGTTGACAAACGCCACATTCGGTGATATAATAATTAAGCTGTCTCACGAAAGACAGGAACGAAAAGTTCAAGAGTCCAAAAAGGAGTACAGCAAAAAGCATCGTTCAAAAACAGTTCAAAATTAATTTACTAACAGTTAATTGACAAACTGAAAGAAATGATGTATAATAAATAAGCTGTCCCACGAAAGACAGCAAAAAGAAAAGAACGAAGCTTAAAGCAAACGTTCTGCAAGTTTT
>JAILFN010000054.1 GCA_024697545.1 Ruminococcus sp.
CCGCGTGATGCCTTACGGTCATGTGGCTGACAAGAGGTACCCGAGAACAGTAGATATCAAGGATCAGCCTTTCCTATATTCGAGTGCGTTGTTTGCCAAGCCGTCAAAGGCTGTTGTTCTGAGGACTAAAAAATAAGGGCGAATGCCTTTCCGAAAGGAGCTGTCGTTATGACGGCTCTTTTTTTAGAAAAATGCTACAATTAGTAAGCCAAGCCCTTGAAAAATTCAAATGTTTATGGTATAATTATTATGTGTTTTCAAAAGAGCAAAGGAGCTGCGCCGCGGCTTTCTGACGCAGGCGGGCTTATCATAAGCAAGTGCAGGGACTATCGTAACCATATAGAACGGAGAAGGTACAGTGAGCGAAAAGAAGGAAAAATTCAAGACCAGGATCGGCGGGCAGGCTGTTATCGAGGGCGTTATGATGCGCGGTATCGGCAAGATGGCTATGGCGAACAGAATGCCCGACGGAAGCATAGACATAGACGAATGGGAGCTGAAGGGCGCGGGAAAGCTGCCCTGGTTCAGAAAAACACCGTTCGTCAGGGGAATATTCAATTTCGTAGTCTCTATGGTTGACGGCTACAAGTGCCTTTCAAGGTCTGCCGACAAGCAGATGACCGATGACGACGAAGAGGAAATGACAAAGTTTGAAAAGTGGCTGACTGACAAGTTCGGCGACAAGCTGATGCCGGTGCTGACCACCGTTTCGATGGTGATAGGCGTGCTGGTCGCGGTGGTGCTGTTCGTTTACTGCCCCGTGCTGCTGGTGTCGCTTATTGAAAAGCTGACGGGAGAGCTGCCCGCGCTGGTCAAGAACATCATTGAGGGACTGCTTAAAATAACGATATTCATAGGCTACACGGCGCTGACGGCAAAGATGCCCGATATCGCAAAGACATATATGTACCACGGCGCTGAGCACAAGACCATCGCCTGCTATGAGGCAGAGCTTGAGCTTACCCCCGAGAATGTCGCAAAGCAGACAAGGTTCCACCCGAGGTGCGGTACAAGCTTTATATTCCTTGTGCTGTTCATAAGCATATTCGTCACCACCGTGTTCGGGGTGACATGGGAACACAAGCTTTTAAGAGTGGTGTTCAAGCTTATTCTGATACCCGTTGTTACGGGCATAGCCTACGAAGTGATAATGCTCGCGGGCAGGTATGATAATATCCTTACAAGGATAGTCTCAGCACCCGGGCTCTGGATACAGAGGATAACCACCTCAGAGCCGACGGTGAACGAGATAGAATGTGCGATCGCCGCCATGAAAGCGGTGATCCCCGAGGACGGTGCTGACAAATGGTAAACTATACTTACAATGACATAATAATGAGCCTGACCGAAAAGCTGACGGAGCAGGGCTTTTCAAATGCCCACTGGGAAGCGCGTGAGCTTGCGGGCTGTGCCCTCGGCATAAATGCAAGAGGCAGGATAGAAGGCAGGACGGAAGCCACCCCCGCGCAGATAAAGAGCTGTGCTTTGCTGCTGGCGAGAAGGCTTTCACACGAGCCGCTGCAATACATCATCGGCGAGTGGGATTTCTACGGCAGGACATTCGACGTGGGCGAGGGCGTGCTGATACCGCGTTCCGACACCGAAACGCTCATCGACGCGGCAAAGAAGCTGTGCGGCGACAGGACGGGGCTTACGGTGATAGACCTGTGCGCTGGCACGGGCTGCATAGGTATTACCCTTGAAAAGGAGCTCGATACCGCCGAGGTATACTGCGTTGAAAAATACGACATGGCAGCGGATTATTTAAAGCGAAACATCAAAAAGCTGGGCAGCAGCGCAAAGCCCGTCATCGGTGATGTGCTTGACAGGGCAACGGCAGAGAGCCTGCCGAAGGCAGATCTCATCGCCTGCAATCCGCCTTACATCAACGCCGAGGACATGAAGTGTCTGCAAAAGGAAGTTACCTTTGAGCCCGCGACTGCCCTTGACGGCGGAGAGGACGGATTCGATTTCTACCGCGGCATCGTGCGGATATGGGCGGACAGGCTTACACCCGACGGAGTCATGCTCTTTGAGATAGGCGCGGGTCAGGAAGAAGAAGTCATGGAGATAATGATACAGGCGGGGCTGAAGGACGTTCGCGTGCGCCGCGACATGGCAGGGATAAACCGCGCAGTCATGGGCAGAAATATCGAGAGCCGCAATGTGAATCTTTATGATGAGCTGGAGAAAAGATGAAAGCGCTGCGTGTTTTTTGCGGGCAGCCGTTCAGCTGTGAAAATTCTGAACATCTGATATGTTATGATATATACAGAACAAAGGGCAGCAAGGCTCTTTGAAGTGAGCTGAGAAAGGAAGATCGCTATGGCAATCGACAAGAAGAAAAAATCCGAGGCTAAGCCTGTTACCAATATAACCGACGCTGAGGAGAAAAAGAAGGCGCTTGAAACTGCGCTGGAATACATTGAGAAAAAGTTCGGCAAGGGCGCTGTCATGAAGCTCGGTGCGGAGCAGAAGCTTGACATCGAAGCTATACCGACAGGCTCCATGACCCTCGATATGGCGCTCGGTATCGGCGGTATCCCGAGAGGACGAATCATCGAGCTTTACGGTCCCGAATCTTCGGGCAAGACGACCGTTGCGCTCCACTGCATCGCCGAGACCCAGAAGCTCGGCGGCGAGGTCGCATTCATCGACGTTGAGCACGCCCTCGACCCGATATATGCACGCAATCTCGGCGTTGATATCGACAACCTTATCGTATCTCAGCCCGACAGCGGCGAGCAGGCTCTTGAGATCGCGGAAGCGCTTGCAAGATCGGGCGCTATCGACTGCATCGTTGTAGACTCGGTAGCGGCGATGGTAACAAAGGCGGAGATAGACGGCGACATGGGCGACACCCATGTGGGACAGCTCGCAAGACTTATGTCTCAGGCTATGAGAAAGCTGACTTCAGTGCTGGCAAAGTCCAACTGCGCCTGCATATTCATAAACCAGATACGCGAAAAGATAGGCGTGATCTACGGCAACCCCGAGACTACCCCCGGCGGCAGAGCGCTTAAATTCTACGCTTCGGTGAGAATGGACGTCCGCAAGGGCGAGGTCATAAAGGACGGAAGCGAGATGATAGGCAACCGCACCCGCGTGAAGATAGTAAAGAACAAGGTGGCACCGCCTTTCAAGGAGTGCGAGTTCGATATCATGTACGGCAAGGGCATATCCCGCACGGGCGAGGTGCTGGATCTTGCGGTAGACCTGGGCATCGCCAAGAAGGGCGGCGCGTGGTTCAGCTATAATGACATGAAGCTGGGTCAGGGCAGAGACAACGCAAAGGAATTCCTTGCCACCCACCCCGATATCATGGCGGAGTTTGAAGAGCAGATAAAGCAGAAGATCGCCGAGAAGAAGGCGGAGGAAGAAGCGGAGCTCGCGAAGAAAAAGGCTGCCGCCGCCGCAAAGCCGACAGGCGGTTCCGAGGGCAGCAAGTCAAAGCTTGAAGAAAAAGCCGAGGCTGCCGCTGCAAAGAAGAAAGCAGCCAAGGAGCTTTCGGCTGAAGAGATCTCCGCTGAGGAAAACTTTGAGGAATTCGCACCCGTGGACATCTCCACGCTGGGGAACTGATAAAGGGTAAGCCGCTCACAAATACAAAGACCTCAGCGATGCCGACGGGTACCGCTGAGGTCATCAGCATACAGGGACGGTCACTATGGACAGAGATGACGCATTATACAAACGCGCCCGCGAGCGGGCTTTATATCTGCTTGACTACCGCGACCACTGCTATGCCGAGATAGTCACGAAGCTGCTGAGAAAGTACGATGAGGAGATAGCCTACGGTGTGGCGGACGAGCTTTCCGACAAGGGGCTGATCGACGACGAGCGCTTTGCGGAGAACTTTGCGCGGCAGCTTATCGAAGTCAGGCATTACGGTCTTTACCGAGCGCGAATGCAGATGCGGCAGAGAGGTCTGCCGAAAAGCGTTATCGAAGAAGCACTGGAGCAGTATGCCGAGGGCGGGGAGCTTCGGGCAAAGGAGCTTATCGAGCGCCGCTATGCAAAATACTGGGAGCCCGACGACCGCGCCATGATGCAGAAGCTGACAGCCGCCGTGGTAAGGCAGGGCTACTCCTTCGACGAGGTAAAAGCCGCCATCGCGCTTATCAAGGCAGAGGAGGAAGAAAACGTTGAGTAGTTCGGGCACAAGTCTGGTACCTGCCGGACCTGCCGCAAGCCTTGTCTTCCGAAAATTCAAGCTATAATAATAAACCGACGATACCGCAAAAATAGTATCGTCGGTTTTTATTATGTCCGAAAGCCCACCATCTCCCCCACCCCGAACACGAGCGATTGAGTAAGCGTTTCAAGGCTGAAAACTAACAGTCATATCAATCAAACATTCAACGCACCATAGCCATCGCCTCTAAAGCTCACCATCAACCCCAGTACGAACACGAGTGAGTTAGTCGAGGCAAAGAGGATAAGGAGATGGGGGAGCGCGAGGGGGTAGGAACCTTAAGGGGAAAGTCCTCGACTACGGCGATAGCCACCCCCTCCTGTCCCCTTGTGGTTCCTATCCCCTCGCAGT
>JAILFN010000099.1 GCA_024697545.1 Ruminococcus sp.
GCATACTGCTTAACATGACTTATCAGCAGTTCTGCGATAACTGGAATACCGTCAATACGGTGAGTACCGTAAAAGTATAAAAGGTCAGCAAATAGGCTGACCAAATTTTTAAAGCAAAACTGCGTTGTAAACTTCCGACACCGTTAGAGCATGCGGCTGTTAACCGCAAGGTCGTTGGTTCGAGTCCAACAGGGGGAGCCAATCAAGCATAATCCGAACACCTTTGTAAACGAGAGGGTGTTCGGATTTATTGTCTATTACTGAGAAAAAGGCATTCGGTCATAATGGTCGAATGCCTCTTTCGTTGTTCCTTATTGTTCTAACTCGCCGCATTATTTCTCATAAATAAACTCCACCCGATCAAAATCCGACTCCGTCACCATGATCTCCGCAACATCAGTGCTGCCCAGTCCGGTGAGATTTGATGCGTACACCGAAAAATGTCCGCTGTTGGTGTTTACTATCTTGTCCCCCTTGTAAAACAGCAGCTTGTACTCCGAAAATGCACCGATCTCGCCAACCTGCTTGAAGGTGACATACACCGTTGCACCGATTATCTGTGGCGAGACGCTGTAATCTGTCATCTCGACAGCGTCCTTGTCACCGTCGTGGGTGATGGAATCCTTCGTTTTCACCGACGTGCTGAACACCGCATCGGTCAGATCGGTATTGAATGTGTACTCGAAATAGTTGTACTCCCCCTCGCAAAGGTATATCGTGTCCTCCGACTTGTCGATAACGCTGCCCTCGGGGGAATATGCGATCACCGTACCCTCCACCGTGCCGTCTTTTTTCGCCTGCACCTTCTGGATGATATGGATATACCCGACGAAATCCTTGAACAAACCCTGATCAACGATGTCATAATAGCTGTTGGATTCATAGGTTTCCTCGACCGGTTCCTCTTCGGGGGCTGTGGTGGTAGTCTCGGTTTTTGTGGTCGTCGTGGTCTGCTCGGTCTCGGCTTTCTGCGTTGTAGTTGTGGTTTCTTTTCCCGTAGTCGCAGCCGCAGATCCTTCGGGCTTCATAGTGAATGTCTGCTCGCTTACCGCAAGGGAGGCGGTGGGTTCGCTCGCCTCCGGTTTGCTTCCGCTGTTGCTTATCTTGACCGCCGTTACAAATGCCACGACCACTGCTACCGGAACGATCAGTGCCACCAGACATCCGCTCGATTTTTTCTTTCCATAACCTTTCATTCGATCCACCCCTTTCATCTGAGCGTTTATGCGCCCTCGTCATATACATCATCGAATTCGTCGTTCAGTCCGTTGATTTTTTCTAAAATCTCAAGTTGTTTCGCCATATACTTTTTTATGTCTTCGTCACGTTTATGAAGTTTGGCTCTTAGCTTCTCCAGCTGTTCAAGTGTTTTTTTCGTCAAGTTATCCACCAGCTCCTGCTGTTTCGGTGTGAGCTCTTTATTTCCGGTTTTCATGCTTTTAGTCCAGTTGACCACTCCTGTCAAAGATCTCAGTTCCTCAATGATATCCCCGTAGAACTTCATCATAAATTCCTGATCTGTCATATGCTGCTCCTTTCGGTCACGGCCTTTAGCTTGATCTCATTATACAGCCTGGAGTCAAGGCGAGAGTCAAGGGTTTGGCTGAAAGATTGTGATAATCAACAATTGAAGATGCTTTGATTTGTAGATTTTGGATACCAAAGCTATCACCTGCATAATAAAGAGCCCTCGTTTCCGAAGGCTCTTGAATTATCATTTATCGCTTTCTGTTAGTACATCGTCTGTCATTGTATCAATAGTTATAAACATAGCCTCAGCTACCCAGAGCGTAGTCAGCTTTCCGTATCTTTTGTCGCACCCCTGTGCGATCACGCCGTTGCCGCTGTAGCCAAGATACAGCCAGAAAAATATTGAGAAAGAGCAGGACTTCACATCGTCGGGATCGTCACCCAGAAGCTCGCAAAGTGATTCGTAGAAATCTTCAACTGCATCATTTACTTTGCTGTAAACTTTGTCATATGAAGAGTATAGATCTTTGAAAGAAGTATAATTTTTCGTCACTTCCGAGACACGCTCAAGCATTTGATCCAGCAGTTCTGTGTATTTGTCCCCCAGCTTTTGATCAAGGTCTTTATACTTTTCATCCGCCTTTTCCGTTAGTTCAAAGAACTCATCGGGAGTCAGCTCGCCGCCCTTCAGAATATCAATATCCAAAAGAGAATCTCCGTATAAGCTGAGCAGCTCGTTGATGCGCTTGCGGTTTTCCAGCCTGCGTATCTCAGCGTCGATGGACTGTATTTTCTCATCCGCACACTCCGCCATGTCATTGCTGTCAAGGTGCGCTTTTATCTCATACAGCTTGTAACCGAGCTGCTGATAGAACTTTATCTTTGACAGCTTGTCCACCGCACTCATATCATACAGGCGGTATTTGCTTTCCCTGCGACCGACAGGCACAAGCAGTCCGATCTTGTCGTAGTATCTCAGCGTGTCGATAGTCACATTTGTCAGCTTTGCCAGCTCACCGATCTTCATCAGCTTTTTCTCGTTATCCATAACGACCGCTCCTTTCGTTTTTCTATATCTTATTATAAAACATGGAGTTGGGGCGAGAGTCAAGGGTTTTTAAATAAAAACGGAGTACTGCACAAAGCGAGGCAGTATGCTTTGTGCAGTATTATTAGGTTAATTGTTGGAAATAATGGTAGCAATTATTTGGTTGTAAGCTGCTATACTGCTCTTTCTATCGTCAAGTGCATCTTCAAGACTTCTGTCTCCATAGACGTTCTCGACCTGATCCTTTTCCCAGTGGTCACCCATATGATCCATTTCCTCGATAAAAATGTCAATTTCATTTGCTGTCATAATAATTCCTCCTTTTGGGTCGATGGCGGTGTTTCTGTACTTCTGTGAAAACAATGATGCTTTTTGATGTTCTCATGAAGTACCTGCTCTGTTTCTTCAATTATCTACTGGCTACATACGTTGTGATACATTCACCTCCTCGTTTTTCATTATACTTATTGTAAAGCATGGAGTTAAGGCGAGAGTCAAGGGTTTGGAGGAAAGATTGTGGAATTACACAAAAGATGATAGTAATGTTTGTTTATTATTTTTGAGGTTACATATCAAATAATGTATCACCGTATTATTTGACATAGCGAAAAAAAGCAACCGTTCTATTTTAAGTAGAGCGGTTGCGTCATATAAATCAAGCAGCACTGTCTTCGTCTGAAACAGCTTCTATATAACTTATCTCATTCTTATCAAGCTCTGCGATCAATGCATCATACGCATTCTTCGAGGCGTTCTTGTCTATGACTCTGACGGCAACATCGTCGCCTTTCTTAGCGATAATATCATCTATGGTGACGGTCTCGTCGTCGAGGATATAGTCATTTACATCGACGGTCACTTCTATGTATTCTGTTTCGTTGGTCTCGGCGGGAGCCATAGCCTCGGCAGCAGGCTTTTCTGTCTTGTTGTTGCTGCCTTTGCCTAACAAACCACCTAAACCGCCTTTTAGGAAATTGAGCAACACAAAGACTATCGCCCCTATGATAAGGAGTATAATTATAATAACTATACCTGCAGATCCTTTTTTATTCATTTGAATCGTCCTCCTTATAATCTGACATATCTGTTTTTGAAATATAGAATGTACTATACGTTTTTCTGATCTCGCCCAGCACTCTGTCCAGAGATCTGTGGGCTGTATTTGTACCGCTGAGGGAATCATCGGAAATCAGTTCGCAGAGTATTATGGAATCCTCGGTGAATCCTTTGCTCTCAAAGTAGTTTCTAATTTCTTGCTCTAGCTGCGTGTCGTCTTGATAATGGATCTTATAAGTCACGTCGCTGCCTTCAAAGGTATCGTTCCACTGAGCATTATTTGATGTCAGGATGTCCAGAGACCAGCTGTTAATGTCAGTATTCAAGTACAGCCTGAGTACATGAAGCTGCTTATCTGTGAGCTGCTCTGCATCTGCAAGCATCTGCTCCGCCTGTTGCTTTGTTATCTCAGCCTCCGCCTTTACAGTTTCAGCTTCCTCTATAGCCTGCTTTGCTTTACTATCAGTATCAATGTTGCCAAACATTATGAAAAAGAAAATGATAATAAGCGTTACATCAAGCAGAGAAGTGAAGTCAAGAATTATATCCTTATTCTTCATATTCAACCTCATGTTTTTCTGCTAACCGTTCTTCTAGTTCTTCGAGGTTTTCTTCTATTTTGGGTTGATTGATTGCGTAAATGAGCTTGAAAATAATTGCAAATATTATGCCTAATGCAGTTGATGTTAAGGCGGTGAAAAAGCTGCTTTTAACGTTATCAATCTCTATTGAGGTTGTTTGTCCAACCAAAATCAGTGATGTAACTGTGCCAAGCATTCCGAGTAAAGGGAAAATAGTAATAAGGGTTGTTACTACAGAATTGCAATAGCTTAAGTACGCTTTGTCTTTTTTTGCAGCATCTGGTTTGAAATGGTGCTTATTTAGTTCTCTTCGTAAGTCCTTATTAAATCTGTCCATTGCCACAAAAGCTATTATTGTGATAACGATAAAAAATGAAAAATAAAAATTATCTGCCAACAGACTGGTGAAAATCAGTTTGAATACTTCTTTCATATGAACTTCACTCCTTGTTCTACATTATACCACATCAATCAACTTAATTCAACCCCCTATCAATAGAAAAGATATTGTTTATGAACATTAAAAGTGAGTATCATTTACTATGGTGTGCAGTTCAATTCTTTGTAAATGGGATTTACTTTACTAGATGACAGAAATCAGTCTAAAGATGAGAGTGATTTCAGTCAGGCTGTATTAATTGTCAAAAACATAAAATGTAATTTGTTGAAAATATACATTTTTGCTTTGGAAATAAAGTGCGGACTTGACATTAAGTGCTAAAAATGTTATAATATAAAAAAATGTGAATTAAATAATACGTTACTTTTTTGAAAGGAGGATTTGCTATATGAAATATACTAAGCCTGTTGTTTTAAAGCTCGTTAAAGGTAACAAGGCAGTATGTGGCGGTGGCTCTCCATGTGGCAGACCGTGTACCAAGAGGGCGTAGTTCAAAATGTATCTGTTAATAGAAGGGTGCAGTACATCTGTACCCTTTTATTGGTATAAATAGATTTCATATATGTACTATAAAATAATCCTGATTCCGCAAAACTCAAAAAGAATCAGCGACCCTGAGAAAGGTACAGATCCAACCATTACAGTGCCCGAGTGACATTCGTAATCTCCTGGCGTGATCTGTCAAATGACCGGCAATCAGGATCAGATTATCGATCACTG
>JAILFN010000092.1 GCA_024697545.1 Ruminococcus sp.
CTTGATTGCGAGGGGGACAGACACCAAGGGGGACAGGACGGGGAGGCTATCGCCGCGTTCGAGGACTTTCCCCCTAGGTTTCTGCCCCCCTCGCCTCCCCCCACTTCCTTACCCCTTTTGCCTCGAACAGCTCACCCGTGTTCGTACTGGGGTTGTTTGTGGGCTTTGGGTTTGATTGATATGGAGCGTTGAATGTCATTTGATGTGACTTGTAAGTTTCCTGCTTCGACTAGCTCACTCGTGTTCGGCTGGTGGTGGTAGATACGCTTGATGGGAAAAAAGGACAAAGAGCGGAAAGTGAGTAAGAAAAAATGGTCTGTAACCCCTTTTCAAATGTCGATTTTTGTGGTATAATAAAGTAGAATATACTGAGAAATTGTTGTTATGCGGTATTATGCGAACAAATGTTCGTAAGGAAAGAAGGAAATGATATGAGCGAGATCTATTCTCTCGGTATCGACGTTGGTTCCACCACCGTCAAGACTGTAATAATAAAGGACGGCGAGATCATCTATACAAAGTACGAGCGCCATTTTTCAAAGGTGCGCGAGACTGTCGCCGAACAGCTTCAGATAATAAAGAAAGAATACTCGGGCTGTATGTTCAGGACGGCTATCACAGGCTCGGCGGGACTCGGTATCGCTCAGGCGGCGAATATCGACTTCGTGCAGGAGGTATACTCGGCATTCATCGCCGTGAACAAAAGCTACCCCGACACCGATGTCGTGGTCGAGCTTGGCGGCGAAGATGCTAAGATCATATTCCTGACAGGCGGCGTTGAGCAGAGAATGAACGGCTCCTGCGCGGGCGGCACGGGCGCTTTCATCGACCAGATGGCGCAGCTCCTCGGCGTAACGGCGGACACCCTCGATGAAATGTCCCTTAAAGCCGAAAGGCTCTATCCGATAGCTTCGCGCTGCGGCGTTTTCGCAAAGAGCGATATCCAGCCGCTGCTCAATCAGGGTGCCAAGAAAGAGGACATTGCGGCTTCTATCTTTCAGGCTGTTGTCGATCAGACGGTATCGGGTCTGGCGCAGGGCAGACGCATCGAGGGCAACGTGCTTTTCCTCGGCGGTCCGCTTTCATTCCTGAAGGGTCTTCGCAAGGCTTTCACGGAAACGCTCGGGCTTGATGAAGATCACGCGAACTTCCCCGAGCTCGCACCCTGCTTTATGGCTTACGGCTGTGCTTTGCAGGCATCCGAGTCGGCGCGTCCCGAGGCTATCGACGACACCCTCGAAAAGATAATCAATGCCGAAACGAACGATAACATAGTAGTCGGCAGAAGGCTTTTCAACGACCGCAGGGAATACGAGGAATTTATCCACCGCCACAAGGAATCCGACCTTAAATACGAAGACATAAAGACCTACGAGGGCGACGCATATTTAGGCATCGACGCGGGCTCGACGACCACCAAGCTGGTGCTCATAACACCCGATGGCAGGCTGCTCTATCAGCACTACTGTTCTTCAAAGGGTCAGCCGCTTGACATCATCGCGCACAAGCTCGAGGAGATATACACCATCGCCAACCCGAAGCTCAACATACGCGCTTCGGCGGTAACGGGCTACGGCGAGGAACTGATACGCTCGGGACTCGGCGTTGACTACGGCATAGTCGAGACTGTCGCGCACTACAAGGCGGCGGAATTCTTCTGCCCCGACGTTGATTTCATCATCGACATCGGCGGTCAGGATATCAAGTGTTTCAAGATAAAGAACCACGCCATCGACAGCATAATGCTCAACGAAGCCTGTTCTTCCGGCTGCGGCTCCTTCATACAGACCTTCGCGCAGGCTATGGGCTATGAGATAGCGGATTTTGCAAACATCGGACTTTTTGCAAAGAAGCCTGTCGAGCTGGGCTCACGCTGCACGGTGTTCATGAACAGCTCGGTCAAGCAGGCGCAGAAGGACGGTGCTTCGGTCGAGGACATCTCGGCGGGACTTTCCTCCTCTATCATAAAGAACGCGGTATACAAGGTAATACGTGCGAAATCCATCGACGAGCTTGGCGAAAAGATAGTCGTTCAGGGCGGCACATTCCTTAACGACGCGGTGCTGCGCTCCTTTGAGCAGGAGCTTGGCAGGAACGTTATCCGTCCCGCCATAGCAGGGCTTATGGGCGCATTCGGCTGTGCGCTGTTCGCAAAGGAAAAGACACAGGACAGCGAGGGCACTTCGGGCATACTGAAACTCGATGAGCTTCAGGCGTTTGCCTATAACTCCATGCAGGCACAGTGCAAGGGCTGCACCGCACACTGCAACCTGACTATCATCCGCTTCAACGACGGCAGGCGCTATGTATCGGGCAACCGCTGCGAAAAGGGCGCGGGCATAAAGCTTGAGAACAAGACCGAGAATATGTATGAATACAAGCTGAACGAGCTTTATGGATACGGCAATGTGAAGCCCCGTGCGCCCATCGCAAAGGTCGGCTTCCCCATGTGCCTCAGCTATTACGATATGCTGCCTTTCTTCCACAAGCTGTTCACAGAGCTTGGGTTTGAGGTGATGCTCTCGCCCGAATCGACCAGAGATACCTATTACAAGGGTCAGCAGACGATACCCTCAGACACGGTATGCTACCCCGCAAAGCTGGCGCACGGACATATCGCCGAGCTGCTCGATATGGGTGTGGACTTCATATTCTACCCCTGCATGAGCTACAACATCGACGAGGGGCAGTCGGACAACCATTACAACTGTCCCGTTGTCGCCTACTACCCCGAGCTGTTAAAGGCGAACATACCCGAACTGAACGATGACAACTTCATCGCGCCGTACCTTGACATAAACTTCAAAAAGAACACCGCAAAGAATCTCTCGAAGGCGCTGGAAAGATACAGCATAACCGAAAAGCAGGTCATGGCGGCGCTCAATCAGGCATACTCCGAGCAGGTAAGATTCAAAAAGCGCAACCGCGAAAAGGCTCTGGAGATAATCGCGCAGGCGAGAGAGAAGGGTCAGAAGATAATCGTTCTCGCGGGAAGACCCTATCACGTTGACAAGGAGATAAACCACGGCATACACAAGCTTATAGCTTCGCTCGGGTTTGCGGTGATCACGGAAGACAGCATTGCAGAGCTTGTTGACGCCCCCGCCACCGACGTGCTCAACCAGTGGACCTACCACGCAAGGCTTTACAGGGCGGCGAAGTATGTCTGTGAGAACGATGATATGCAGCTGGTACAGCTGGTATCCTTCGGCTGCGGCATCGACGCCGTCACCACCGACGAGGTAAGAGCTATACTCGAAGAACAGGGTAAGCTCTACACCCAGCTGAAGATAGATGAGATCACGAATCTCGGCGCTGCGAAGATACGCCTGCGATCGCTTGCGGCGGCGCTCGAGGAAAAGGACGCACAGCTTTTAAAGCTGCACTGAGCTTCATACCAAAAAAGGGGGATCGACGCTGATATGAAAAGAACTATGCCCATTGCCATGACCATTATTTTCTGCATATCGCTCTGTTACTATCTTGCGTGGATAGTTTACGGGATATACCTCTGTTATCACGGGGTCGACTCAGGTTGGATGATACGTTCACTCAGTGACGGCGAGATGGTCTACGGGTTTGAGGCTTTTAACGAAGCGCTCGATATGTGCTTCATTTATACGGCAGTGCGGTACTGGTTCATCCCTCTTTACCAGGCGATATACCTCATCACCTTCATAGTTGAAAAAATACTGAAAAAAAAGAAACAAAAGCAATGAAAGGAGCCTGTCCTTAAATGGCAAACAAAAAAACAAAGGAGCTTTCCGACAGAGTAGCGCGGACGACCTTTACAGAGGACATGAAGAAGGACTACACCATACTCGTGCCCGATATGCTGCCGATACATTTCAATCTGATAATAAAAGCCTATGAGCACTTCGGCTACAAGATGGAGCTGCTCACCAACCGTTCCCGCGTGGTGATAGACGAGGGTCTGAAAAACACCCACAACGACACCTGCTACCCCGCGCTGCTGGTCATCGGGCAGTTTATGGAAGCCCTCAAATCGGGGCGCTATGACGTAAACAAGGTGGCTCTGCTGATATCCCAGACGGGCGGCGGCTGCCGTGCTTCAAATTACATATACCTTATCCGCAAGGCGATAGCGACAGAGTTCCCGCAGGTGCCCGTTATTTCCATGAATTTCAGCGGGCTTGAACCGAACCCCGCGTTCCCCATGTCGCTGCCCATCATCACAAGGCTGATATACTGCGTGCTGTACGGGGATATGCTCATGCTGCTCTACAACCAGTGCAAGCCCTATGAGATAAACCAAAACAGCACCGACGAGCTGCTGGCACGCTGGCAGCACCGCATAGGAAAGCTGATGGCGGACAAGACAAGGTTCATGAAGACCAAACAAATCTACCGCGCGATGCTGAAAGACTTCGCGGCGCTCCCCCGCACAAAGGAAAAGAAGCCCCGCGTAGGCATCGTGGGCGAGATATACGTTAAATACTCGCCGCTTGCAAACAACGACCTCAACAGCTTCCTGATGTCGGAGGGCTGCGAGCCGAACGTGCCCGGTCTGCTTGACTTCGTGCTTTACTGCGCGAGCGATCTTGTAAACGATGCACGTCTTTACGACAAGGTCACAGCCCGCACCCACGCTTACCGCATCGGCTACGACGTGCTGTACAAGTTCCAGAAGGAGCAGATAAAGGTGATAAACGAGCACGGAGAGTTCTTCCCGCCCCACGACTTTGAGGAGCTTCGCAAAGCTGCCGACAAGTACATGAATCAGGGCGTCAAGATGGGCGAGGGCTGGCTCATAACCGCAGAGATGGCGGCGCTTGCCGAAAGCGGCACCGAAAACATAATCTGCACCCAGCCGTTCGGCTGCCTGCCAAACCACATAGTCGCAAAGGGCATGAGCCGCCGCATAAAGGAAGCCTATCCCGATGCCAACATCGTAGCGATAGACTACGACCCCGGTGCTACTAAGGTCAATCAGGAGAACAGAATAAAGCTTATGCTCGCAAATGCGAGAAAGCCGCAGTGATACACAAAAGCCCCGATCCGTCGGGGCTTTTGTCATATCTTAATAAACTCCGCACGCCGCTTCTCGAAGTAAGCAACGTACCTGAACCCGCACTCCCGCGCGAGGTCAATTCCCTGCGGTATGCCTGCCGCAAGGTCGGCGGCACAGTGGGCATCGGAACCGATGGTGAGTATCTCTCCGCCGCAGTCCTTGAAAAGCTTCACATACTCGCGGTCGGGCAGCGTCCTGCCGTACTTCTGCCGCAGCCCCGAGGTGTTGATCTCGATACCCCTGCCGCGCTCGGCAAGGGTGCGGAAGATCTCGCGTATGATATCGCCGAAGCGTGACATATCGACCTCGATACCGCAGTCGCCGACGATGTAGCGAAGCGGGTAGGTCAGATGCCCCAGTGTGTCGAAGTCGGCGCGGCGGCACATATCGTATATCTCCTCAAAGCTGCGCTCCAGCAGGCGGTGTATCTCGGAGATATCCATGCTGCGGTAGTCGAGCCAGTAGAAATCCGCGCAGCCCGCGTTCATGTGGTGCGAGCCGATGACCAGGTCAAGCTCGGGCATCGAAAGTATCTGTGCTGCCGCTTCGGGCGCTTGCAGCGGCTGACCCAGCTCTATACCGCAAAGCAGGAACGGATAACGCTCTTTCAGCTCCGCTGTGCGCTTTATGCTTGCTGTCGCATAGTCCCGCGCCCCGCACATCTCCTCGTCCTTGAAGCCCTCGGGTATGCCGTCGGGGAACTTCTCGGCGGCGGGAAGCCAGTAGTTGCAGTCGCAGTGGTCGGTAACGGCAAATCTCGTCAGACCAAGTTCCGCCGCGCGGGCGCACATTTCCTCGGGCGAGGACTTGGCGTCGGGGGAGAAGTCGGTATGTGTGTGCAGGTCTATCAGCATGGAAAGTCTCCTTAAAAAATCAGCCGACGGGTGGTCGGCTGAGGGGTATGTGCTTGTAATTATCAGCGGGTGCGACGGGTGGTTCGCCCTGCGGGCGAATTTGAATATTTCCCTCGATTCGCTTGCGCTCATCATCGGGAAATTTAAAAACGGCATTGGTGGGGTTCTAGCTTATTTGGCTTTGGTCGGACGATTGCAGCTTCGCTGCACATGAGGGCTCTGCCCTCAAACTCCCGCCAGAGGAACCCTTTTGAAAAAGGGTCCCCCGACAGGGGTTTGGGGACAGCGTCCCCAACAACTCGGTGGTGTGTTAGTTTTTCAGGCTGTGCAGCGGCGCGGGTATCTGTCCGCCTCTGTTTATAAACTTGGAAGCAGATTCTCTGTGCAGCGGCATAACGGGGCCTTTTCCGAATAGACCGCCCCAGTCGAGGGAATCTCCCTCCTTCATTCCGATAGCGGGGATAACGCGGACAGCGGTAGTCTTGGTGTTGACCATACCGATAGCCGCTTCGTCGGCGATTATTGCCGCGATGGTATCGGGCTCGGTGTCACCGGGGACTACTATCATATCAAGACCTACCGAGCAAACGGCGGTCATAGCCTCAAGCTTTTCGATCGAGAGCACGCCCGACTCTGCGGCATCTATCATGCCTGCGTCCTCGGAAACGGGTATGAACGCGCCCGAAAGTCCGCCTATGCGGGAGCAAGCCATAACGCCGCCTTTCTTGACAGCGTCATTGAGGAGTGCGAGGCAGGCGGTAGTGCCGTGAGTACCGCAGCGCTCAAGACCTATCTCCTCGAGGATATGTGCAACGGAGTCGCCCACAGCGGGAGTAGGTGCGAGTGAAAGATCGACGATACCGAACTCAACGCCCAGTCTCTTTGAAGCCATCATGCCCACAAGCTGACCCACGCGGGTGATCTTGTAGGATATAGTCTTTATAACGTCGGCGATCTTTGTGATATCGGCATCGGGGTACTTGCGGAGAGCCGCGCGTACAACACCGGGTCCCGACACGCCAACGTTTATCATGCAGTCGGGCTCGCCCACGCCGTGGAATGCGCCCGCCATAAAGGGGTTGTCGTCAACTGCGTTGCAGAACACAACGAGCTTTGCCGCGCCGAAGCAAGCTGAATCAACGGTAGCTTCTGCCGCCTCCTTGACTATGCGTCCCATGATCTTGCAGGCATCGAGGTTGATACCCGTCTTTGTAGAGCCGATGTTGACGGAGGAGCATACTCTCTCGGTGCAGGCGAGTGCTTCGGGGATAGACTCGATAAGCTCTTTATCGCCCGCAGAGAAGCCCTTCTGCACCAGCGCGGAGTAGCCGCCGATGAGGTTTACGCCGACAGCCTTTGCAGCCTCGTCCATAGCCTTTGCAAAGGGCACGGGCGAACACTTGCAGGCAGCGGAGATCATAGCGATGGGAGTTACGGATATACGCTTGTTGATTATCGGGATACCGAGCTCCTTTTCGATCTGCTCGCCGACCTTTACAAGATCCCTTGCCTTGTAGGTGATCTTGTCATAGACCTTTTTGCAAGCCTTGTCGATATCGGTGTCGATACAATCGAGCAGCGAGATACCCATAGTTATCGTGCGGATATCAAGGCACTCGTCCTGTATCATTCTTATAGTTTCAAGTATATCATACTGATTTATCATTTATACTTTCCCTCTCTCTTAGCTCAGATGTGGTGCATACAGTTGAAGATATCCTCGTGCATAACGAGCACCTTCAGACCCCATTCCTCGTCGCCCTTCTTTGAGAGCGCATCAGCCATATCGGCAAAGTCAACGTTTATCTTCGAGATATCCACCAGCATTATCATAGCGAAGAGGTCTTCGATAACAGACTGAGTGACCTCTATAACATTAGCATTATATCCTGCGCATACGGTGCTCACCTTTGCGAGTATACCGACAGCGTCCTTACCTATAACAGTTATTACAGCGCGCATAATATCAATCCTTTCTCAAACGGGCTCTCACGCCCTTGCATACATATAGATTATACCACAATTGCCCATCTTTTGCAAGCGGTTTAATATATTGTTAAGTTTTGCAGCCGACAGGCAAAATGCAAGTTTGTAGCAAATACTTAATATATATTTAAAAAATATTACATTGACAAGAACGGATGTTTGTTGTATAATGATAACCGAAGCACGATCAAATGTTCGTTAAGCTTCGGATTTAGCTAAATAAGAAGTAAAAGCGACAGCGGCTTCAAAAATACAGAACGAAGCAGCAACGCTTCGTTAAACGTAAAGGAGAACAAAAACAATGAAAGCAAAAAGATTAGTTTCAGCCGTTCTGGCGACCGCAATGGCGTTTTCCTGCGCTGTTTCTGCGAGTGCAAACGGTAATGGCCACAAGTACGGAGAATATGAACCCGAAGTCGGAGAAATAATGCACGGCTGCTATTCATACATAAACGGAGATGCGAATTGTGATGGAACGATCAATGTTACAGATGTTTCAAAGATCGCAGCTCATGTGAAAGGTATAAAGCCTATTACAGATTTTCTCGAGCGCGCTGCTGCCGATACAGACAAGAACGGAATAATCAACGCAAGAGATGTATCCCGTGTCGCCGCTTACGTTAAAGGCATAAAGAAGTAAAGACATAAAGGAGAACAAAACAATGAAAGCAAAAAGATTAGTTTCAGCCGTTCTGGCGACCGCAATGGCATTTTCCTGCGCTGTTTCTGCGAGTGCAAACGACAGCAGAGTTGGAGAATGGCTTTCTTACAATATCTACCATCAAAACGGGCTTATAATTGCGACAAAACCATACTTAGTCGGAGACACCAACCGCGATGGTAAAATAAACGTTACAGACGTCACTGTTCTTGCAGCTTATCTCAATGGAAAAAAATGTCTGCCCGGTGACTACGGATTCTATGCAGCTGACACCAACCTCGATGGAAAGAGAAATATCACGGATTTAGAAAATATCGCTGCTTACGTTAAAGGCCAAAAGAAATAATAACAAAAATAGGAGAACAAAAACAATGAAGGCAAAAAGATTAGTTTCAGCCGTTCTGGCGACAGCAATGGCATTTTCCTGCGCTGTTTCTGCGAGTGCAAACTCTATTGACAGAACAGGAGAAGTAGGTTATTATCCTATCAGATATCAGGGAATGACAATAGGTACCAGAACGTATATACGCGGAGATGTCAACGGCGATTGGGAAATCAACGTTACAGACATTTCTTTAGTAGCATCCTTCGTAGCCGGTAAGACAAATATATATAACCATGAAGGCTGGTATTACAGAGCAGATTGCAATTGCGATGGTGTGGTTGATGAAAAAGACGTCAAGCTTATCGCAAATTATGTAAAAGGCATAAGCAAGTACTAATCGTCAGTTAACAACCAAAAAGACAGAGCCCTTAAAAGCTCTGTCTTTTTTTCGTATATTGTCAAAGCTCGAACCCCTCGCAGAAGGTCTCGGTGTCGAAGAGGAAGAGGGTCATGTCGTAGTCCTCGGGGGTGACTATATCGCTGAGCTTTTTATCTCCCATCTCGGCGGGATTTATCAGCGTGATCTTTGAATAGTTGGGCGCTAAAAACGGCACGAAGCAGTTGGCGTAATCCGAGCCGATTATCAGTATGCTCGGCTGGTCGGCGGCGGTGCTGTCTATCTGCACGCTGCGGTAATCCGTCGAGCCGAGGAAGAAGGTGTACTTGTCGGGATTGCTGAGCGCTCCCCTGCTGTAAACCGAAGCCTTTGTGTATATCTGCCGCTCGCGGATAGCGCTGCATGAGCGTATATAGCTGCCGTACTTGCAGCGGTAAGCGTCGATCATGTCGGGCTGTATGTCGGTTATAAAGGATATATCCGAAAGCTGCCCGCAGAAAGGCACGTTCGTGAATTCGATATCGTAATTCTCGGCACCGTAGGGCGAGGCTCCCAGCTTTCTCGCCACCGCCATGTAAGCTTCAAAAGCGCCCGTCTGTGTCCAGCGGTCGTCGCTCCTGAAATAGATGTAGCTGTCCCTGACGGAATACAGCCTGCTGAACACATCAAGCGGGGTTATGTCCTCGTCGATGCGGTAGTAGATATCGTCTATGAGCTTCTGCTGGTCTACAACTTCAAGGGCTTCGGGCAGGTTCTCGCGGTATATCCCCGATGCCGTCGGCACTATCATTGAATAGACGGGCATACGGCTGTGCTGCTTTTTGTATCTGTTCAATGTCCCGACCGAGCGGCCGAGCTTTTTTTCATCGTATTCGGTGAACAGCTTTATCAGCCTGCCGTCTGCTTCGTCGTAGTAAACTCCGTAAAACTCACGCTGCCCCAGCGTCCGTGCGGTAACGGAATAGAGCCTGTCCCAGCTCTGCTTCATGGGAAAGCTGTTTTTCAGATGATCTCCTATGCCGCGTAAGCCGCCGTCGTTTTGATCTTTCGCATCGGAAAACAGCGAGCCCGCAAGGGGGAATATGCAGAAAGCAAAGAATATGACGATGGTAACGTAATCAAAGAATTTTTTCATATGCCATCACCTCACCATATAAGCCGCAGCTATCGCCAGAAATACCAGTTCGGCAAGCGGCAGCACAAGCTTGAACAGGCGCAGATTCATCCTGTTTACGAGCGAATGAAGCAAAGAGCCCGCTATTACAAGTCCTATAAGCGTCGGGATCACAGCCTCGCCGAAGAAGGTATAGAAGAAGCCGTCGTCCGCGCCCGCAGTACGGAAGAGGGCAAATCCCGCCTTGCCGCTTATAAACTCCCACACCGCAGCGCATGATACGGCTGCGAAGGTGATGAGCTTTGCGGCGGCACTCCCGATGATGACAAAGGGCTCGGCAGGAGTGTGGTGCTTTGTGAGCCTGCCCTGCACCGTGACCGCGGCGGCAAGCAGCGCCCCCGCCGCCAGCCAGCCGGGAGTAAAACCATACCACAGCGCTCCGAGGAGTATCGACACCGAGAGCGCGGCGTATTTATCAAAGCCTGCTCTTCTGAGCGGCATAGTAACATAATCCTTCAGCCAGCGGCAGAGCGGTATATTGAATTCCTTCAGCCTGCGCTCTGTCACGGGCTGCATGAATTTTCTTCTGAAGCAGTGACCCGAGCGTATGCCCTGCATCACCGCAAGACCGTGTCCCATGAACAGACTTGCGATCACCGATGTGCCGAAGCCCGCATAAAAGACCAGCGTGCCCATCCAGGCAGCGCCGCCGCTGAGCTGTTCGGCAGAGGTGGCAAGCAGCTCGGCGTGGAGCTCGGAAAGTCTAACGGCGACCACGGTATAAGCTGCAAGACCCATGATATAATAGCGTATCCCCAAAGCGAGCTTTGAAGCATCGGGGCGGGGCTCGGCAAAGCAGGAACGTACCATCTTATACCTGTAAACGGGACCGTACCCCGCCGACGGGAAGAACCCGAGGTATGCCGCAAGCTGCGCGGCGTTGGTCTGAGCCTCACAATCGCCGCGGAAAACGTCGGCTATATAGGATATCATATTCAGCGGGAGCACCGAAAATACCGCCGCCTTGAAGGGGGTGAACGCTGATACATCGACCCCTCTCGGGGAGCATATGACGAGCGCTGCCGCTGCAAGGCAAAAATTCCCCGCCGCAAGAGCTTTTCGCATTGCCGTCCGCTGTTCGTTATTACGCATATTATATATCGCGATGCCCGAAAAATAGCAGACGGCGGTACACAAAGTATAGACCGCAGCACAGCGCAGCCCGCAGAAAACGGCTGTCACCGCATTCCCGAGGGTCATGACAAGGGCGCGGTGCTTCGCGGGGGTGATCGCAAAAAGCCCCATATACACGGGCAGAAACGCGAACATAAACAGTATATCATAGCTCTGCAAGAGCTGCATCTCCTTTCGGGAATATATCGGCACTTACCAATTATATCACACCCCCCGAAAAAAGTCAATCTCGTGTGCAGCAGGTAAAATTTTTAAAATGTATTGAAAAGCGGAAAAAAGTGTGCTATAATATTTTCGGCGGCGTATACAGTGCCGCGACGGAGACTTACATCAAAGGAGGAATAACAAAATGATAGACGAGATAATGAAAGAGCTTGAAAAGATAGGCACAGAGATCGACAAGCTTATGCAGAAAGCTGAAAAAACGATAGAGCCGGAGTTTGAAAAAGCAAAGAGCAAGTACAAGGGCTCGGAGGTAGAGAAGGTCGTAAACAACACGAAAAAGGACCTTGAGGACCTCGCGAAAGAGCTTGAAAAGGCATTTAAGTAAACATCGGGACGTGCAGGATATATGGCAAAAAAAGGAGCTATCTCGGCGGCGGTGGTAAAGCGCCTTCCGAGATATTACAGATTTCTGGGAGAACTGAAAAAACAGGGCGTAGAGCGCATATCCTCGGGCGAGCTTTCCCGCAGGATGCAGCTTACAGCCTCGCAGATACGTCAGGACCTCAACTGCTTCGGCGGATTCGGTCAGCAGGGCTACGGCTATCATGTTGACGAGCTGCGCGAGGAGATAGGCAAGATCCTCGGCGTTGACAGAAAGTTCAGCACGATAATCATCGGCGCGGGCAATCTGGGTCGGGCGATCACCACCCACATTCATTTCGACACCCGCGGCTGCGAGCTGGTCGGGATATTCGACAAAAACGATTCGATCATCGGCACTTCTGTCGGTGAAGGGCTGAGCGTGCGGCACATCGACGAGCTGGAGCAGTTCTGCAAGGAGCGCCACCCCGTCATGGCGGTGCTCTGCATACCCAAAGCGGAGACCCAGCAGATAGCCGACACTCTGGTACATATGGGCGTAAAGGCATTCTGGAACTTTTCCCACTACGACCTCTCGATCGGCTACGACGACATTCTGGTCGAAAACGTTCATCTCGGCGACAGCCTTATGACGCTGACCTACGGCGTAAACGTACTGATGCCGCCTCAATAAACCCCATCACGCCCACCCAAAGCGCACAAACTTCACCAACACGAACACAGATAAGTTAATAAAGTCAAGGGGGAGAAAGCACCTTTCTCCCCCTTTTTGTTCAGGGCTGAAAACTAACAATCACATCAAACGACATTCAGCGCACCATATCAACCAAACCCAAAGCCCACCATCGCCCCCAGCCCGAACACGAGTGAGTTAGTCGAAGCAGGAAACTTACAAGTCATATCAAACGCCATTCAACGCACCATAGCAACCAAACCCAAAGCTCACAAACTACCCCAGTACTAACACGAGTGAGTTAGTCGAGGCAAAGAGGATAAGGAGATGGGGGAGCGCGAGGGGGTAGGAACCTTAAGGGGAAAGTCCTCGACTACGGCGGTAGCCACCCCATCCTGTCCCCTTGTGGTTCCTATCCCCTCGCAGTCAGGGTGCGAAATGAACAGCCATATCAAACTATTATTCAGAGGACTATTCATAATTCCCGCCAAGCCTATCGTTTGTTTGTGCCCCTGAACACTAAGTTTGTTGCTGCTTTTTTTGATAGCGCCTTGAATGCGAGGGGGACAGACACCAAGGGGGACAGGATGGGGAGGCTATCGCCGCGTTCGAGGACTTTCCCCCTAGGTTTCTGCCCCCTCGCCTCCCCCCACTTCCTTACCCCTTTTGCCTCGAACAGCTCACTCGTGTTCGTACTGGATTTGATTGTGAGCTTTGGTGGTGGTTGATATTGTGCGTTGAATGTCGTTTGATGTGACTTGTAAGTTTCCTGCCTTGAACCGCTCACTCGTGTTCGGGCTGGCGATGGTGCGGTTTTATATTTGCGTAAAAGAAAAAGCCCGACTTCGTGTCGGGCTCCTTCTAATTATGGGAGAGTTGATTATTTAACTGTGATCGTTACTGCGTGCTTGATCGCCTGCTCTGCTGTCCACTGTCCGTTTACCTTTGCCGCGATCGCTACCTTGTAGCTCTTGCCGGGAGTCAGGTTCTTCGGGGTGGTGTAAGTGGTGGCGGATGCCGCGATGCTCTGCGTCTGGATCCTCCACTTGCCTGCGAGGTATACTGCGATGCCGTAATTGGTCGCACCCTCAACGGGCTTCCATGTGAAGCGTACCTGGTGATACTTCTCGCTGTAATCTATCGAAGATATTTCGGGATACACATTGGTGGGCTGGGGAGCGGGGGTAGTGCCGTCGGTAAGCTTGCCGTATACAATACCGCAGCCTACCGTAGACATATAGACCTTTCCGAACTCGTCCATATCGCCTACCAGATAATTGCCGTTGCCCGTGCCGCCGTAGAGGTGGTCGGTGTTGATGCAATCCCAGCTCTTGCCGCCGTCGGTGGAGCGATAGATGCCCTCGGGATCGGTAGCTGCGGGCTTGCCGTACATGAAGAGGGTGTTGATTCCGCCTGTCTTCTCGGGAGCGCCGTAGCCTACTGTCTTTGCATAATATACGTTGTCAAGCTTTTCGATGTTTGCGCCCTTGTCCGTGATCTTGTACATACCGTACCAGCCTGTTGCTACGATTATGGAGCCGTCGCCGAGGTATGCGGGGTCGCCTGTGGAATCGCACATATCGTATTTGCACACCGTCTTGGCAGTGAAAGTCTTGCCGTAGTCGGTGCTGACATAGAAGCTGTAATGGCATTCGTCAAGGGTGGGCTCTTTCTTGCTCATGTCCGAAGCCCAGTACTCGTTGTACTTAACGCCCGAAGCGTAGATCACCGACGGGTCTTTCGGGTCAACGAGGGTGTATACTGTCTTGGAAGCG
The DNA here is from genome assembly GCA_024697545.1 of Ruminococcus sp. GTDB lineage: Bacteria > Bacillota > Clostridia > Oscillospirales > Ruminococcaceae > YE71. The sequence goes on from JAILFN010000092.1 coordinate 14,558, forward strand.
TCGATGCCGCTGCTCTTGTTCCATGTCTTGCCGAAGTCATCAGAGTAGCTTACAGCGCCGCCTGTGCTTGTGTTGATTATTCTGTAAGTTCCCTTCTTGAGCTCGGTGATGGAGAGCTTGCCGCCGGTGCAGGCAGGGGTGAACGCAGTCCATGTCTTGCCGCGGTCGAGGGTATAGAAAGCACTTCCCGTGTTGTTGCCGTCGCCGTTTGCAGTCCTTGCCCATACGTCGGTATTCTGCGGGCAAACCGCGATGGCGGAGGTAGAGCCCATGTTAGGCTGATACTGAAGACCTATCTTGTCTTCCTTCTCGTGTACAAAGCCGTCGTAGTCGCCGATAGCGGAAAGATCGAGTCCGTCGGGAGTGCTGACGAAGTCTAAGGATACGACCTCTTCGATACCGTCGGGATGGAAGGTAAAGGTAGGGAGTTTATCTTGATCGGTGCTCCAGAGGTTATCGCAGACGAACACGCCGTTGCCCGAGGTTATGAACATTCTGTTGGAATTGCGGGGGTCGGTAACTACTGTGCCCGACCAGTGTATAGCCTTTTCTCTTATCCAGTCATAGCCGCCGTCCTGGAGATATTCGGATACGAGGGGCTGGTTCCAGCCGTGGGTCTTGCCGGGTGTAAAGTTCTCCCAGGTCTCGCCGCCGTCAAATGAGCGGAAGTACTGGTCACCCCAAACTGCACCATGATCGTCAGTCCAGGGACCCCACAGCTGATCCTGCCACTTGCCGCAGCTGCCTGCGATAAGGTGGTCGGGGTTGGAGGGATCTGCCCATATCGAGCCAAGACCCACGCCGCTCTCAAATATCTGCGATACCTTGCCTGTCTTGGGTGAGTATTTGTATCCGCCGCCGCTTGCGCCGTTGAACGCAAGTCCTGCGATGTAGGTTATGAGAAGATCGCCGTTCGGGTCAATGTTTATCCTCGACGGGAAAACATCGGTGGGAAGATCGCTGCTGAGCTTTGTGAACTTATCGTCCTTAACGTTTGCAACGTGAACGTTCGCCACGCCCTTCTTTGAGGTGCCGACATAGACCTTGCCGCCTGTGATCGCGATATTGGCAACGCCGTTCTGATTATTGTAAGCGTCGGAGGTCACCGAACGCGCATTTACATTGCCCCATGTGGGCCACTTTGTGGTGGTATCGAAAAGCCCGAGATCGTCGTATCCCTTAACGGGCTTCCATGTCTTGCCGCCGTCGGTAGACTTGATGAGAGCCGATTCGGAATTCTCATCGGAAGTAACGTCGCCGCCCGCATAGATGATATTCGGGTTGTCGGGGTCTACCGCGATGGATTCACCGCACTGTCTGCCGTCGCCGTTGCCCATTACCTTTATAAGGTTTGTTACATCTATTTCCTTAAAGGTCTTGCCGCCGTCGGTGGTCTTGAAGATAACGGTCTTTTCCGCCGAGAAGTATGCACAGCCGCAGAGGAAGTACACGGTGTTGTCATCGGTCGGGTCTACAGCCATAGCGTCAACGCTGAGAAGACCGCGGTCAGCTTCATTGATGAACCCGAAGAGTTGTTCCCAGCATTCGGTATCATAGTTATACTTGTAAGCGCCGCCGACATCTGTTCTGGCGTACATAACAGCCTTGCCCGTAACGATACCCGAAACGAATCCGCCGCCGCCTATACGGAGAGTTCCCCACTCCATATTGGAAGTCAGATCCGCGGCAGAAGCCTTGATAGCGGTCGCACCGTTGCTGCCGAATGTCATCATCGGAGCCGTAACGGCAAGCGCGATAAGTCCCGCAGCAATTCTCTTGCATAGATTCATTTTTTCATCCTCCATTATATTCATTCGATCATATTTTCCGTTTACGAATGCGTCTTCCGAACGCATTGTTATTTTATCACAATACTTTCTTTAAGTCAAGAATATTTTTTAAACAATTCTAACATAATTGATGATACTAACCCATGTAAACGTTTACCGTGCAAAAGAATCGCATCGTGCGAATATTTTTATATCGAGCCTTATATTTCAAGGATATCATGTTTATTATTTTTTTATCATACCAAACACAAAAGCCTCTCTCCGCGCCGCAGGCAGGGAAAGAGACCTTTGCTGTATTTTGAACGCCGCACTCACGCCAGCAGGAACCTGAGCTCTGCCGTGAAGCCCTCGCCGTTGTTGCGGCAGATAAGCTCGCCGCCCATTTTGTTCATCAGATATTTCGAGATATAAAGCCCTATGCCGGAGCCGTCCTTGCCCTCGGCGTTTGAGCCGCGGCGGAACTTTTCGGTCAGCAGCTCGATCTCCGTTTCGGGAACGCCGCCGCCCTTGTCGGAAAGCTCTACTATAAAGCTCTGCCCCTCAAATCGGCTGCGGACGGTGATCTCGGTGTCGGCGTATTTGTATGAGTTGGATATCAGGTTGCCGATTATCTGCTCGAGCCTGAGCCTGTCTGCGATAATGACACATTCCCTTATATCGTTGACGGACACCTTCTTAAGGTGATCGCTCTCTGCTATGATCTTTTCAAGCTCTCCCGACGGCAGCTCATCGGGGGATACTTCAAGCTGCTCCAGCTCCTCGAGCGTGGCATGGAACAGGTTCGACACCAGCTTGTCGATGCGGTCGGCTTTGGTGTTTATCGAAGCGAGAGTCTCTTTCTGAGCGGCATCCTCCGTTGTGAGCGCCATGAACTCCGCCATAGCCTTTATGGAAGCGACCGGCGTTTTTATATCGTGAGCCAGCCCCGCCACCATCTCCTTGCGCTTCTTCACGGCGGCTTCCTCTCTGATGCGTGAAGCCTTCAGCTCCTCGCGCATGATGTCGAAGCTTTCGGTGAAAGCGCCGAAGATGTTGCTCCTGTCCATTTCGAGAGGGGTATCAAGGTCGCCCGAGGCTACCTTTTCCGCAAAGCCGCGCAGCTTCCCGAACGGCTCGACCACTATCTTTTTCAGATAGATGAAATACCCGAGCGAGAAAATGAGCATGAGCGCCGACATACCGCCTATCATTCTTGCCGAGCTTTCCCGCTCCGCCTTCCGCAGCCTGTCGGAGTCGTTGTAAACGAGCAGCCGCCCCGCTACCTCGCCGTCGATCTCAATGTCGCGGATGATATCATAATGCCCCGTTGCGGCAGAAAGCGTTTCGGATATCCCCTGCCGCGTGACGAACAGAAGGTCGCCGTCACTGTCTATCACGGCGTAGTCGAACTCCGTGCTGCCGCCGTCAAAGCCGTTTCCCGCGGATATGCTCTCCCAGTCATCGGCAAGGCTTATGAGCAGGCGGTTTATCTCGGTCGTGTGCGGCACGGCGCCGCCGCCCGAGCCCTTTAGCACCGTCAGGCATATCACAGCGCCCAGCACCGCGAATACTATGGCGTAGATAACGATGGATCTTGTTTTCAAGCTCAGACCTCCATCATGAATCCCACGCCCCACACCGTCTTGATGAACACGGGGTGGCTCGGGTCTTCCTCAATCTTCTCGCGCAGGTGTCGGATATGCACATTCAGCGTGACCTCGCTGACGTAATCGGTCTCCCATACCTTTTCAAAGAACTCGTCCTTTGATATCACGCGGTTCTTGTTCTCAAGCAGGAATATCAGCAGCTTGTATTCCATAGCTTTCAGCGGCAGAGTGCTGCCGTCCTTTGTGACAGAAGCCTTTTTCAGATCTATGCAGGCATTGCCGAGCTTTACGCTCTCACCGCTTTCGGCGGGCTTGCTGCCGCTGTCGGCGTAACGTTTCAGCGCCGCCTTTACCTTGGCGAGCAGCACCCCGAGCGAATAAGGCTTGCAGATATAATCATCGCCGCCTATCCCCAGCGCGAGCAGCATATCATCCTCCGACGAGCTTGCGCTGATAAAGAAAATAGGCACGCCTATCTTTGTGCGTATATCGCGGCAGAGGTCGAATCCCGAATCGCTGCCGAGGTTGATATCCAGCAGGATAAGCGAACAGGTATTGCCCTCAAAGAACTTGATCGCCTCATCGGCGCTGAGCACATACTCGGCGGGCACGCCCGATACATTAAAAAACTTAGCCGTATATTCCGCAAGCTCGGGTTCATCGTCTATGATAAGAACGCTTGTATGCATATATCTACACCTGCTTTCTTTGGTTTGGTCTTTATCCTGTCACGATACCTCGGGCTTTGCTTGCAAGGAGCCCAAAGCGAAGTGATACGATAATGGCAGCGGACGAAGTCCGCAGAGGAGCGTCAAGCTCCGCGTCCGTGCGTTGGCACGGGCATTTCAGGTCTTTATTCTATCACGATGCCGAGCGGCTTTGCTTGCAAGGAGCCCGAGGCGAAGTGATACGATAATGGCAGCGGACGAAGTCCGCAGAGGAGCGTCAAGCTCCGCGTCCGTGCGTTGGCACGGGCCATGCCTTTATTATAACATATCCGCGGCGGAGCGTCAACTTTTTATGACCGGCGGGCTGTTGTTTACGGTCTTGAATATCTTCTTCGTTTGTGCTATAATAGTTCGCGGAGGTTATCACTATGACTTTACAGCAACTTAAATATATGATCGAGATCGCAGAGACCGGTTCTATCACAATGGCGGCGCAGCGCCTTTTTATCGCCCAGCCAAGCCTTTCAAAATCCATCGCAGAGCTGGAAAGAGAGATGGGCATAACTATCTTCAACCGCAGCAACAGAGGGGTTTACCTTTCGGAAGACGGCACCAGATTCCTCTCCTACGCCAGACAGATAGTAGAACAGGCTCAGCTGCTCGAAAACGAATATAAGTCCGCACCGCCCCCGCGCAGAGTCTTCGCGGTGTCGGCTCAGCATTACGCTTTCGTCGTCAATGCTTTCGTTGAGCTCGTTCGGGAGTACGGCATGGATAAGTATGAATTCACCCTCCGTGAGCTGAAGACCGCCGAGATCATCGAGGACGTGAGGACCCACCGCAGCGATATCGGGATACTATTCATGAGCGGCTTCAACCGTGAGGTGATACGCCATATCCTGCAAAATGAAGAGATGCAGTTCACTCCCCTGTTCACGGCGAAGCCCCATGTTTTCGTCAGCAAGCAGAACCCCCTCGTCGGGCGTGAGAGCGTCACCCTCGATGACCTTAAAGAGTTCCCGCGCCTGACCTACGATCAGGGCGTGAAGAATTCCTTTTACTTCGCCGAGGAACTGCATATCACCGCCGAGAGCCCTAAGAATATCGTCGTTTCCGACAGGGCAACGCTTTTTAATCTGCTGATAGGTCTTGACGGCTATACTATATCGTCGGGCATTTTAAGCTCCGACCTCAACGGCGATAATATCGTGGCGATACCCCTCGAAAGCGATGAGAGAATGGAAATAGGCTATATCCTGCCGCCCGACAGACCTATGAGCCCCATGACCGAACGCTATCTTCAGCACCTTGACCGCTACATCGAGAGCTGCTCACTGCCCTGATATAGCTTTAAGCTATGGCAAAGCATGAAATTTTAATATTTTACATTCCTGTCCGTATGTGATATAATAAGTCTCGCTAAACCATATAGACTTTATATGATATAAATTTTCCGGAGGAATGTAAAATGAAAACATCTGTTATAGGCTATCCGCGAATAGGCGGACTTCGTGAGCTGAAATTCGCAAGCGAGAAGTATTTCAGAAAAGAGATAACGGCAGCCGAGCTTGAGGATACCGCAAAAAGCATACGCCTTTACAACCTTGATCTGCAAAAGAAGAGCGGTCTTGACTTTATCCCGTCCAACGATTTCTCCTTCTATGACGGCGTGCTGGATACCGCCTTCCTGCTGAACGCCGTTCCCGAAAGATACACGGAACTCGGACTATCGGAGCTTGATACATATTTCGCAGCCGCAAGAGGCTATCAGGGCGAAAAGGGCGATGTCAAGGCGCTTGCCATGAAAAAGTGGTACAACACAAACTACCACTACATGGTGCCCGAGATAGGCGACAGCACCGAGATAAAGCTCGTCGGCACAAAGCCTTTCGTGCTTTTTAATGAAGCCCTTGAAAACGGCGTTAAGACAAAGCCCGTCGTTATCGGCGCGTACACCTTCTTAAAGCTTGCAAGATACACAGGCTCAAAGAAAGCGGAGGACTTTGTCGATGCGGCAGCCGCAGCATATTCCGAGCTGCTCGGCAGGTTTGCAGATCTGGGTGCCGAATGGGTGCAGATCGACGAGCCCTCGCTTGTCAAGGATATGACCGCCGAGGACATCGCACTGTTCCTGTCGCTCTATGAAAAGATACTCGCGGGCAAAAACGGCGTGAAGGTGCTCTTGCAGACCTACTTCGGCGATGTGCGCGACTGCTACAACGAGCTTTGCGCTCTCGCAGTTGACGGCATCGGGCTTGATCTCGTCGAGGGCAAGCGAACCTTTGAGCTTATCAGAGCAAACGGATTCCCAGCCGACAAGCTGCTGTTCGCAGGCGTTGTAAATGGCAAGAATATCTGGAGAAACAACTACGCAAAGACCGCGGACATAGTATCCGAGCTGCTGACGGGCTACACCAATGATATCGTGATCGGAAGCTCCTGCTCGCTGCTGCACGTTCCCTGCACCCTTGCGAACGAGACAAAGCTCCCCAACGAGATAAAGAAGCACTTCGCCTACGCCGAGGAAAAGCTCACCGAGCTTGCCGAGCTGAAAAGGATACTGTCCCCAGACAAGCCCGCCGAGACGGAGGAATACACCCGCAACGCCGCGCTTCACAGCGGCAGGAGGATAGAGGGCAACGCCGCCGTAAGAGAAAAGGTAGCCGCCCTTTCCGAAAAGGACTTCGTCCGCCTGCCCGCTTTTGCAGAGCGTGAGAAGATACAGCACGAACGTTTCGGGCTGCCCCTTTTCCCGACCACCACGATAGGCTCTTTCCCGCAGACCGCCGACGTAAAGTCAAAGCGTTCCGCATTCCGCAGGGGCGAGCTTTCGGCTGCCGATTATGAGAAGTTCGTTGAAGCGAAGATCGCCGAATGCGTGGCGCTCCAGGAGGAGATCGGTCTTGATGTCCTCGTCCACGGCGAGTTCGAGCGCAACGACATGGTCGAATACTTCGGCGAGTGCCTTGACGGCTACATCTTCACCGAAAAGGCGTGGGTGCAGTCCTACGGCACACGCTGCGTAAAACCGCCCGTTGTATGGGGCGATATCTCAAGGGCAAAGCCTATGACGGTGAGATGGTCAAAATATGCCCAGAGCCTTACCGACAAGCCGATGAAGGGAATGCTGACAGGTCCCGTTACCATACTCAACTGGTCATTCCCCCGCGAGGACATATCGCTGAAAGAGAGCGCATTCCAGATAGCACTCGCTATCCGCGAGGAGGTGCTCGACCTTGAAGCAAACGGCATCAGCATCATTCAGGTGGACGAAGCCGCTCTACGTGAAAAGCTGCCGCTGCGTAAGTCCGACTGGCACGAGGATTACCTTGACTGGGCTATCCCCGCATTCAGATATGTCCACAGTGGAGTCAGACCCGAGACCCAGATACACACCCATATGTGTTACAGCGAGTTTGCCGATATCATAAAGGATATCGACGATATGGACGCAGATGTCATCACCTTTGAAGCATCACGCTCCGACCTTACGATCCTCGATGTGCTGAAGGCGAACGACTTCCGCACCGAGGTAGGTCCAGGCGTTTACGATATCCATTCCCCCAGAGTTCCCTCTAAAGATGAGATAAAGACCGCTATCGGCAAGATGACGGAGCGTATCCCCGTTTCAAAGATCTGGGTCAACCCCGACTGCGGACTGAAAACCAGAGGCACAGAAGAGACCGTACCGAGCCTTAAAAACCTCGTAGCGGCAGCAAGAGAGGCAAGAGATGAAAACAGCTGAGCTATTTGGCAATAAAACGGTGTTCTCGCTGGAGATATTCCCGCCCAGCCCCGATTCCGATGAGAGCGTTATCTACAATACCCTCGACAAGCTGACCGATATCCGCCCCGACTTCATAAGCGTGACCTACGGCGCGGGCGGCGGCAGGAACGGGAGCAACACTATACGCATAGCCTCGGATATAATCTCGAAGTACAACACCACGAGCGTCGCGCACCTGCCCTGTATAGATCTGACAAAAGCGGAAGCGGTGCAGATACTCGATTCGATGAAAGAACACGGCATTGAGAACATACTCGCTCTGCGCGGCGACATTCCCGACCACGCGGAAGTCAGGGGGGATTTCACCCACGCCGACGAGCTTGTGACCTTTATCCGCGAAAACTACGACTTCAACATCATAGGCGCCTGCTATCCCGAGGTACACCCGGAGAGCAAGAACGCCATCGACGACCTGATACATCTGAAATACAAGGTAGACTGCGGAGTCGATCACCTTATCACACAGCTGTTCCTCGACAACAGGCACTTTTATGACTTCCGTGAAAAGACACAGCTTGCGGGCATAAACGTGCCTATAGAAGCGGGCATCATGCCCGTGACCAACAAAAAGCAGATAGAGCGAATGGTCAAGCTGTGCGGGGTTGAGCTTCCCATGAAGCTCGTCCGTATGCTCGAGCGTTACGATGGCGACCCTGTGGCGCTTCGTGATGCGGGCATAGCCTATGCAGCAGACCAGATAACCGATCTGCTTGCCGAGGGCGTTGACGGCATACATCTTTACACGATGAACGACCCCTACATCGCCCACAGGATATACGATGCCGTAAAGAACATCATCAGCTGTCCGAAGTGCTGCAATGAGCTGAAGATCTCCGTCTGACCGCGTGCATCGAAGATAACAAAACGGATCATGATATTTCCCGTCACGCTTGCCTTTTGCAAGCTTACCGAAAGCGGATCGTGCAGTTTGCCGACCCGCTTTCTTTTTTAGGGTGTGTTAGGCTTAGTGTCAACACGCCCTAATAAAACAATTGGAGGTCTGTACAAAAAACAAATATCCGATTTATGCAATCATACAAAGTAACAGATAAATTTCGGCAGGGGATTTTCATTTGTAAAATTAAATGCTATAATAGACCCATAAGACCGAATGATATTGGGCTTGAAAGGCAGGCGGGCTTTCGGCATTCGCCGCACGACGGCTGTGCGGTATTGCCGTAACAAACGGAGGTGTAAGATATCTTATGGCAGGTATAACATTTTGTACCGTAAAGGCAGACGGATTTACAATGGATATGTTCCGCTTCGGAAGCGGCAGAAAGCCCTTTGTGATACTCCCCGGGCTCAGCATCCGCAGCGTCATGAGCTTCGCGGAGGATGTCGCGGCGGCATACAGCCCTCTCGCAGAGGAGCATACCGTCTATCTTTTCGAGCGCAGGAACGAGCTGCCCGAAGGCTACACGGTGGGGGACATGGCGCGCGACACCGCGGAGGTATTCCGTCAGCTCGGACTCAAAGACATCTCACTTTTCGGCGCGTCGCAGGGCGGCATGATGGCTATGTCGATAGCGGCTGACTATCCGCAGCTTGTCAGCAAGCTGATACTGGCGTCTACCTGCTCGCGCATGACGACCGTGAGATTTTCGGCAGTGGACGAATGGATAAGCTTTGCAAAGGCGGGAAAGACGACAGAGCTTTTTTCGGCGTTCGGCAAAGCGGTATACCCCGAAGCTGTGTTTGAGAGCTTGCGCGGCACCCTTGCAGAAGCCGCAAAAACGGTGACTGCCGAAGAGCTTTCGCGGTTTGTGAAACTCTCGGAAGGCATGAGGGGATTCGACATAACCGACAAACTCGCAGGCATCAGCTGCCCGACCATGCTGATAGCCTCAGATGACGACAGGCTTTTCGGAGCGGAAGCCGCTATGCAGATACGCGAGGGAATGAGCGACCTCTGCGGATTTGAGTACCATATGTACAGCGGCTGCGGCCATGCGGTCTACGACACGGCTCCCGACCTGAAAGAACGTATGCGGAGGTTTCTTGCAGCGGACGTTCCGCGGTGAGGTGCGCAGCAGGCTCACGAATAAAAAAAACAGCACAGCCCGTTTTATAAGAGCAGGCTGTGCTTTTGCTTTTTGTATCATCTGCCCGAAGAGCGTTCTCCGCGGCGCTTTTTTGCTTTCCCCCGCGTCATAAAAGTCTCTCTCAGCGATACTATCTTGTCCGCCGTACAGACTATCCACGCCTCGCGGCTGCGGGGCAGGCGGGTGATGTTCAACGGCCACATATGCGACCATATCACATGATGCGTGCGCCCGTCGATATCAAAATGGCGGCGGGCGTTTTTTGCAGCCGCTGCCGCATGGGTATAGCCGTGTATCCTCTGACCGGGGCGAGCCTTGTCGTGCCAGTCGTAGAGAAAGTAGTCATGCAGCATAGCGCCTGTTATCAGCACCTTTTTATCGGAATTAAGATGCAGCCGCCTGTCGATGCCGAGGCTCAGCTTTGTTACCGCACGGCAGTGCTCGAAGGTCGATACGCTGCCGTGCTGTGTAAATGACTTCATTTCCCTGACCCTGCCGTCACGCCGCAGGCTGCTGAGTATCCGCCCCGCCTCACGGTCGGGAAAGGCTCGTGTATCTCTCATGTGGCATCACTTCTTGATCCTTTTGACCTTAGCTTTTTTGTTCGCCGTCTTCTTCGCGCCGTCGAGCATATCTAGTATCTCAAAGGCAAGCTCGGCAGCATCTCCCAAAAGCCCCGCGAGCCTGCCGAACGCCCCTGCGGCTTTGCCGATGATCTTTTTCATGGGCTCAATCCTCGGTGACGTGCCCTGCGATACCGACCTCGTCGGCATAAAATTCAAGCTCGCCGAACTCGCCCTCCGCAAGCTGACGGAAGTATCCCGATATAGCGCTCTGCACCATTATCAGCACGACGTTTTCAAGCACGTTGCGCTCGCGCTTGGTCAGACCCTCATCGGGCAGGTGTGCGTTCACCCTTTCGCGTATCTCGTCCCCCGACCACAGCCTGCCGTTCTCCGCCTCGTATATAACGGTGCAGAGCAGATTGTAAAGCTCGGTGTCGTGCAGTATATCGTCATCCATGCGGATAACGTCGCCGTTTACTATCATCATGAGCTTGGTTATGTCATCAAGCTTCAGCGTTCCGCGCATTATATTTATCAGCAGTATCCTGACCACCGAGCGCTCGCCGTATTTCTTATTGACGCTGGGCGTCACCCAGCCGCGTTTTATCCAGTTCTGTATGGTAGTGCCCTCAAGCCCCGTTATCTGCGAAAGCTGAGAGAGCGAGACTCCTCCCGTCGCGGTTATGATAGGTGAGATAAGCGCATATGTATCAGACCCAGCGCGGCTGTCGAACGGTATCGCCGTTCCCGGTAGATATGGAAGCATAGGTTATTTCCTCCCTGTGACAAGTTATCGTTTCCCTCTTACAGGTTCACTAATATTATATCACAGCCTGCACTTCCCGTCAAGCTTTTTTTGCTCCCTGATACGGCAGCGGTCAGCCGTTGCCGCCGCGCCCTTCGAGTCTTCCCGAATCAATGTGGTAATCGTTCAGCCCGCTGAACAGCGCGAACGCCATTTTACGGCGGTAGTCTTCACGTTCGAGCTTTGCGGCTTCCTCGGGGTTGGAGATAAACCCGCATTCCGCCATGACAGCGGGATTGCGGCAGTTGCAGAGCAGGAAAAGCTCATCGTCCATCGCTTTAGTCTCGCGCTCATTATCGGGCTGAAGATCGCCGCGCACACGTTCCCGCAGGCACTCCGCGAGCCGCCCGCCCTCGGCATTCTCCTTATGGTAGAACATCTGAGCCCCGCTGTATTTCGGGTCGGTGAAGCGGTTCTGATGTATGGATATGCACACCGCGTCCTCGGTATTGAAAAGTGCCAGACGATTCTCCATATCCGAAAGCTTTTGCTTACGCAGACCTACTGTACCCGGGTCATAGATCGAGACATCTTCCGTGCGGGTCATAACAGTATTGTACCCGCATATCGAGAGCATATCCGAAAGCTTCAGCGCCATATCGAGGTTCAGCCCTTTTTCGGGCGTACCGTCAACGGCTACCCCGCCGCCGTCCTCACCGCCGTGACCGGGGTCGATGACCACTATCGGGCGCGGGTCGTTTTTCACGGGCGCAGAGGTCTTTACTGCGTCATTCTCCGCCGCCGCGCATGAGCAGAGGGTAACAGCCGCCAGTGCGGTCACTATCATTTTTTTCATATCGGATACCTCCTTAGTGTACAGGCATTGCACCTTATTGATTATATGAAACATCCCGGAGGTTTATACGGCGTTCTTTTTCGGGGGCTGGGTTTTTGGGTATCGGGAGCTGTCTGCTGATCGTTTCTTTGCCGCAAATGCGGTCAGAAGGTTGATCGACACGCTGCCATATGCAAGCTTTACGGGAAATAAAAAGAGCTGTCGGTTGCGGACAGCTCTTTTACATATCATTCGTCTTTCTTATTGGCGGAGATCCCCAGGTCTTCGTTCAGCTTTTCAACGAACGTCAGGCAGCCATTTGTTCCCTTGATCTCCGTGCTGCTGACCGTCATTCCGAGGCATATGCCGTCGATGTACGCCCAATAGCTTTCGTCGTCGATGGGGACGAGTTCGAGCAGACGCTCGCTGCCGTCGGCAAGCTTATAGAGGAATGTGCAGGTCGGAGTACCCATCTTTGCGGGTATGTCCTCGAGGTAATCGGCGTGTTCTATCTCGGATACCGAAGCGTAAAGGTATTCAAAATCCTTCGCCGCGTCCTCGCTGCTCTCGGCAGTGATCTCATTGCCGTCGTATTCATATACCTGCTTTTCGTGGTCTATCGAAAGGGTGTGCTTCTCGCCGTCTATGGTCATCTCAAGCGATACCGCGTCTATGAACGGCACGCTCATAGCCTGCTTTACGGTAAGATCCTGCCACTTGCCCGAAAGGAAAGCGGCGTTGTTCATCGACAGACTGTATACCGCACAGGTATTGGTGTCATAGCACCATACGTTCTCATCGTCCTTATCAAACTCGGGGAATTGCAGGGTAAATGTCTCGTCCTCCGTCACGACGGAGAATGTATATGCGGGGCTGTCAAGACCATACTTTGCAAGCTCGCCCTCGTCCTTTGTAAAGCATTCAAAGTTATCGGTCTGAACGCGGACCATGTTCGTAAGTATGCTGTTGACGGTTATAGCGTCTATCTTAGCGTCGGGCTGCGGAGCATTCAGCGCCCATATCGTGTTGCCGTCGTTCACGCGGGTGAGGTCATAGAGCGTTTCATCGCCGTGTACGAGCGAGAACTGCACGATATCGGTGTCGTAGCAGTTCAGCATATAGGGATTGCGAAGCAGCGATATATCTCCGCGAAGGTCGTTGCCCGTGCCGTTGTCTATGCAGTAAACGGTGTCATCTCCGGGCAGCATCACATAGCTGAACTCATTTGTAACCGAGCTGTTCCCGACGTAAACGGTATAATCGGTATCGGGGGTGTGGCATACCACGGTGACGGGAGAATCAAGCCCGTACTCTGCGAGCTCGTCATTCTTCACATCAGCCTTGTGGTCGGCGGTAAGCCCGCTCATCGACGCTGCCACAACGTTGAGGTAATAGCTGTTGAGCGGGAAATCATAGGGATAATCCGTCTCGTCGATGTGCCAGTCGCCCGCCTGATCTACCGACATATTGAAATAGCCGTCGGCAGTCGTGATATCAATGCCCTTTACGAGATTTGAATCAAAATTGTAAAGCTTCAGGGCTTCCTTTTCCGCCTTTGCGGCATTGTCCTCCGAAGTCTTTTTGTGATCGACGTAGAAATATGCGCCCGCTGCGCCTCCGAGGAGGAGTATCAGGGCTGCACCCGTAGCGATCATTGATTTACGGTTCATTCTGAATACCTCCGTCTGAGCCATACAGCGCCGCCGATAAGTCCCACAACGATCGGCACAGCGATGAATATAACGTTCACAACGTTCGCATCTGATGCGGATGCGATGTTCATTTCATCAAAGGTACGCTCCTTGCCCGCAATGCCAAAGTCAAGAGCCTGATCCGAGTCATACATCCAGGAGAATACCGAAAGCTGAAGGTTCACGGGTATCGTCATGTATGCCTGATATATGTTTTCGTCGTCCAGAAATTCCGCGTTGCCCATTACCATGATCTTGGCATCGGAGCGCTGCTTGTCTGTCGAATACATCGCAAGGTCTAAGACCACGTCGCTTATACGGTCGCGGGGCTTTGCACCGCCCAGAGGTTCTCCGACTGCGGTGGAAGAGCCGTCGCCTACCCTGTCGATGGTCTGGAGCAGCGAACCCGCGAATATATTCTCGCTGCTCACGCCCTCGTTATAGATCTGCGAGAAGCTGCGGGAGTTGGTCATTACGGGTACAGCGCCCTGATCCACGAACTGCTTGAGCCCGCTCGTAAGGTCGATCTTTGTGGTATCATCAGCAACGACTATGCTGCATCTGAAGCTTGTGGGATCGTTCGGTACATAAAGATCGGGGTCTGTCTCATTAACGCGGTCATAATCCATGCTGAGGCTGAAATCTTTGAGTATGCTCTCGATGTTGGTGTAATCCACGGCATCCTCGTTGGGCGACATCCAGAAGCATATGTTTCCGCCGTTGTCGAGGTAGCTGTTGAGTGCGGTGAGCTCGTTTGAAGAGATATCGCTCTTGGGTGCCGCAGCGATAACTATCGCCGCGTCCTCGGGAACGGAGTCCTTGACGGTAAGGTCTAAAGGCTCTGCGATATAATTGCGTGCCGCAAGATTCTTTTTAAGTATGGTGTAATCGGTGTCGATAGCCTTTTCGCCGTGTCCCGTAAGGAAGTATACCTTGATCTCCTTGCCGCTGACTACCGCCTCTATCGCACCTGTGATGATATTCTCACCCGTGAAATAAACGGTGCTTGCGGTCTTGGTACCGTCGCCCGTGGTGTGGGTCTCAAACATCGTGTTTGCGGGAATATGCTTGCTCCTGCCCTCGCACTCGATGACGATATCGCCCTGCGAGATGGAGTAGCCCATTTCCTGAAGCTCCTTTACCTTATCGGGATCGTCATCGGGGTCAAAGGCGCTGAAGTTTATGCAGTCATAGGAGGAATACTCCTTCATAGCGTTGTAAAGCGGCATACTCTCGGTATCGGTCGAAAGCAGATCCATGTCGAACAGGAAGTAGAAGTTCACCTTCTTATCGAGCGACTCGAGGTAATTCGTGGTGCTGTCCGTAAGCTTATAGATGCCCGTGGGGGTCATATCCCAGACCACATTGATGCGGGATACCATCAGATTGATAAGGATAACTATCGCCAGTGCTATCGCACCGAACACAACGGCGGCAGCGGTAAAGCTGCGTGCCTTCTTGGGTTTATTAGTTTCTTTCTGTGCCATTATTCGATCCCCTCCAATCAGCGATGGTTCCAGCGGCGCTTTTCTATGTACAGTATGATCCAGAAGAGTACCAGTACGGTAAGGCTCAGGAAGAAGACAAGATCTTCAAGGCGGAACATACCCTGTGCAAAGAAAAGGAAGCGGCGCTGCATCGAGAACCAGGTCACAACGGAATTAAGATGCGGGTAGCTCTCTACCAGCTTTGTACCGCCAAACTGATCGAGGAAGAGGAAGCCTTCCATAACGATCTCTCCGATTATCGCGGCTATTATGGAATTGCTCTGCATCGCAGAGAAAAGCATACCGAGTGCTATGCAGACAAGTCCCCATAGGAAGAAGCTTATATATCCGCAGATGAGCGACGACCATATAACGGTGCCGTGCAGCGAAATATATATGGGGAAGAACAGTGAAAGCAGCATCATGAACAGGAAGACCGTAACGATGGACAAAAACTTCGCCAAAACTATCTGTGTTATGGTAAGCGGGCTGGTCAGCAGCTGCACCTCGGTGCCGCCGCGGCGTTCATCGGCAAATGAGCGCATGGTAAGCAGCGGTATTATGAACATGAAATAGAAGAAGTTGTTATAAAACATATCGGGAAAGGAGAACTGTAGTACGCTGCTGTCCATGTCCGCGATCCTGTTGACGAACGCAAAGCCGAATATCAGCATGAACAGTGCCGAAAGCACATAAGCGAAAGGAGAAAAGAAGAATGACTGTATCTCCTTTTTATATAAAGAAAACATTTTGCACACTCCTTTACTTTCTTTCGGGGTTCTCGAGCGAGCCGAGACCGCTGTCTTTCTTGCCTGTCAGTTCAAGGAACACCTGCTCAAGGTCGGGGCGTTCCATAGACATCTCGGCGATGTTTATGTTGTTCGATACCATAGCGGACATTATCTCCTGACGCACCTTTTCGTCTTCGAGCCTCAGCTTGAATACGCAGGTGCCGTCGTCGTAATCCACAGCGCTCAGCGTCTCGGATATGCCGCTTACCTTTTCAAGCACCGCGGATGCCACAGAAAGCTCGCCTTCAATGGTAAGTATCAGCACGGCAGAGCCTGTCATCTTGCGTTCCAGGTTCTCGATGGTATCAACGGCGCACAGCTCGCCCTTATTGATAATGACGACGCGGTTGCATATGGCGCTTATCTCAGCCAGAATGTGTGAGGAAAGGATCACCGAATGATCCTTGCCGAGTTCGCGGATAAATTTACGCAGCTCCGAGACCTGTGTCGGGTCAAGACCGACTGTCGGTTCGTCGAGTATCAGCAGCTTAGGATCGCCGATTATAGCCTGTGCAAGACCCACGCGCTGCTTGTAGCCCTTTGAAAGGTTGCCTATCAGGCGGCGGCGCATATCGGTCAGCTGCAAGCGCCTTATCGCCATCTCTACCTGCTGCTTTCTCTCGCTTCTCTTCAAGCCCTTGATGCCCGCGCAGTAGCGGAGGTATTCCTCAACGCGCATATCGGGGTAAAGGGGCGGTATCTCGGGAAGATAGCCGATACAGCGCTTGGCTTCTCTTGCGTCCTCCTTTATATCATGTCCGCAGACGGTAACGGTACCGCCCGACGCAGGCAGATAGCCCGCGATGATGTTCATCGTTGTGGATTTGCCCGCACCGTTGGGACCCAAGAATCCGAGGATCTCATTATCCCCGATTTCAAAGCTCAGATCGCGCACAGCCTTGACACGTCCGTAGTGCTTCGTCAGGTTCTTAACTTCAACCATGGAAGGCTCCTTTCCTTTTATTAACAGGATCAATAAAATTCAGTTTTGAAATATGCCCCTCTTAATCTCATCGGCAAGGGGGCAGATACACATTTGTATTATCCTATATAAAAGTGAACTTGTAATGGATAAAATATGCATTTTTAGAGAATAGTTAAACAAGCGAAAATCATACCATAGCCCAAAACACCGAACAGCAGGAAGAAACAGGAAGGAGGACAAATGTTAACAGCAGCGCCCGATATCGGGCGAAAATATGAAAATCGACACCCTGAGTTAACCGATAATTCAAAAAAAGCGAAGGGTGTTAGATAGATTATACAAGACTAAAGCGGTATAGATTGTTCAAAGCGACAAAAAAATGTTAGTAAACGATTAAGTGCCCTAAAACACTTGAAAAAACGGGCTCTTATACAAAATGAACAAATGAAAGACATTTCAGGTGTTCAAACCGCTGAAAATGACGCGATTAAACGATTAAGTGTCCCAAAAGACTTGAAAAATAAAAAAAAAGGTGTATAATAATTGCTAGGGACAGTTATATATTTGTGTGGCTTTTGTGCATCCGAAACGGGTGATGCGAAAGCTTACGCACGGATGTATTTTCACTGTTACGTTCAGAAAGCGCAGGCGAAGCCTGCAAACATCGCACGGCATAAAATGCCGAGACAACATTTTAGGAGAGGGGAATAATTAATGCTTCCTAAGAAAACAAAGGCTGTAGTTGCAAGCATACTGACAGCGGCAATGACCACTAATATGTTAGCAGGTGCAGCAGTTACTGCTTCCGCAGCAACAACTACCAGCAAGAGAACAAAGGCTAACAAGTACGGCGACCAGACCTACGCACAGCGTTTCATGTCCATGTATGATGATGTTATCACCAACGGACAGGCAAACGGCTATCTGTCTAAGAATGACGGCGGTTCGGGCTCCTTCGGTATTCCTTATCACTCTAAGGAAGAAGTTATCGTTGAGGCTCCTGACTACGGTCACGAGACAACTTCCGAGGCTATGTCCTACCTCGTATGGGTCGCTGCAATGCACGACAACATCGTTGCAAATTCCGGTGAGAACTTCAGCGGTGCTACCACAGGCGACCTCGCTAAGGCTTGGAAGACCATGGAGGTAATGATCCCTGACGTACAGGACAGCTTCTGGAATGCTTCCAGCGTAAGCGCTCAGTACTGCGGTGAGTATGACACTCCCGAACAGTGCCCCGAGGCTTGGGCAGGTGAGGCAAGCAAGACTGCTTCCAACCCGATCTTCAACAAGTTCACAAGCGTATACAAGGGCAAGAACGGTCAGGGCGGTCTGTACCTGATGCACTGGCTGGCTGACGTTGACAACTGGTATGGTTTCGACGGCAAGGGCAGCACAGACTTTACATTCATCAACACCTTCCAGCGCGGTGAGCAGGAGTCCTGCTGGGAAACCGTTCCGTTCCCCTGCATCGAGGAGAAGAAGTTCGGTAACGCTCAGCAGGGTATCAAGGGTATCTTCAACAGAGATACTACTGTAACCAATCAGTGGGCTTACACCAACGCTCCTGACGCTGAAGACCGTGCTATCCAGGGTATCTTTGATGCTAACCAGTGGAAGGTAACTACCAATGACCTGAACGCTAAGGCTTCTGAGATGGGTGACGAACTCCGTAACAATATGTTCGATAAGTACTATCAGGAGATCTCCGCCAACACTTCATGGCAGAACAACGGTGCTTACGGCGACAGCTCCAAGCACTACCTCATGAACTGGTACACCTCTTGGGGCGGCGCTCTCAAGAGCACCGGTCAGGACTGGTGCTGGCAGATCGGCTGCTCGCACGCTCATGAGTTCTATCAGAACCCGCTCGCAGCTTATGCTCTGCTTACCGATCTTTCGAGCGGCATGAAGGCTGACGGCGCTAAGACCGACTACACCAAGTCCCTTGAGAGACAGCTCGAGTTCTACCTCTGGCTGCAGTCCAAGGACGGCCCCATCGCAGGCGGTGCTACCAACTCCTATAAGGGTCGTTATGAGGCTTATCCTTCCGGCGTACCTACCTTCTACGGCATGATGTACGTTGAGCATCCTGTATACGCAGACCCCGGCTCCAACCACTGGACCGGTAACCAGGTATGGGCTGTACAGCGTCTTGCTGAGCTCTATTACTGGGTAAAGAAGAATGGCGATAAGACCGACGTTAGACCCGGCGGCATGACCATGGAAGCTGCTCTCGAGCAGATCCTCGACAAGTGGTGCGCTTGGTTCGTTAACAACACCATTCTTACCTCCAACTCCGACGGCACTAACAGAGACTTCTATATGCCTTCCAACCTCGACTGGAGCGGCGCTCCCGACAGCTGGAACGGCAGAGCTACAAGCAACAGCGGTCTGGGCTGCACCATCACAGGCTACGGCAACACCGACCTCGGATGCATCTCCTCTCTCGCTAACACCCTGACCTACTATGCAGCAGCTAAGGGCGTTAAGGATACCGACATCAGCAGCTTCAAGCAGACTGACGTTGGCGGCAGCTTCAACTTCAACATTGAGGGCGCTTCCAATGTTAAGAAGGGTACCAAGGTCTACACCGCAAGCGATTCCGCTCTGCCTAAGGCTTCCCTGTACCTCGCTCAGCAGCTGATCGACCGCGCTTGGGATCGTGGACGTGACAACTATGGTATGTCCAGAACCGAGCACAACGGATCTCTCGCACGTTTCTTCAGCCAGGATGTATTCATCCCCAAGAGCTACAACGGCACAATGCCTAACGGCGATACACTCGCAAACGGTGCTACCTTCGAGAGCATCCGCTCCAACTACACCGGCAACTGCGCAGGCGCTCAGACCTCTTCCGAGGCTGTTGCACTCGTTGAGCAGCTCAGAGCAGCTTACAAGAAGGACGTTCAGAACGGCGCTAATTGGAGCAACAACTATTCTGCTTCCGATCCTCAGGGTCAGGCAGAGCTTGCTAAGTTCAAGAACGTTGCTAGCGTTGACCTGAACTACCACAGATTCTGGCACGCTGGCGATGACATGATGGCTATGGGTGTTATGGCTAACCTCTATCCGAAGCTGAAGCCTACCACCGAGAGCCAGCCCGATCCTACTCCTACTTATCCTACCAACATTCAGGTACAGTACAGCGAGCAGTATCATCAGGTAAGATTTACCTGGGATAAGGTAACCAACGCTGACAGATACGGTATCGCAGTATATCTGGCAGGTAAGTGGAGAATCCAGACTCAGAACATCACCACTACCAGCTACACCACTCCTAAGAACCTGACTCCCGGCAAGACCTACAAGGTTGCTATCGCTGCAAGAGTT
>JAILFN010000077.1 GCA_024697545.1 Ruminococcus sp.
CAAGACTATCGAGTTTTACATCAAGCTGGAAGATAAGGCGGTTTACTACGTTATCAACGGCGATTTCTCCGATAAGATCGAGCTTTGATCTGACGGTATTGTATCCGGGAGCAACTCTCAGCGAGTTGTTCCCGTTTTTTCACCCTAAGCGGTTGAAAATCTTCCCGAACTATGCTATAATAATAGGTAAAGCATTTATCCCCATATAAAGGAGCGTGACCGAAATGCCGACACTTGACTGGATAGGCAAGGATAAAGTCATCAATCACCACATGGACGTGCCGTATCGTGTGCTTGATCCGCAGTATGAATACGGCGAACCTAACGGCAATATGATAATCCACGGCGATAACCTCTCTGCACTGAAATCTCTTTTGCCGCAGTATGAGGGCAAGATCCGCTGTATCTACATAGATCCGCCCTACAACACGGGCAACGAGGGCTGGGTTTACAATGATAATGTCAATGATCCCCGTATCAGGAAATGGCTCGGTGAGGTAGTCGGCAGTGAGGGCGAGGACTTGTCCCGTCATGATAAGTGGCTGTGTATGATGTATCCTCGGTTGAAGCTCCTGCATAAACTGCTTGCAGAGGACGGAGTTATTTTCATATCCATTGATGATAATGAGCTTTACAATCTGAAAATGGTTTGTGACGAGATATTCGGTTCATCATGTTTTGTAGCCAATATTGGATGGCAGCGTACTTATTCAAAACGTAACGATTCAAAGGGAATAATGGCTGAAATAGAACACATTCTGGTTTATAGTAAATCGGAGGAATGGAGTCCATATAAACTTGAAAGAACCGAAGATATGAATTCAAGTTATGAAGCCATTGATGGTGATGAGCGTCCTTGGTCGTCTGTAACCGTCAATGCTCCAGGGGCAGCTACACATACTGGAATGGTTTATGCCATTCAACACCCTATAACTGGAGAACTTCTATATCCCCCAATTGGACGGTGCTGGTCTTTCGGACAACCTCAAATGCTTGAACAGATGCAAGAATGGGCTGAGTATCAGTTGGTTGATATTCATGACTATGATAAGAGATTAGAAATCTGCAATAATGCTGAAAAAACGCCACAAGAAATCTGTGCTATAATGATGGTCGATTCAAGTGAAGAATCAAGAGCTAAGGTTAAAGCTAAATATGACTTGGGACTGGAAAAGAAACTTTCTTGGCCGCTTCTGTATTTTACCAACAAAGGAAAAGGTGGTTTGAGAAGGAAGCAATATTTGGAAGTAAGTACTGGTCGAGTGCCGACAAATCTATGGCCGCATTCAGATACAGGGCATACAGGAGAGGCAAAGAATGAAGTTGCCTTATTATTTGACGGTAAAGCACCGTTTGACACGCCAAAACCAACAAGACTAATAGAGCGTGTTCTTCAAATCGCAACTGATAAAGACTCTATTATCCTCGATAGCTTTGCAGGCTCTGGCACTACCGCCCACGCTGTCCTCAACATGAACAAGCAGGACGGCGGTAACCGCAAGTTTATCCTTATAGAAATGATGGACTATGCCGACAATATCACCGCAGAACGTGTGAAGCGTGTCATCAACGGCTACGGTGAGGGCAAAAAGGCGGTCGAGGGAACAGGCGGTAGCTTTACATTCTATGAGCTGGGCGATACGCTCCTTGACGGCGAGTATCTGAACGAGAATGTCCCCATTGATAAGATACGCAGCTATGTCTATTTCACCGAAACAAAGCAGACCGTCACCGACAAGGCGGACGAGCCGTATTTCCTCGGTGAATACTTCGACACGGCATACTATTTCTATTACGATAAGAACGAAGTCACGACACTTGACAGGGAGTTCCTGCACACGGTAAAGACCAAAGCCGAAAGCTATGTGATCTATGCCGATAAGTGCATTTTGAGCGATGAGGAGCTTGAAAAGTTCCATATCACTTTTAAGAAGATCCCCCGTGACATTACAAGAATGTGAGGCGCAGACTATGGAACTTAACAGCTATCAGCGTGAAGTCATGGGCAATCTGTCCGCATACCTGTCTGCGCTGAATGAAACAGATGATCTTGACAATGCTTGGCTCAAATATTGGAACGATCAGGACGTTGCAGTTGGTCTTGGTACTGGCAGTGTTCCGGGCTACCGCAACAGCATCAAAGGTGTTCCCCATGTTTGTATGAAAGTGCCGACAGGCGGCGGTAAGACCTTTATGGCTTGTGCTGCCGTCCGCCGTATCTTTGACGCATTGCCGCAAGGTAAGCCGAAAATGGTTGTGTGGCTCGTTCCGTCCGATCCGATACTTGTGCAGACTACAACAAACCTTATGAATCCCGATCACCCATACACAAGGCGGTTAAATGCGGACTTTGGCGGCAGAGTGGGCGTATTTACAAAGGAAATGCTATTGAACGGGCAGAATTTCACTCCCGATACCGTCCATGAACAGCTTACGGTTTGCATTCTGAGTTACAGCTCTCTGCGTATCGACAGCAAGAAGAAAGACGTTCGCAAGGTCTATCAGGAAAACGGCAATCTCAAAAACTTTTCCGATCAAATAAAGGACAAAACCGAGCTGCTTAAAGATACTCCCGACACAGCTTTGATTCAGGTACTGCGTCACCTTTCGCCCGTTGTAATTGTGGACGAGAGCCACAACGCAGGCTCAGACCTCAGCGTGGAAATGCTGAACAACCTTAACCCGTCATTTGTTCTTGATTTGACGGCTACACCTCGCAAGAACAGCAACATTATTTCCTACGTTGATGCCAGAAAACTCAAGACGGAGAATATGGTCAAGCTGCCTGTTATCGTGTATAACCGAACTTCCAGAGACAGTGTTATTGACGATGCCATTCATCTTCGTGGTATTCTTGAACAGCAGGCTATTGAGGAAGAAGAACGCACAGGCAAGTATATTCGTCCTATCGTACTTTTCCAGGCACAGCCGAAGAATAATAACGATAATGACACTTTTGATAAGGTCAAGGAGATACTTCTTGGCAGAGGTATCCCCGAAAATCAGATAGCGATAAAGACTTCTAAGGTCAATGATCTCGGCAAAACTGACCTTATGAGCCGTGATTGTCCTATCCGCTATATCATCACGGTCAATGCTCTGAAAGAGGGCTGGGACTGTCCGTTTGCGTATATCCTTGCAAGTCTCGCCAATAAGACCTCAAAGGTCGATGTGGAGCAGATACTCGGCAGAATACTCCGTCAGCCTTATGCCCGTAAACACGGTGCGAAGCTGCTGAACAGCTCATTTGTGCTGACTTGCTCCAATGCGTTCCACGATACCCTTGACAGCATTGTTGCAGGCTTGAATAATGCAGGCTTCTCACGCAAAGACTACCGTACTGCCGAAACTCTCCCCATAACCGAAACGGAGCCGCCTGTTCCCGAACCTCAGCCGGAGCAGACCACAATGCAGTTTGCTCCCGAACCTACACCGGAAGCAGAAACAGAAGATGATTTCTCGGATATTCATACACCTGTCGAGCCTGCGCCGTACTCGGAAACAGTAAAAACAGCTCCGCCGTCTGTTGAAGAAATGATCTCGCAGGCTGAGGAAACAGCGGAGCAATACGAAAAAGAAACAAAGCAAGAAAGCGTTTGGATAGGTGGTGAGCTTGGTGATATGCTGAAACAATATCGTATTCAAGAGCAATTCGCTGAACAGGTGCAGACTTTGAAAATACCACAATTCTGTATTGAGTCTGTTCCCGATCTTTTCGGCGGCAATACAGCTCTGCTTACAAAGGAAAGTCTTTTGAAAGGATTTTCACTGAGCGAACAGGACGCCTCTGTCAGCTTTAGCCTGTCAACAGGCGAAATGTTTG
>JAILFN010000102.1 GCA_024697545.1 Ruminococcus sp.
TGCACTTTCGTTGTAAGCATTAAAGGATAGCTTCTCGATCCTGCACATCCCGGTCTCATCAACTGACAGATCGAGCTTAGCTCCAAACTCAACAGGAGATTTTGCTTTGCCTCTTACGATCGGTCGGATGTACGGCTGGCTAATGCTGACAATACGGTTTTCAACAGAATGAGTGTTGCTTTCAAACATATACCGCTGCTGATCGTAAACGGTCATGAGAATATCAAGAAGCTCCTTATCGGAAACGGACAGCACAACGCCGTTGCTTTCGATAAGATTTTTCATATATCCAAGGTCACGGCGAATGTACTGAAGCTGCTTTTTTATCGCTTTTCTGATCTTTTTCGCGCCGCGCTTTCTGCACTTTGCGAGTGCGAGATAATCCTTACGAGCCTTCTCTTTGTACATTCTCGGTCTGTAAAATCCATATTCGTAGGAGACTCTGCACAGCATATCTTCAAGCTTTTCACGAGCTTCATTCAGCAGTTCAATGTCCTGCGGATATTTGATATTCTGCGGTGCGCAGGTAGCGTCAAGTATCAGGGTACCAGCGTTTTCAGATTCTTCTGAATCATTTGCGGTATCCTGCTGATCGGGCTGACCTCCGTTTCCGCTCACGTCATCAGGATCGTCATTGTCTTGCTGAGGTATTGTCGTCCTCGCCGAGAAATACTGCTCGCAGATGTGGTTAAAAATATCATAGATACCCGCGCACATCTGATACCTCGGCAAAGTCATGGTATATCTCGGGTTGAGAATAGAGAACTTCGGCATAACATCGTCACCGAATACATGACCTATCTTCTGCTTTGTGAAGTGGTTCGTGATGACCGAACCGCCGTTCATTTCCGAACCTGTTCCTGCCATTGTCAGCACACAGCCTACGGGAATTATCTCGCAGTCGGGTTCTTCAAAGCGGATAAAATACTTCTCCCACGGGTCGTCGTCACAGTTGACGGAGACTGACACTGCCTTTGAATAATCGCACACCGAACCACCGCCGTAAACGAACAGGACGTTCTGCCCGTAGTTTTTCAGCTCGTCTTTACCCGTTCCTGTTGACATAACAAGCAGCAGACGGTTTTGACCACGAGCAACGGCATCAACGGTACGGTTTACCGCTACACGCTGATAATATCTCGGTTCATAGGTGTTCTGGCTTGAATAATACGGCTGATTGATAACGGCAAGCTCATTAGCGGACAGACCTGCCTGTCATTTGCACTTGCTTTGTATCGCTCTATCAGCTCATCAGGCGCGGGAAAATCTTCAAGAGCGATATCACGCTCTGTACCCGTAAGCATATCGTGTTCATAGAAAGCATCGCCGTTAGAACTGTAAACAAACGGAACGTCCATCATCTGAGCGTATGTGATAGCCTGCTGTAAGCCAAAAGATACACTATGATTATTATCCTTAGCCTCAACGATAGCTATTGGAAAGCTGCTGTTCCAATACAGAACGTAGTCTGCATATTTGGCGCTTTTCTTACCCCTGTGAACGAAGTTGCCGTTAAGACATATCTTTCCGTCGGTGATCTTGGTTTCCATAGTGATCTTGCTCTTATCCCACTTGGCGAGGATAGCAGGCGTGATATACTGTAGCTTTATATCTTCCTCGGACATTTCCTTTTTTAATAATATAGTCATAGCTGCACCTCCGGTTCCGATAAGAATTAATTATGTGGAGATGTATCTATTATATTTTACCACATTTTGCACAAATAGTCAACTTATCAGCATGGATTTTTATAAGAAATTCAGCCTTGACTATTGACAAAAAAGAGTAAATACGTTATAATGAAAACATCAAATATGAAACGGAGGTAATACCTATGCCGAGAACTAAGAAAACCGAAACCGCTGCCGCTGAGATAAAAGCGGAAGAAGTAAAGGAAACCGTTGCAGAAATTCCTGCTGCTGCTGAAAAGCCTGCAAAGAAAACTGCTGCTAAGAAACCCGCAGCAAAGAAGACTCCTGCTGCGAAGAAAGCTGCTAAAGCTAAGGCTGAAACAGTGACCGACGCAGTTAAGGAAGCTGTCGCAGAAGCACCTGCCGAAAAGCCTGCAAAGAAGCCTGCCGCTAAGAAGGCTCCCGCAAAGAAAACGGCTCCCGCCAAAACTGCAACAAAAGCAACAAAGACCGCAGTTGCGTCAAAGGAAGTCGTTAAAGTTCAGTTCGGCGGCGATGAGTTTGACCTTGCCGAGATAAAGAAGGCTGTTGAAGCCGATTACAAGGTCAAATTCGATGGCAAGGTTAAGACCGTTGAGATTTATTTCAAGCCGGAGGAAAAGGCTGTTTACTATGTTATCAATTCCGACTTTAATGACAAAATAGAGCTTTGATCATTCGGGCGGGGAGAACTCCTTTTTGATTTTCTCCTCGCTTTTGCTTGAATTATGACTAAATTTGTGATATAATGATAGCAAGGGTTTATGGATATTCAAACAAGAAACGGATGTCAGACTATGTCAACAGTGATCAAAGAAGATATGAAATGCACTTGCTGCGGTAAGAAATTCGGCGTTGCATCTTTGGAAAGCACAAATCGTTTCGGGTATATGGATCTCGATACAAGACCGCCCGAAATGATGAGAAGCACCATGATGTATTGAATACACACTTGCCCGAAATGCGGGTTTGTAAATGTTGAAGAAAAAGAGAAGAATTCTTCGTTCAAGGATATCGTGAAAAGCGAGGAGTATGTGACCTGCGAGGGATATGCGTTTGAAAAACGAACTCGCCGCGTCGTTTTATCGGCTCGGGCTTATAAATATAGCCAAGAAAGAATACTTTGCGGCGTTCATGTCGTTCCTGAAAGCCGCATGGTGCTTTGATGACAGGAACGATGTGCTGACAATTACCCTCTGCGAGAATAAGTGATTTAAATAGTTCCCGGCAAAATA
Source organism: Ruminococcus sp. (assembly GCA_024697545.1). Lineage (GTDB taxonomy): Bacteria > Bacillota > Clostridia > Oscillospirales > Ruminococcaceae > YE71. Next base: position 2,906 of record JAILFN010000102.1, read on the forward strand.
AGATTTTTTAAACCATAAACACATATATTTTTGAATTATACATTTTGCCTTGCAATCACTTGATTTTTGTGGTATAATTAAAGTAGCTGTAATAGTTTTTGATAAGGTTTACAGAGTTTTATAATGCATGATCAATTATACATAAAGGAGGAATTATAATGGATTTTCAGTCTTGGATAAATAATGTTTCGGGCTTGGCGGGTATTTATTCGTTTGACATTATGCCTGACGGCTGCTACAGCGAGATCCGTCTGATGGCTGTTAACAAACAGAACGTGGGTGTCCTGTTTCGCACCCCGAATGCTCCGAAGTTTTATCCCGGCATTCCGTACCGTAATTACTGGCAGGATATAAACTTCGAGGATTTTGTATACCGCTGCGGGGTCAGCAATCAGCCTATGTATTCTTATGTGAATGCGCATGGATTCTGGCTGAAAGGTCATTACATTCCGATCACTGAGCCGGGAACTGTTTCGGCTGATGTATCAGCACAGCAGGACGACACGAAACCACGAACCGTTCATTGCCTGTATATCGTCACATATTCTCCGCAGGTCGAGTCGGATTCTATGACAAAGCGTTCCTCGGAAGCAACTGAAGTTGTTATGAATATCAGTGTGAAGCTGCATGAGACGCAGGACTTTGAAGAGGCTATGGCAGCTGCTACCGGTGAGATCAAGAAACTGTGTGGTACGGAGCTTTGTTCGCTCTATATCGTGGATCAGAATACCCAGAAATGTGAATTGATCAATGAAAATGGAACGAATCGTCAGGCTCTTGAAAATCTCGTCAACAGTATAGGACGTTCTCCCTATGAAACCGCAGTGGAATGGGAGAAAGACCTTGCCGAAAGCGACTGCCTGCTGCTTGAAAACCTCGATGTGATAAAGCAGCGCGATCCTGCGTGGTACGCTTCGCTTACAGACTATGGTGTTACTTCGCTGGTTTTGTATGCTGTTCGGTTTAATCAGACGCTGGTCGGCTTTATTTGGGTATGCAATTTTGATACATCAAAGATCTTGCAGATCAAGGAAACACTGGAGCTGACGTCTTTCCTGATAGCCGCTGTGATAGCAAATCATCAGCTTGTTTCCGGTCTTGAAGTCAAGAGCACCATTGACGGGCTGACTCAGGTCAGCAACAGGAATGCGATGAATAACCGTGTTGACAAGCTGGTGTCGGGTGAAACAAAGCTGCCCGAAAAGATGGGTGTTGCATTTGCAGATCTGAACGGTCTGAAAACTGTCAATGATGATCAAGGTCATGACGCAGGCGATCTGCTTCTGAAACGTGCTGCTGCGCTCTTGAAAATTGCGTTTGGTGAAGATGAGGTTTACCGTGCAGGCGGCGATGAATTCGTTATCTTTTCTCCGAATACTGCCGAAGATCGATTCTGTGAGAAGATCACGCAGCTCAGAGGGCTTGCGGATAATACATCCGACGTCAGCTTCGCAGTAGGCAGTGTTTACTGCACGGGAGACTATGATATCTGCAAGGCTATGCAGCAGGCTGATGAAAAGATGTACAATGATAAGGAAGAATACTATCGACTGCATCCCGAAAAGGACAGACGAAAAAGGAGCAGAGGATAAGCTGATATTGTACAAACGATTATTTGCGATATTTCGCAGGAAGAGGGCGACCTATGGATAAGGAGAAGGATTATCGTTTTCTGAAGCTGTATGAGCAGCTTGCGGTATTGACTCAGATCGTTAATCAAACGCCGGATATACCGCGGATCGAATCGATCCTCAATGAGATCTCGGCAATGTTCAGACTCGCCAAGGGCGTGACGCATTTTTATAAGACCCCCGGTGACGAGCAGCGCGGCATAGGTGAGACCATGTGCAGCTATGATATCGGGGCTGAAAACATAAAACCCGTACATACCGTTCGTTTTGTCACGAGACTGATGTCGATCTCTACCATGACGGTCTACATGGAAGAAAATGAAGAGCCGCTGACCGACGAAGAACTTTTCAAAGTCGATCTGACGATACGTACTGCTCTTGCCTTCATAAGCCGAAACAGGCTGCAGGTCATTGCAGAGGAGCTTGCTTTCTATGATGATATGGGGTTCCGAAATATCCGCAGCTTTTTCAAGTTCATCGCATGGTATAACAAACCGGGCGATCTGAACGGAATGGCTGCTGTATACTATAACCTATGGCATTTCTCGCTTGTGAACGAAGAACACGGCAGAGACAGCGGCGATATTGTCATGAAAAACCATTACAGGCATATAGAAAATATAATCGGCAAAAGCGGGACTGTTGCAAGGCTCGGCGGAGATACTTTCGTCTGCGTCTGCAAGCAGACCGATCTTCCCGAATTGCTCGAATA
>JAILFN010000125.1 GCA_024697545.1 Ruminococcus sp.
TAGAGTTACAGCCGTTGGTAGAGAAGTATAGTAACCGGTAGTAAAGTACAAGTAGATGGCTCTAATAATCAAAGCCGAGGTTTCATTGGAAGCCTCGGCTTTTCTCTTTAGGGGCTGGGTTTGGTTGGCGGTTACGGATAACCTTGAAGGCTGCAAGCAGCGGTATGATGTTTACTCGGATATTGCTAAGACTTATGGGGAGATCTCGAAGGCGGATTATATCTCTAAATTTGTCGAAGAAGAAAAACAGCGGAGGGAAAAGGCTGCGAAGAAGAACAAGAGAAAGCTGTAAATCCTTTCACAGGGGTAGCAATTCACAGCGAATTGTGGTATAATAGGAATATCATGAAATGAGGTGACGGTATGCCTTTACAATTCTTTGGTGACATTTTAATGATTATAGTTTAGTTGTAATGATAATAGGTGTAGTCGGTATACCCCATACTGTTTTGTATGTATCGTAACGCCTCTTCTTCTCGTTCCATTTGGCTCTGGAAGAATAGCGTTGGGAGGTTTTCTGTGTAAATGCTTTAATCCTAAATTTATACTTTTTACCAGGCTCAAGTTTTTTTATTTTAGCAGAACCGTTATTTTTAGAATCCCAGATAGTTGCTTTTGTCACCCACTTTTTATTGGTGTTGTCATAGCACTGTACCTTGTACCCACTAAGGTATTTTAGCCTTTTCCATTCAAGTCTAACAGATTTTCTGCCAACATGGACTTCCGTGACCTTAGGGGCGCTAGGCTTTGTATGAGTCCTTATCTCCCCGGTATTCCAGTCATTTTCGATTCCTGACGTCAAGTTGATATAAGTAAAATGCCATCTGAAATACGGTGCCGTTCCCGGTTTAAGGTTCTTTATTGTTATTGCTTCCTTATTCGTATACTTATAACCGGGGACCTTCTCCCATACGTTTTCTTCTACCATTCTCTCAAGATAACCCTTTGCCTTGTTATCAACGGTATTAATATGCCAATGCAGAGTTACAGTCGTGTCCGTTGATTCCCACGGGAACCAATAAAAGTAATCAGGCTCATCACTATTAGGCGGAGCATATACTGTGTCAGGTAATATTTCGTAATCATCTTGATCGGCACAAACACAACTAGCGGTTACCGAATTACTCATAATCAAAGCTGCACTAAAAAGTGCAAGTATTTTCGTTACATTCATATAAAAACTCCTTGCTTTGGCAGACGTTTGAAAGAGTTTATTTCTTCGTAGTGACTGCAACGGTGTTCGATACGTGTCCGTATATCACGTTCGAGTAAGCGCCGCTCTTTTTCTTGACGGGGAATTTCTTTGAACCGACATAACCGTAAGTCTTAATCCTGAATTTGTACTTTGTTCCGGAATCTAACCGAGGTATTCTGACGTTGGTGACTTTGAAATCTCTTACAGTTTTGACTGTCTCCCACTTTTTGGAATCGGTCATGTATCTCTGTATCTTATATCCGGCACACCATTTCTGCTTAACCCAGTACAGCCGAACGGCATTTTTGCTGCGGGAGGTCTTGACAATTGTCGTCGGATTCGGAAGTGTGCGGAAAGTTATAGACTTTGAGACAAGCTTTTTCGTCACGATATTACCCTGCTCGTCCTTTACCTTGTATTCCGGACAAACGAGCCTGCAAGTGACCTTGTCGTAAGGGTCTAGGTCGGCTACGTCACGCCACATGTACGGATATTTATATTGCTGGTAAGGATTAAGCTTAAAGCCCTCATATTCACGACACCAGCCCTGTATGTCGTCCTTTATCTCAAGATAGAAGATCGACTTTTTGTTTTCCTTGACAGAATACTTTAAGTAAAATTTCAGCTCACAGGAATGCTCTCCAGTGTGATCATAAAAAAAGCCCTCATAGCCTGCCCATTGTATAGTATCGGTCAGCTTTTCATCGACAGGATAAGGATCGCTCTCCGCAAATGCCGACACCGCACCGCCGGTAAGCAGCATGACAGCTGCAAGACCTGCTGTTATGATTCGTTTTTTCATATAAACCATCTCCCAATTTAGATCTTAATTTGCCGCACTGACCCAATCACTATACTTATATAATTTCATAGGAAATATATTTGGTACCCCATAAACATTTATTGAATTATTGATTAAGATATCAGACGGGACAAATGAGGAACTATTAAGTATTGAATCAACAAAATTTACAGAGCTTGTAATTGAGCATTCATATCGTTCGGGAAGGAAGTCGGGGTTATCTTCAAAAACCTGATTTTGTGAAAGAGTCCCTATCTTATTCGGATCTATGTATCCACTCTTTTCAAACTTAGTACAATAAAAATTACCATCATTGATTTCAGCCTTCAGTTGAGTATGCATATTTGATTTTATATATGGTTCTATATTGTTGTTATAATAAGAATCACTTGAATATAAAATGGGAACACAGGTTCTATGTGCATATATATCTCCAATAAGGTGAAGCGCTAAACCTACTACAAGATACTTTTTCTCAAGACTGTCAGGTGTATGTCCATATTTGCTTTGATAAAAAGTAAATATTAAAGGGATAGTATCAAGTAACGTTTCTAAATCTTCCGAATTAGTTGATGAATAATTCGGAAGATATTCTATTACTTTAGTACGACAATAATTTTCATCGTGACTGTATATTAATTTTGAATACTTCCATAAAGCTTTTAAATGAGCTACATAGTTTTTGATTCCATGCAGCTGAACTATTTTTAAACTCGCGTTATGCATAAGTGGATTATCTGCTTTGTATGACGCATAGATCATACATCTACTTACTGTTGCTTTTTTACTGTCGGAAATTTTTTTATTAAGTCTATCCATTACAGCTTTTACAATGTTTGCATGATCTGAGTCAGTTGTTCCGCTTGAACCCCACTGAGGTTCGGAAATATCACCTAAATGTATTTCGCCGGAATCCATTTCAGTCAGTTCGGATTCCTCACAAGCTATTTCACGTAACAGTTCCTGAACCATATAGTTGTCGGATTCTAAAAACTCTTCATCTGAAAGTATGTCGGCAATAATTTCGTCTGCTGTATCTGGTTCTTCACCTTCGTCAGCAAAAGCCGCAACACTTCCAATTGACAGTATCATTGCAAGAGCCGTCAATCCGGACAAAAAACGTTTAAACACTTCGATCAATCCTTTCTATATTTTAAACCGTATATGACGTATACGTTAATTGTATTGTAGCACTGTGCTAATATTCTATCAAGAGTAATTATGCACTATTTTTCAATAGATTATTTGGGCATTTTTAATTCCCTGCGAATAAACAGACATACCATTTTGGATCATAATATCAGACAGAACAAACGTGTTCAGATCTTGGTTCTCAACTTAATGGTCTTTGAAGGCTCACCCTCGTACACCTTTGAACCGGGAGTCCAGTATCCTCTGCTTTCAAAACCCCAATGGTAGATCAGAACGTTCTTGAGCCTCGAATAGGGTACAACGCGGAATTTGTATATATTGTACGATCTGAGCCCCGATATACGCGCAGTATTGACTCTTTTTGATACCAGCTTTACCGTCTTCCATTCACCTTTATCGTACTGCTGAACCTTGTAACCCGTACACTTTACAGGTTGCCATGTGATCCTTGCGGCTTTTGCGGAGGTATGTCCTGTGACCTTTTCGACCTTTTTGGGGCAGGTCATGGTCTTGAATTGTACTGCACGTCTGCATTCTTTGTTTTTGATCACGCGTACAACAAGCTTCATTGTGTAGGCTGTGGCAGGCTTTAGATCCGAAAAAACGTAACTCATATCGTCTTCAGCCATCCACGAATGATCGTCCTCGTGATGATATTTTAAATCACCGGAGCTAAGCCATTTCCCATTTGGAAGTTTCAAAAAAGCTATCTGCTCACGGGGAGCGTTATAATACTTCCCCTTATATTTTTTCGGCCATCGCGGCCATTCTTCCCAACTGACGCCTACTTCACTGTCGTTAAAACCACTTACCCAGGATATATCAGGAAAAGTAGTATCATTTGCCTCAGAATAATACTCTCCTTCTTTACCGTACATTTCGGCATGGCAGTGTATATCTGTGTTAAGGGCGGTTCCATATGACAATATTAAACTTAAACAAGCAGCAAACGATGCTATTCTTTTGATTTTATTCATAGTATTCACCTCTTTATAATCTTACTTTATACTCATCAAATTTGTTTATTGATACACTATATGTAATGCCGGAACTTGTTGTATATGTTCTGAATACATAATCCGAACTAAAGTTCTGACCTGCTGTTTCTATTCTCGAGACAAATTTTATTGCAGAATACTTTGCAAGCTTGACTCTTTCGTTCATGAATTGTGTATTATCTTCATATATTCTGTTTTTATTGGAGACGGATTCTTTCATGTACCTAGATGGCTCCGTTGTGCGGCAAGTTCCGCTACTGATCTTATTAATCAATGCTGTGTATGTTCTGTCGTTCGGATCTGTTGTTTTAAACAAGTCTTGTCGATCTGTAAAAACGGGGTCAGTAGCATATGAGCTTGGAATAAACACTGCGTGTGCGTAAATATCACCGATCAGATGGAGTGCAAGACCTATGACTATATAACGTCTTTCAATACTCCACTCATAGTTAAAGCAATAACAATGGCAGTAGTCCCTGATACAATTCTTTTAAACATAATATTGTAACAACCTCCTTTTATATTTAACACATCCGATCATATTATAACTATAGTATACCAAAAAAAATATTGAAAATCAATAGATAAACTGTAGCAAAAGGGAAAGCATATGACTCAACTGAACATTACTGCCGCAATACACGTCTGCATGAGCTATCTGAAAAGCGACAGGATAGATCCTGCCGAACTGGAAAAGCTGATAGCAAGACGAACGCTGCCTGTCAGACCCGACCGACATTACAAGCGAAAAAACAGAGGCAGATCAGCTGTTTTGCTCAATTACAGGATAATGTAGGGCAGCGAAAGATATATTTTTTGGCAGATCGTTGATCTGTCTTTTAGTCATGCTTGAATTTTGGATTTGTGGGGTATGGTAGTGGTTTCTTATACCTAGGTGACATGATTTTTTGTTTTTGGTGTGTTAGCTTAATGACATTAACTTTGAAGTTCATATTGGACTTCGATTTGTCAAAAGGGCATAGAAAAACGCCTGCCGTTTTTCTCGGCAGACGTTTGTGAGTGTTTATTTCTTAGTTTTTACCGTAACAACATTTGAAGGTTCGCTCCAAAAAACATTAGAGTAGTATCTGTTGCCGTCTTTATCGGTCTTTTTAAGGACAGGATAGTGTTTGTCTGCGACCCGCTTGTACTGGCGGATACGGAATTTATAGGTTTTCCCGGGCTTTAGTCCTGTCACACGCGCACTGTCAGCGTTGCTCCTGACTGTTAAAACGTTCACCCATTTTTTCTTTTTGGCGTCGTACTGCTGTATCCTTGTGCCGTCACCGCTAGTTGATCCTGCCCACCATGTAAGCCTTACCGCCGTTTTGGAACGTGAAGTCTTTTTTATTTCCGGTGAATACTCAAACGGTTGGCGTATTTTTATTACATCGGAGGTTATCGCTTCCTCATGATAGTCGTCATCATACATCTTGTTTAACGATTTATAATAGCCGAATACAGGGCAGTAAATTCGGTATTCACCGTAGGTTTTTCCATCAATTGCGAACCAAGGCACATCAGCAGAATTAAACCCGGGCTCTCCTCTTACTACTTTGATCGTCCACCATCTGCCGTCAGACGAATCTCTGCATTGAATACAACACGGCGGCCAGAAATTAATTTCATTTTCATCATAATCCAAAAACCAGTTCAACTCAAATTCATAAGAACTTTTATAATACCTATACGGTTGCCAAAAAAGCAGATCTTTCCATGGATAAGGTTCATTGTCTGCTGAAACGCATATCGAAGACATACCGAATGTCATTACAAGTGCCAGTAAAAGTGATATGATTTTTTTCATTGCTGTTACCTCTTTTATTTTAATTGGTTTAAATATGCCGAGATTATCTCTAATTTAATAGTATCAAGTCTTCCTTGAGGAATGGAATTGATCAGTGGACCGGGGCGTTGTATGAGTATTGCTTCAGGATCAAATACATGACCATCTCCACCTTTACTGTAATACTCAACAAATTTTGCGGAAGATAACTTTGAATATTGATATCTCAAAGGCATAAACTCTGTATTATCCTCATAGTATTTATTAGCTTCATTTATATATTAATCTTTTATATATTTTTTAAATTCGGTTGGTATCATAGTTCCTTCTTTTATTGCATCTTTTAAAACTGGATATTTACTCGGATCAATATACGGTTTATCTTTAAAAGCTTCTTTAAATTCATTACTGTCTGTTGCAAAATATGTCGGGACAAGTGTTCTGTGTGCATATGTGTCACCTATGGTATGAAGTGCCAAGCCGACAACAAGGTATTGCATTTCTATTTTATATAGATTCCTTGTAGTTATTTTTTTATCTTTTACATATCTCAAAAAGATAAAATGAATGTTATTAAGCATTGATCTGATTTCTGGTTTTTCGCTTTCAGACATTTTTTCATAATCAAGCTGCAATAACACTTCATCTCTCAGATCCTTATCATTATAAACACCATTTCTGATTGAAATCATGTTAACATTATCAGCATATATCCATAATGCCTTTAATGTTAGTGCGTAATTGTGAAAAGCATGATATTGAGTGACCTTATCATTATAATAGTATTTGTCACCAACTTTCTTGACATAATGTGTATCAGACTTATCATATACAGAATCTGACGGAAGTTCTTTTTTTACATCGTCATACTTGCGATGATGTAGATCATCATGATCTGCTGTGTATGAAGAAAAAATCATACACTTCATTGCAACGAGTTTTTGATGCTCAGATAATTCATTGCTAAGAGAAGACCTGACATTTTCCGCAATTTCAGCATGATCTGACTCATCATCACCTCCTGAACTCCATTGAGGCAAACAAACACCTCCCGGGTCTGTTAAATCTGTTTCTATTTCACTCAAGCCGTATTCCTCTTCTCTCAATTCATTGAGCAATTCCTGCACAATATAGTTGTCGGAATTGAGATAATTTTCGTCTGTAAGTATTTCTTCAATTATTTCAGAAGAATCTTCTTCGTCTCCGTCTGGATAACCGTCGTTATCCGCAAACGCACTTACTCCACTCACAGTTAAAGCAATAGTGAAAGCTGTCGCTCCCGATACAAACCTTTTAAACATTTCATAACATACTTTTCTAAATCTATTAATACATTGCAACATATCTTACTATCATTATACCACCCGAATTGTTAAATATCAATAGATAAACTGTTGCAGAAAAATATCCGTGCAGAATAAACAAAACAGCTGTTAAATTCTTAACAAACTATACAAAGCGACCAATGGTCATTTTGCAATCCCCGGCTGATATGTGCGTTTATTGCGAAAAAATACGGCAGTATTCTCGGGGAATATCGCCGTATTACCTTTCAGGGGAATTGAAATTTGTTGTTATTGCGTGTGATTCTTTATTTTGTGGTTTCGACAATGAGTGGTATTTTTTGATGCTGAAACAAGGAACCCTGATGTTCCGCAAGCAGGGTCACAGATAAGATCGTCCGGTGTTGGAGCAATCAATTCTACCATCATTTCACGAATATGTCTCGGTGTACGAAACTGTCCATTATGTCCCGCTGTGCTAAGCTTGTCAAGCATATACTCATACAAGTCGCCTTGCATATCCTGTTCAGCTATATCATGCTCATAAAGATCGTCAAGCCCCGTGATTATCTTCTGCAGCACCTGCGGGTTCGGTATAACGAACACCGCGCTGTCCATATACCTTGCGAATGCAGTCTGTACATGCTCCTCGTCCTCACGGTCTGGAATTTCTATCAGCTCACCCTTATCGTCAAAATCAGGGAGCTTGCCATACTTCATTTTCTTTACCGCAGGAAAGGCATATTTCGAGATAATGCTGAAAATATCACGAGCGTCCTTGTCCTTGAACTTGCTCCAACGCATAGCCTGCCCGATCTCCGATTGCGGAAAGATCAGATCGGCAGTATCGCCCGTCATATTGGCAAATTTCTCGTTCTCAAGCTCCTTCTCATCAAGCGATCGTATGAACATCAGATTAGTGAGCTGTTCAATGACCGTCAGCGGATTAGAGATGCCACCCGCCCATATATCCGTCCAGATCTTATCTATCTTGTTTTTTATAACACCTGTTATCATGTGGTCGGGTCCTTTCTGTCGAAAAAATGATACTTATTCATTCTTATTATTTATATCACGCATTGAACAATTAGTCAACGATTCATCAATAATATATCTTCAGTACGGATTAAACAGAGAAAAGTTGCAAAAGTATTACGAATTTAGGAGAAGCGTGATATAAAGATATTGTCCTCAATTCTTATCTAAGCAGCCGATTGAGGGGCAATCACGCGGACTGTAGGTTATACACAAACCCAGCATAATTTTGTGTACAAAACAACAAAACAGCGGTAACGCTGCCATCGTCATTAAGGCATAAGAAAAGCCCGTAAACGTTGTGTTTACGGGCTTTTTGTAACTCCCCCAACCCTCTACCAGTCGAACACCCACCCGTCAAAAGAGAAATCTCGCTCTCCCCTTCACGGTTATTGAAGCTCACAATTAATTTATCATCAAACACCTGAATTGAGTTCACAAACGTATCAATCAGCATCCGCTTGTTATCATCATTTGTCAAGTCAAGTTCTTTCATCTTTCGCAGCCACATGATAACCATATCACGAGTTAGCACTTCCTGCTGCAGTTCCTCACGCATTATATCAATTTCCAGCTTTTCCTTCTGCGCTTCGAGGTCGTCGAGGCGCTTCTTAGTGGATTTGGTGAGGATACCAGCCTGCATTGCGTTGAGCATATTTTCTATGCATTTCTCCACCTCGGCAAGCTGCTGTTTCAGCAGCGGTATTGACGTATTCTCACGCTTTTGCAGTTTCATCACGCTGTCGGCTATGTCCTCGATCATGTCCTCGGTGAACATCTCGGTCATTACCTTGTTCAGCACAAGCTTCTCTGCCAACTCCTTTTTTATAGAAGATTTATGACAGCCCTTGCGCTTCTTGACGTTACTGCATTTATAATAGTTATAAATCGTTCCGTTCTTACTGGTGCCGCTCTCGCCGACCATGAGCGCTCCGCAGTCGGAGCAAATCATTTTAGTTGATAGGAAATATTCCACTTTCGCCTTGAACCTTGAACGGGATTGCTTATTCTTCGCAAGCCTGTCCTGCACCTTTTGGAACAGCTCATCCGTAACAATCCTCGGGACTCCGCCCTCGATAACAACGTCCATGAATTTATACTGTCCACGACATTTGGTATTTTTCAGCATAGCCGCAACTGTTGTCTTTGTTACATCTTTCTTGTATGATGACTTCACGCCCTTTGAGTTAAGATACTCAACTATGTCCTTTACAGTCCTGCCACTTGCGTACATCTCGAAAGCGTCCTTTACAAACGGCGCAGTCAGCGGATCAAGCTGATAATGCTTCTTGTCATCAATTACATAGCCGATCGGGACAGGACTGCCGTTCCACTGGCATTTCAGAGCGTTCTCCTTCAGACCTCTGATGACCTTCTCGCTCAACTCAGCGGAGTAGTATTCAGCAAAGCCTTCTAATACCGACTCAAGAATGATACCCTCCGCACCCTCGGAGATAACTTCCGTAGCCGACACTACCTTGACTCCGTTCTTGCGAAGCTGCGCCTTGTAGTGAGCAGAGTCATACCTGTTTCTTGCAAATCGGTCAAGTTTCCAGACAATGATTGCATCGAACAGCTGCTTACTGCTATCCTTTATCATCTGCTGAAACTGCGGACGGTTATCGGTTTTCGCTGACATCGCACGGTCGATGTAGCTGCCGATTATCGTTATATTGTTTTTCTCGGCATACTCCTTGCACTCACGGAGCTGCCCTTCGATACTCTCCTCACGCTGATGGTCGCAAGAGTACCTCGCATAAATAACTGCCTTCATCTATTACCTCCCTTTTGCTCGTGTGGTACAAACCCACCTCTGTCCCGCAGACACGGTTTACGTCTGCAATTCCATTATACCACACTTCCAGATTTTTGTCAACACGCTTTAAAGCGATAAAATGCAGATTTTTACTATTGACAGTTTATTATTCATTACCACTTTTATCATCAGTATCCTCGTCGGCAGGTTTGGCGTTGCCTGCCTTTTTTGCAAGATACTTCTGATACTCGGCTTTTCCCTCCTCGCTCTTGTAGTAAGCCAGTATCGTCGGGTAAAAGCTCGCAGCGAGTAGGTCGATCTGCTGCTGTGTTAAGTTTGTTCTTTTTCCCATACATTTTCATGCACGGGACGACGTTGCCAGCGCAGGAGCATTCCAATCAGGCTCATCGGAATGCTTGTTCATTTGAGGGCGGCGAA
>JAILFN010000064.1 GCA_024697545.1 Ruminococcus sp.
TGCCTGCCTGTGAGATCGTAAAGGGCATCGGCATGGGTCTGTACAAGGCTGCCTGCTGTGTTAAGATAAACGGCGAGGTAAAAGATCTTCGCACCGTTATCGACTCCGACTGTGAATTTGAGGTACTGACTTTTGACAGCAAGGCGGGTGCAGAGACATTCCGTCACACCGCAGCACACCTTATGGCTCAGGCTGTAAAGAACCTCTACCCCGAGGCAAAGCTTGCAAGAGGACCCGCTACCGAGTCGGGATTCTATTATGATTTTGAGGTCGCAAAGCCTTTCTCTCCCGAAGATCTGGCCAAGATCGAAGCCGAGATGAAAAAGCTCGCCAAGGAAGGCTATGAGCTAGAACGCTTTGAGCTGCCTGTTGACGAAGCAGTAAAGCTCATGGAAGAGCGCGGTGAAAAGTACAAGGTAGAGCTTATCCACAAGCATGACGACATGGGCGAAAAGCTCTCCTTCTACAAGCAGGGCGACTTCATCGACCTCTGTGCGGGCCCGCACATCATGAACGTTTCGGTAATCAAGGCAGTAAAGCTGCTTTCCTGCACGGGCGCTTACTGGGGCAAGGCAGAAGACGGCATACAGCTTTCGAGGATCTACGGTACTGCGTTCCCCAAGGCTTCAATGCTTGAAGCTCACCTCAAGGCTCTTGAAGAAGCAAAGCTTCGTGACCACAACAAGCTGGGACGCGAGCTGGAATACTTCACCACCGTTGACTATATCGGTCAGGGTCTGCCTATCATGCTTCCTAAGGGCGCTAAAGTCATCCAGACCTTACAGCGCTGGATAGAGGACGAGGAATACAAGCGCGGCTATCAGCTCACAAAGACCCCTTATATGGCTAAGCGCGATCTTTACAAGATCTCCGGTCACTGGGATCACTACCGTGACGGTATGTTCATCTTCGGTGATCCCGATGATGAAAGCAAGGAATGTTTTGCACTGCGTCCTATGACCTGTCCTTTCCAGTATCAGGTATTCCTCAACAGAAAGCGCAGCTACCGTGATCTGCCTATGAGACTGGGCGAGACCTCTACCCTGTTCAGAAACGAGGACAGCGGTGAGATGCACGGACTTATCCGTGTACGTCAGTTCACCATTTCTGAGGGTCACCTTATCATTCGTCCCGAGCAGCTGGAGGAGGAATTCAGAGGCTGTCTCGATCTGGCTAAGTACTGTCTTGAGACTCTTGGTCTTGCAGAGGACGTTACCTACCGCTTCTCTCAGTGGGATCCTGCTAATCCGAACAACAAGTATGAGGGTACAAAGGAACAGTGGGACGAAGCTCAGGGTGCTATGAAGAAGATCCTGGACAACATCGGTCTTGACTATGAGATCGGTATCGACGAAGCTGCTTTCTATGGTCCTAAGCTGGATATCCAGATGAAGAACGTATACGGCAAGGAAGATACGCTTATCACCATTCAGATAGATATGCTGCTTTCCAAGAAGTTCGGTATGGAATATGTTGACACCGACGGAAAGATGCGCAATCCTTACATCATCCACCGTACCTCTGTCGGCTGCTACGAGAGAACTCTTGCACTGCTTATCGAGAAGTACGCGGGTGTACTGCCGCTCTGGCTTGCTCCCGAGCAGGTGCGTATCCTTCCCATCAAGCCCGAGAACAACGAGTATGCAAAGGCATTCGCCGAAAAGCTTTCCAACGCAGGTATGCGCGTGACCGTTGACGAGGAGGATTCCAACATCGGTCCGAAGATCAAGAAGGGCAGAAACGACCGTATCCCCTATCTGCTGATCTGCGGCGACAACGAGATGAACGACAACACCTTCACCGTTCGTTCCCGCAAGGAGGGCGAGCTTCCCGCTATGCCCGCCGACGAGCTGTTCTCTAAGCTTATCACCGAGGTAGCTACAAAGGCAAAGTAAACAGATCATTATTATATTGAAAAAAGCGGACAGCCTTGAACTGTCCGCTTTTGTTATTCGTAGGTATTTTCCGTCTGCATCACATTTGAATATATGATCGGACGGTCTGTCAAAGGCTTGACACCTTTCAGCCTGAACAGCTCGCTCAGAGTGACAAACTCATACCCCTGCTCTTTAAGTGCAGGCAGGACCGTTTCCAGAGCTTTGACCGTTGAATAATTATCCTCCTGATCGTGCAGCAGTATTATGCCGCCGTCCTCGGCTTTTTCAAGCAGTCCCTCTATTCTCTGTTCGGTCGTTACCGACTTATCCCAGTCGTCAACTCCCCTACCGCAGATGAAAGGCTTGTCAATGGTGTCGAACATCTGCTGATCGTAGGCGATATACGGCGGGCGAAAATAAAAGGTATCATGTCCGATCGCGGCTTTCACCCTAATATCGGTCTGCTCCATCTCATAAGATATCTCATCTGCTGTAAACTTTGTCATATCCGAATGTGTGAGCGAATGAGAAGCTATCTCGTGACCGTTGAGATAATTGCTGCGAACCACTTCTACTGTCTCATCGATTATATTATTACCGACCAGAAAGAATGTGGCATGACCCCCGAGATCCTCGAAAAGCTTTGCCACAAGCGGGGTAACAGTGGTGTTGGGACCGTCGTCAAATGTAAATGCAATGTGTTTTTCAGCCATCATCTTTCTCCTTTATCATCATTTCCGCAAGACGCATATCCTCCGGGGTCGTAAGCTTTATATTGCTCGCGCTGCCGATGATGAGCGAAACAGGCTTTCCCGCAAGAGTGAATACACTTGCCGTGTCGGTTACCTTTTCAAGCTGTTCGGCAGTGAGCGATTTGTAAGCGGAGATCAGCGAGCTAAGCAGAAAGGTCTGCGGAGTAAGCGCACGGAATAGCTTTGAGCGGTCGGCTACACTGTCGATGCTCCTGCCGTTTTCCGAATAAAGCAGCGTATCGGTGGACGGCAGACAAAGGGTAGCGCCGTCACAGGTCTGCATGGCTTTAATGCTTTCGGAGATCTCGGTATCGGAAACGAAAGGTCTGACTCCATCATGAGTGAGTATTATATCGCTGTCCGAAATTTCGTACTCTTGCGTGATCCTGTCGATCATCCTGCGAACAGTGTCGTCGCGGGTGACACCGCCTGTCAAAATGGATATCTTCTTCATATCAAATCCCGCGTCAAGACACATACGCTCAAGCTCGTCTGCCCATTCGGCGTGAACTCCGACATATACCATATCGACCTCGGCATGATGCATAAAACGTCCGATAGTGTGTATTATGACAGGAGTGCCCGCAAGCTCCAGAAACTGCTTCGGACGGTCTGCACCCATGCGCGAACCCGTCCCGCCTGCCACGATCGCGGCAAAAATCATTTTCATTACCACCTTTTGATAGATTAGATCTATTATATCATATCGTGCGTTTTTTTTCAACCATAATATATAAAAAAATTGCTCTTGACTTTTTTAAAAAGGTGGGATATAATATTCTTACAAGAAAAAAACTGTAAATTTAGTACAGGCTTTTTCTGTACTATCCGATAATGAAAGGAATAAACATGGTAGCAGTTTATTATGATTGTCTCGCGATCGTTTCACTGTTGCTGGCGCTTACCTATCTGTTTATCTGGCATAAGCATTTTGATATCCATATAACACTTTTGTTTTTGCTGGTGCCGGTCAACAATATTGGCTATCTGTTATATGCACACAGCAAGACTGTCGAAGAGATCATTATGGCGATCAAGGTGACTTACATTGGCGGCTGTTTTAATATACTGATGATCATGCTTACGGTATTCAGCCTCTGCGATATCCAACTGCCTAAATGGCTGAAGCTTATGTTCGCAGCCATTACCTCGGGAGTATTCATCTCCGCATTGTCGATAGGCAGCAGCGATATATTCTACAAAGACATAACCGCCGAATTCTCAAATGGCGAGATCATCGTAAATAAAGTATACGGACCGCTGCACTCGGCCTTTTACGGTATGGTTTTTCTGTACTTTGCACTGAGCATTGCCGCTATAGTTTACAGCTATTTCAAGAAAAATCAGGTATCAAGGCATATGCTTTATCTTCTGTTCCTTCCCGAGTTCATAAGCTTTTTCAGCTTCTTCGGCGGAAGAAAGCTCTTTCCGAACATCGAGCTGATACCCGCAGCATATGACATTTCGCTTATCATATACCTTATCATCATTTATAACCTCAGCATCTATGATATAAACGAGACAGCGATAGATTCTCTTGCACAGACGGGAGATACGGGGTTCGTATCTTTTGACTTCAAGCTGAATTACCTCGGAAGCAACGATACCGCAAAGAAGATAATCCCCCTTCTGAACGATCTTACCGTGGACAAGCCTGTCAGCACATCTTCCGAGATGGGCAAGACACTTATCAGGTGGCTCAAGGACTATGAGAACAGCGAGAATAACGATCAGACCTACTACAAAGCGAATGACAAGACCTATGTGGTCGATATAAATTATCTTTACAGCGGCAAACGCCGCCGCGGTTATCAGCTGTTCTTCAAGGACGACACAAAGAACCAGCAGTACAATGCGCTTATAAACAGGTATAACACATATCTGAGAAAAGAGGTCGCCGCCAAGACCGCGCATATCATTGAGATGCACGATAACCTTGTCATGAGCATGGCGACTATGGTAGAAAGCCGCGACAACTCCACGGGCGGACACATCAAGCGTACCAGCGAGGTAGTCCGTATGCTGGTAGATGAGATAAACAAGGACGATTCACTGATACTCACCCCCGATTTCTGCAAGAATATCATCAAGGCAGCCCCAATGCACGACCTTGGAAAGATAGCGGTAGATGACGCGATACTCAGAAAGCCGGGGCGTTTTACCGCCGAGGAATTCGAGGTCATGAAAACTCATGCCGCAGAAGGCGCAAGGATAGTTCACGAGATACTGAAAGGCACCGATGATATGGAATTCCACCTTATTGCCGAGAATGTGGCTCACTACCACCACGAACGCTGGGACGGTTCGGGTTATCCCGAGGGTCTTAAAGGCGAGGAGATACCCATCGAAGCCCGCATCATGGCGATCGCCGATGTTTATGACGCACTTGTCAGCAAGAGAGTATACAAAGAACGTATGTCATTTGAAAAGGCAGACGCTATTATCCTCGAAGGCATGGGCAAACATTTTGACAAAAACCTTGAAAAGTTTTACATTGCCGCAAGACCTGGTCTTGAAGCCTATTACCGCGGGCTTGAGGAACAGGAATAGACCGAACAGAGCTCTGCGATGAAGACCGCGGAGCTTTGTTTGTTTTACAGACACTTCCCTGCGTCAATATGCAAATGTATGAGCAATTGTAATTCTATTATATAACCGTCGGCATGATGCCGAAATTGCTTGACAAAACAAGCGGAATAATGTATAATATATTTTGAAGCAAAAGCTTTATCACAGGCAGATCATAGAACAAATGTTTTGACAGAAAGGACAACTACTATGGATTATTATGAAGGTATATCTACCGGCTACACAATAATGACTTATCTTATCAGACTTGTGATCTGGGGCGTGGTCGGCTATGTTATGGGCAAGAAGGCAAAGAACGTCGGTCTCAGCTTTGCTACATACTTTCTCCTCACTTTCCTGCTCGGGATCATCGGACTTATTATCACGACAGTAAAGATCAACAACCAGAAGAAGATGCTCGGGATGAACCAGCAGAATATGTACAATAATTATCAGTACGGTCAGAACCCTTATCAGAACGGGGCTAACCCCTATGCCAATCAGCAGCAGAACCCCTACCAGAACGGCGCTGACCCTTATGCCAATCAGCAGCAGAACCCCTACCAGAACGGCGCTAACCCTTATGCAAATCAGCAGCAGAACCCCTATCAGAACGGTGCTAACCCTTATGCAAATCAGCAGCAGAATCCCTATCAGCAGAATGCTTACAACAATGCCTACAACAATGCTGCGTCTGCTCAGAATTACGATCAGCCCGCTTCAACGTTCGGCATAAGCTTCACCTGCAAGGAATGCGGCAACGTTCAGAACACCGCAGGATTCTGCAAGGTGTGCGGAGCTAAGCTCTGATAATATCCGGGCAACACCGACGGGGTGCAAACCTGCGTACGGTTTTGTCACTATGAGGAAACGATCCTACTGCATTTATGCCGCACGATAGTCGTGCGGCGTTGCCTTTACATATTTCTTTGTTCTTTGAACAGGAAAGGAACTGCAACTATGACAGGAATTATTGACATCAGCGGCAGCTGGAAAGCGGCTCTTGACAAGGATCAGACAGGTAAGTGCCCTGTATACGACAGCGATATCCAGCTGCCCGGGACGACCTCCTGCGCGGGACTCGGCGAGGAAAACCCCGAACGTGAGACAGGATTTCTTACAGACCTGCATAAATTCGAGGGGGACGCATGGTTTACAAGGACTGTCGATCTGACGGCTGCCGTCGGAAAGACTGCAAAGGTATTTTTTGAACGCACAAGAATGACAAGGCTTTTCATAGACGACAAGGAAGTCGGTTCTTTTGACAGCCTTACCACTCCGCACATATACGATATAACCTCTTATGTAACAGCGGGAGAGCACAGCATAACCGTATGCGTTTCAAACAAGGGATATCCTACCGCGGGCGGACATCTTACTTCCAAGGATACACAGTCAAACTGGAACGGTATCACGGGAGAAATGTCGATACGCCTTTACGGCGAAAGATATGCCGATGATGTCAGAGTGTACCCCATTGTCGACGAAAAAGCTTTCAGGATCCACGCAAAAGTAATCGGCGGTTGCAGCGGCAAGGCTGTGATCTCGGCGGAGAGCTTCAATTATCCGCAGGGTGCTGTAAAGCACAGTCCCGAGCCTGTTACTCTGCTTTACAACGGCGGTGAGATCCTTGTTACTCTGCCGCTCGGCAATGATGCACGTTTCTGGGACGAATACTCGCCCGAGCTGTATCGGATAACGATAGATATCGACGGCGACAAGACATCCGTTACTGCGGGTCTGCGGGAATTCAAGACTGACGGAGATAAGTTTACCATAAACGGCAGAAAGACTTTCCTCCGCGGAAAGCATGACGGCATGATCTTCCCGAAGACGGGATATGCACCCACCGACGTAGAAAGCTGGCTCAGAGTGCTCAGCATATCAAGATCATACGGCATGAACCACTACCGCTTCCACACCTGCTGCCCTCCCGAAGCTGCATTTGAAGCAGCCGACCTGCTGGGTATATACATGGAACCTCAGCTTCCCTTCTGGGGCACTATTCACGCTCCCGATGAGGAAGACTTCAATCAAGCGGAACAGGAGCATCTTATAGCAGAGGGATTCAGGATGCTGAAGACATTCGGCAATCACCCTTCGTTCTGCTTGATGTCGCTCGGGAACGAGCTCTGGGGGTCTAAGGAAAGGCTCAATGACATACTCGGCGAGTATAAGAAATTCGACAGCAGACACCTGTACACACAGGGCTCAAATAATTTTCAGTGGTACCCTTCGGTGCTTGAAAACGATGATTTCTTTGTAGGGGTAAGGCTTGCAAAGGACAGGCTGCTCAGGGGAAGCTATGCCATGTGCGATGCTCCTCTCGGACATATCCAGACCGAAAAGCCTTCAACGCTGCACGATTATGACGGCATGATACTCCCCGAAAGGACAGCCGAGAGCACCGAAGCTTCCTCGGACGGGACGGTGCAGATACAGTACGGCACTACCATGAAGAATGTAAAGGCTGCCGACGCAGATGCCGACTTTATCCCAAAAGTTCCGATAATCACCCACGAGATAGGTCAGTTTGAGACTTTCCCGAATTTTGACGAGATCAAAAAATACACGGGACCTCTCAAGCCGCGTAATTTAGAAATATTCAGAGAAAGACTGGAGCAGCGCGGACTGCTGCCGCTTTGGAAACAACTGTTTAAAGCATCGGGCGAGCTTGCCGTTTTATGCTACAAGGAAGAGATGGAATCTGTTTTCCGTTCCAAACGGCTCGGCGGATTTCAGATACTTGACATTCAGGATTTTCAGGGTCAGGGTACTGCCCTTGTCGGTGTGCTTGATGCTTTTATGGACGAAAAAGGCATATGCTCATCCGAGAGATGGCGTGAGTTTTGCAACGACACAGTCCTGCTCGCCAGATTCGACAGCTATTGCCTTGAAGCGGGCAAGGATCTTTCCATGGCTATCTCAATTACAAACTTCAATCCTGCAGACCTTTCGGGCAAAACTGTGACTGCAAGGATCACCGATGAAAACGGCAGGCTGCTCCTTGATACCGAGCTTACAGTTCCTGATACCCGTGAAAACTACATAGAACTCGGAAAGATAGTATCAACGGTCAAAGGCATTGAAAAGCCGCAGCGGCTGAAGTTCACTCTTGAGCTGAACGGTACGGATATAAAAAATCATTACGACCTCTTTGCTTATCCGCACATCGGGAGCATCGACACCGAAGGCGCGTATATCTTCACCTCGGAGAACGAAGAAGCAAGGGAGCTTATGGAAAACGGCAAAACCGTGCTCATTACTCCCGAACTCACGGATGAAGAATTTATCAGCAGGTCTATCGAAGGCTTCTGGTGTCAGGATTTCTGGTGCTATCCGATGTTCTCGGCTATTTCCGACATGATGAACAAACCCCGCCCTGTCGGCACAATGGGGCTTCTCATAGACAACTCACACCCGATACTTTCCGACTTCCCCTGCGATATCTCTTCGGGACCGCAGTGGTGGGATATCGTCATGAACTCCCGAAGCGAGATACTCGACGGCAGATCTGAAGGCAAAAAAGTAATAATACGCACGATCGACAACTTCGACCGCTGCCAAGATCTTGCCCTCATGTACGAATACAACTACGGGAACGGCAAAGCTGTCGTCCTGAATGCAGATATACAGAAGATAGCGTCATCGCCCGAAGGAAGGCAGTTTGTCGCTTCAGTGATCGGATACATAAAAAGCTGCAACATATAGATAAAGTAAAACAAAAGAAGGACAAATGCAATGTCAACAAACAGAAAAAGAATAAGCAATAAACAGAACAGGCAGATCATGGGACTGGAAATATTTCTGCTGATACTTTTGATCGTTGCTGTGGCAGTGATGGGCTTTCTGCTTTACAGAAGTATGCACAAAAAGAAAAGTAACGATCATAACAGCTCCGCTCAGGACAGCTCGAGCGTCATCGAGATCATTCCGGAGGATGAAGCCGATGTGGGCAAGCTCGCAGAGAATTTCACCTATGTCTCTCTGGATGCTTCGTATAAAAACACGGGTATGCTATGCCTGGGCGAGGACTCACCCTCGGCATCAAGAGGCGATCTTCAGCCTGTATACAACGCAGTATTCACAAGGAACGGTTTGCAGATAGCTTCGGTCAGGGATTCAAAGATCACCTGCCGTAACGATATGATAATACCGCTGAATGAGATACTGGTAGATTTCTACACAGAAACGGGTCTGAGGACGGTAATGATCGACCGCGGATTCATCGGCGACAGCAACACCTTAAAATACGAACCCGATGAGGAATCAGAAGAGACCGATGACGGTGGTTTCTATGATCCCGACGGGAATTACATAACCTTCGGCTATACAGATGAATACGGTAATTTCTATGACGACGGCTACTATGACAGCGAAGGCAATTACATGGGCTACGGCTACTACGATGAAGAAGGCAACTACATACCCTATGAAGAAATGGCAGCCGCAAGCAGCTCGGAACCTAAGACTGTGAACAGCACCGTGAATAACGGAGAAGCTTCCGAATGCGGCGGTCATGATGACGGCTACTCAATAGATCTCAGCCTGTATTTCAAGGAAAGCGGCAAGATCAAGCCTTTTGACGGCACGGAGGACTACAGCTGGTTTACCGACAATTCATGGAAATACGGCTTTATCATCAGATTCCCCGAAGGCAAGGAAAGTATAACCGGATCTGAGCACTATCCCGCGCATTTCAGATATGTCGGAAGGACAGCCGCAAGAGTTATACACGACAATGACATCGCGCTTGACGAGCTCGCCGGTTTTATGCAGAGCTACAATTACGACAGCCCGCTGACTGTCAATTCTCTTGACGGAACTGCGATATTCTATTCCATCGCCGACCCCGGGCTTGAGACCACCGATATTCAGGTGCCTGCCGACAGCAGCGGAGAACCGCTCCCCTATTCCGTCAGCGATACGGGCAGCGGATATTATCTCATCACCGTTATCCTTCCGGATGAGTATATACTAAAGAACGCCGAAGCACAGACCGAAACTTCGTCGGACAGCACGGAAGAGACTGATTCGGTCGAAATAACAGAATGATAAACAAGAGGTGCTAACATGGAAAAGATCGAGATCAAAGTAGATTATAGGAAAGCCGGGCTTGAACCGTCCGATATGCAGCCTACTCTGAATTGTATAATCCCGCCCAACACTGATGAAAAGGGCAGGCGCTGGAGAGGTGCTGTCCTCATCTGTCCCGGCGGCGGGTATGACTTCTGCTCCGACCGTGAAGCGGAGACTGTCGCATACAGATTCGCAGGCGCAGGCTACGCTTGCTTTGTGCTGAGGTATTCGGTAGTAAAAAAGAGGTTCCCGACTTCCCTGCTGGAATGTGCGGCATCTGTAAAATATATCCGCGAAAATGCCGATCGGTTCGACATCGACCCCAACAGGATATTCGTACTCGGATTCTCCGCGGGCGGACACCTTGCGGCAAGCATGGCAAATCTCTGGTCGAGCAGTGTTCTGACTGAAACTCTCGGCTGCGATGCCGAAATGCTCAAGGTCAACGGCTCGATACTTTGCTATCCCGTTATCCTTTCAGATCCAGAGCTAACGCACGAGGGCTCTATCGCCAATCTTCTCGAACACAAGAACGATCCCGAGCTTCGGGAGTATGTATCTATGGAAAAGCGTGTCAGCGAAAAAACGCCGCCCACATTCCTCTGGCACTGCGCAGACGACGGCGCCGTTCCCGTCGAAAATTCGCTCTTCTATGCTTCATCGCTCTCAAAGCACAAAATACCTTTTGAGATGCACATATACCCTTGGGGCGGTCACGGTCTTTCGCTTGCCGACAGGTCAACGGCATCGGGCGACTGGCACATCGTCCCGAAGGCAGCAGAATGGGTCGGAGAGTGCCTTAGCTGGATGGAAACTGTATAATAATACCAAAAAGGCTGTACGCCAAAAACGTACAGCCTTAAATTTTTATGTCTTACAATGATAAAGCTAAGATCAGTTACCTGCGGAAACGAACTTCTTGTACTCATCGTTGAAGCTCTTCAGCTCGGATTCAATAGTGCCCTTGTAGGTCTCACGAAGCTGAGTCCATGTGTACTGCTTGCCGTCGTCGTCGGTCTTCATAACGGAAGTGTACATATAGGAAATTATTGCTTCCTTGGTAGCATTGGTAGCGGCGTTGTCATTCGAGAGAACAACGGAGATGCCGTAGCCGGGGTCAACTATGCGGGTCCAGTTTTCGGATGCGTACTCCTCATAGCCGACATGGTACATATCCTCGGTCCAGTTGGGGTTCTTGACAAAGAACTTTTCCTTGGAGACTTCGAGGTACTCAGGATCGGAATAAGCTGTTCTTGCACACTCCATCCAGCACTTCATAGCTTCCTTCTTAGTAGAACCCGAGATCCACATATAAGCGTCAGTCTCAACGGTTATGTACTGCTTGTCAGCCTCGGGATCCTTGGGCATCGGAACAGAGCCCCAGTTGTCGCCGTCGGCAGGAGTATGGATATCGCTGGAAGCCCAGGGTCCCATTGCATAGAAGAGGATATTCTTCTTGAAGCAGTCGGAAGCCTGACCTATCCAGTCGTTGTATACGAGATTGTTCTTCTTGATATCGTAAAGAAGTGTGGAAGCGCGGTCGAAGTTCGGGTCGTCGATGTTGGAAACATACTCATCCTTCTCCGCATCATACTCGATAAGAGTGTGACCTGTCGAATAGAAGATGAAGTTCGCAAGCCAGCCGTTTACGCCGTAGCGCTCTTCATCGCCCTCTGCGCCCGAAACGTACTCATCCATCATGTTGTAAAAGGTATCCCAGTTCCACTCACCGTTGAGGTAAAGCTCATACGGATCATCAAGAGCCGCTGCCTCCATCATGTCCTTGTCGTAGGTAAGAACGGAGTTTGCAACAAACTTAAAGGGAGCTACATAGTGCTTGCCGTTAAGAACGAACTGATCGGCAGTTCCCTTCATATCCGCCCACAGCGGGTCTTCAAAATCAACGATTTCGTCAATAGGCTGGAACATATCCTTCATGCAGTTTACGGGGAAACAGTAGGACTCATACCAGAACATATCGGGAACATCGTTGGCAAGCTTTCTCTCTGCGAGAGTATCGAACTTGGTGAGCGATGTGGTTGGGTTGTAATGTATCTTACCGCCCTTTTTCTCAAACAGGTCAAGCTCAACGCTCTTTTCCTGCTGACCCTTGCCGGGATTAAGATCGAAGTAAGAAAGCCACTCGATGGTATTATCTGCGCCCTCGGGAATAGCCTCTATCTCCTGAGTATCCTCTACCTTTACCTTATCAACATAGGAAGAGTCATCGCCCTTGCCTTTGGAGCTGTTGCAGCTTGCTGCCATAAACACAAATGAAAGCGCAGCTGCACCTGCCAGTATTCTTCTTGCTTTAAACATTTTAATGCCCTCCAATATAAAAATACCGAATCATCATTCAGTCCGAACGGTTCATTTACTATGAATAAATTATAACATATACGAATATACAATGTCAACGGATAAGAACAATTGATATTTTTTATTAACCTTTTTTGTGATTTGTCACAAATTAAAACGTTTAAAATTCAGCATTTAAAACAACACAATTTACGATGAATGTAAGAATATTAGCATCAGATCCTAAAGGTAGATTCACGAAGGATAATGCTGTGCGGGACTATATAGCACTTATTATCCTTTTCGCCGCCCGATGCAGAAATATTCGCAAGAAGCTTCTTTACAACAAGCTCACCCATCTCTTTGCAGGGCTGTTCAACGGTGGAAACGGAAGGCATCATCATTTCACACATGGTGATATTATCAAAACCCATGACAGCTATGTCCTTGCCTGCTTCTAGCCCGAGTTCGTGTACCTTGTGTACAGCCGATATCGCGAGAAGATCCGACACACAGAAAACAGCCGTGGGAGGCTCTTTCAGGCTCATGAGCTTTTCGACAGCCTCGCCGCCGTGTTCGTATTCAAATGTGCCGCAGCAGATAAGCTCATCATAAACAGGCAGCTGGAAATCTTTCAGCGCACGAAGATATCCCTCTTTGCGCTTGAAACTTGAAGCAGAACTGTCATTTGCACCGATAAAGGCTATCCTGCGGTGACCCAGCTTGATAAGCGATTTTACAGCGTCATAACCGCCCTGTTCATCGTCAACGACTACCGTCAGCACATCTGCGCCTTCAACGCCTTCGCAGCAAAGGGCGATATTGTACGTTTCTGCAAGCTTGTTGAGCTTCTCCGCGGGGTAGGAGGTGCCCAGCAGTATCACGCCGTCAACAGTGCGGTTGAACAGCATATTCATCTGTCTGACCTCGACCTCCGAGGAATTGTTGTATGAAGCGCAGATAACATCGTAGCCCCTCGGCTGACAGTACTGCTGGATACCGGCAACTATCTTCATATAGAACGAATGTTCTGATGTAGGCATGGTGACCAGTATCACATTGGTCTCACGTTTTCTGAGGTTCCTTCCGAGAAAATTAGGGGAATAGCCCAGTTTTTCTATGGCATCATGTACCCTTTTCGCCGAGCGTTCCGAAACATTAGCGCTGTTGTTCAGCACGCGCGAAACGGTAGCGACGGAAAGTCCGCATTCATTTGCAACGTCTTTGATCGTAGCATCGCTCATATCTTCACCTGCTTTATATAAATTGATAGATAGTCATTAAGAAAAAACGGCATAAGCCGCTGTAATGATTATATCACAAAATCAAAGAATTTGAAATGCACGTTTTGCACAAATGTAACGCTTTACATTGTTTATTTTCACTAAACCAAAAACAGCAAGCGCCCTATAGCCGCATCATTCGGTGCGGGGCGCTGCCACTGTTGGCGCTGTGTTTGTACAGCATTTATCACGTTTAAAAATACATCTTCTGACAGCGGAGTCAAAAAGCATTCCGATCCCGCTGAGCGAAAACCATATAAGCGAGAAGGCGGGACATATCTGACCGCAGAGATCATACGGCATACGCGAATAATTCCATATGCCGAGCCCCAGCTTTACATTGAGAATAAGTCCCGAAAACAGCTCGGCTGCCGTGATACAAAAGGCAGAAAACAGCATCTTGATAAACTGCGAAAATGCGCTGTCTTCCGGCGAGTTCAGCCTGTGGATCAGGCACAAAGCCGCACCGCCGAGCAATCCCATCGTAATATGCGTCCTCCCGCGGACGGATAGCTCTATCATTCCATAAGCAAAAGCGCCGCACAGGAATATCGTGATGTATTCCGCGATCATGAAGATCCTTCGCAAACTATCTCCCCCCGAAAGCTTGATCATTATATAGTTTACGCAGAAATCGTTCGTTTAATCATTTTCTTCCCATCGCAAGCTCGACTGCCCTGTAAGCGCCGTCGTATATCCCTTGCTGCTTGGCTTTGATGATGTTATCGCACATAAACCTGAGTATACCGTCCTCCCGCTGAATGACACGCAGCATACCCGCGATCTCGAGAGGAGTTTCACACTCAAAGGTGCCGTCGCCCAGCTCGGCTGCGCGTACTGCGCCCCAAGCTTCATGACCGCCCACGCGCTTTATCATAAGCTTTGGAACAGGATAAAAAGCGAGCTCGCTGGGCTTTGTTATAAGGATATCGCAGGCACGCATGAGCAGATTGGTGGAATAAACGGCTGCGAAAATATCCTTGTGGCAGAAAACGTGTATGCCGCTTACTTCGCCGTCGAGAGCACTCCCGGCAAATGCTGCAGTTTCATCAAACCTGTCGATATGCTCGGTCATGAGCTCTCCGAGAGGCGGAAGCCTTCTGCGAATGATTTCCCATGCGTCATAATGATCGCCCAGATTAATGAAAAGAACAGCTCTGCCCCTTTTGATCTCGGGCAGAAGACGCCTTATCACAGCGACAAGGATCTCCTGCTGAGCCCCCGCTCCGCCTATCGTCAGAAGATACCGCTTTGCTTTTTTATTGTCAAGACGAGCTAAACGGCGGGCGCAGTCGGCTTCTATATTAGTTACCAGTTCGTGGTCGATGTAATGTCCTGTATACTCTATATCACTGTCGGGCATAGGCTCAAGCAGACGTTTTTTATCCATTCCTCGAAGCACCTTATACCCGAGGTACCCCGACTGCGTCTGTACGGTATGCACCGAACCCTCTGCGAGGTGGAGCGCCATCGGCCAGTTGTCGGGGACAACGTTCACGACATTTGTAAGCCCCGCATGAACAGCCGCCTGAGCGGGCCATACATGAGTTGCGGCAAACGGTATATCCTTCGGAAGATCGGTGTAAAGAGCGGTCATGAGCTCTGTCATTTTCTGATCCGAAACATTATAAGTCAGCTTGCGGAACCCCTCGCTGTTGACAGGCTCCCATACGAACTTATTGAAGAGAGCGCTTTTCTGAGATATCCGCGAGCCGAGTGAATAGAGGTCGTTCTGGGCGGAAATGATAGAAGTAGCAGTTGTGCCTTTGAATGAGTTCAGGTCGAACCAGTATGGCGTTATCCCCATCGAAATCGCGGCGGAAGCGATAGCCATAGAAATGCGATAATGACCGAAGCCCATCCGGATGTTGCCTATAATAATGCTCTTCTCCTCATCGGGCAGTTTAAGCGGGGTATCGGAAAGCACAAGGTTTTTCACACCTATCATGCCGCCGATAGTGCTGTTCTCTACCGCTTTCAGATGATAAGCGATCTCTCTGTCATCACCGTACTTGTTCGCGAGCCTTCTTGCCTTATCGCAGGCTTTTTTGTAATCGCGGATATTTGTCTCATTGCCAAAGATAGCTTTTGCTCTGTCCATACCTTTACCTCCCGTAAATGTTAAAGTTTCATGTATGCTATTGACTTTTCTTTCTTGGTATGATATACTATATATCAAGCTGATAGTAAGTCTATCATAAAATGAGGGATTTGTCAAGTGAAATATAAAAAGTTTATAGAAAATGCAAAAAATGACCGAATGCTTCAGGCGGTCATAACTACCTCAGCGCTGCTGCTGGAGGAATCTCCCGAGAACCTGAAGATGACGGATATCGCCGACAAGTGTGAGATCGGTGTTGCTTCGCTGTACAGATACTTCGGCACAAAATCGCTGATAATAATCAAAGCCGCCTGCGTTCTCTGGCAGGATGTCAGAGAGCTTTTTGACGGCGTTTTTGAATGCGATTACTACCGCGGCAAGACAGGCTTGGAACGTCTTTGTGAGCTTATGAAGGTATTCAAAGTGCTTTACATATCCCACAAGGATTTTCTGAGGTTCCTCGATTGCTTCGACCGATTTGTGGTGACAGAAGGCATCGCACCCGAGGAGCTCTCGGAGTATGAACAAAGCGTTCTTGATTTCTACTCGCTGTTTGAAGACGCTTACCTCAAAGGCTGCGAGGACGGAACTGTGAGGACAGATATTGATTTCAAGACCATGTACCTTTCGGTGACTCACGCGCTTATGCTTATGAGCGAGAAGTTTGCACGCGGCGGGATATTTGAGGACGAAAGATCGAACGACGAAGCCGAGCTTGATTTTATCATAAATATGGCTATCGACTACATCGCGGCAAAATAATAAGGAGGAGGGATCCTGATGAAAAAGGTAACAAACAAGGTACTGTGGATGTTTGCTATCGGTCAGCTGGGCTGGTCAATGCTTTCGGGGATCATCGTCAACTGGCTGGTGTTTTACTATCAGCCCGACAAGTCGGCGATAGATGAGGGGCTTACCACCTTTGTGATGCAGAAGACAGTATTCTTAGGGCTCACTATCATGGGCGTTATAACTGCCGTTTGCAGGCTTTTCGACGCCGTGACCGACCCCCTTGTTGCATCAAGATCCGATGCCTGCACGCACAAGGACGGCAGACGCATACCTTTTATGAGAGCCATCGGGCTGCCTTTCGGTATCGTCACCACGCTGGTTTTTTTCTCGCCGCAAAAAGGGGAGACTGCATTCAACGGCATTTTCCTGCTTGTCATGCTGCTTCTCTTCTACCTCTGCATGACTATATACTGCACGCCCTTCAATGCTCTTATCCCCGAACTGGGAAAGACGCAAAAGGAGCGAATTGATCTTTCGACCTACATCTCCGTGACATACTTTATCGGAACGGCTATATCCTATCTTCTCCCGAACATCGCGGGGATATTCCGCGCGGGTATGGGATATGTCGGCTCGTTCAGGCTGACAGTCGGCATAATGTCGGCGGTCGCAGTCATCTGTATGTACGTCCCCGTCTTTACTATAAAGGAAAAGGAATACGCCGACACAAGACCATCTTCCACTCCCGTTATCGAATCTCTGAAAAAGACATTCTCAAACAAGCAGTTTCGCACATTCGCCCTTTCGGATATACTTTACTGGGTCGCGCTGACTATTTTTCAGACAGGACTTCCCTTCTACATCACCGCACTGATGAAGCTCAAGGACGACAAGACCTTCTTCCTGTTTGCCATCATGACGGGAATGTCGCTGGTTTTCTATGCGCCTGTAAATATACTCGCCAAAAAGCTCGGAAAGAAAAAGATCGTTGTAATGGCATTCGTGTTTTTCAGCGGAGTCTTCGCATTTACATCGCTCGCAGGCAAGCTAGGCATGAGCGGTATGGTGAACGGTATCATTATCGCAGTTCTCGCAGCGTTCCCGATGGCTATCCTCGGCATACTTCCGCAGGCGATAGTTGCTGACATCGCTCAGGCAGACGGCATATCCACGGGAGAGAGTCGCGAGGGAATGTTCTTTGCAGCACGCACCTTCGCTATGAAGCTCGGACAATCTGTCGCAATGCTTCTGTTCACTTCCTTTGCAAAGATAGGCGAAGGAACGGGCATGGGTTACAGAATATCGGCGATCGTGGCTGCTGTATTCTGCATCTGCGGCGGAATAGTGCTTTCTATGTATAAAGAATCTCAGGTACGCTCGATAATCGACAAGGAGGCTCAATAATATGGATAAACTCTCCAACTTCAAAGCAGTCATAGAATACAACGGAATGAATTTTTCATTCTCGGAAAGGTTTGAGAATGACGATCTTTCGGCTTCACTTTACCGCTTCGATGATAACGTTCAGCTTGAGATCTCTCCGCGCCGTGCCATTGCTTTCAGCAAGATAAGCATTGAAGCCGACTTTTCGGCAAAAGCAACGGACAAGCTTTTCTTAAACGGATATCAGTCATGGACAGACAGCCGCGAGCTTGCACCAAATGCGAGAATGAGAGGGCTTATAGGTATCCCGAAGCCCGTTATACACAAGTGGAGCTTAGACCGCTACGGAGACTATGATTTTGCAAGATACAGCGTCCGTTCGGGCGAGCTTCACGGATTCACCTACGGTTATCTGCGCGACAAGTGGGATCACACCCTCTTCGGCTCACTGTCCGAAAGAAACGGATTTACCGTGATA
Source organism: Ruminococcus sp. (assembly GCA_024697545.1). Classification (GTDB taxonomy): domain Bacteria; phylum Bacillota; class Clostridia; order Oscillospirales; family Ruminococcaceae; genus YE71. The sequence goes on from JAILFN010000064.1 coordinate 18,552, forward strand.
TACACATCATTCGACGAGCAGAAGATAGTGTTCGAGAAGGACGTCAGCGGCGTTGTCTTTACCGATAGCCGAACTGTACTGGATATAGCCGTGCTCACGGGTGAAGAGAAGGAAGTGTTCGACAAATACTTCGAGGTGATGGGCATACCGCGACCGACGGCAAAGCCTCTTGTCGGGTATACGAGCTGGTACAGCCATTATCAGGACATCAACGAATTCACCCTCATGCACGACTTAGCTTCCATCTGTCGCAACGATCCCGAAACGGGATTGTTCCAGATCGACGACGGATATCAGAGAAACGTCGGCGACTGGCTTGATGTTGACGGGCTAGAATTTCCCGAAGGCATAAAAAAGATCGCCGACACCATCCACAGGCACGGGATCAAAGCAGGAATATGGCTGGCGCCTTTTGTGTGCGAGAAAAACTCTGTGATATTCCACGACCACAGCGGCTGGCTGCTGCGCGGCGATGACGGCGAGCCGGTCAGGGCGGGCAGCAACTGGAGCGGCGCATATGCGCTGGATCTTTACAATTCCGAAGTGCGCGAGTATCTCCGCCATGTATTTGACGTAGTGCTGAACGACTGGGGATTCGACCTCGTCAAGCTGGATTTCCTATACGCCGTATGTATTATCCCGCAAAACGGAAAATCCCGCGGCGAGGTGATGTGTGAAGCGATGGACTTCCTGCGCGAATGCGTCGGAGACAAGCTGATGCTCGCCTGCGGAGTACCTCTGGCCCCCGCGTTCGGGGTCGCGGATTATTGCCGTATAGGCTGCGATGTAGGTCTTGACTGGAACGACAGCAGGATAATGCAGATGACCCACCGCGAGCGCGTATCAACAAAAAATTCCGTCTACAACACCGTTTACCGCCGTCAGCTGAACGGAAGAGCTTTCCTTAACGACCCCGACGTATATCTGCTCCGCGACGACAACTTGCGGCTATACTACTGCCAGCGGCAGGCTCTTGCTGCAATCAACCATATTTTCGGCAGCGTCTACTTTACATCGGACGATCTTGAAGGATACGGTGTCCGCCAGCACAAGATGCTGAGGACGGCACGAACACTGAGGAACGCCGTCGTAACTTCCGTTGATACGGAAGGCGACACCATCGTTATAACACTTGAGCACAACAATAAAAGCAAAACCTTACGGCTGCTGAGCGACGGAAGGCTGACGAACTGACAAAAAAAGCCTATGAGCAGAAAACTCATAGGCTTTAGCTTTTAGTTTAAAGAACAAGATCACTCAATGGTGACCCTCTTCATGATCTGATCCTCAACGGGTCTGTCCATGTAACCTGTCTCGGTGCAGGCGATCTCATCAACAACGTCAATGCCTTCAACGACCCTGCCGAAAGCAGCATAGCTGCCGTCAAGATGCGGGGCATCCTTGTGTACGATAAAGAACTGCGAGGAAGCAGAATCGGGCATAGCGGAACGTGCCATGGAAATAACACCACGCTCATGCTTTATGGGGTTGTTGACACCGTTTGCAAGAAACTCACCCTTGATCTTCTTGCCCGAGCCGCCGGTACCTGTTCCGGTAGGATCGCCGCCCTGGATCATAAAGTCCTTGATAACGCGGTGGAAGATGAGACCGTTGTAGAAGCCTTCGCTTACAAGCTTTTCAAAATTCTCGACCGTGATCGGTGCAGCCTCGGGATAGAGCTCAAGCTTTATCTTCTTTCCGTTTGCCATTTCAATAACTATCATTTTCAAATTCTCCTATTCTGAGTATAAATTAATCCTTGACCTTAGGCAGTCTGCCTTTTCTGTAAAAATCCATAAGCTCGTTGAAATACTTTGTCTGCTCGGTAGGTATCTTTCTGCCGAAAGCACCCTTGTAGTATTCTTCGAGTACGATAAAATCCTTCTTGCTTCGATTATCCTTGTCAACTATGCAGTATATCCTGTCGGTAACGCAGAAATCGCCGTTTTCGTCATCGCGGTTTCTGTCGAAGCAGCAGAATATATCTCTCGAAATAAGCTCGGCAAGGTTCATTGTTTTATGATACTGATCAAGGTCCTTCCATCCATCGAGGTCTTCCTTAAAGAATTCGAGAACGGGCATGCCGTTGACTTCCATGCGCTTGTATATCCTTGCAAGGCATCTCGCCTGATCTTCCTCAGTAAGCTTTTCCAGCCTGCAATTCTTGAACTCCAGTATATATGGTTCAATGGTCGAAAATAACAGCTTATCGTAAGGAAAAGGCTTTCCTTTATCCGAATACTTGATGATAGCGTTCTCGGTATCAATAAACATAATAATTATCGCTCCAATCTAATAATCTCAGACCCCTTCCCGCCGTGTCCTGTCTTTGCGAACGATCTTTTTAAGGAAAGAGATCCATGCTTTATTTAATAGTATATACCCCAATTTGCAAAAATCCACCGCTTTGCAATCGCGGTTACCACCAAAGACTGCATAACGGTGAGATATTTTGGTCATATTCATTAAACGACAAAAAGCTTTATCGTTCACTATCGGCATATCCGCATGGAGCGTGAGCTGCACACGGATATGCGAAGTCGTTCAAATAAAAATCAGTCTTCGCGCCTGCGGTCGCCGTACTTTTCGAGGAATTCCCTTGTGCTGGCTTCAACGTCTGCTGCCGAAAGTTCCTTGATGTTCTTGTAATCGGGATCGAGTGTCTCGTCCTTAGCGACGCCGAGTTCGCCGATCTTGCTCTGTACCTCGGAATCCTTGACCTCATTGATGTTCTTGTAATCGGGGTCAAGAGTCTCGTCCTTTGCAACGCCCAGCTTGTTCATGCCGGCTTTGATCTGCTCGGGATCAGTCTCTTTTATATCGCCGAGTATCTTTGCAGTCTCGACAGCTCTCCTGTCGCGCTCCTGCACGATATCTGAAATGCGTCTGTCAACTTCGCTCCTGTTTTCATCGCCGATAGCCTTTTCTATATCCTGCTGATGGCTTGCGATGTAACGCTCATGCTCTATCTTGTACTGTTCTTCATACTTAGCCTGAGCCGAGATGACTTCATCATCTTCTACCTTGGAGATAGGCTCATATGCGGCAGCGGGCTTGTTCTTCTGCTCTTCAAGCTCACGCTCCATGGCAGCCATTTTTTTCTTGACGGTCTCGGGATCGATCGAGACAGGTTCATTCATAGCCTCGTAAGACTCATCGGCAAACTTGCCCGTCCTCTTTTTCGGAGCACCCCATATATCATCGGGATTCACCTTAGCCGCGGGCTTGGGTGCGGCAGCGGGTACAGATGTCGGTTCTGCCTTTTTTCTGCTAAAAAGACCCATAATTTATAAACTCCCCTTTCATGATCCCCCGTTACGGGAATATGGAAAAACATAATTCTATCAGAAATATATGAGGAAATACCGTAAAAAAGACATACGTTCCCCATCAGCTTGTTAAAACTAATATTATTATACAACATTTACTCCCAAAAAGCAAGATATTTTTGATATTTTTAATAGAAAATTAAATTTTGATTATTTGTTTGTTTTGTGAAAATTTCATGGTTTGGACATAAGATATTAATTCTGCGTTGATATATAAGATGTTATTATTTGTTATAATAATGGGAGAATAGTTTTTTGCTGTCTTGCTGCCTTTTGCGGCGGCAAGTTTTTAACATATCCATTTTAGTTAAATCATTTATTTTTTAAAGACAGGAGCTGATCCACAAATGCCGGGAGTATCAATAGGCATTACAGCAATGGAGCTGTTTGCATACAATCCTTTCCGTATACTTGGCATACCCGTTAATGCCTCTCATGCGGAGATAAAGGAGCAATATGAAAAACTGCTCGCACTCGCAAACACCGGAGACATCAACAACTTCACGACTCCGTTCGATTTTGATTCTCTGCCGCCATTCTCTCGTTCCACACAAACAATAAAGACCGCTCACGCAAAGCTTGCATCTAACGGATATCGCTGCTTTGCATATTCCGATGGTCAGTTTACGGTCTCGCTGAGCATTGATGATATCATGCTCAACCTCAGAGACATCAGCTGCTACGATTGTTTCCTTCGCTGCTATATGTGGCTAGTTATAAATGATCGTGAGATGCAGGAGCATGACCTCTGGATAATGCTCGCAAACTACATCGACAAGCTCATAATGTCTGAGCCCGATGAATGGAGCAAGTATTTCGACAACCGTTTCCCTGCCGAGATGGTAGATGACAATATGCTCGCATACAAGTCGTTTTACAGCACCTTCTGCGAGATAATCCTCCTTCCTTTAAAGGAAATGGTACGCGGTTCGATGAAGTGCCGCTGCGCCAAGGAGATACTTGAATGTGCAGGCATCGACGTAAACGAGACTTTTGAAACCATCGACATCCCTCAGGCTAATGCTTCCAACAACGGAGGTCCTCAGCCCAAGCTCAAGCTTGCTGTCAAGTACGGTGAGGAATTCTTTGATATTTCAACAGGCACCATGCGTTCCTACGATGAGCAGACTGCCTCCAACGAATCCAACAGCTTTTCTTCCGACGTTAACGCTCCCCTTGATGCGGACATCTTCACCGAACCCGATGAAGAGACCGTCGAAGAGGAATACGCAGAGGAATACGCAGAGGAATACACCGAAGAGCCCGAAGCTCCTCAGGAGGTATACGAAGAAGAGCCTGTTGAGGAAGAGCTCCCCGAGGAGACACCCGTTTTCAAGCCGAGATCGCGTGCGGAAATGCGTGCCGAGAGAGAGGCTGCTCCTGCCGAGAAAGCACCGATCAAGCCTACCGAGCTCGTTGCTCCCAAGGTAGAGCCCCTCAAGCTGGACGATGCAGAAGAGGCTACACCCTCTATCACTCCCCGAAGCCAGCGCAGAAGCGAAACTGCTCCCGCTCCCGCACCTGCTGCTCCCAGACAGACATCGGGCGACGCTCCCAAGAGACAGCGCCGCGCACTCAATCTCGACGGTGCTCCCGCAAAGACTCACGAAGAGAATACTCAGGGCGGTTTCACCAGTCCGTTTATGAACAATACCGTTGCGGAAGATGCCAAGCCGCTCGTTAATCCTGCAAGACGCCAGAACACCTTCACAAGCGTTGTTCACGAAGCTGCGGAGGCTGAGAAGGGATCCGTTGCCGATGATCTGCGCTACGAGGGCGAGGACGAGGAGACCTACACCAATGCACTTGTAGAGATCCTAAAGTCCAGCAGCGTTCACAGTGAGTCGATGAAGAGCGTTGACACCAGCCATATAGTTTCCGCAAAGGAAATGGCAGGTCCTTCACACGCGACCGCTTCTATGGATGCTATTGACATGAAGAAGTATGATGTCAACAGACTTTCGTCCTCTGCAAACGCGGAGCGCAAGATGACCCGTGAAGAGCGTTACCGCAACATCAAGATCGACGATATGCTCGGCACCAATGCAGCACAGGGCAAGAACTACGGTGTAAGTGCTATCGACGAATACAAAAAGTCAAAGGAAGCTGAAAAGAAGAACCTAAAGTCTCTCCTGGGCTTCTTCGGCGGTATCACGCTTATCGTAGCTATACTGCTCGCTCTCTTCTGGCTCGGAATTCTCGGATAAAAATTACCGAATACAAACTTTCAGCGCTTTTTGCAGAAATGCAGAGAGCGCTTTTCTTATAATATGCTCTGAAGCACAGGGCGTTGATTTTCGTAGATGATATCCGCCCTGTATATGATAGCGCTGAGCTCGGATCTCAGGTCGCCTTCATTACTTGCAGCAAGATAGTTGAGCCTTGACACCGATACCGCAAGTTCCTCAAGCGACGATGATCTTGTTATGACAGATACTTTTTTGTAATAATCCTCCCAGCAGATCATAAGCTCAGATATCCTGTCAAAGATCATACCGTCATCATTATCGCATGAAGCGATACAAGCGAGAGCTGCCGCATCCAGCGCTTCGGTCGATCTTTTCATGGAAAGCAGCGAGAGCCGCGATAATACCACCACAGCCGATATTATCGCCAGGCAAATATACAGTCTTCTCATATGTGACCGTCCTTTTTTATTACAGTATAATTCTTTTCGGAATCTGCCGTCATGATATAGATATCATCTATGCGGCAGTTTTCCTTTTTCATGATACTATCAAGCCATTTTTTATCGCAGCCGATAAGCTCAAGACTTCCCTTGACGACACTTCCGCTGTCGATTACAAGAAGCGGCGGGTCGCCGCCCGCAGCCGTATCCTTAACATCGCCGAGAGTCAGCGGAGCTTTGTCTTTTTTGACATACACCGATATCTGCCCCGTGGTCTCAACTATCGCCAGCTGAACATCTGATATATCAAATATCTGCCTGCTTCTAAGCGCCTCAAATAGATCATCTACCGTAAGCCTGAGCTTTCGCATAACAGACTGATCGAGCTTTCCCCCGGAAATGAGTATCTTCGGCGAACCGCTTATCAGGCGGCGGATAGTCTTTGATGACATTGATATATAAGACATAAAAACATCAAGACAGACGATCGTAAGTATCGGCACCAGTCCCATCGCAACGGGTATGCTGATGTCCTCGATAGGAAGTGTCGCGAGATTTGAAAGCATTATTGTAACAACAAGATCTACAGGCTGAAATTCACCCAGCTGTCTTTTTCCAGTCAGTCTTACACAGAAGATCATGATGATGCAAAGTATGACAGCTCTGAAAAACACGATGAACATGACCGCCACCTCCAATTGATCTGAATACTATTATCTGCCGCAGGTCAAAGAATATTCCCTGCAAAACAGACAATAATAAAAATAGAAAGAGGTGGAAGGAATGAACGATCAGCATAACACTATCCCGATCGGCTCGAGCTGTGAAAAGAACATTGCGGCATTCAAAGAAATAACAGGCAGCTCATCGGATCTGAAGGTCACGCGGTTTGAGATAAACGGCACCGCCTGTGTTCTTCTCAGCATTGAGGCGATGGTATCCTCCATGCAGCTGAGCGAACAGGTATTCACGGCGGTAAACGAACTGAACAGCAACGGAACGGGCGACCCTTCGAGTATCATGAGATACCTGTCCGAGCAGGCACTTATGGCACCTGATAATATATTAGTCTATGATATACAAGCAGCCGTAAAGCTCTTATACTCGGGGTTTGTGATAATCATAACCGACGGTGTCAGGCACGCGGCAGCGGTCGGTATACAGGGATATGAAAAAAGGACCGTGGCAAATCCGATAGCAGAGAACGATCTGCTGGGTTCACAGGAAGCATTTGTTGAAACAGTCCGCGTAAATATGTCGCTTATCCGCAGACGGCTTAAAGACAGCTCACTTAAATTCGAGATGATATCGTCCGGAAAGCTCTCGAACACAGATATATGCCTTGTATACATCAGAGATAAAGCGGACAAGAAGATGGTAGAGCGGATAAAGAGGATACTGGATAACACAGAACTCGAAAGCGTTCTCGGTGCGGGATTCATCAAACCTCTGCTTGAAGAAAACGGAGAGGTCAGCCTTTTCAGCGAGACAGGCTACACCGAACGCCCCGACGTACTTGCGGCAGATCTTATCCAGGGACATATCGGGATACTTATAGACGGCTCCCCTTTCTGTCTTGTATACCCTTATATGTTCGCTAAGAATTTTGAGACGATGGATGATTATTCATCAAAGACATACTACGCCGTTTTCATTAAGCTTATCAGGTATTCCGCATTTATACTCTCGGTAATATTCCCCGGGCTCTATCTTGCAGCGGTAAATTTCCACCCCGAGCTTTTAAGTCTCAAACTGCTGCTGAATCTTTCGATGGGCGAAAAAACGACGGTAGTCACGCTTTTCACCGAAATGGTCGTGATAATGATACTTCTGGAGATAATGCGGGAGGCAAGCGTGCGGCTCCCGCGTGCTATCGGGACTGCCATGTCGATAGCGGGCGGTCTGATAATCGGCGACACCGCCGTCAAAAGCGGCATCATATCCTCCCCGCTTCTGATAATCATCGGCATCACGGCGACTGCATCTTTTGTGCTGCCGCAGCTTACCCAGCAGATAACCCTGCTGCGGCTGATGTTCATATTCGCAGGCGGTTTTGCAGGGTTCATCGGGATAAGCATCTGTTCTGTCATGACGCTTACAAATATATGCTCGCAGGATCTTTCGGGGATAGCGCTGACATCACCGCTGTCGCCTTTTAAAAGATCGCAGATAATGAGCGTGCTCGGAAAGAAAAACCCGCCCGAACTTGAGCGCGGCAGAACAAGTATAAGGAGCTTCAGATGAAAAAGATCTCGACCTATACCGCAGCAGCGATACTGATACTCTCACGCCTTTATGCCTATGCGCTTTATGTACCGCCCGAAAACGAATCGGCTGCGGCAACATTAGTTTGCTGCCTTATCCTGAACGCCGTAAAGCTTCTGTTGCTGATACCTCTTGTCAGGCTCATTGACA
>JAILFN010000068.1 GCA_024697545.1 Ruminococcus sp.
CAAGAACGGCAAGACCGTTTACACCGCGACCGTTAATTTCGACGGCAAGACCTACACCGACACTCTCACCGTAACGATCGGAAAGAAGGCTTACACCGCTCCCGCAATCAGCTATCTGAAGGGCGACGGCGCAGTTAAGCTCTCCTGGAACGCTATCGAAGGCGCTGAAAGATATGCTATCGCAGGCTTCATCGACGGCAAGTGGAAGCTGCTCAACAGAACGGAAGACACGAGCTTCATTCTCGAGAACCTGAATCCCGGTGAGCAGTACAAGGTGGCAGTAGTTGCAATGTTCGATGGCGAGTACATCATGGACTTCTCGAACGCTATCGTGGTAACACCTAAGCCCGCAGCAGCGTCCGTATATCCCAAGATCACCGAGATCGAGTATAACGAGCAGTATCACCAGTTCAAGCTCAACTGGACCGAGGTTCCCAACGCACAGAACTACGGCATCGCGGTATACCTGGCAGGCAAGTGGAAGATCCAGACCCAGTCGATCCCCGCAGGCACCACCAGCTACACCTCGCCCAAGCTCAAGGCTGGCAGCACCTACAAGATGATCGTTTGCGCTAAGGTAAACGGCAAGTGGGATCTGTCCGCACTGAGCAGCAGAGCGTTTGAGGTTACTGTGAAATAAAGCCTACACCTCACATCTCCTTTATAGAATATCGGTGAAAACCGACGACCCGCAGCCCCCTGAAAAGGGGGTTGTTGGGTTTTGTGGGGGCGGATATATACAAATATCCCCGACATTTCACGATGTCGGGGATACGTTTTTTCGTAAATTATGTCAGAGGTCGGCTGCCGCAGGCTGCGGTCACTTGATAAGACCTACGCCCCAGATCGTGAAGGAACCGCTTCCGCTGATGGAAACGTCAAGGTCGCCCGAATGATCCTGATAATAGCCGAGTTCGGCATCTGGGCCGCCCCATGTGTACTGCTTGTTGCCGCTTATCTTGGTGGTCTTGCCGTTCACGGTAACGTTTATGCTGCCCATGCCCGAGCTGTTTGCCTTGAACACGATGATGAGCCCCTTGCCCTTTGTCTTGAAGGTCATCGGGCTGCCGCCGTTGAGGGTGTAGGAGTAGGGGAGAGCGCTGCCGCCGTAGCCGCTGCCCGAAGTCCACGAGCCTGCGTTGAAGTTGGTCTGGTATCGGGGATCAATGTTCTCGCAGCTTGCATACTCTGCGCCGTATACATAGCTTGAAGGCTGAGTGTAGCCGTCGCAGCTGTTCTCGCTTCTCAATGCCTGACGCACATAGTAAGCCATGCAGTCGGCGATGAGCTGTCCGCCATTCTTGTGCGGATGATACTCATCGGTAAAGTAATCTCCTGTTTTGAGGAATCCACTGTTGAACGCCTTTGTAAGGGCATCGTCCATGCTGATCACGGGGATATCGAAGTTCCTGCCGATGGGATACATCTGCGACTGGCTGGAGAAGCCGCCCTTTGAGCGGTTTATCAGCACGCACACGGCAGGTGCGTTTGGCATATCGAGGAACTTTTTGATGCAGCTTTCAAAGCACTTTTTGTACATGATATCCTCGTGGTCGTTTACCGAAAACTCGAGGAAGATGATGTCGGGCTCCTGCTCGACTATCTGCTTTTCACTGCGTACCAGTCCCACTACCGAGGAGGTCCCCGAAAGGCCTGCGTTTATCTCTTTGAAGCCGCCCTTTGCAAAGGTGGTTTTGAGGTAGTTGGAGAAGGGGGTGGTATAGTTCTTGCCTTCGGTGATGGAACCGCCGAGGTATGCCACCGTCAGGGAGGAGCCTTTTTCAGCCGCCGTAAGCTTTTGGCTGAGGCGGTATGTATTGCCCATGTGCTTGATGGAGCTTTTATAGAAGTCGATATACTGCGGTGAAGCAGTCTCCTGATAATCATCCCACTTGGTAGCAGTGAATTCGGGCACCTTGCCTTCGCCTCCTGTCATTACGGACGATCTTGTGCCTTCGGGTGCTATCATTACATCGTCGATATACAGATCCATAAGATCTCCCGATGATGTTACCGTTTCAACATAAAGGGTGATATCGCCCGCATTATCGGGTATGGTGAATGATGTGTTCTCGATCTTTGTCCATTCGCCGCTCTTGCAGGATTCCGAAGCGATGTGAGTGTATACAGCGGTAGTGCCGTTGCTGCCGCCCTGCTGGAGAGATATCTGTATCCGTGCATCTCTGCCCGACATCTGTAGGGCAGCAAGGCTTATGCTGTAGGTCTGACCTGCCTTGAATTCGGAGCCGAGGCTGACAGCTGCGCCGTTCCACTCGGAGCTTCTGCCCGAAACCAGCATCGACTGACCCGTCTTGCCGTAGTATGCCTTGTCGGTAGCCTTGACGGAAGCGGGACCTCTGCCTGTCCAGTCGCCCACGCCTGAATCGAAATCATAATCAGGCTGCTCGCTGAGGGGCGGGTCTATGTAGGACGAGGAGTTCTCGGGGAGGGAGACTATGATGCCGTCAAGGTAATTGCGGATGGAATTAACATCGTCCGCCGAGATGCCGCTGCCCTCATTGAAAATATCGGCATTAGCGAGTCCCTGCGGGGAGAGCGGGTATTTATTAGGGTTTTTGACATATCTTGCAACAAGGCTGAGATCGCGGATATCAACAACGCCGTCAACATTGGCGTCGCCGTAGAGCGATACCGCTGACGCTGTCTGTCGGAGATATCGGTAGGAACTGCCGCCCCGATCCTGCGCATAGACCGCAGGGGGCACGGAAGCCGCGATCATCATAAAGGAAACTATACCGCTTATGATCCTTTTACTGTTTGTGGTTCGCACTCTCATCACTCCTGAATAGTATTGTTAAAAGATCCCGAACAGCTGTTTTGGATCTATATGGGACATCTTTTCGATCGGCAGTACAAGCATATTATTAAAAAAATGTTCGTACAACAGCTGTCAATGTACCCAATAAATCACAAGCTTGTTGGACAACTTTATTATAAATATACATTATGTACGGTGCTTATTGCAATAGCAATGGGCAATATTTTACAAAGTTTTAACATTGATATAATATATGTACGGCTTCGGCTCAAATATATACTGACAAGTTTTGAAAAAACAGGCAAAACAAGACAGCCGCAGTAAACAAACGGCTGTCTTGTTCTCGTCTTATCGTAATTACAGGCTGTTTTCCTTATCCGAGCTTTGATTCCTCTTCGCAGATGAGCGCTGTCTGCTCCCGGGAAAGCCCCGTTGCCGCCGCGATCTCCTCGGCACCCTTTCCTTCGCGCAGCATAAGCCTTGCGGAGTATATCTTTTCTATGATGTTCTTTTCTTCGGGTATCGCAGAGTCGGTGAAATTGAGCCGTTCCTCCTCAACAACGAGCGGGCGGTTCATGACTCTTGCGTTTATCGCCATGACATACTCGCCCAGGAATCCCATGAACGCCAGCTGTATGCCGCCGAGAAAGAACTGACCTATCGTTGCGGGTGCTGAACCTGCCGAGAAATCGTTCCACCAGAGCAGCTTGAGTATAAGATAGACTATGCCTATCAGAAAGCTGAACCCAGCGACTATGAATCCGATAAAGGTCGCAAGGCGCAGCCCCGCTTTGGTGTAGCTGGTAAAGCCCTCCATCGCGCCGTCGTAGAGGCTGAAAAAGTTGTTGTGCGTCTTGCCCGCGCGTCTTTTCTGCTGCGTATATTCTATCTCGCGGCGTTCGGGACCCAGCTCTGCGACTATGCCGCGTATAAAAGGCTGAGGGTCGCGCAGCTCCCTGAGCGTCTGTATAAAGCTCTTGTCATAAAGCCCGAAGCCCGTGAACTGCTCTATCTGATCGCAGCGGCTGAGCTTTCTTATAGTCTTGTAGTAAACGCCGCGCATGAAATATAACAGCGGGTTTTCCTTGCTCTTTGTCTTTACGCCTATGACGATCTTATAGCCTTTTTCCCATTCCCTTACGAATTTCGGGATCATCTCGGGCGGATCCTGAAAGTCGCAGCACATACCGATCGTGCAGTCTCCCGTCGTCTGGAGCAGACCGTAATAAGGGCTTTTGAACTGACCGAAGTTCGTGACATTGAATATAGCCTTTACGTTCTTGTCTTCGCGGCACAGCTCACGCAGTATCTCTCGTGTGCGGTCATGGCTCTTGTTGTCGATAAAGAGGATCTCATAGTCGTAAGCGGGACAGTCTTTTTTTATAATACCGCGGACAGCCTCACAGATCTGTCTTACGTTTTCTTCTTCGTTGTAACATGGTATCATTACCGATATCTTCTTTTTCAAATCACATTCCACCGTCGCTTTCATCGGATGTTTCTGATAATATCATATATCTGTGCGGGAGCATCTGCCATGCCCGCGCAGGGGCAGTCCGCAGTATCCTCGGGGCGGCGGAAGCCGAAGCCGTAGGTGACGGCGATAAACCCCACTCCCGCGCCCTCGGCACCGACAGCGTCGTTGATGGTATCGCCGACCATAACGGTATCCGCGGGACTGCCGCCGAGCTTTTCCATGCATAGCTTTATAAGCTCGGTCTTGGTCGGTGTGCCTTCATCGTTTGCGCCGAATACCGCCGTGAGATATTTATCCAGCCCGAATTTTTCGGTAAGCGGCACTGCAAAGCGCTGCGGCTTGTTGGTGGCGATACCGAGCTTCATGCCCGAAGCACAAAGGCTCTCGCACAGCTTTGGCATACCCTCGTAATGCTCCGCATGGAAGACGGCTCCGCGGCTGTAAAACTCGCGGAAGACCGTGGTGGCTCTCGCAGCCTCCTCCTTGCTGCAGCCGCATATGTCGGCAAAGGACTTTGTCAGCGGCGGCCCTATAAAGGCTAAAAGCTCGCTGCGGGAAAGCTCCCTCAGTCCGAGCGTCTTGACTGCATATTCAACGCTCTCGGTAATGCCGCTGCCTGTGTTGAGCAGCGTGCCGTCAAGGTCGAAGATGACGTTTTTTATCTTCATTTGCGGGAAGTCCTCCGTTCTTTCTGCCAATCTATGGTACGCCTTATGCCCTCTTCAAAGGACACGGCAGGTTTGAAGCCCGTATCGCGGGAAAGGCTCGATATGTCGGCTTCGAGGTGCATCACCTGACCTGCCGAATAAGGCACTTCGCCAAAGCCGAGCGGCAGCGAGGGGTCTATCGCGTCCCTGAGCATTTCTATGTATTCGCGAAGCGGCATTGCCCGACCCGAGCCCAGCGGATACACCGCCCCGCCTTTGCCGTTTTGCGCGGCGGCAAGCAGCGCCGCAGCCGCGTCCTCGCAGTACAGGTAATCCCATATCTGCGTGCCGGCGGTCAGAGAAGGTCTTTCTCCCGCCAGCAGCTTGTCTATAACATCAGATATCATAGATCCCGAAGCTTCGTATATCCCGTACACCGAAAGTATACGCAGCCAGATGCAGTCGATGCCCATAAGCTCACACTTGCGGCGGAGCATATTGCCTGTGCAGAGCTTTGCAGAACCGTAGCCCGTCAGCGGAAAGCAGGGGGTATCCGGGGTGAGAGCGGTGTTATGCAGACCGTATTCCGCCTGAGAGCCCGCGCCGAGAAACACTTTGCACCCGAGTGCCGAAGCGGCGTCGGCTGCGTCTATGGCAAAGCCTATATTCTCTGCCTGTGCTTTCATATCGTCCCTTCCGTATCTTGCGTTTTTCCATGCAAGGTGAAAAAAAGCGTCGGCGCTCCCGATCTTCCCGCCAAGGGCTGAAAGCTCTGTGATGTCACATTCAATGACGGTGAGCATACTGCTGTCGGGGAGGTTGCAAAGCCTTTCGCAGCCTGGTCGCACGACGGCATAAACGGCTATGCCTTTTTCGGTGAGCAGATGGCAGAGCGAAGCTCCGACAGCGCCCGTAGGACCCGTTACAACGGCGGTCTTTATCTCTCTCATCGTGATGCTCCTTTATCAGAGGGTGCAGTAAAGCACAGTGTCGGAAAGGGCATAGGTATGCTGCCTTACCGAGAGCTTGTACTCGGGCACAAGGCTCTTTACAAGAAGCGGGATCGAGAAAAAGTCCACCGAGTTGTGGTAAATACAGATAGACATTATCGGCTTGTGCTCCTTTATCTGAGCCTCTGCGCCCTTGAGCATTTTGTATTCATAGCTTTCTATATCAGCCTTGATAAAGCACTTGTCGGTGATATAGCCTGCAAGCGTTACAGTGCGGCATTCTTCCGAGCCGCTGCTCTTTGTCGCCGACATCTTTGAACCGAGACCGTTGTTGTTGTCGTAGCTTTCAACGTAGAGGGTGTTGTCCTCATCGCCGACTGCATAGTCATAAAGCTCGACCGCGTCGTCGGAGATGCCCCATTCCTTTTTGAGCCTTTCCATACGAAAGCCCATTGCGGTGTAGTTCTTTTTGTCCGGCTCAAAAGCGATGATCTTTTTGAAAACACCGTCGTGCGCCCAGATGTAGTTTTCAACGGAATCGCCGACATAAGCGCCGCAGTCGATGAATGTTTCGCCCGCAGCCGCTGCCCTGAACTTCGGCAGGCAGTAATACTGGTCGGGAATGATGATATCATCTTCGGGGAAGGTGCAGTTTATCCTGTTTTCGAGCATGGTAAGATACACCCTCTTAGACTCCTCATCGTCGAGCAGTTCGTAAGCCTTTATGACATCTTCCCTGAACAGTCCGAATATCACCGCTTCGAGATTTGCACTGTCAACGCCCATATCGCCGAGCTGCTTTGTGATGGCGGTGAATGCGGCGGGCTGTCCCGTGCATATCAGCACGAGGGTCTTTTCGTCCTTTATCATCTTGTCGGCAGAAATGATAGGGGTGTCGCCGATGGTCTTGTTCTGCTTTGCGGGGTCGTTGTCAACGTAAGCCTCTATCTTCAGCTGAGGTACGCGGGCGAGACCTTCGCGGAAAAGCATGGCGGTGTTGCCTGCGCCCCATATGTAAAGCCGTCTGCCGTCTGCTGCGGGAAGTCCCGAAAGCAATTCTTCTATTTTTTTCATAATGTTCACCTTTTTCCTTGTGGGCGTGCTGAGCTCAGACTGCCTGCGGTCTATTTCATCTCGTAAAGAGGTATCAGCATATTCTTTCTGAATTCCTCATCGGGAAGGGGCGGGTTCATGTATTCAAGCGGGAGCGATTCCATCTGTCCGTCGGAACGCTTGTAGGACACCTGCTTGGGGAACGCCGTCAGCCCGATGGGGGTCATTACCTTGCAGATAACGGGACCGTCGTATTCAAGCACCTGCGATACCTTTTCGTCAAGCTCGGCATTGCTGTTTATGGTAAAGGTCTTCAAGCCGTAAGCCTCGGCGACCTTTGCAACATCTGGCAGCGAAAGCCCCGATGAGGTGTTGCAGGCAACGAAATGCTTGCTGAATATATTCGTCTGGGTCGCCTGGATAGCGCCGTAGCCGTTGTTTGCAAGCACGAATATCTTTATCGGCAGCCCGAGGCGGTGTATAGTTTCAAGCTCCTGTATGTTCATGACAAAGCCGCCGTCGCCGTTCACGCCGACGGTGCGCTTTCCGCCCGAAGCAAGGCAGGCACCTATCGAAGCGGGCAGACCGTAGCCCATCGAAGCCAGTCCCTTTGTGCAGAAGACGCGCTGTCCGCGCTTTACCTTGAATGCCTGCATGGAGATATCTATGCAGCTGCCCGAGCTTCCCGATACATATACGTCATCGGCTGTCAGCTTGTCCGAAATGGTGTCGATAAGGCAGTAGGTGTTGACAAGCTCCTTCTGCTCCCTGTATTCGGGCAGGATAATGGGATAGGCTTCTTTCATGCGGCGGGCGTAGTCAAGCCACTCCGACCGGTCCTTCTTCTCTATCCTGTCGGCATACTTTATCATCGTGAGCATGAATTCACGAGCGTCGGCATTGACGCAGATATCGGGGCGGACGTTTATCTTGCTCAGCTCAAACGGGTCGATGTCTACCATTATCTTTACAGCCTCACGGGCAAAGCCGTCGAAGTTGTAGCCTGTCTGCAAGAGGTTCAGGCGTGCGCCGATGCTCATGAAGAAGTCGGAATTCTGCTGCAAGAAATTTGCATACCTGTGACCCAGTCCGCCCGGTCTTCCGAAGTAGAGCGGGTCGTTCTCCTCAACAAGATCTATGCCGTTCCATGTGGTGAGCACGGGTATGCCGAGTATCTCTTCAAGCCTGCGGAACTCCCCGATGCCGCCCGAAAGACGTATGCCGTTTCCCGCGAGTATCACGGGGCGCTCAGACCTGTTGAGGCGGTCGATGATATCGAACACCGCACGGTCAGCAGGCGGCAGGGGCGGAGCAAAAGGCGTAAAGCCCGCAAGCTCGTCCTCCTCCACGATGCTCGCCTGAACGTCAAGCGGTATATCGAGCCAGACGGGACCGCAGCGTCCGTGGGTGGCTTCATATACGGCACGCTCCATGTGGTAGCGTATCATGTTGGGCTCGTCCACAAGTGCGGCATATTTCGTCATGGGCTTTACCGATGAGATTATGTCAAGCTCCTGCATACCCTGCTGGCGGATATTCTGATCTCTTATCATATCAAGCCGCTTGACCTGCCCCGATATAACGATCATCGGGGTGGATTCAAGGTAAGCGCCCGCCACGCCCGTGAGGGCGTTTGTGCCTCCGGGACCCGTGGTCACCATCAGCAGTCCCGGCGTGCCGTTTACTCTTGCGTAGCCTTCGGCGGCAATGGCTGCGCCCTGTTCGTTCTGTGTGCAGACAAAGCTTATGACCTTGCTTTTTCCCAGCGAATCGTTTAAGTGCATAGCCCCGCCGCCGGGAAGCATGAACATATGCTTCGAGCCTGTTTTTTCAAGACATTTTATAACGTAATCCGATACCTTTATCTTCATGATATCTCAGTTCTCCCCATCGTTGAAATAGCTGTCTGTCAGGAATTCTATATTGCGGCAGACGCGGGCTTCCTCCCTGAATGCCCTGAACATAGCCCTGATCTCCTCGTTCAGGGCGTCCCAGTCGCCGCCTGTGTTGAGCGAGGGCAGCATGGGGTCTGCGTAGCTTTCGTTGTATATGTTCTTAAAGCCGTCAAAGCCCGCAATGGCAGCGCCCTCAACGCCGAGGTGTTCGAGCAGTCTCAGGCAGCAGATCACCGCGTTGTCGAAGTATTTCCAGCCGCGCTTTATCACATGGTCGTATGCCACCTTGTGATCCTTTTCGGCGTTGTACCCGCTTATGTTGGAGAGGATTATCCTCTCAGCCGAATCAAACTTTTCGGGCTGAGCCTTTGAAGCGTATTCGTATCTTGCGGGGTTGACAAAGAAGGCGTAGTCGTAGTCATATTCCCCGAGCAGTGCGTTCACCGCGATGACGATGCAGTTGTTATCGCGGATGTATCCCTTTATCTTATCGGCACACTCGACGGAGCGTCTTCCGGGGGCTATGAGAGCTATCTTTCTGCCGCGCAGCTTTGCGCTCAGCTCTTCGCAGACTGCGGCATCGTCTACATATCTGCTCTGATTTTCAAGATACTTGCTCTCGAGCAGGTCGTAGTCGTATTTGAGCCTGTCGGCGGGCGGCAGCGATTCTATTATCTTTCGCATATCCTTAGCGCCCGTGCGGTGGTTGTCGAGAAGATATGCTATGTTGTTGACATGGCAGCAGTAAAGTCCCGCGATGAAGTAGGAGGTGCTGTATCCCCACTTGAAGCGCTCGATGAAATATACCATGTAGGTGTCGATGGCGTCCATGATGGCATCGAGGTCGTAGTGGCAGCCCTGCTTGCGGTTGAGGTAGCTTGCGGCAAGCTCGGTGGTGGTGTTGCCCGCGCCGCGTCCCATACCGCAAAGGCTTGAATCCACAACTATCCCGCGCTCGCCCTTGACGAGCAGCCTTACGAAATGCTGCGTCAGCGAGAAGGAGAGCTGCTGGTTGTTGTGGGAATGGAAGCCAAGCTTTATCCCGGGGGCTAAGTGCTTGTCAAGGATATTGATGATCCTTTCAAGGTCTTCCTCGTACATAGCGCCGAAGGTGTCTACGACCGACAGACATTCGGGAGATACTTCCGACATATCCTTTGCAAGCTCGATCAGTTCTTCATCGCTGTAGGCTAAGGTGTTGGCTGCCTGGAAGTATACCTTGTAGCCCTTTTCCCTTATCTTCATGCCGACTTCTATGCCCTCGCGGTGTCTGCCGTGGGGGAAGACCACCCTTACAGCGTCGATGCTTTTCCCGTCGCAGGGAGGCAGGTAGGAAAGATCGTATCTGTCCCAGTCGATCATCACGACGTAAACTTTGTTGGGGTCTTTGCGGTCAAGATAGTTCAGAAGGTCGGAAGGCACATGATAAAAGGCGCTGCCTTCCTTGTGCTCGCTGTTTTTGAGCCAGCCGCACTCTATGATATCCACGCGGGCGTCCGAAAGCTTTTCGATAAGACCGCGTATGGCGGCAGAGCCGAAGTTTGAATCGACGATGTAACAGCCGTCACGCAGGGTGCAGTCGAGCAGTTGTATATTTGCAGACAAAGAGATCATCTCCCATTATATCATTTCAGTAAAGCATACTGTTGTTTATGTATTTTGCAGTAATTGCATAGCTGCATACTATTATATTATAGCACATGATACGATATATGTCAATGCAAAACCTTATTCCGTCAGGCTTTTTCGCAAAAAAGCGAAAAGGCTTGTGCGCTGTGCGGGGCTTTTGGCGGGCGGCAGGGAGCGGGCTTTGTTTATTATGAAAATGTAAACAATTATCCGCTTTAACGATTTTATGCTTTAGGGTATTGACGTATTGCAGTAAATATGGTAAAATGATAAATATCCGCAGGGCGGCATTTGAAAAAGCCTGCGGACAAGACCGATAGTGGAAAGGGAAATGATTATGAAAGAAATATCAAAGCTCATGAATTACAGAGACAGCATAAAGGTGGTAGACGCAACGCTGCGCGACGGCGGTCTGGTAAATGATTTTTTCTTCGACGATGAATTTGTCCGTGCGCTTTACCTTGCAAACATCAAAGCGGGCGTTGACTATATGGAGTTCGGATACAAGGGCGACAAGGAAATGTTTGACCCGCAGAAGTTCGGCAAGTGGAAGTTCTGTGACGAGGACGCCCTCAGAGCGGTAGTCGGCGACAACGACACCGATCTCAAGATAGCAGTCATGGCTGACGTAGGCAGATGCAGCTACAAGAAGGATATCCGTCCGCGGGAGGAAAGCGTCATCGACCTTATCCGCGTGGCGACCTACCTCAACCAGATGCCCACTGCCGTTGATATGATAGAGGACGCAAAGAACAAGGGCTATGAGGTAAGCTGCAACATAATGGCGATCTCCGCGGCGCAGGAAGCGGACGTTAAGACCGCTCTCGATATACTCGGAAAGTCGCCCGTTGACGTTATCTACATAGTAGACAGCTTCGGTGCGCTCTATCCCGAACAGATGCAGAGAGTGGCAGCGCTCTACGTTGAATTTGCCGAGAAGTACGGCAAGAAGATAGGCATTCACGCCCACAACAACCAGCAGCTCGCATTCGCGAACACCATTGAGGCTGTCGGCGACGGCGTTGACTGGCTCGATGCCACCTACGGTGCTATGGGCAGAGGTGCGGGCAACTGCGCTATGGAGCTGCTGCTCGGCTTCTTAAAGAACCCCAAGTACAACGTATATCCCGTGATACAGTTCATCGAGCAGCATATAAACAAGCTGCACGATGAGGGCGTGGTATGGGGTTACGACCTGCAATACCTCATGACGGGTCTGCTCAACCAGCACCCGAGGACGGCTATTGCTTTCACAAAGGACAAAAGACGCGACTACGCGGAATTTTACAAAGAGATCGTGGCGAACGACTGAGCGCCTTACGGCTGTACCTTCAGAAGGCGCAGCCGTTTTTATTAATAATTAATGTATTGCATTATCGGCGGATATGTGTTATAATAATACTCGAGACCGCGCTGTTTACGGCTCGGTATATCAGTGCTTATGATAACTCGTCTAAGGAGGATAAACATGAAAAGAGCATTAGCATTTCTGGCTGCACTTACGATGCTTGCTGCGGCAGGCTGCAGTGATGCCAAGAATGATAAGTCGGGTAAGAACGGCAAACAGGACAGCAAAGCTTCGGCTGCGTCTTCGCAGGAGGATGCTTCGCAAAGCAACGCTTCCGCAGGCGATGAAGCCATTACCGACGGCATGATAAATGATACTAACTGCCTCATCTACGGCGGCAATGTCGAAGACGATAACGATCCTTACGACAGGGCGGTGCTTTACAAGATGGCGGAGCTTGCCGTCAAGCAGTACGGCGCTGTCGTGCAGAAGGACAGGCAGACCTACTTTGATACCATGAACATCGAAGGCATACTGAGCGACGATGGTGCTGTCAGACTTTATGAAGCACTTGACGGAGAGATAGAGAACGTCGGCGAGTGTGAGCTCGGTGTTTATTATTACGCCATGATGGCGATACGCGATATAAAGGGCACCGAGGTCGAAAAGCTTCAGGAGATACTGGCGGATGACGGCGCGGAGAAGTGCCGTGAGACCGTCGCGGGGCTGGTAAAGGATCTGAAGCCCGATGACGTTCCATCGCTTTTTGAGGAGTATTCACCTTTCCACGTTGTATACGGAGAGGATGCTTCGGAATATGTGCCCGAGGAATTCACAAAGGATCCCTCAGCTTTTGAGATAAAGCCCGATGACAGCACGATCTTCGGCATAGATATAAGCCAGTACATATCGAGCGATTACGGCGACTTTGCGACCATAAACGTCGTGGTATCTCATGGAGACTGGCAGTATGCCTTTGACGAGTGCATGGTATGGATGACCGAGGATCAGTCTTCGATGTTTATCGGAGATATCCACATAAGCGATAATGAAGTCAAGGGAATGACCATAGACGAGATAAGGGAGAAGCAGTACGAGGAAGCGACAGGAGCGACCGCGGCGGAATGACCTGTCGGAAAGGGGAACAAAACGGAATGAAAAGAGTGATCGCATTTCTGGCTGCACTTGCCATGACGGCGGCTGTCGGCTGCGGTGAAGTCGAAAAGGATGAGCCGTCCGCTAAAATGGGGATCGAGACATCTGCTTCGGAAAAGACTTCGGAAGTCGCGGAAGACGGCGGAGAGAGTGCTTCCGATGGCATGGTGAACGACAGCAACTGCATAATACAATCTGAATATCAGGACGAAGAGAACGATGCTTACGACAATGAAGTTCTCTACAAGATGATGGAGCTTGCAGTAAAGCAGTACAACGCCATCATAGATCGGGATAAGCAGGCGTATTTTGATACGCTGAATATCCGCTCCCTGCTTTCGGACAAGGGCTCTGAACGGCTGTATAAACAATTTGTCTATTCGGACGACAGCATTGGCGAATGTGAGCTTGAAGTATACTTTCGGGCTTTATTGTCATTGTACGATCTGGACAGCGATGAGCTCACGGGTATTGAAGACACTATGTGTAACAGCGGGCTGACGGCAGATGAGGCTGCGGCAAAGTGCCGCGAAAGGATGAGTGCGGCGGCAAACGAGCTGACAGCCGATGATGCCGCCAGGCTTTATGGTGCAGATACTCCGTTCGGTGTGCTTTTCGGGGAGGACACAGCGGAACTGCCGAAAGGTTTTTCCGACGATCCTTCCGCTTTCAGGATAGTTCCCGACAGCAGCACGATGTTCTGCATAGAGCCGGACGAATACAGGAGCAACGAATACGGCAGCTTTGCCGAGCTGGATCTCGTTGTCGCTCAGGGCGACTGGGAGTATGTCCTTAACGAGTGCCTTGTCTGGATAAACGGCGATCAGACCTCCGTTTACATCGGCAATATCCATATAGACGAGAACGAGGTCAAGGGAATGACCATCGACGAGATAAGGGAGGAGGTGTCGTCTGACGATAACATCAACGCTGCCAATCTCCGCGCAAAGGTCGCATATAATGCCGTTGCCGAGTATGTCGCAGACGAGATGGTAAAGGGCAGGTCGCTGGAAGAGATCATCGACGATGATGATTTCCTGCTTGCTGCGGACAAAGGTATTCAACTTGAGAGAGACAATACCCAAACGACTTTGCTGGGCAGAGGAGATATGGTGCTTTCCGAGCTGTACGACTACGGTGAACTTCCTGCGGGCAGGGTATTCGTCGGCTTTTACGAGGAAAACGGCAAGAAAACATTCTTTACTCAGTTCAACGGCGATTCTGCATTCATCGGGCAGTACCCGAAGCCCCCGACAAAGGATAACTGGGACATGGTAGCCTTGGGTGAGTTCTTCCAAGGCGGGTACTTCGGCGATGATTGAGCACAGCTGAAAGCGCGCCCGTTATCGCAGGAACACATTTGCAAAAGATAGAATAATACCGAAAAGAGGTGGTCATGATGAAGCTGAAAAGATCCGTGCTGTTCTGCGTATCGGCAGCGGCTCTGATGTCCTGTGCTCTGACGGCGAGCGCTGCCGAAGGCAATACCGTTAACATAACGGTCGATACCGCAAAGGACAGAAAGCCCATTTCCCCTTACATCTACGGAGTCAATGCCGAGCTGATGGAGAGGGAGGTCGCCTGCAAGTCGGTGCGGGCGGGCGGCAACCGCTATTCTGCCTACAACTGGGAGACCAACGCTTCAAACGCAGGCTCCGACTGGAAGAATATCTCCGACGGGTATTTTCAGCAGTCGGTGTCCCCCGATATGAAGGACGTTCCCGGCTGTGCGGCGCTGCACCTTTCGGACGTTTGCAAGCAAAAGGGGGCGTATCCCCTCATGACGCTGGAGCTTGCAGGCTATGTGGCGGGGGATATGGACGGCGAGGTCACAAAGGAGGAGAAAGCACCCTCCGACAGATGGGACAAGGTGGAGCTCGTAAAGGGCTCGGAGTTTTCCCTTGCCCCCGATACCGATGACAAGACGGTGTACATGGACGAGTTCGTCAATTACCTGACCGAGACCCTCGGGGATTCGCAGAACGGCGGGATCAGGGGCTATTCCCTCGATAACGAGCCCTCGCTCTGGAGCGGCACACATTCGCTTGTACACCCCGAACAGACGACCTGCAAAGAGATCATAGAAAAGAGCGTGACTATGGCGAAGGCTGTCAAGGAGATCGACCCGAATGCCGAGGTGTTCGGTCCCGCGCTTTACGGCTTCAATGCCTTTGTCAGCTTTCAGAACGCGCCCGACTGGAATGAAGTGAGGTACACAGACCCCGACTATCGCTGGTTCATCGACTACTACCTCGGCGAGATGAAAAAGGCTGAGGAGGAATGCGGGCAGAGACTCCTTGATGTGCTTGATATCCACTACTACACCGAAGCCAAAGGTGCCTGCGGCGAGCGCTCATGCAGCCATTTCAGCGACGAAGCCTGCGTGGCGGCGCGTCTGAACTCGACCCGCACTCTCTGGGACGGCAGCTACACCGAGGACAGCTGGATAGCGGGCTCTGAGTTCCTTCCGCTGCTGCCGAGCATACGCGATTCGATAGACCGCTTCTACCCCGATACAAAGCTTGCGATAACCGAGTACGACTTCGGTGCGCCATATGACATAAGCGGCGGCATTGCCGAAGCGGACGCACTCGGCGTGTTCGCGCAGAACGAAGTGTATTTCGCGAGCCTGTTCACCTTTGACGCAGACTACCAGATGGCGGCGATAAACCTTTACACCAACTATGACGGGCAGGGGAGCGGCTTCGGCGATACGCTGGTATCCTGTGAGAGCGATGATATCGGGACTTCTACCGCATATGCCGCGGTAAACGGCAGCAGCGATGATCTTATAACGCTCGTTGTGACCAACAAGTCATTCAGGGACAAGACTACCACGAAGATAAAGCTCGGCAGTGAGTACGGTTATGCGAAGCTTTACGGGCTGAGCAGCATGGCAGCTCAGGTGTTTGAGATGGGCGACAGCGAGAACGGCGCGGTCACGCTTTCGGGTGATACCATCACTTACGAGATGGAGCCCGAGACGGTATCGCTCATCGTGATCGGCAGGGACAAGGATCCCGTCCGAGCTGATTCGGGAGCTGAGGCTTCGGACAGCGGCAGCACCGAACGGCAGATACCTTTCGCAGCCAAAGCGGCAGCGGCGGCAGCTTTCGTCATCGGCGCTGCCCTTGCGGTATTACGCAGAGCAGGTCTGAAAAAGAAAAAGGGCTGACACAGCAAAGCGGCAGGAAGGTCTGCCGCTTTTTTGCACCCTGTTCGGGCGCGGGCTGAGTTAAAAAGTTGTGATAGGATAAAAACAAAGTATTGCAAAAGCCGCGTTATTGTGGTATAATTACCTTATTGGAATAATATGAGATACGGAGGGACCTACCATGTCTGTAACCTATAATGAATCTGCACGCAGCTTCAAGCTGACGGCAAAGGATACCTGCTATGTTTTGCAGGTCGTATCCGAGGGGTATCTGGCACATACCTACTTCGGCAAGGCGCTGCCCGATGATGATCTTACCTACCTGCTTCGCCTTGACGAGAACCCCTTTACCCCCGAGACCAACGACCGCGACCGCGCGTCCTTCATGGATACTCTTCCGTTTGAGTACCCGACCTACGGTCTCGGCGATTACCGCGAGCACGCTTTTGCCATAAGGGACAAGAACGGCGCGGCTGCCTGCGACCTGCGCTACAAGTCGCACAGGATATACGACGGCAAGCCCGCTCTTGATGGGCTGCCCGCTACATTCACAAACACCCCCGACGAGGCTCAGACGCTCGAGATCGTGATGGAGGACAAGCCCGCGGGACTTGAAGTCACCCTCATCTACACCGCTTTCACCGACCTTGATGTTATCACCCGCTCGGCGGTCGTGAAGAACGTGGGCGGCGATGATGTAAAGCTCACAAGGGTGTACTCCGCCTGCGTTGAGTTCGACACCGAAAAGCTGGATATGATAACCCTCTGGGGCTCATGGGCGAGAGAGCGCGTTATCGAAAGAAGCCCTCTGCACCACGGCAAGCAGTCGGTAGATTCCATGCGCGGCGAATCCAGCCATCAGAACAACCCCTTTACCGCACTCTGCGAGCACAAGGCGGACGAGGACAGCGGCGAATGCTTCGGCTTTAATTTCGTATACTCCGGCAACTTTATCTCTCAGGCTGAGGTCACCCAGCACAAAAAGACCCGTTACGTCATGGGTATCAACAGCGCCGATTTTGAATGGCTGCTGGAGCCGGGCGAGGTGTTCACAGCCCCCGAGGTCGTGATGGTACACTCCGACAGCGGTCTCGGAAAGATGAGCCGCACCTTCCACGACCTTTACAGGAACAACCTTATAAGAGGCGAATGGAAGGACAAGCGCCGCCCGATACTTATAAACAACTGGGAGGCTACCTACTTCAACTTCACCGCCGAGAAGATATATCAGATAGCAGAGCAGGCTTCAAAGCTCGGCATAGAGATGATGGTGCTGGACGACGGCTGGTTCGGTCACCGCGATTCGGATAACTCCTCGCTGGGCGACTGGTTCGTTTATGAAAAGAAGATGGAGGGCGGGCTGAAAGCTCTGGTGGACAGGGTAAACGCCCTCGGCATGAAATTCGGTCTGTGGTTCGAGCCCGAGATGGTATCGCCCGATTCCGAGCTTTACCGCGCTCACCCCGACTGGGCGATACAGGTAAAGGGCAGACCCCTTACCCTCTGCCGCGAGCAGTACGTTCTCGACTACTCCCGCAAGGAGGTCCGCGACTATGTCTACGGCATGATGAGGAAGATACTCGACAGCGCGAATATCGAATACATCAAGTGGGATATGAACCGTCAGCTGACAGAGGTCGCTTCCAATGCGCTTCCCGAAAACAGACAGCGTGAGCTGTGGCACCGCTATGTGCTGGGCGTATATGACCTGATGAACAGGCTCACCACCGATTATCCGCACATACTGCTTGAAAACTGCTCTGGCGGCGGCGCAAGGTTCGATGCGGGTATGCTCTACTACTCACCGCAGATATGGTGCTCGGACGATACCGATGCCATCGAGCGCCTGAAGATACAGCACGGAACTTCCATGTGCTACCCCTGCTCGGCGATGGGCGCACACGTTTCCGACTGCCCGAACCATTCGGTCGGCAGGAGCACGCCTTTTGAGACACGCGGTCATGTGGCGATGGTCGGTACATTCGGCTATGAGCTTGATGTCACCCGCATATCTCAGGAGGACAGGGACGCCATCCCCGCACAGATAGCGGAGTTCAACAAGTACAACACGCTTGTGAGGACGGGCGACCATTACCGCATCGGCAATATGTTCGAGGACAACCTCTGGGACGCATGGATGTTCGTTTCTAAGGACAGATCCGAGGCGCTGTTCGAGTTCGTGCAGGTGATAGGCAGAGCCAACGAGCGCAGCCGCCGCATAAAGCTCAAGGGTCTTGACCCCGAAGCCTATTACTTCGAGGAGTCGAAGCCCGAAGTAAAGCTCTCGGGCGCGGCGCTTATGGAATGCGGCATAAACGTAGGCGGGCTGTGGGGCGACTATAAGTCGAAGATACTGCATTTCGTCAGAGTATAAAGATAAAACGTAAAACGGCAGAGCGGTCGGAAACATGACCGTTCTGCTTTTTTGCATATGCCGTATGCCGGCTCGCCGCCGTTCGTATAATGCCCCTGTGTGAAAAAAATAGAAAAAAGTAAGATCTTGCGGAAATTTTCTGCTTTGAACTATTGAAATTCTTTGGATATTATGTTATAATATATTTTGGACTGCTGTCTTTCGGGACGGCAGAGGGCAAAATCGTTATTTATTATTCGGCTCAGCTCGCCGAAAAGGAGGTCATTCAATTGGAAAACCGTGAAAAGTTTATAGAATCGGAAAGCAACAGCAGGGTGCAGATAGGCATAATCCCCGGTCACTTTGCTACCAACCACTCCCATGTCAACTACTACGTCGATATCACTTCGATAAAGACCAGCAGCAAAATGGCTAAGGAAGCTGCCATTGAGCTGGGTACCAAGTACAGCGATACCGCTGTCGATACCGTTATCTGCATGGAAGGCACCGAGATACTCGGCGCGTTCATCGCAGAGTACCTCTCTCAGGCAGGCATCAACAAGGGTCAGGACATAAGCGTTGTCACCCCCGAACTCAATGCGGTGAATCAGATGATATTCCGCGATAATACTCAGGGCAAGATCTGGGGCAAGAAGGTGCTGCTGCTCATCGCTTCCGCTTCTACGGGCAAGAGCATACAGCGCGCTGTTGACTGCTTGCAGTATTACAGCGGCGAACTGGTAGGGATCGGTGCTATCTTCTCGGCTATCAGCGAGAGCAACGGCAAGAGGGTGTGCTCGCTTTTCGGACCTCACGATATCCCCGATTATCAGAACTACCTGCCGTCCGAATGCCCGCTGTGCAAGAGCGGCCGCAAGGTAGATGCGCTCATCAACAGTTTCGGTTATTCTAAGCTGTAATGAATGAGCTTTCAACTGTAAAAAAAGAGACACTCTACATCGCCGCATGGGAACTGATACTAAGCGCGGCGATGCAGGCGGTGTTTCTTGTACTGAAAAAATGGGACTATACGGTGCTGCTCGGAAACGCGGGAGGCGCGGTATTTGCCGTGCTGAACTTCTACCTTATGGGACTTACCGTCGAGAAGTCTCTCGACAAGGAAGAAAAGGAAGCCCGCAAGTTTATCCAGATGTCGCAGACACTGCGTAATTTTATGGTGTTCGGCTGGGCAATCATCGGCGCGGTGCTGCCGTGCTTCAATATCGTCGCATCTCTGCTGCCGCTTATCTTCCCGAGCTTTGCGGTGCGGCTGAGGATGTTTACCGTAAAAGACCAAGATCCCCCAAACGGCGGAGGTGAAAATACAATTGAATAAAAGTAACGGGCGGTTCAGAGCGATCGACTGCCTGCTGATACTTATGATGATATTGCCGATAGCGGCGGGTATCGTCCTGAAGGTGCTGACCGCGCCGCAGAAGGACGGCATCGTTATTGAGGGTGCTATGATATACTTCAAGATACCCTTCCCAGTTATGCCGATACTCATCACCGAGACTCAGGTGAACTCATGGCTCATAATAATATCCATTATCGGGCTTGCGCTTTACCTTACACACGGCATACGCGCAGGGGTCGAGACAAAGCGTCAGTACCTCGCCGAATGGATAGTCGAAAGCTGTCAGAATATGGTCGGCTCCAACATGGGCGGCTACTTCGCGGGCTTTGCACCGTTCATCACGGCGATGCTGGGACTTTCGGCGTTTTCGAGCCTTATGTCGCTGACGGGTCTTTTCCCGCCGACCAGCGACCTCAACACAACGGCGGGCTGGGCACTGCTGACCTTTATCCTCATAACCTATTACAAGATGAAGTGCGGTCCTGCCGTATACCTCAAGAGCTTTGCAGATCCCCCCGCGCTTACTCCGCTCAATATCATAAGCGAGATAGCAACGCCGATATCAATGGCGTTCCGTCATTACGGCAACGTGCTCTCGGGCTCGGTAATATCCGTGCTGATAGCCGCGGGTCTGGGCGGACTGACGCAGAAGCTTCTCGGGCATCTCCCCGGGTTCTTCGGCGAGTTCCCGTTCCTGAGGATAGGCATACCCGCGGTGCTGAGTGTGTACTTTGACATATTCAGCGGACTGCTGCAAGCGTACATATTTGCGATGCTGACGATGCTTTATGTAGCAGGCGCATTCCCCGAAGAGGAGTATAAAAAGCGCCATCCCGAAAAAGCATAAAGCGGGTGCAGCGGCGCGACGCTGCCGAGGTTCTTAGGGCGAGGAGCCCTAAGCGGGAGTTTGAGGGCGGCGCCCTCAATTGCCCCAAAGGGGCAAAAAAATCGGCATAAAAAACTATCCGTCAGTAATAACGGATATGAAAGAGGCGGGGGCAAGCCCCCGCCCTACACAGAATGTCCGAGAACCCCACAATATGCCGATTTTTTATTTCCCGAAAGAGCAAAGCGATTTTCGGGAAAAGACAGACACGATCATATCAAAACAAACCAACAGATAAATGGAAAACCACACGGAGGTAAAAGTAAAATGTTAGAATTAGCAATAGGTATAATCTTAGGCGCCTGCGCACTCGGTGCAGGTATGGCAATGATCGCGGGTATAGGCCCCGGTATCGGTGAAGGTAACGCCGTAGCAAAGGCTTGCGAGGCAATAGGCAGACAGCCCGAATGCCGCAGCTCTGTTACCACCACCATGCTCATGGGCTGCGCCGTAGCCGAGACCACAGGTCTGTATGCGCTCGTTATCGCGATACTGCTGCTGTTCGTAGCACCCGGCAGACTTGTAGACATTCTTCTCAATGCAGTAGGAAAGTAAGTGAGGCACTATGCAGTCGTTAGACGTAATTTCAGTCAATATATGGTCGATAGTCATCTCGCTTCTCAACCTGACTATACTCTTCCTCGCTATCAAAAAGTTCCTCTATAAGCCTGTGCTTGCCATGCTCGCTGCAAGAGAGGCTGCCGCAAAGGCTGAACTCGATAAGGCTAAAGAAGCCCGCGAGAACGCCGAGAAGCAGGAGAACGAATGGAACGAGAAGATGAAATCGGCTGACGCTGAGGCACAGAAGATAGTCGATACCGCGGCGGAGAACGCGAAGATACTCAGCGGAAAGCTGGAGGCTGACGCCAAGGCAAACGCCGAGAGGATCGTGGCAGCCGCCGAGACAGACGCGAGACTTGAATACAAACGCGCCCGCGACAGTATCCGCGGCGAGATAGTGGACGTATCTACGGCTATCGCCGAGAAGGTCCTTGAAAGCAAGATAGATGAGGATGAGCACCACAGGCTTGTGAACGACTTCCTCGATAAAATAGGTGACGGCGATGAAGGAAACAGCTAAGGACTACGCGCGCGGGCTGTATATGCTCGCCGCCGAGGAAAGAAGCGAGCGCCAATACCTCGAGGAACTCCGCACGGTCGCACAGCAGTTCGATTCCTTCCCCGAGTATCAGCAGGTGCTCTCGTCGCCCGCGATACCCCGCAGGGAACGCCTTGAAATGATAGACCGCGCCTTCGGAGAGGCTGTTTCGGTAAACGTCGTGAGCTTCGTCAAGCTGCTCTGCGAAAAGGGGTATATAACCCTTTTCCATGATTGCTATGATGAGTTCAGAAAGCTGTACCTTGATTTTACGGGTACAGTACGCGCCCGCGTCACAAGCGCCGTGGAGCTTACCGAAAGCGAAAAGATAAAGGTGCAGGAAAAGCTTTACACCTTAACAGGTCAGTCGGCGATGATACGCTATACCGTAGACCCGAAGATACTGGGCGGTATCATTATCGAGACAGATGACCGCATAATCGACGGCAGTGTTCGCCGCCGTCTTAAAGAGATCAAGGAAGTGATGAACCAGTGAAGATAAAGCCCGAGGAGATAAGCAGTATCATAAAGGAACAGATACGCGCTTATTCACAGAAGGCGGAAATGCACGAAACAGGTACGGTAATACGCACAGGTGACGGCATTGCCACGATATACGGACTAAGACAGTGCATGGCGAATGAGCTGCTCGAATTTGAAGACGGCAGCTACGGTCTGGCACAGAACCTGGAGGACGAGACCGTTTCGGCAGCTATACTCGCCAACAACAATAAGGTAAAGGAAGGCTCCGCCGTGCGCTGCACGGGAAGGGTGCTCTCGGTGCCCGTCGGTGAGGCGCTGCTCGGAAGAGTAGTCAACGCCCTCGGTATCCCGATAGACGATAAGGGCATTGTAGAGACCACTGAGACACGCCCGATCGAATCGGAGGCTCCCGGAATAATCGAAAGACAGAGCGTTAATGTTCCTCTTCACACGGGTATCAAGGCGATAGACAGCATGATCCCGATAGGCAGAGGTCAGCGTGAGCTTATAATCGGCGACCGTCAGACGGGTAAGACCGAGATCGCGATAGATACCATAATCAATCAGAAGAATACGGGCGTTATCTGCATCTATGTTGCCATAGGTCAGAAAAACACTTCGATAGTTCAGCTTGCAAATCAGCTCGACCGCGCGGGTGCGCTCGAGAATACCATAATAGTTGCGGCTTCGGCTTCCGAGACAGCGCCGCTGCAATACATAGCCCCCTATTCGGGCTGCGCTATGGCGGAGTATTTCCGCGAGCAGGGCAAGGACGTTCTTATCATATACGACGACCTTTCAAAGCACGCTGTAGCTTACAGAGCACTTTCGCTGCTGATACGCCGTCCCCCCGGGCGTGAGGCTTACCCCGGCGACGTTTTCTATCTGCATTCGAGACTTCTCGAACGTGCAGCCTGCGTCAACAAGGACTACGGCGGCGGCTCTATAACCGCACTGCCTATCGTTGAAACTCAGGCGGGCGACGTTTCGGCATATATCCCGACAAATGTAATATCCATAACCGACGGACAGATATTCTTAGAGTCGGAGCTGTTCCATTCGGGCGTTATACCCGCTATAAATCCCGGTATCTCGGTAAGCCGTGTCGGCGGCTCGGCTCAGCTCAAGGCTATGAAGAAGGTCTCTGGTACTCTGAAGCTGCTGTATTCGCAGTACAGAGAGCTTCAGTCCTTCGCACAGTACGGCTCTGACCTGGATGCCGATACCCGCGAGCGACTTGCACTCGGCGACCGCATAGTGGCGATACTAAAGCAGGGCAGGAATGCCCCCGTTCGCCCCGGCTGCCAGATAGCGATAGTATTCGCCGTCGTAAACGGATATCTGAACGATACCCCCGTTGACAAGGTGCCCGAGTATGAGCAGAGGCTCTACGCGCTGTTAGAGGGCAAGTTCCCGCAGCTGCTCGAACGCCTTGAATCCAACTACTACGACAAGGAAGACATAGAGGGTCTGAAACAGGCACTTTCCGAGATGAGGTGAAGCCGTGGGAGCAGATATCAAAAAGCTGCGCGTCAGGATACGCAGTATAGACTCGACACTGCACCTCACAAAGGCTATGGGACTCGTGGCTTCCTCAAAGATACGCCGCGCCAATGAGGCTATGGACAACGCAAACGGCTATATAGCTGTCGCGGATGAGATGATAGCCCGCCTTACCGAAGACCCGACCTGCAAACGCAGCCCCTATCTCAGGGAATCGGACGGCGCAAGGCTCAGACTTATCGTTATAGCGGGCGACCGCGGTCTTGCGGGCGGCTATAACAACGGCATTTTCCGCACCGTGCGTGATATGGAGCTTCCCGAGGATACCGAGATCATACCCATCGGCAAGAAAGCCTGCGACCGCTACGGCGAGGGCTATATCAGCGCCGAGGACTTCACCTACGAGCAGGCTGACGAGCTTGCGGGAAAGCTCTGCCGCGATTTTGCAGACGGAAAGTTCGACCGCTGTGCCGTGGTCAGCACCGAGTATATAAACCTGATGAGCCAGCAGCCGATGGTCACGGAGCTTCTGCCGCTGAGATGCGAGGCTGCCGAAAAGCCCGAAAAGACGGGTGCAGAAGCAAGCTTTGTCTACGAGCCGAGCGAGGGCGAGATACTTGACAGCTTTATCCCGCAGTACATTGCGGCGAGCATAATAGCCCGCGTGCGTGAGAGCTTTGCGAGCGAAGTCTCGGCAAGGCGCGTTGCTATGGATTCGGCAGGCAAGAACGCCAAGCAGATGATAGATGACCTTCAGCTCGAATACAACCGCGCAAGACAGGCGATCATCACGCAGGAGATAACCGAGATCGTCGCGGGCTCGGGAGAATAGCGGACTGACCCCAAATAAGTTTAGGAGGGTTCCAAGGGAGACCCTTTTTAAAGGGTCCCATTGGCAGGGGTCTCGGGGGCAGAGCCCCAGAGTCGTCGCGTGAGCGACGAAAAGACCAAGGCTCAAAGCAGAAAATCCCCGCAAATTAAAATCGGCATCGTAAATCCATCTAACCTAAAGGCACAACATGAGAACCCCGCACCACTTCGCGAGAACCCCACCAATGCCGATTTTAAATTTCCCAAAGGTGAGCGAAGCGAGCCGAGAGAAATATCCCAATTGCGCCAAAGGCGCAACCAAGACCCGCACATATAAAAGGAGAAAAACATATGGCAAAAGGAACAGTAGCGCAGGTAATGGGACCGGTAGTTGACGTCCGCTTTGAAGAGGGCGAGCTGCCTGCGATATTCAATGCGCTTCAGATAATGGCGTCTCACGAGATCATAACCGTTGAGGTGGCACAGCATATCGGCGACAATACCGTTCGCTGCATAGCTATGGAATCTACCGACGGTCTCAGACGCGGAACAGAGGTCATCGACACCGGCAGCCCTATAACAGTACCTGTCGGCAGAGAGACCCTCGGCAGGATATTCAACGTCATGGGCGAGGCTGTTGATAACAAGCCCGCCCCCGAAAACGCCCCGAGACTCGGTATTCACCGCTTAGCTCCCGATTACGACGAGCTCAGCGAATCTACCGAGGTGCTTGAAACAGGCATCAAGGTCGTGGATCTGCTCTGCCCCTATTCCAAGGGCGGAAAGATCGGTCTGTTCGGCGGCGCGGGCGTCGGCAAGACGGTGCTTATCATGGAGCTTATCAACAACATCGCCAAGGAGCACGGCGGTCTGTCGGTGTTCACGGGCGTCGGAGAGCGTACCCGTGAGGGCAACGACCTCTATAATGAGATGCAGGAGTCGGGCGTTATCAATAACACCACCCTCGTCTACGGTCAGATGAACGAGCCCCCCGGGGCGAGAATGAGAGTCGCTCTTTCGGGTCTTACAATGGCGGAGTATTTCCGCGACGAGGAAGGTCAGGACGTTCTGCTCTTCATCGACAACATTTACAGATTTACACAGGCGGGCTCCGAGGTATCGGCGCTGCTGGGCAGAATGCCTTCTGCTGTTGGCTATCAGCCGACACTTGCCACCGAGATGGGCGCTTTGCAGGAGCGTATAACCTCAACAAAGAAAGGCTCGATCACTTCGGTGCAGGCGGTATACGTCCCCGCGGACGACCTTACCGACCCTGCGCCCGCTACAACATTCGCACACCTTGATGCTACCACCGTACTGTCGAGAAGCATAGCTTCGCAGGGTATATATCCCGCAGTAGACCCGCTGGAATCCACCAGCCGCATACTCACCCCCGAGATAGTCGGCGAGGAGCATTACAACACCGCCAAGGAAGTTCAGCGCATACTCCAGCGTTATCAGGAGCTTATGGATATCATCGCCATCATGGGAATGGACGAGCTTTCCGATGAGGACAAGCTGCTCGTACAGCGCGCGAGAAAGATACAGCGCTTCCTTTCTCAGCCGTTCCACGTTTCCGAGAAGTTTACGGGCATTGAGGGCACATATGTGCCGCTGAGCGAGACTATCCGCGGATTCAAGGAGATATGCGAGGGCAAGCATGACGACCTGCCCGAGTCGGCGTTCCTCTTCGCAGGGACCATTGAGGAAGCGGTAGAGCGCGGAAAGGCGGAAGAGCAGTGAGCACCTTCAGACTTACGGTAGCGACCAGTGCGGGAAAGGCTTATGAGGGCGATGCAAAGAGCGTTTCCATGCGCGGGGCGAACGGAGATTTCATGATACTGCCCGACCACGCGCCCTTCATGACGCTTGTAAAGCCCAGCACGGTGGTCATAACAGACGCCGAAGGCAAAGAGCTTTCAGGCGAATGCGACGGCGGAGTTTTCCAGACCGCAGGCAACGAAGCGACGCTTCTGACAGGAAAGATCGAGCTGTCGGATTGACGGCGTAAGAAAGTCAATATGTTTATTAAAGGGCTGTTGCGGCAAAATGCAGCAGCCTTTTTGTTTTGAAAAAACAGCGGCGAGGCAGCCGTAAAAAAATCTGTAACCATTTTCCGCCGCCTGCATAATCTGTAATATGAGCCGCAAGCGATAAGCGGCAGGCTCAAATACAGGTAAAGGAGAATGTACCATGTACGGAAACAACTGGTGGCTCATCATCATCGTTCTGCTCATCGTGTGCTGCAACGGCTGCGGAAACGGCTGCGGCTGCAACAATGGCTGCGGCTGCGATAACGGCTGTGGCTGCGGCTGCAACTAACGGCTGACGCATGATGGAAAAGACCCGAGTTTTTAAAAAGCTCGGGTCTTTTCCATTTATAAAGCTTTAGCAGCCTTGTCCGCAGCTGAACTTCTGCTTTACGCCGTCGATAGCGTTCTGCTGTACCTGCTGCATGGGGTACCAGCCCTTTTCGGACATCCTATTATAGATGCTGTCCTGCATACCCAGCGAGCTGTTGAGTGCCGTGCTGAACGCGCTGTGAACGCTGTTCGTCGCCGATTCGATCGCGCCGTGCATGAACAGGTCGCAGGCACCCTTTTCGAGCATAAGCAGGTTTTCCATAAGATTTCTGTCGTCCATATCAATACCTCCGTTTTCAGCCCAGCAGGCTGTAAAATTTGCCGAACATCAGCTTGTGGTTCTCCGCGAGCTGACTTACGAAGCTCTTGAGCTCTTCATCCTGAAGCTCCTGTGCGGTCTCGCGGCACTTCTGCTGAAAATACTGCTCGTGTCCCAGTGCGTCCTCGATATAAAGCAATTCTTTGTTGGTCACTTGTACCACTCCTTTCTGCAAGGATAGTATGGACAGGCTGCGGGGAAGTATGCAGGTCTTTTAAAGAAAAATGCAGCCGCGTGAAAATGCCGCAGCTGCATAGGTTTTTCGGGTAAGCTTTCCTTACTCCTCATCCTCCACATATTCAAGTATATCCCCCGGCTGGCAGCCGAGAGCCTTGCAGATGGCGTTGAGGGTCGAGAAGCGTACTGCCGAGACTTTTCCCGTTTTGAGCTTTGAGAGGTTGACGTTGCTGACGCCAACACGCTCGCTCAGTTCGTTAAGGGTCATCTTTCTGTCCGCCATGACGCGGTCGAGTCTGAGTATTATTGCCATGCCGATCACCGCCTTACAGAGTCTCGTCCGACTCCTGCTGGAGCAGGCAGCCGTAGCGGAAGATCTCGGTCATTACAAGCAGGAACACCGCAAGGAACAGCGGGACGATACCTACCGTCATGCTCTGGGCTGCGATGACCCTCAGTGATTCGCCCGAGTTTGCGGCTTTGCAGATGATGATGTCGGTCAGCCCGCCCAAAAATCCCGGGAGTATGCCGGAAAGCAGCATGATGACAGATATCTTTTTAAGCGCATCTGCGGTGCCGCTGCGGAAGGGGGTGCCGTTTTCGGATATCCCCGCGAACATATTGCTGCATATCATAAGCCCCGCGCCGTAAAGCACGCAGAGTACGAAGCCGCTCACGCACCTGGACAAGGACAGTGCTTTTGTGTGGATGCTGATGCTGCCGTCTGTTTCGTTTATTGATGTGACGACGTTCGGAAAAGCCTTTACTGCCGATACGATCAGCGCCGCCCCCGCCGCTATGCAAATGCAGAAAAGTATCAGCGATGCTATACGGGCTTTTTTACACTTTTCTGTGATCTTGTTTATTGCCATGTTTGTCTCCATTGTTGTTGGCTCCTTTCATTTGTCCTGTGGGCGATCTCCCTTTCGGTGATATCAGTATACCATGTGAATTTACGTTTGTCAACTACTTTTTAACGATAAACGTTAAATTTTATACGTTTGCACAAATGCCGAGGGCGTAAGGTGTACGTTTTGCATTAAAATTAACGATAATTTTTTAATGATAAACATTAAATCTATGCCTGCAAAAAAGCGGACTGCCGTTTTTGCAGTCCGCTTCGTGTTATGTGCGGTCATCATTAATACCTTTGGGGTATATAGATGGCGATATCACAGACGGGATCCATGTCAGAAATATCGACCGAGCCGGGGTTTAGGGTGTTGATCTCGCCGATCCCGGTAGATTCCTGAAGACGTGCATACAATTCCTCAGCCTGCTCATCGGTAAGTACGAAGTGCAGGTTCCAGCTGCGTCCGTCGATCTCAACGGTCGCAACATAGTAGATAGAGTCGAAGGTGCAGCTTATGAATATGTCCTGCCCCAGTGCGGCTTCTATATCATTGTAGGTCATGCCCACTGATACGCCGCTGCCGACATAGGCGCTGCCGTAAAGGTCAAGCTGGTACAGTTTGTCGCCGAGAACGTAATACTGTGTATTGCCATCTTGGTCCTGAGTGGTATAATAGTCTTTGCCCGCATACTGCGGATCGCTGATATCGTCTGTTACATCGGCGCGGTCGGTGATAAATACATAGTCGGGGAATGCGGAGAACTTGTATCCCACATAGAGCGCCTGGGACTCCGCGATCTCTACGATCTCATAATCTCCGCCGATGGCTTTAAGATCCTCGACGGAGCTTGAGAGCATCTTCTCCACCGACATCTCGACAGGTTCGGTGCTTGTGGGTACGGTATTATCG
Organism: Ruminococcus sp.; assembly: GCA_024697545.1. GTDB lineage: Bacteria > Bacillota > Clostridia > Oscillospirales > Ruminococcaceae > YE71. The sequence goes on from JAILFN010000068.1 coordinate 29,141, forward strand.
GGAGCAGGGTCGGTGGTGTTGCCCGCTTCCGGGATCACCACCTCGGGTCCCGTTTCCGACCGATCGTCAGGCATTGATCCTTCGTCTGTATAGATATCGGCGACGCTCTCTTCGGAGATGACAGGCTCACTCGCTGTACTGTCGGTGCTGATCTCTGCAGTGGTGGTGGTTTCCGCCTGAGAGTTGAGTTCGAGGACGATGGCGCTGTCGGTGTGCAGCTTCTTGTCGCCCGTTATGCCCTTGTCTCCGCTGCCCATTACACCGAGCATTACGGGTACGCCCACGATAACAGCCGCAGCGGCAGATACAGCCACGACCTTCGGCGCAGTACCGCCCTTGACGGAAGCCGCCCCGCCGTACCTTACGGCATCGGCGTGCCCCGTCGAAACGGTGTCGTGAAGCAGGCTCTCCATCGGCACGGCAGAGAGGACAACGCCCTTTTTTGACATATTCTCGATCATCGTTTTCAGCTTTTTCCTTGCGCGAAAGAGGGTCTGCTTTGCTGCATTCTCGTTCATGCCGAGTGAGCGTGCCACCTCTGAAAGGCTTTTGTCGTCGTAGTAATAAAGTATCAGCGCCGAGCGCATCTCAGGCTTCAAGCCGTCCAGCAGCTTTGCGAGCTGGCGCTGTCTTTCGCGGTTCGAGCTGTAATCCTCGGGTATCATGACGGGCTCGTTCAGACCCGTGTTGCTTGCGGCGTTTTCAAGCTCTTCGTCGGTCTCGTAGTAAGTGAACCGGCTTTCGGAGCGGAACATATCGGCGCACTTGTTGTGAGCCATCCCGCGAAGCCATGCGGCGTAGTTCTCGTTCTTTTCAAGCCTGCCTATGTTCTGCATCGACTGTAAAAATACTTCCTGTGTGATATCCTCGGCGGCATCGGGTCTGCCGACGTTTTTCAGAACGTAGCGGTATATCTTGTCATAGTTCTCTCTGTACAGCAATGCAAAGGCACGCTTGTCGCCCGTCTTTGCACGTTCTACCGTTCTGATAGTCTCGTTTCTTTCCATATATAACACCCCACTGGGAAAAATGAAATATGTTACTATTTTCCATTATATCATTTTATATACATGAGTTGATTAAAACTTTGTAAATAAGTCGGAAAGAAAGCCTTTTGGTTACTATCGTTGTCCTCTTGTTTACAAGATGTTTACAAACGGCGCCAAATTAGAATTATTTATTAAATGACTGGACAATCCCGCCGCCTTATGATATAATGAATATGTATATACATTGGAGGTCATAAACTCATGAGTCAGAAAGTAAATAAAGAGAATATCCGCAATTTCTGTATAATCGCACATATAGACCACGGCAAGTCTACCCTTGCCGACCGTATCCTCGAGCTTACCGACACGGTGGCTCTGCGCGATATGGAGAATCAGCTGCTCGATAATATGGATATCGAGCGTGAGCGCGGCATCACCATAAAGGCGCGCGCCGTCCGCCTCAACTATCATGCCGATGACGGCGAGGACTACGTCTTCAACCTCATCGACACCCCGGGACACGTTGACTTCAACTATGAGGTATCGCGTTCGCTGGCGGCTTGCGAGGGCGCGGTGCTCATCGTTGACGCTTCGCAGGGCATAGAGGCGCAGACGCTCGGCAACACATACCTCGCCATCGAGCACGACCTTGAGGTAATGCCCGTCGTCAACAAGATAGACCTGCCCTCCGCAGACCCCGAGAGAGTCTGCAATGAGGTCGAGAATATCATAGGCATCCCCGCGATGGACGCGCCGCGTATCTCTGCAAAGCTCGGCACAAATGTAAAGGAAGTGCTGGAGCGCATAGTGACAGATATCCCCGCGCCAAAGGGCGATGACAGCAAGCCTTTGCAGGCGCTTATCTTCGACAGCTACTATGACCCCTACAAGGGCGTTATCATATACGTCAGGGTGGTCGAGGGCTGCCTGAAGACAGGCGATGTCATAAAGCTCATGGCTACCGAAGCCGAGTTCCAGACTACCGAGGTAGGATTCATGGGCGCTACCGATCTTGTTCCCGTGGGTGAACTGCACGCGGGCGAGGTCGGCTATATCGCGGCTTCGATAAAGTACATCGGCGATACACAGGTGGGCGATACCGTCACCCTGCGCGACCGCCCCTGCGACGAGCCGCTGCCCGGCTATAAAAAAGTGAACCCGATGGTCTATTCGGGTATCTACCCCTCCGACGGAGCAAAGTACCCCGACCTGCGTGATGCGCTGGATAAGCTTGCGCTCAACGATGCCTCGCTCTCTTTCGAGCCCGAGACTTCGGCGGCACTGGGCTTCGGCTTCCGCTGCGGGTTCCTGGGGCTGCTGCACATGGAGATAATACAGGAGCGTCTGGAGCGTGAGTATAATCTTGATCTTATAACCACAGCGCCTTCCGTTATATATAAGGTCAACCTGACCGACGGCACAAGGCTCACGATAGACAACCCCTCAAACTACCCCGACCCCGCACTGATAGCTTCGGCGGAAGAGCCGATAGTCAAGGCGGATATATACACCCCGCCCGAGTTCGTCGGTTCAATAATGGAGCTGTGTCAGGACAGACGCGGCAGCTTCAAGAATATGGAGTATCTCGATGAGAACCGCGTAGACCTGCATTACGAGCTGCCGCTCAACGAGATAGTATATGATTTCTTTGACGCGCTGAAATCCCGCACCCGCGGCTATGCGTCATTCGATTACGAGATACTGGGCTATCAGCAGAGCAAGCTGGTGAAGCTGGATATACTCCTGAACGGCGACATGGTGGACGCTTTGAGCTTCATCGTTCACGTTGACAAGGCTTATCAGCGCGGCAGAAAGATCTGCGAGCGCTTAAAGGAAAACATACCCCGCCAGCTGTTCGAGGTGCCGATACAGGCTGCCATCGGCGGCAAGATAATCGCGCGTGAGACCGTCAAGGCTATGCGTAAGGACGTTCTTGCAAAGTGCTACGGCGGTGATATCACACGAAAGAAAAAGCTGCTGGAAAAGCAGAAGGAAGGCAAGAAGCGTATGCGCCAGCTGGGTACCGTGGAAGTGCCGCAGGAGGCATTCATGTCCGTGCTCAAGCTTGACGAGGACTGACCGCATAAGAGAGGTTCGCTATGAAAAAGGCAAGACCCGCAGAGAGCGAAAGCTCAGAGACTTTCCGCGCGTTTGAAAACTTCAATGTCTGCGTCTACGGTCCGCCTGAGATTATGAAAAAGCGGGCAAAGGAGATCGAAAAGCAGCGCAGGAAAGCGCAGAAGCAGAAAAAGAAAGAGAAAACGTCCGACACCGAAAAGGAGGACTGAGCTGATGAAGATAAAGAAAAAGATCACAGCCGTTGCTGCGGCATTCATCGCGGCGACCAACTTCAACGGCTGCGCCTACGGACCGCCGCCCGAGCATTATGACAGTCTTGACCCCGAAAACGGCATTGCCGTCACGGATGAAAGCAGCGATGTGCAGGACTCCCGTACCGAAGAGACTGCCGATACCGTGACGGAGGAGTTCGATCCTGCCGACAATGTGAACGAGGATGTTTACGGTCCGCCGGTCGAGGATTTCGATAACGACGAGCCGGAGCCGGAGCCCGAGCCCGAGGAGGACTTCGACCCCTCGAAAAACGAGAACGCCCATGTCTATGGACCGCCGCCCTGGGGGACAGACGAATGAGGGGCGCAGGTGCAGCTCCGGCAGCCACTAAGCGCCGCCACATGGAGCAGCTCGCGCAATACCGCGAGGGACTTTACCGTAAACCGTTCCTCAGGAGCCTGTTTCTGGAGCTTACCACCCGCTGCAACGAGCGCTGCCTTCACTGCGGCAGCAGCTGCGGGGATATCGTCAGGGACGAGCTGACCGCAGGGCAGTACCGCGATTTCCTGGCAAAGATAAAGAAAGACTTCGGCACCGAGCACCCGCGCATATGTCTGACGGGCGGAGAGCCTCTTTTGCGCCGCGATTTTTTCGAGATAGCGGGCATGATAAACGAGCTCGGCTTCCGATGGGGCATGACATCGAACGCGACGCTTATAGACGAGCGCACTGCCGAGCTTCTCGAACAGACGGGAATGCGGACGATATCTGTGAGCATAGACGGGCTAAGAGAGTCGCACGATGCTTTCCGCCGCACCGAGGGCGGCTGGGACAAGGCGATGCGGGGCATACAGAACCTTATCGACCGCCGCGCTTTCAAAGAGATACAGATAACCACCGTCGTTCACAAGGGCAACATCGGCGAGCTTGAAGAGCTTTATGAGCTTCTGCTCGATGTGGACATCGACTCCTGGCGGGTGATAAACATCGACCCCATCGGCAGGGCAAAGCTGCACCCCGAGCTGCTGCTCGATGCAGAAGATTACCGCCGTATGTTCCGCTTTATAGATGAAAAGCGAAAGCTCGGTATGCCGCTTCTCTACGGCTGCGAGCATTATCTCGGCACAGCTTATGAGCGGGAAGTGCGTGACTGGTACTTCCTCTGCAACGCGGGACGATACACGGCGGGCATACGTTCAAACGGAGATATCGGCGCCTGCCTTGACATCGAGCCGCGCCCCGAGCTTATCGAGGGAAATATCCTGCGGGATGATTTTACAAAGATATGGAGAGAGGGCTTCAAGCCCTACCGCCGCGACCTCAGCGACAGCTGCAAGGGCTGTGAGGACTGCCCCGAAAAGCGCTTCTGCGCGGGCGGTGCCTTCCACAGCTTCGACTTCGACAGGATGGAGCAGCAGGTCTGCTTCAGAGGAGTTCTCTTCTGAAGCGCGGGCAGTAAAAGGAAGAAATAATGGAAAACAACGAACGATCAATGAAATACTTTATGATCTTCACCCTCGGGGCGGCGGTGCTGCTGCCCTTTTGCGGGGAGATCTATGCCAACCTTTCGCGCGGGTTCGCTTATGCCGTGGTGATAGGCTGGACGCTGGCGGCGGGGGTCAAGTTCTCCGCGCTGCCGTTCAGGAGCGCCATGCTCGGGATAACCTCATATGTGTTCTCGTCGCTGGTGCTGAGCATTATCGGGTACGTCATAATACACCCCGCGGTCAGAAGCTGGATAGAAAGCCATTCGGATTACTTTGAGCTTGCGATACTCGACTGGGTAAAGTACTGGGCGGCGGCTTTCTGCCTGCTGTTCGCGGCTTACCTCGTCTACTTTGCAAGGCTGGGGCTGAACAAAGCCCTCGGCAGAATGAAGCAGAACGGCGAGCAGGCAGCGTCCGCGATAGACAGCGCCTTCGACGACGCTGACAGACCGCTGTGACGGGCATATACATACACGTTCCCTTCTGCGCCCGAAAGTGCCCATACTGCGACTTCTATTCGGTGCCCTACCGCGCCGACACCGCCGAAAGCTACACGCAGGCGGTCTGCCGCAATATAGAGAGCTATGCGGGGCAGGGAACAGCCGCGGATACCATTTATTTCGGCGGCGGGACACCTTCGCTGCTGACGGGCGGGCAGATAGGACGTATTATAAAAAGTGTACAAAATTCTGTACAGCTGCACGATTCCGAGATCACCCTTGAGGCAAACCCCGTGACGCTCCTCCCGCGTAAGCTCGCCGAGCTTCGTGAAGCGGGCATCAACAGGCTTTCTGTCGGGGTGCAGTCGGCAGATGATGAGCAGCTGAGCTTTCTCGGCAGGCTGCATGATTTTGACCGCGCTGAAAAAGCCGTCCGCGATGCGGCTGCGGCGGGGTTCGATAACATCTCCTGCGATCTTATGCTGGGCGTTAAGGGGCAGGATATAGCTTCGCTCGAACGCACTGTCGGGAGCCTTCTCGGGCTGCCGATATCCCACCTTTCGGCGTATATGCTACAGATAGAGGAGGGCACGCCCTTTGACTGCGAAGCCGTAAGGCGTGACACCGCCGACGACGACCTGATGAGCGAGCTTTACCTGCGGCTCTGCGGTATGATGACCGCTGCGGGCTGGGAGCATTACGAGATATCAAGCTGGGCGCGTGACGGAAAACGCTCGCGGCATAATATGAAATACTGGAAGCTGGAGCCGTACATCGGCATCGGCGCGGGCGCACATTCCGATCACGGCGGCTTGCGTTTCAGCTGCCCGAAGGATATCGCCGCATTCATCGCCGCCGAAACCATGCCGAAAGAGTACGACGAGCCGCCCGACAGGGCAGAGGAGTACGTCATGCTCTCGCTCAGGCTGTCCGATGGCATAGACCTTCGCAAGCTTCGTGAGTTCCCCGACGGCGGAAATTTCGCCGCGCGGACAGCAAAGCTCGCCCCCGCACTGATATCCCACGGGCTTATGAGGGAAACCGACAAGGGGTTCGCACTGACGGACGAGGGCTTTCTGAGGTCAAACGCGATAATTGCAGAATTGATAGTCTGAACAATTATGACGAAAATTTTTGTGTGGTATTGTGCAAACCTACAATATATCTTTTTTCTCTTGCACGAAAAGCCGAAAAATGATATAATAAGGAGTGAGCGTTGAGGCGGAGTGCGTCTTTGCGCGGTATGTGACAACTGAGGTATTTGCATGAAAAGAGCTTTGACTTTTCTCCTCACGGCTGTGCTTGCGGCAGGCTGCCTGGGCGGCTGCGGCAAAAAGGAGACCGCTGAAGAGATAGTAGTACCTATATATAAGACAGATAAGATAGATTACAATACAGTTACTGCCGAGATCGGCGATATCTCGCAGAAGTATTTCGTCGAGGGAAGGTTCGATTACCCTTACTCCGAAAAGGTCGCCTTTAAAAAGGACGGGATAATCGAGACTATCGAGGTCGAGGACAACGCGGATGTCAAAAAGGGCGATGTTCTGTGTACCCTGAACTCCGATGATCTTCAGCAAAAGCTTGATGAAAAGCTCGTATACCTCGAAAGAGCGAGAAAGACCGTCAGGACGCTTAGAAGCGAGGGCGGCACGGCGAATGAGATACAGTACGCCGATACTCAGGTGCAGCTGCTTGAGCTTGAATATGAGCATCTTCAAAGCTCTGAGGACGAGTATAAGGTGTTTGCCCCCTGCGACGGAGTCTTCCGCGCGGGCAGGAATACCGCATTCGGTTCGGATATAAGCGATCAGCGCGGCGCCGAAGCGATAATCGTCGAGGGCGGGCTCGTGAGGGCGGATCAGCAGTTCGGCACCATCACCAACCATTCTCAAAGGTATATAATCTGCGAGGTCTATGACTTTGTTCCCGAAAACATAAACTTCGGAACGCGCGTCAAGCTTCAGCAGGGCAAGACGGAGGAAGAGGGCAAGGTGGTCGATATACTTTCGGGCAGCAACGCGGGAATGAGCGTCACCACCTACGTCATCGCACCGCCCGAAAAGACAGAGCTCGGTGATATGCAGATAAACTGCGTGTTTGAAGTATACTCAAAGCTCGATACCGTCATAGTGCCTTCCGAGGCTGTGAAGACCTCAAAGGAACGCACCTATGTGAATCTGCTCGTTGACGGCACGAAGATAGAGCAGGACGTTGAAACGGGTATCGAAGACGGCGAAAGGACCGAGATACTGAGCGGGCTGTCAGGCGGCGAAGAGGTCATCGTCGGCACATAGATATAATAATAAGCCCCACGGGGCATGAATGACAGAAAAAAGAATTAGCGGAGGCGTTTTTTAATGAAGGAGATACTTGGCAATATCTGGGTCAAAAGATGCATTTCGATCTTCTGCGTGACTTATGCCGCAGTTATCGCAATGTTTACCTGGGCGACCTTTTTATATGATCTTGAGTTTGTAGGAAAAAACATGGGCAGCTTTCTCGTTGTCTATTCGGTAGCTTCTATCGTGTTCCTGCTGCTTATGATCTATTCGCGTGAGATGCTGGTGACGCGGGTCATAAGCCTTGTGCTGCTGCCTGTCGTTTTCTTCCTCTTGCTTTTCAATATCGCAAATGCCAACTGGATACTTATCATACCGCCGTTTATCGTGGCACTGGTGATGTTCTTCGCGGCAGGCACTGCCGAGACCATGAAGGTCATAATGGGCACCATCTACCTGCTGCTTTACGTTCTCGGTATCGTGGCTTATGTTGTCTGCAATATGCTCTTCGGCGGCTCTACCGTTGAGACCCCGCTTGATATGCACCTTGACCCGCAGAGCACCGTTTATTCCTACTACAAGAACGATCTTGTACACCTTTCTCAGGTCGTTGACGAAGAAAATACGATATCCCCCGACGGCCGTTACCGCTTCTATCTTACAGATGTAAGGGATTCCAATACGGGAAGCGTCAATATCTATGTCGTACCTCACGGCAATGATATAGACCTGAAGTTCTTCTCACTCAAGCAGAAGGGCATCCGCATGAAGGTCACCGCAAAGGGCACCCGCGGAGTTGTCCCCGATGTCGGCTGGACGGTCAAGGAGGACAAAAACGGCAAGAAGGTCCTTTACGTCGCTTACCGCCTCACCCCGCTGGACGACGGCTGGAGAGAAAAGAGCGTTACCAAAATGCCGAAGCAGAACTACTTTGAGTTCCTCGGAATATCCTGATCCTTGAAAACTTATGATATCCCGCTCGCTGCGGGATATCTTTATTGCAGCGGGGACTGTAAATATACGGCAATCCAACCCCGAAATAATTGCTTATCAGCATAGAAAGAGACTTATACATGAAGATAGATTTTCATTCCCACATTCTTCCCGGGATAGACGACGGGGCTAAGGATATCGAAGAATCGGTGACGCTTCTTGATAATATGGCGGCGGACAGCGTTGATGTCGTTGTCGCTACCCCGCACTTTTACTGCACCAGAAGCAGCATACACCGCTTCCTCGAATCGCGCAACAAGGCTTATGAGAGATTAAAGCCGCACCTGAAGCCCGAACACCCGAAGATACTTCTTGGCGCTGAAGTGCTTTATGACGAGGCGCTTATAGGCAAGGACGCACTTTCACGCCTTACTATCGAGGGCACGAACTATATGCTGCTCGAGATGCCTTATACCAAGCTTACCGAAAAGCACCTCGAAGGCGTTGAGAAGATCGTCGATGAGCTTGAGGTAAAGGTGCTTGTGGCACACATCGAAAGATACTTGAACTTCACGAGCTATAAGTCGCTTACCGAGATACTTGACCTTGACGTGCTGGGGCAGATAAACGCCGATTCGCTGGTACACTGGAAGAGCCGCCGTGACTGCTTCAAGCTCATAAAGGGAAACTACGTTCAGGTCATGGGCACAGATATGCACAGGATATCCCGCGGCTATGCTTCGCTCGGTGAGGGTATCTCCGTGGTCGAGAAGAAGTTCGGAAGCGGCATGATCCGCGAGATGGAACGCAACGGCGTGATGCTCCTCGAGGACAGATCGTTTGAGGAGATAATGGGCTGATTCACAATTTTTTTACATAAATCGGGCGGGGTCGGCAAATTATCTCTTGACATATCACACATTTGAGTGTATAATAAAGAAGTAATTTGAGTCGCCTTTTATCGGCGGCACCTTATCAAGAGCGGCGGAGGGACAGGTCCTGTGAAGCCCGGCAACCTGCACTGTGTGCAAAGGTGCTAATTCCTGCGAAGCGATCTGCTTCGAGAGATGAGGAAGAACCAGAAGACTGTTCAGGCGTTCCGGTTTTTCCGGGACGTTTTTTTGTTTTCGTGTGCTGTGTTCTGCACACGGGACAGGATAGTATAGTAAGGAGTGTATTAAAATGGAAAAACTGTATTTTACTTCTGAATCGGTGACCGAGGGTCATCCCGATAAGATCTGCGACAAGGTGTCCGATGCAGTGCTGGACGCTATGCTCGCTCAGGATCCTCTTTCGAGAGTTGCCTGCGAGACTGTTACTACCACGGGCATGGTGCTGCTGATGGGTGAGATCACCACAAAGGCACAGGTGGATATCCCCGCTATCGTGCGTGAGACCGTTAAGGAGATCGGCTATACCGACGACGCTTACGGCATAAACGGCGATACCTGCGCTGTATTCACCACCATCGACAAGCAGTCCCCCGACATCGCTCAGGGCGTTGACGACAGCCTTGAAGGCAGAGATGAAAAGCAGGGCGATATCGGCGCGGGCGATCAGGGCATGATGTTCGGCTATGCCTGCAACGAGACTCCCGAGCTTATGCCTCTTTCTATCTCCCTGGCTCACAAGCTTGCAAAGAAGCTTACCGATGTACGCAAGTCGGGCGAGCTTACATACCTCCGCCCCGACGGCAAGACTCAGGTGACTATAGAATACGGCGAGGACGGCAAGCCCGCGAGAGTTGACACCATCGTTATCTCCACCCAGCACGACGATGACGTTACCCTTGAAACTATCCGCGAGGATATGATCGAGCATATCGTAAAGCCCGTAGTTCCCGCAGGGCTTCTTGATGCCGAGACCAAGTATTTCATCAACCCGACAGGCAGATTCGTTATCGGCGGACCTCACGGCGACAGCGGTCTTACGGGAAGAAAGATAATCGTTGATACCTACGGCGGTATGGGCAGACACGGCGGCGGCGCATTCTCGGGCAAGGATCCGACAAAGGTGGACCGCTCCGCAGCATATGCCGCACGCAAGGTGGCAAAGAACATAGTGGCGGCAGGTCTTGCAGACAAGTGCGAGGTACAGCTTGCTTACGCTATCGGTGTGGCTTCCCCCGTTTCCGTAAGAGTTGACAGCTTCGGCACTAGCAAGGTCTCCGATGCTAAGCTTTCCGATGCGGTGGCTAAGGTGTTCGATCTTCGTCCTTCCGCTATCATCAAGGAGCTTGACCTCAGAAAGCCGCAGTACAAGGCACTTGCGGCATACGGTCACATGGGACGCGAGGAGCTTGGCGTAAAGTGGGAGCTCACCGACAAGACCGATGCTCTCATCGCGGCAGTTAACGGCTGATAGATGAAGCTTCTGTTTTTGGGCGATGTCGTAGGCGAATCGGGGGTCGGGATACTTGAGCGGCGGCTTTACAAGCTGAAGCGCAGGTATGAGATAGACTTCACGATAATAAATGGCGAGAATTCGGCAGTCGGCAACGGCATATCAGAGCAGTCGTTCAGGCGGCTGATACAGCTCGGTGCCGATGTCGTGACGGGCGGCAACCATTCCTTCCACAGGCTGGGCTCCGAGCAGCTGCATGACGATACCGAAGCGCTGCTGCGCCCCGCCAACTACCCCGACGGCGTGTCGGGCAGGGGGGTGTACGTCGCAGACCTCTTCCCCGTGAAGATAGCGGTCGTGAGCCTTATGGGCGTCGTTGACCTTGAACCGCTTGAAAATCCGTTTTTTGCCATTGACAGGATAATCGCCGACCTTGATACCCCGAACATATTCGTAGACATCCACGCCGAAGCCACAAGCGAAAAGAAGGCGCTGGGCTATTACCTCGACGGCAGGGTGACAGGCGTTTTCGGCACTCACACCCATGTGCAGACCGCCGATGAGCAGGTGCTTTCGGGCGGAACGGCTTACATCACCGATGTCGGTATGTGCGGACCCGAGCATTCTGTGCTGGGGGTCGCGAGCGATATCATCATTGAAAAGCTGAAATACCACACCCCCGTGAAGTTCGAGCCTGCCGAAGGCGCGGCTTTCATAAACGGCGTTGTGGTGGACTTTGATGAAAAGACAGGCAGAGCGCGCTCTGTCGAGCGTATAGTTGAACGCTGAAACCTACACCGACCCCCGCAGGATAATTATGCGGGGGTCAATTTGTTAAATTTCGCTCAGACTATTGAAAAATTTTGAAAAGTGTGGTATACTAACAGTGTGGCGCGTTTGATGAAGAGCAGCGCGCCGGCAACAGTGATCTTTACTTACGCAGCGATCAACTTACTAAACCATGGAGGTATCACTATGGAAATACTGAAAGTATCATCACGTTCCGTACCTAATTCTGTTGCAGGAGCTATCGCGGGAGTTGTACGCGACAGCGGTCAGGTAGAAGTGCAGGCAGTGGGCGCAGGCGCCGCTAATCAGGCTATAAAGGCTGTTGCCATTGCACGCGGATATCTGGCACCTGTGGGCATTGATATGATATGCGTGCCCGCATTCACAACTATCACTATCGGCGACGAGGAACGCACGGCTATAAAGCTGATCTGCGAACAGCGCTGATACCGAAAGATCGGAAAATATCGGGCGGGCGCTGCGGCGTCCGCCTGAACTTTGGAACTGACGCAAAGGGGGATGGCGGTGGAAAGGATCGTGACCTGCAATGGTCTTGCAAAAGAATACGGCGCTTTTCCCGCGCTTTCGGGGATAACCCTTTCCCTCTATGGTGGAAGGGTCGTTGCTGTGACAGGCGACTCGGGCAGCGGGAAAACTACTTTTTTAAAGCTGATGGCAGGGCTTATAAAGCCCACAAGAGGCAGCCTGCTGATCTGCTGCGACAGCGTGAATGTTTACAGCCGCGAGGTCACGGCGTACCTCCCCGACAGAGACTTCCTTTCGGGAAAGCTCACCCCCGAAAAGGCGACGGAGCTGTACAAAAGATATTTCGATGATCTCGATAAGGCGGCGGTGCTCAGGCTGCTCAGCGAATGTAATATCGACATCGCAAAGCCTCTCGGCAGGATGTCCCGCGGGATGCGGGCTGCCGTGCAGCTCGTTATGGTGCTAGGCAGACAGGCGAGGCTTTATCTTCTGGACGAGCCCTTTGCGGCACTCGATAATGATATGGCGGAGATACTCGCACGGCGGGCAAGAAAGCTCGCGGACGGCGGTGCCTGCGTCGTTGAGACCGCGCATAAAGTATCAGAGCTGACGCTCCCGCCCGATGATGTGCTTCTGCTCCGCTCGGGCAGTGTGCTTGATTACGGCGCAGCAGGGGAGGTGTCGGAGGATTGCTGAGAAAACTTATCAGGGATGATCTGAAGGATATGTTCCCGCACTTGATGCCCCCCGCAGTGATACTGATGGTGGTCATGATACTGAGTTCGGTCTGCTATAACAAGCTGAGCGGTACATTCGACGGAGCGGCTGCGGCACTTAGTGACGCAATGAACGCTTTATGCGGGGCGTGCAGGTGGATTCTGTTGTTTTCGGTGCTGCCTGTGGCTCTTGTAAGGTCGCACGCCGTGTTCGCAGGCGATGAAGCCGTCTTCTGGGCAGGAGTCCCCGCAAGACCCTGGAAGCAGATAGTCAGCAAGAGCGCGGCAGTGTTCCTGCTCTTTTTGCTCACCTGCGCTATGTACGGCATCGCATTGCCCACGAGCCTGCTCTTCTATTCGGAGGGCTACTTTATCAAAGAAGCATATAACGAGATCATCGCCGCCCCTGCGCTGTTTGTCAGGGATACTGTTATGTCGGGGGCTGTGATACTTTTTTCTATGCTCTGTGTGATGAAGATCTGCATCGGCTCGGCGCTGTTCAGCCTGCCGATGCGCCGCAGGAGGACTGCAATGTGGCTTACCTCCGTTGCGGCACTGCTCACGATCGCGGGATCTTATATCGCAGGCTATTCTGTCATTTGCAGGCTCAGCCTTTTCTCGATAAGCGAGAGCTCGGCGAAGCTGCTTACATACAGCTTCGGCTGTGCATTTTTCGGCGTTATATCGCTCGTGCTGACCGTCGCCGACACGCTGCTGCTCTCAAAACGGGCGGAGTGGTGAAATCTATAATTGGAGATTTAATATGAAGATAATACACTTCTTTACGATACTTTTCGGCAAGCTGATGGTAAAGCTGCTGAAGCTCGCGGGACGCGATGCCGGCAACCTGCCGGGGCTCGTGCTCTGGACCTTCAACCATAACTACCTCAAAGCTTTTAAGATAAACTGCCCGATAATAGCAGTCACCGGCACCAACGGCAAGACCTCGACCACGAATTTCTTAAACCGCATATTCGCCGAGCTGCCCGCAAAGGACGGCGGCAAGTTAAAGGTCATTACCAATATGCAGGGCAACAACCTTGATACGGGTATCGGCTCGATGTTCCTTAAATACTGCGATATGAAAGGCAGGATAGATGCCGATTACCTCGTGCTTGAGGTCGATGAATCCCATGTTCCCGTTATATTCCGTCAGCTGCCGCTCGAAACGCTGGTGATACTCAACTTCTTCCGCGACCAGCTCGACCGCAACGGCGAGGTGGAAACGCTTATACTCAAGGTCAAGAGCTTCCTTGAGACATATGAGGGCAACCTGATACTCAATGCCGACGACCCCAACGTGGCACGCCTCGGCTCGGCTAATCCCAATAATAAGAACGTGCATTATTACAGCGTTGAAAAGTATGAGGGCGCGACCGATGAGCTTTACGAAGCGGGCGAGGGCAGGTTCTGCCCGACCTGCGGTGAAACGCTCGTGTATGATTACTATCAGTATTCACACATAGGACGCTTCCGCTGTCCCGGCTGCGGCTTCGGCGAGATAACTCCCGAGGTGCAGATAACGGGTCTTGACTTTGATAACTCCGCCTTTGAGATAGAGGGCGAGCAGTATACCACAAAGCATATGGGCATATACCACCTCTATAACCTTTCGGCGGTGTATCTGGCGGCAAAGCTTTATAATATCGACCACGAGATCCTGCATAAGATCTTCGGCAGCTTTGAGGTCAACAACGGAAGGCTTGAAAAGTTTGAGCTGGGCGGCTCGTCGCTGCTTCTCAACCTCGCCAAGAACCCCGTCGGCGCGAACATGACCCTGCGCCTGCTCAATCAGGATAAGCGCGAGAAGGAACTCCTCTTCGTGCTCAACGACAACGTTGCAGACGGCCTTGATGTTTCGTGGATATGGGATATAAACTTTTCGATATTCAACGGTGTCACCCGTGTTATCACAAGCGGCACACGCGCTTATGATATCGCCATCAGGATAAAATGCTCGGGCTATGACCCCGAGAGGATAACCGTCCTGCCAGACCTCGATGACGCTGCGGCGGAGATATTCGGGCAGGAGGGCGTAAAGTACGGCATCGCGAACTATACCGCGATACAGCCGACCCGCGGCGCTCTGAAACGCTATATAGAGAGCAAGGGAGGTAAGGCGTGATGAAAACTATCAAGCTTCTGCATATGTACCCGAACGTCCTTGACCTCTACGGCGACAGCGGCAACGTTGAGGTGCTGAAGTACCGCTGCGCACAGCGCGGCATAGAGCTTCAGGTGTATCAGCACCTTATGGACAAGCCCGATGACATCGACTTTGCTCAGATGGATATCATATACCTGGGCGGCGGCGCCGATTACGAACAGCAGCTGCTCGCCGAGGATCTGATGGGCTGCAAGGACAAGGTAAAGGCGGCATACGACGCGGGCGTGTTCCTGCTTATGATATGCGGCGGATATCAGCTCCTGGGGCAGTATTACAAGGATTCCAACGGCGAAGAGATACCGGGGCTCGGGCTGTTTTCTTATCACACCGAAGCTTCGCGCAACAAGCGCAGCCGCTGCATCGGAAATATCGTCGTTGAGACGCAGCTGATGGGCGAGCCTTATAAGGTCATTGGCTTTGAGAATCACGGCGGGCAGACTACCGATGTGGCGACCCCTTTCGGAAAGGTGCTGTGTGGCAACGGCAACTGCTGGTCGAGCGGGACGGAGGGCTACTGCGAGGAGCGCGTCATAGCGACCTATCTGCACGGACCGCTGCTGTCAAAGAATCCAAAGCTTGCGGACTATATCATATCCAAGTGCCTTGAACGCCGCGGAGAGCCGTCGGAGCTTTGCGAACTCAATGATAAACTCGAGCAGGATTGCCGTGAAATGCTGTTTTCGCGTCTTTTGAATAAATAATGACAAAAAGTTAAATTTCCCTGTCAGACCTTGACAATAATATGACAGGATGATATAATAATAGTGTTGTGATGTGTGCGGGCAATAGTCCGTGCATTTCTTCGAGGTGTGGCTCAGTTTGGTAGAGCGCTTCGTTCGGGACGAAGAGGCCGTGGGTTCGAATCCCGTCACCTCGACTTGTATCGGCGCCGATGCGCCGAAAGAAAAAAATTTAAACACTCGGGTTCGTTTCGGGTGTTGGGGCTGAAAACATTCTGATGTTTGGGTGGAATGTTTTTTTCTTTATACAGGCATTTTCGCCTGACGGAGAAGCCTGATAAATTGTCTGTCGGTATTCACGGCGGACAGTCGGCACCGCACAAGGCTGTCAGGCATCCTTCGTGCGGTTTTGTCATGATAAGGCTCTTTTCGGGGCAGACGGGAATATCGGGGAGTTTTACGATGGGTTTCAAGGATCTGGAAATGTCGGGTATATCGAAAAAAGGCAGACTGCTGATGCTTTTGGCGGCGATCGCGGCTATCGGCGGCGCAGTTGTCTTTAAGATGACAGGCGTCGGCTTTGATACGCTGCTGAGCGGCGGGGCGGCGGTCCATACCATCGCCGTGCTTTGCTTCACGGCGGCGGCGGTCATCCTGCTTCCGTTTCTCGGCAGGCTTACGATGGAAAAGAACTTCCTTATACTATGGACGCTGCTGAGTCTCGTGTTCATGTTCTCGGGAACTATATTCAGATCGCCCGACGAAACGGGACATTTCTACCGAAGCTTTGAGATATCCCGCGGCTATGCGGTCTCGGAGGTTCAGGAGAGGACTTCTCAGGGCGGACGTGAGCTTCCCCTTGATGTCGATATCACCCTGCTTCAGCATAACTGGCGCTCCTTCGATGAGAACAAGGAGCTCTCACTTACCGAAAACGAGCCGTTTATCGTATTTACGAATCTTTCGCTTTACTGCCCCGTGTCTTATATGCCGCAGGCAGCAGGCATATTTATAGCAAGGCAGTTCACCAAAAACATCGCCGCCATCGCGTATGCGGGAAGGCTCGCGAACTGGCTGACCATAACCCTGATGCTGTTTTTTGCAGTGAAGATAATGCCCGTCAAAAAGGAGCTGATCCTTCTCGTATCGCTTCTGCCGATGAACGTTTTTCTGGCATTTTCGCTCTCACCCGACGGACTTGTGGTGGCGCTGTCGCTTCTCATGTTCTCTTACGTTCTGCATCTGCGCTTTGTGCAGACGGAGCCTCTGAAAGTGCGGCAGTATATACTGCTTTATGTAATGGCGATAGTTGTCTGCCTGCTCAAGATAGTGTACCTGCCGATATGTCTGGTATATTTCCTCATTCCCGCCGAGCGCTTCGGCAGCATGAGGAACAAGGTGATACACGCCGTGATAATGGCAGCGGCAGCCGTCGCCTGCAACCTTGTATGGCTGATGATCTGCAAGAAGTTCCTGACTATCCCCGGCACCGATGCAGGCGAGCAGCTGAGATATATGCTCACGAACCCGCTCAATTATGTGGTAGTCATGGTGCGTACCGCCGTCCATTATGCCGTGAGATGGGCGCTCATGATGATAGGCGGCTATCTGGGCAGGCTGGATATCGAGACTAACAAGTTCCTTGCACTTGTTTATCTGCTGATGCTGGTCGCGGCATTGATCGATATTCCCGATATCGCTGCGAAAGCCCGCCGCGGCGGCAGCTTTGTCGATGCGGTGAGGTCTGAGAACCTGGTATTCGGCATGATCGTGTTCGCGATACTTATGCTCATAAACGCGAGCCTTTATATGCAGTGGACAGCGCCGCACAGCCCGATGATAAAGGGCATTCAGGGACGCTATTTCATAGCTCTGCTGCTTCCGTTTTACTTTGCGATCCACAACCCGACAAGGGTGGTAGGCGAAAGCGAGCCCGCGGGCGAGGTAAGGATCTTTGTCTGCGAATTAATAATAACACTTGTAAATCTCTGCGCGGGCGTTGATGTGCTTCTGGCTTGTCTGTAACGCCGTCCGCTTAAAACTATATTAAGGAGCAATATGATGGATAAGGTTGCTGTTCTGATACCATGCTATAACGAAGCCAAGACTATCGGCAAGGTAGTTTCGGATTTCAAGAAAGTGCTGACAGACTGCGTTGTGTATGTATATGACAATAATTCGACCGATGACACTGCGGCGATAGCCGAGAATGCGGGTGCGGTCGTGCGCCGTGAATATCAGCAGGGCAAGGGCAATGTTGTCCGCCGTATGTTCCAGGAGATCGAGGCTGAGTGCTATATCATCGTTGACGGCGATGACACCTATCCCGCCGAGTACGCTGCCGAGATGGTCGATAAGGTGCTGAACAGGCAGACGGATATGGTAGTCGGCGACCGCCTTTCCTCCACCTATTTTCAGGAGAACAAGCGTCCCTTCCATAACTTCGGGAACTCGCTCGTGCGCTTTTCGATAAACAAGATATTCAAGTGCAATATCAAGGATATCATGACAGGCTACCGCGCATTCAGCTACCGCTTCATAAAGACCTTCCCCGTGCTTTCCCGCGGCTTTGAGATAGAGACCGAGATGACCATACACGCCATTTCAATGAACATGGCTGTTGAGAACGTCATTATCGAATACCGCGACAGACCCGAGGGCAGCGAATCAAAGCTCAACACATTCTCCGACGGCTTCAAGGTGCTTAGAACTATACTCAACCTGTTCAGGAACTACAAGCCTTTCCAGTTTTTCTCAATGTTAGCGGCTGTGCTTATGCTGATAGACATCATCGTTTTCATATCTCAGGTATGGCTGCCGTTCCGCGCGACACACATAGTTGAGAAGTTCCCGACGCTGATAGTCTGCGGATTCGTAGGTCTTGCGGCTCTGCTGTCATTCTTCAGCGGCATGATCTTAGATTCCATCTGGCAGAAGGAGCGCCGCGAGTTTGAGTTCAGGCTCAAGCAGTCGATGAAGTTTCAGAAGTGAAATAGGTAACTAAAGGCAATATAAAAGGCTGTTGCATCGCGGTGCAGCAGCCGTTTTGTTACTATCACGATCTGTATACGCCTGACAGCGTGCGGACGGGTCATTCCCCCACCATCTCCTCAAACCTCGTCAACGGGGTCACGTTGTCGTAGAGGATATACAGCCTGTGTGCGCGGACGGGCATATCGACGTGGAAGTGACCGCAGAACCAGGCACGGTATTCGACGGTCGCCAGTACTTCCTCGAGAAACTCGGCGGAGGTGTCGGGGCATAGCTTGCGGCTGAACATCGGTATGGCGGCAATAAGGCTGCGGGGCATCGTGTGCGAAAGGATAAAGTCAACCTTGCTGCCGACGCGCTTAAGATTTGCGCGTGCGTTCTCAATCTGCGCCGCCGTCGCCTGCTCGCCCGCCCACCATGAAACGCCCTCGGTGCGGTACTGCTTGTCGATGCTGACAGCCCCGCCGAATGCGAAAAACGTCATGCCGTCGATGGTGTAAACTTCTCCCCGCATGAGGTGGACTATGTTCGCGGCGTGCGGGTGTATCTGCACCTTGCCGCCGAACATTTCGCTGACCTGCTGCTTTGCCCACCAGTCGTGGTTGTCGTGGTTGCCGTCAACGAACAGGACGGTGCAGGGAAGTGCTGAGAACCATTTTATCCAGAAGGCATACTCTCCCGAATTGCCGCCCGAGCTTTCAAATTCGTCGATCTCTTTCGGCAGGAAAGGAAACCCGAAGTCGCCGGTCACGATCAGGAAGTCCCCATCATCAAAATGTATCCCCTGTCTGTCAAGCGCCTCTGACGAAAGCTTATACATATCATGTCCTGCGTGGGTGTCGCCCGTAAGGTATATCATAAGTGCGCCTCCTTTTTGCATATCCGAAAACGCCGCATCTGCCGACATTTCACCATCGGGAAAACCATTATAGCACAGTTCGGCAGGATGATTGTTAACAATTTGTAAAATCGAAAAAATCGGCTCTAAACCCCTTGACAATCCTAAAATGAAGTGCTATAATATTAAAGTCGCAGGGAACAAGAGCTGCGAAACAAAAGAATATGCGGCAGTGCTGGAATAGGCAGACAGGCACGTTTGAGGGGCGTGTGTCTTTGACGTATGGGTTCAAGTCCCATTTGCCGCACCAAACTTAACTTCGCAAACCGTTGGAAATCAAGGGTTTGCGAAGTTCTTTTTTTGCCCGAAAACGGCTTTGGGACTTATTTGGGACTTATTTTTGAGTCGGGGTAAATCCCATGAAAAAGTTGACCTTTATGATGCGTCTTTTTCTGACTTGGAATCATCCTTGCATTTAGTTGCTGTGATCTTGCCGTTCTTGCTGTAACTCAGCGGAAGCGCTTCAGCAACGGCTTCCATAGCGGCTGCCTTAGCTGTCTGGAAGGTGTGGCAGTAAAGGTTCAAAGTCGTTGTCGCAACACTATGTCCTAAGCAGCTTTGCACAGTCTTGACATCAATACCGCTGTTGATGAGCAGTGTGGCGTTCAGGTGCCGCCATGAATGATTTGACACATACCTCATTCCCGTGCGCTCGCAGAACTTCTTGAAATACCTGCCCGGCGCCGAACGGTCGAGTGTCTCGCCGTTCCACTTGGTGAAAACTCTGTCGGTTTCGATCCACTTCGAGCCGACTTTTTTGCGCTGTTTGTCCTGCAAGCCCTGCCACTTGTTCAGTACGTCCATAACGTCCTGCGGCAGCTTCAGCGAACGCATACTTAGCGCAGTTTTAGGCGTTTCGGTGTAGTGACCCTTGTCCTTCGAGTAAAGACAGGTGCGGTTGACCGTCACGACATTGGTGTCGAAGTTGATGTCCTTCCATTCCAGCCCCATCAGTTCTCCTAGTCGGAAGCCGCTGTAAATCGCAAGAATATGAAAGCAGACATATATGTAGTTGTGCTCGCTCTCATCCTCGAACAGCTCGAAGAGCTTCTGCGCTTCCTCGATGGTGTAGTATTCCTTTTCGGGAGTGGTCACTCTTGGTATCTGCACGTTTTTGCAGGGATTCTCGCGTATCATCTGCATCTTGACCGCATAGTCGAGTATGCTTGAGATCATTGACCTGTATAGTTTAATTGTCTTGGTCGAGAGCTTTTTGTCACGATTTCGCCTGCCCTCACAGGTAGCTTCACAGAGGTCTAGTATAAACTTCTGAATCTGTCTTGTTGTCAGCTTATCCAACCTAATGTGACCTATCGCTTTATAGATACGGCTTTCCATTGAGTGATAGCCTTGCAGAGTCGATTCCTTCAACCTCATCTCTGCATACTCCTTGAACCACTGTTTCGCGAAGTCCTCAAACTTGATAGTAGCGACCATGTTGCCCTGTAAGCACGCTTCCTCAAACAGCACTGTCTGTCTTTGCAATTCCTTCTCGATCTGTCTTTTAGTCATGCCGGGTTCTGGAGCCCAGGTCATACGCTGAGTCACCTGCTTGCCTTTTGCGTCATATCCGCAGGAAACCTTTATCCTATATGAATTACCTCTTTTTTCGATATTTGCCATAAAACATCTCTCCTTTTGATGTGTAGATTTTATGGCGTGTTCCGTTGGTATCATTTTAGCACTTTTTGAATGCTCAGTCAATAACGTGTGGAAATTTAACGAAATTTCAATATTTTGGAACACGTCATAATCTTTTGTTCTATTATATATCAATTAATATTCTGCTTTGCCTTTTCAGAATTGATATATTCGCTGACCTCATCATTTATCATGATCGTTTCGAGCATTTCCTTGAACTGTTCGGCTGTGACGTTCTCACCGAACTTTTCAATAGCAATCTTAGCGATAGAATTAAACCTCGCCTGCTCCTGTTCAGCTTTGATCTCATCGACCTTTGCCCAGCAAGCCGCCTGCTTATTCTTTGCAGCCGTCAAATTATTCTCTGCTTCAGTGACACGCTTGTCGGCTTCTTCCGCCTGCCTGATTGCTGATTCTAATGTCATTTTCCTTGCCATAATCATCTACTTCCTTTCTTCTTTTTAGTTTTCTGTGATTCCTTTTGACGCTCTTTCTCCCTGCGGAATTTCTCCTCCTCAACGAGCTTTGAAATATAATCACCCCGAGATATTTCATTGTAAGTATCACGAATATCTATGTAACGCACCAATTTATTCTTTTTATTCGCAAGAGAATTTTTCAGCGCATTTATATCTGATAGCAACTTACTATTCCGCTCACGCAAAGAAATAATATCGTTAGGCGAGTTTATATCATTTGCCTGCATAGAAGATTTACATATTTCAAGACAGTTATTATCCTCAGCCGACAAATCAGATTTATCGGCGTTTTCAAAATAATACTCGCTCTGTTCTATGAGTGCCTGCACCTTTTCTTGCTCCAGCAGCTTTTGGGATAACTGCTCTTGCAACGCTTTATATTCCGCAGTTTGCTTATCAATTCTATATTTCAATTCTTCAATCGAAGCTATCCTATCCCGATTGATAACCGTGAGCTGCGCCGATAGCCTGAAAATATCCAAATCGTTTTTCACGCCATACGGAGTGTTATTATTAGCCCGACGCTTGATTTTATTGCCTTGCTCGGCAAGTATTCGTACCTCACCTATAACGGAAATATACGCACGCTCAATCTCGCTGCTGGAAAAGTGTTCGATTGCATTTCCGCCGCCCACCATGCGCCAGAGTATGCGGGCGTTGAGTGATTCTTCGGTGTAGTCCTCGCCTAATCGCCACAAGCTGACGGAGCGTTGCTGCCCTGGGGCTTTGATATAGATGTACTTATCTCTTTTTATGGTGAAGCCTCGCCTTTCGAGTTCGGACATCAGTTCATCGAACGAATTGATCGCAGGTATCAGACTGTCGATTGCATTTCGGATATGTTCTTTCCATGAGGTACCCTTCTTCTTGCACTCCCATTCGTAGTAAGAAATCGAGCGACCCTTGTTCTCAAAGTTGAGGGCTGGCGTTACTCCAAACGCTCGGCATACCCCATTAGTGGTCTCGCGCATTTTTCGCAGAGTGGTCTGGTTGTCATAATACTTCTTCCCCGACAGCGAGTAGGAATTGATGAGGATATGATTGTGGATATGGCTGGCGTTAATATGAGTAGCAATGACCACCTGCACATCGTTGCCGAACATATTCTTTGCAAAAGCCTTGCCTATCTTGTGGGCTAGCTCTGGCGTGACGTCCTCAGAATCGGCGAAGCTCATGATATAGTGGATAGCCTTGATTGCAGATTTTCCGTTTTTCTGCGGGGGTGTGTCATATCTGCGTCTTGCATATTGTTCGTAAACTGCCTTCATCTGTGTGTAGGCGAGTTCGGGTTCGGTCATACAATTCAGAGCGCTTGTCAATATGCGGTCATCAGTCTTGTCGGGATTCAGTATGTAGGTTAGAGTTTTTTGAACGTTGTTGTGGATAACCACTGATTTACAGTACGGGATATCCGGCTCACCTCCCCACGCAGTTTTTCTACATCCTCGGCATAAATGCTGTTCGTTTCATTCGCCTTCCGAGCGACCTGGTTCACATTGTTAGAAATAATCCTCATACCGTTCAAGAGAGGGGCAAGCTCTTTCAAATCAACAACATACACATCACCATTCAGCGACATCGCCCTTATGAACGTCGCTGTTTTCAGATGACATTTCTCTGCCTTATCCTCAATCTGTTTCCATTCTTCCACCGTATAAACGATCTCCTTGCGGCGGAGCTGGTCATCTCTTCTTGCTATATTTATCAAGTCCTTTCATTTTGTCATTCTGCTTTTTTGCTCGATTCCATCGAGCCTGCATATTGGAGCGTTAGCTCCGAAACGGCTCGATTATGAGGTAGTCCATAATCGAGGTGAAAAGCCGGTAAATTGCCGGTCTTTTCTGTACTTGCGTAATAATGATTTTTAAAATGGGAATATCTTCCATTATTGCGATTAGTATAACTAAAACATATTTTACGTTCAGCTTGCGATACCAAGATATTTCAGCAAAGATATTTTGCTAATTAATATCTTACCGTTCCTACCAGCGCCCGCCCTGACATGAGCAACCTTGTCCTGCGCTACCAACTGTCGTACTGTATGCTCGGACAGACCGTCTACGAGCGCGGCACATTCCTTGATGGTCAACATCTCCATAGGCTTAGCTACGGGCTGCTCTACGGGTGTTCTGGGGTTCTTATCGTCCACGTCGATCAGTTTGTCGAGCATGAGGGTTATCTGATTAATGAGTTCGTTCTTCTGAGTTAATGTCAATTGGCATCTTCCTTTCTGTATTCATGTCACGTTTGTTTTTGATTTTGCTTTGTTTCTGCGGGAAAGCTGCAAAATATGACTTGACGAACGGGTCATATTAAGCGGAGTTTCTCCGACAGATAAAATATCGAAGTGCGGTGGATTACTTCGATGTAATCTCATCTAAAACTATGTAACTGCGCCTGATTGCCTCCTTTCGGTCTGAATGGTTGTTGTTATCGCTGCTGCGTTTTATCCGCTGTTGGCGGACAGCAGAAATGTGGGTCAGCGATTATGGTGAGTGGCTGATGATGTTCGAGATCATTGCATTTTGAAAAACTTCCTCCATAAGGTAAGAAACGGCAGAGCACTTTTTTCTGGTCGGTCAAGTGATTTTTTATTAAGATTGTGAGATACGATATTTTGTCGGCTATTAGTGATTCGTCTTTCGGCATTATAACGATGAACATACCCCCCAATAGGTAAGGGCTGAGAAAGGCGAAAATCCAACCTTGCGGGAAAAGTTTGGAGAAATAAATAACA
>JAILFN010000114.1 GCA_024697545.1 Ruminococcus sp.
TGCAACGGGGAATAATGGTGCGGGCGGCCTTTATGGAAGATATGGATTTAACTCGGTCGCTTCACTGAATTTAAATGATTACAACGTAACTGCGACAGTTTCAGGTAAATACTGTGGTGGTCTTTTTGGCGTACTCGAAACATCGGGAGGCCTAACACTCTCAAGCGGTGTTTATGATTCTGAAACAGGTAATTTGACCGAAACAAACACAAAATCCTATTCCTCAACCAATCGTTCTGTTGACGACGGTTATTTTGGAGGCGTTATAGGGAAGCTGACAGCAAATGCTTTGGCAGATACAGTTTTGCTTCAGAATCTTAATGTCAACCCGACTGCAAATGCATCGTTCACTTCATTTGGCGGCGTGATCGGTATTGTTGACAGTGCTGCATATGTTCAGGTCAGCAATGTAGAAGTTAATGCGACTGGTATGGCAAAGCGTGAAGCAGCCGATTTCTTCGGCGGTGTTATAGGTACGACCAGCAGCGAAAACGGTGTTTTTGTTGACCTTGGTGATTTTACGTTGAGTGCCAACGGTTATTATGGTGGCGGAATAGTTGGAATATTCAATAAGGGCGTACTGCGCCTTACCGGAACTACCGATATGACAAGTGCCAAGCCCGCTGGAACAGCATCCAGTACAGCGACAAATGGTCAGCTGGTAGGAGTTAATGACAACGTTCTTGTTTATACTCCGGGCGGCTGGACTTACAGTCGCTCGACCAACGCAATCGCAGACGATCTCGGTACATGGGGCGAGGTAGTAAGGATAGCTGGCATCGAGACAAACATCCTGACACTTGATCCTGATGCACATACAGTGACTGTAGGCGCTACCGTACCAGCAATGTCAACTCAGAACGATCTGGTAAAGACTGCGCTTAATATGCAGCTTGACAGCTGTGACTGTCTGATCATGCCGAGCACAAGGACTGCTATGTACAGCACTAACTTGTCTCTGAGCACTAATCTTTCCTTTGCCGGAACCGGAATCACCGGTTTTATGCGTGACGGCGGCGAACTTTCAACGATAGGCTGCTATACAGGAATCTTCAACGGAGATGACAATGCTATAACCCTTGCAATTGGCGAGAAATATGGCAATGGTATCAATTCAGACTCCTCCGGAGAGGGTATTGGTCAGATCTACCGTCACCAGTACAACGGTTTATTCTCCGTTCTCGGTGGTACAGTGAAAAATCTCACACTTAGTCATGAAGGATATATCAATGTCCGCAACTGCGTTGACGGAATGAATATCGGCGGCATTGCGGCTTGCAACGGCGGTAATGTCATTCTGACCAAGATCACTGCTAACGAAACAATAAACTATTATGAAGGCGCAAGTATATCTGGAACAGAAACCGCAGGAAAAAACATCGGTGGACTCATCGGCCTTGTTGGTACTGACGGAACTAATAGTATTACAATAAATGGTGTCAGCTCAATAGGTGCAACTATTAACCATACCGGTTACCATCAAGGCTGGTCTGTTTACGGCGGAGCTATCGGAAAAGTTACAGCCGAAACATTCAATATTACAGTTGGCACAGCGAATGATAATAATAACAAGCTTACAGTTGGTATGTCAGCTGATGTATCGGGCGTTACCACAGTCGGTGCAAACAGTGACTGCGGCGGTCTGATCGGTCATATAACTAATGCCGGCAGCTACGGGAGTAGGATCGTTAATATCAATAATCTTATTTTCGACGATGTTACTGTTAATGAAGCAACCAAAACACCTACTATCGGAAATGCTGCTACCACAAATGGCGGAGGTTTCCTCGGATATTCATGGCTCAATTCAACTGTAAACATAAATGGCTTGACAGTTACAAAGGGCATTATAGATAACCACACGACAAACGGTGCATTAGGCGGCAATTCAAACATTGGCGTTATGTGCTATGAAGCGACAGGCAGATGGAATGTAGATAAGCTGACCGTAACTAATATGACTATGTCAAACGGCGGCGGAACATCTGTTGGTATGCTTGTGAACAATGCATTCAAGGGCGATGACGGTCTGTATCTAAATGTGCTGAATTCAGGCTACACACTGACGGCAGCTACGCTTCCTTCGCTTGCAAAGTTTGATGAGCTTGCGGCATATTCAGCTGCAAGTGCCGATGCAGTTATCGCAGGCGGTGACGGTGTCGGTGTGGTATCCATAAATATGAATACGACAAACAGCCGTATCTCTACACGTACAGTCGGAGAAACCACTACGGACGGAACAGGCACATATCAGAATCAGCTGACAGGTATCACTTGCTCACAAACGAGCAAATTTGCCAATTCTACAACAAGATACTATTATAATCTTGATGTTATGGGCAACACAGACGGTGGCGAAAATCTTACTCTTTGGAGCGTAAAGAAATATGCACCGACAAATCTCAAAAGCGAGTTTGTAACTACTATTGAAGATAATAACATTAGTGGCACAGCAGACATGACAGGTCTGTCCTTCTATCCTCTCGCTAAGGCTGATGGATATACCATCGGAAATCTTGCATTGACATTTGATTACAGCGGTATCTATACTTCTGCCGAAACGATTTTCAATGCAACATACAACACCACAGACGGTTATATCCGTGATCCCGGTGCTGCAAATCAGCATTATCTCATGCATTCAGGTCTGTTTATCGACTCGTCGGCGGACACTTCGCTGACGGTCAGCGGAGCTCTGTCCTTAAGCGGAACATTCCTTGAGGTCGGAAACTACAAGGGCGTACTCATCAGTGACACAATGCGCGGTAGCTTTAACAGTAGTTCAGGCTCGATTTCGCTTAACGGAATTACGCCGAAATCTACAGGGAACGTAGCTTTCGGAAGCGGATCATTTACAGAGGCTTATCTGCTCATAAACAATATCAAGAGAGCAGACGCTATAGTTGGTATACCAACTCTCACATTGCATAATGTCAGCACTGGCAGCGGATATGCATATTCCGGAACTGTAACAACTACCGTTGCAAACAGTCTTATCGGTAAGGCCGAGGGTCCCGGACTTAACATGGATTTCAAATATATTAAGCTCGACGGCAGAATTTCAAACAGCATAACAGGTACTTCGGCACAGATTTCTGCTCTTGACACAGCTTATAATACCTACAATTCCATCTTCTCGACATCAACTCTGCTTTCATCTATCAAGACCGATCAGAATGCACAGCTTATCTATAACTATACGGTTGCACACGACTGGACAGAAGGCAGAAAGGTGACCTACGGCGCAGAAGTATCTATGACAACCGGATGTGAATATCCCGGTCAGGAAGATAAATACTTTGGCTCCGATACCTACACCAATCCTACTGAGCAGACTGGCGGCACATATGATTTCTCTGGTTTCAGACCTTATGTTGCCACACATTATACTGCTATTGACCCGAACGCTCTCTATTTCAGAGACCTAAAGGTCAACGTTGTTGCAAAGGGACTTACCGAAGGCTGCGGGACCTATAATGACCCATATATTATTTCTGAAAAATCACAATTGATAAATGTAGCCGCTTTCCTGCAGGACAACACATATGCTTCAACACTCGGTAAAGTTAATCTGCCTTTAACTGTTCCTGCATCTATGACAAACGGTGACCGTTGGTGTACCGATAAGTCCGGCAATGATTATCACGGGACCTATACTATTTCTACAAGCAGCAACGGATTTGACAAGCCGTCCACGACTGCAGCAGCTTGGACAAATATCCAGGTTCAAAGCTATCTTGCAAACGCATATTACAAGGTTACAACAAATATACCTATTGACAGCAGTGATAATTTTGCAGGCCTTGGCGGAGCAACAGCAGCTACAGCCTTCCGTGGTGTAATTGTCGGAAAACCCACTACGACCACTGTCGAAGGAGTAACGACTACAAGCTATCCTACCATTACGGTCAGTGGAAATAATCCATTTATAAATGTTTCCAATGGCTGTGTTGTTAAGGATCTTAATATCGTTGTCAATTCCGATATCACTCGTGTACAAAAATACAACACACAAGCAAATGCATATTTTGATTATGCATATGATAATAACGAACCGGAGTCAAACATCTGCAAGTTTTACGGTGGCGTTATCGGCGAGATCATGGGCGGAGACAACATCATCGACAACACCTATGTGACCTTTGGCAGCAAGAAAGTAACCCTGTCCGGCACAAACGCTACAACTGTGCCTGTGGGCGGCTATGTTGGCGTGGTAGTTTTTGGCGGACTGATCTTCAAGAACATGGACGCGCAGAAGACCGCCCTGTCCTACAGCGGACTGAACGTTGTTGCAGAAGGCCATACCTACAACCTCGCGGACGAGAGCGACGAGGAGGCCTGGGCGGCAATCTATGTCAACCCGCTGGTGGGCCGTGTTATCAACGGCTATGCTGTCAATGAAACAGGCGGGAAAGCTCTGAATGCTAACGGAGCGGAATTTCATCAGTTCTCCGTGACCGAGGACGGACACTATCACGATGAGGGCAGAACTTCGGGCAGAAGCGGCAATAAGCACACGCTGAAAAACGGCACAAAGCATTATTCTATCGCTGATATTGACCCATATTATGGCAAAACGGCTGAACAGTGGAATGAACTTACCGATACAGAAAAAGATGCACTCAGGCTTGATGTGACACCGCCTGAAAACACCTCTGCCGACGGCACTATCAACGTGCCTAACGCTCAGGCTATGTTTATCCTGTCGCTTATAACCCAGTCAACAAGCGGGACGGCGCAGACAGCTGACGGAGAATATCAGAATTCGCTGTCATATGGTATAAACAGCAGCAACGTTTACGGCATGAGCCATAATGCGAATTATACAAACGTTGGTTCTGCAACCGTCAATACAGATACTGACTATTTAGCTGCAAGTGATGATACTGCGGATAATACGGCTGTGCCGTATGTTATAAGGAGGTATACAACATATTATGATAATACTGAAACAACTGAGACAGTTATTGCGAACGCTGGAGAACAATTGAAATGCGATGTGGATTATCTCGATGGTCAGTCATTGTATATTGCAAATAACAATGTATATTTGGATGATGAGACTCACACTAATCCTTCACCCAAAAGAATCACTGCAACTAATACGCAGATGGATGCTGCATTATGGACGTTTGAAAAAATAGCCGGAAACACAAATAAATTCTATATATATACTACTAAAAACCAAATAAAATACTATTTGAAGATGTCTCGACAAAACGGTATTATTGGTCATCTGGAGATGGTAGATTTTTCACAAGCTGATCAACTAACTGTGACAAAACCTGCTAATGATAAATATGCGATTCAAAATAGTAGCGGATTTTATTTAGATAACTGGGATAAAACTGCTGCTGCTGGATATGCTGCCTATCAAAGTAATTCTCCCGGTGGTAATGAACAACTCGTTTTAGTTGCTTCAGTTGATATCATACAATTAGAAACAACCGGAATAAAAGGTTACCCCGCCCGCTGTGTCACAAGCACACTCGGCTACTATGACATCAACCTGACAGGAACAGATGATTATGTTCTGCCGGACAGCTTCAGAGGCCTTGGAAGTGTTGGATTATATGACAGCAAATCCCCCGGAAATAATAAGCAAGTAGAACCTGAAGAGGCAGTAGGTGGAAAAAAGAATAACGGAACAACTGATGGTTGGAATAATAGAGCTACAAATAAGTTTTCTATCAAACTTGATCAGTTTAATGGTAATTCACAAATCATAGATGTAGATATATATCTTAATAAATTCTTG
>JAILFN010000115.1 GCA_024697545.1 Ruminococcus sp.
CGCACACACCGCAGATAAGCTGATTCTCGGGCAGATCAAAAACGACCTTTTTGGTTTCAAGGTCTGTTCTTATCTCATTTCTGCCGCGGTGCTTTCCGGTCTTTGCAGACTTTCTCGTTATCTTTTCTTCGTTAGGTTCCGACAAAGCTAAATTTGACTGTTCTTCGGCTTCATTGAAAAGTCCTTCAAATGAAAGCTGACCATCACATAGATATTTACCCTTTTCGCTTTTCTGACCAAACAGCATTTGATTGCGTTTAAGAACAAGCTCGGTAAGATGTTCTATTCGGAGGTCTTTGTCTTCAAGAGCTTTCTCTTTTTCTTCGATTTTCTTTTCAAGTTCAGCCTTTTCCGATTCAAGTTCGGAACACTTTTTTGTGGCTTCTTCGAATGCTTTTTTCAGTTCGTCGTAAGTCATAAAAAGCGCTCCTTTCCTTGATTTTTCGGTGATTTATGATACTTTAATTATACCACAAACCGCCCGATTTTTCAAGAAAAAGAACGCTTTTCACTGCTTTCCGGGCAGAGAAATATTGTCAACATTTATGTGCAGATTTAGTGTTGGATATTCAGCATATATCCACACCACCGCTGATCTTTTTTATTGCTTTCGGCTGGTCGATAGACAGCCCCTGCATCAGCCATATGAATTGCTCTCTCGTAATATCCCTTACTTCCTGCTCATTGCGTGGCCAGTTGAAACGACCGTTTTCAAGCCGTTTGTAGAACAACAGAAACCCGTCACCTTCCCACAATAGTGCTTTCAGTCGATCCCTGCGCCTTCCGCAGAACAGGAACAGGCTATCCGAGAATAAGTCGAGATCAAACTTCCGCTGTACGATAGCAGCAAGGCCATCAATAGATTTTCTCATATCCGTATGCCCGCACACGATGTAGATATTGGCAGCTGACAGTTCTTTCAGCATTGGCTCAGTCCCCGAAGCAATGCGAGCACAATATCTCCGGATATATTCTGAGGCAGCTCGATCTCGATGCCGTTCTTGCGCATAATTATCTTATCCTCACAACTGCATTTCTTCACTGCATTCGCGATAACCGAATTGCTCGCATCCGAAACAGCAGCGGAAACACTTACCGGAACGATACTCTGATTTTCGCTTTCTTCGATAAGCTCGGTTCTGATCACATTCAACCTTTTGTAGTAGGTACTGATATTGATGCCGTTCTCATTGCACCATTCTTCGACTTTCTTTCCGCTGCTCTGACATTCCTGTACCATTGCCGCCCATTCTTTGTGACGCACCTGCTTTTTTATCTCGCTTATTCTTCCCATGGTATCTTACTCCTTTCAGGTTTCGATTTGCCTTCAGAGTAATTATATCATTCTTTGCTAACTTTGTCATTGGCTGGGGGTGGTTGGCGGTTACGTATGACCCACAAAGCCCCCGAGCATCTCGAAACGCTCGGGGGCAAAACTTCTGTATTGGGTATGGGTATCAGCCTGCTGCAGCAGCCCTCTTCTATTACCTTATTTCTCCGCCAGTTCCCTTTCGAGGAACGCGGGGAAATCCTTTTCCGCCTGTTTCAGCGTCTTGTCGTTTTGGTATGTGAGGTCGTAGTCATAGTTTTCGACATTGTCGTCCGAGGCGTTGCCGTAATGCCTGCCCTTGCCGCGCCTTATCAGCAGCGTCAAGACCCTGCCGCCTTCGGCTTTGATCGCGCTGACGAGCTTGTCTATCTCGCTGCCCTCGCGGATATGCACGAACATTATCTCGGCATCGCCCGCTAAAAACTCGCGATATCTTTCCATCAGCCAGCGGGTAGGATAGTCGCTGTATCCGACTGTCAGCTGCTTCAGGTCTGAAAGGAACTTGCGTGCCGCGTCGGTCTTTTCGCCGCGCCAGCCCGCCATCGCCGCCATCTCCTTTATCGGGGTTATCGCTGAGGTGTTCATGCACCTGTATTTCTTCATCGCGAACTCGCAAAGGGTGTCCTTGCCGACACCGCCGCTTCCGTTTATTATTATGACTGTCTTGTCGCTCATGCCGCTCACCTTGTTTTGATCTTTCTTGTCGGGCTGCATTTTCCGTAAAGCTTGCTGCCGTCAACGGTCTTGTATGCGCGTACCTTTATGTAGTAGTTCCTTTTGCTTTTCAGCCCTGTGAGAGTTTTTGCACTCTTGCTGCCGCCCTTCACGAATACCGACTTTTTGTTCACCTTAAAGCTCGCGTCAGAAGCGCAGATCACCTGAAAGCCGTCCGAAAGGGTGTCGGTCTTCCATCTAACCTTTATCCTTCCCGCCGCGGGGAGCGAATATCTGAGTATCTTCTGCTGCGCGGGTCTGATCTTAAAATAGCAGACGGTGCTGTCGGTGTATTTGCCGATGCCCGTTACCCTGAGCTTTGCTTTGCCGGGGGCTTTGTTACCGCTGTAAGTCACCTCGTAATCGGTGCCCTTGACAAGCGTTTTGCTTCCGAGGGTGACTGTCATATCGGGCTTCAGCGCCTTGCCGCTGTAGGTGAAGGTCTTGCCGGATATGCTCACCTTTGCATTGGCAAGGCTGTTATCAAAAACGGTGACGGTCTTTGAAGCCTTAAAGCCCTGACAGGAAGCCGTTACAGTGACCTGCCCCGCTTTTCTGCCGACGACCTTGCCGTATTTATCCACCGTTGCCACGGAATCATCGGAGCTCTTCCAGCTTATATCTTTGAAGAGGGTAAGCTCAGACTCGCCGCCCGCTATGCTGCTTTTCGCTCTGAGCTCATATCTTGCGGCTTTGTTTATGCCGATAGTGCTGCTGCCGCCGACAAGCTTCAGGCTCGGCGAGGAAACATAGCTCTTTTTGACGATGACCGAAGCCACGCAGTCATCAAGGGCGCTGCCCTTTGAAGTGTCCGCGCTGCCGCTTCGGGATTCGCCGTAGCGTGCTGCCACGCAGTTGTGGTATATGGCACTGTCCGATGTAAAGCTTGAAAGCCCGACATAGGTATTGTCGGGGTCTATCATCATGGTGTAATGACCGGTCACGGCTGCGCTGTTGCGGTCTGCCCAGTCCTTCTTCTCGCCGTAAAACTGCTCAATGCCGCTTACTATATCATCTGAAAAGTTCCACGCCAGCCCCTCGCCGCTGTTGAACACATCGTCAGAGCCGATGGAAAAGCAGCTTTCATCATTGGGGCGGGTGTGGTCGATGCGAATGCTTGCCTCCGCCGCGCGGACTCTCGCGACTTCTTCAAGCCCCGCAGACCATTTCATCGGTATATAATCGCTCCTGCTGAGCCTTTTTGAAGGATCGCGCGGGTCGGGCATACCATCCTTGCAGGCTTCAAGGCGTATCTCATTTATGCGGTCGAGGGCGGCGGCGATGTCGCAGTTATAGTCCCCCGCGATACCCGCGACTATGCAGCCGCTTTCGGGAGTCTCGCCCTTGTATGTCGGACATATCGGAGTTGAGCTTGTGACAGCCGAAGCAGGCAGAGCGCCCGCAGAGGATATCACCGCAGCTGCCGAAACTATTGCCAGTGATCTTGAAAAGATATTTTTCATACTACCACCCCGTTGTTGGTCTTCAGTGTTGTTTTGAAAGCCTTATCGTATCTATAAAGCCCACGGCAAATGCCGAAGCTATGCCTGCTATCATAAGCGTCCATGCGCTTGACTGTGATGTCATGAAGTTATTCATGCCTGCCTCACCGACTATCTTTGTGATCATGCCTTCGCTGCCGATGGCTGTAAAGAGCAGCGCCAGCATAAGCTGCACATTCACGAACATACCGAACAGCGATACGCCCGTGAGCATAGCCGTGAATATCGAAGCATAGCTTTCAAGCTTTTTGAAGGTTATCACAGCCTGTACAAAATGTATCAGGCAGAATACGGTGAACACCGCATATGCCGAAAATGCCGCGAGGCTCAGTGCCTTCGGCTCCTTGTCGGCTGATGACTGATGTATCAGCAATATCAGCAGCGATGAAAGCGCCAGTGATAAAAACATCACGATGATACCGAGTATACAGCTTGTGCGCTCCTCTTTGGGGAGCTTCTTTTTCTTTATCTGCTTAGGCATTTGCCTCATCCTCCCTGTTTTCCGACAGTCCTATCGTCAGAGTATCTATCTTGTTTGAATTCTTCATGCCGACGGCTATATCAAAGCCGCCGACGGTCAGCCTTTCGCCGTTTAACGGCAGCCTTTCGAGCGCTTCCAGCACCCAGCCGCCCATTGAGTTCGCATCGGCGGAGATAAGGTCTTCGTCAAGCTCTGCCTTTTCGAGGAAGTCTGAAATGCTCAGCTCGCCCGATATCCGCCAGCGGTCGGTGCCCAGACGGATAAAGGAATCGTCCTCCTCATCGTGCTCATCGTAAATATCGCCCACAAGCTCTTCGAGGATATCCTCAAGCGTCACTATGCCCTCGGTGCCGCCGTACTGGTCTACCACGACCGCAAGGTGGACTTTTTTCTTCTGCATTATCCGCATGACCTCTGATATCCGCTTGTTCTCGGGGATAAACGCGGGTGCTTTGATGATGCTCTCAAAGCTTTTGGCGCCGCTCAGGTAAAGCCTGTAAAAGTCGGTGAGGTGTACTATCCCGACTATGCTGTCCATCGTCTTGTCATAAACGGGCAGGCGGGAGTAGCAGTTTTCCTCAAATATCTTTCTGAGCGTTTCCATATCGGCGTCCTTTTCGATGCCGACTATATTCACGCGCGGCACAAGGACTTCGTCTATCATAGTCTCATCAAAATCGAGAGCCGAGCGCACGAGTTCCGATTCCTGCTCTTCAAGCACGCCCTCGGTCTCGCTCTCGTCGATGATGTATTTCAGCTCCTCCTCCGTAAAGGAAGGCTGCCCGCTGCGGCTTCCCGTCAGCATGACCGCAAGCTTTTTTATGACGGTAAAGAACCATATCACGGGGGTCAGCAGGACTATCGCAACGCTGAGCGGCGCGGACATCAGCATTGAAAAGTTCTCTGAGTTTTCCTTGGCAAGGCTCTTGGGGAGGATCTCGCCGAATATCAGGACCAGCACGGTAAGTATGACGGTGGCATATGCCACACTGCCCGAGCCGAACCGTTTGGTGAACATCACGGTAGTAAGCGATGAAGCGGAGATGTTGAAGATATTGTTGCCGATAAGAATAGCCGTCAGCGCCTTGTCGAAGTTCTCTGTTATATCGAGCGCTCTGGCGGCGCTTTTCTTGCCCGAAGCCGCCATGTTTTTCAGGCGTATGCGGTTGGCAGAGGAAAACGCGGTCTCGGTCGCCGAACAGACGGCTGAGAGTGTCAGCAGAAGTATTATTATGAATATGTCCATATAGTGGAAGATCAGCCTCCGATCAAACCGTACAGGCATGAGCTTTCTGCGGCGTCAGACTGCACGGGATCTGTTTATGAAAATCCGGCAAAGCCGCAGTACGGCGCTGCCTATACATATATAATAACATATTTGGGTCTGTATTGCAAGTGCTTTTTTGCGTTTTTGCCGCCATTTTAGCTTAAACTCACCCGCCGTTTTTGTTGACAACTTCCCGCAATAGTGGTATAATAGTGTTATATTATTTTTAACGGCAAAGGAGACATGAGCTATGGCAGAAGAAAGGATACCCAAGCGCTGCGATATAGAGGAGCAGTACAAGTGGAGACTTGAGGACATATACCCTACCCGTGAGGACTGGGAAAAGGACTTCAAGCGGTTTGAGGAGATGACCGAAAAGTTTACGGCGTTAAAGGGCAGGCTCGCGGAAAGTGCCGAGACACTGCTTTCTTACTTCCGCCTGTCTGACGAACTTGCAGTCCTTTCGGACAGCCTTATAAATTACGCACAGCGCAAAAGCGACGAGGACACCGCGAATGCCGAGAATCAGGCTATGGTAGAAAGGCTGATGGGCGCTTATGCGGCGTTCAGCTCGGCTACAAGCTTTGACACCCCCGAGATCACGGCGATACCCGATGATACTCTTGAAGCGTTTTACAGCACCTGCCCCGACCTTGAGCTTTACCGCAGGGCGCTTGACATCATCCGCCGTCAGAAGGCGCACATACTTTCCGAAGCTGAGGAGCGTATCCTTGCGCTTTCATTTGAGCTGAGCAGGTCGCCCGAAAACGTGTTCTCTATGTTTTCCGATGCCGACCTTAAATTCCCCGACGCTGCCGACAAGGACGGCGTTATGCACCCCGTGAGCCACGGGACGTATATCCCGCTCGTGAAGTCATCGGACAGAGTGCTTCGCAAGAATGCCTTTGAAGCTATGTACCACACCTATGACAGCTTCAGAAACACTATGGCGGCTACGCTGGCATCGCAGGTCAAGACGCTTGCCTTTTACGCGAAAGCCCGCCGCTTTGATTCCCCGCTGGAGCAGGCGCTTTACGGCAACGAGATACCCACCGAGGTCTACCACAACCTCATAGATGCCGTGCATGAGAATATGCAGTATATGTACGACTATGTTGCTCTGCGGCGCGAGCTTATGGGCGTTGATGAGCTTCATATGTACGACCTTTACACGCCCGTCGTTTCGGATATCGACATGAAGATAACCTTTGAGGAAGCGAAGGAGACGGTATACAAAGCGCTCTCCGTCATGGGTGATGAGTATCTTTCGATACTCAAAGAGGGCTTTGAGAACCGCTGGATAGATGTTTACGAGAATGAGGGCAAGACGAGCGGTGCGTATTCCGCGGGCGCGAGGGTACACCCGTATGTGCTTTTGAACCACAAGGACACGCTCAATTGTATGTTCACGCTGGCACACGAGATGGGTCACGCTATACACAGCTACTACTCAAACAAATACCAGCCTGTCGCTTACAGCGATTACAAGATATTCGTGGCAGAGGTAGCCTCCACCTGCAACGAGGCTCTGCTTATGCAGTACCTGCTGAAAAACACCGAAGACAAGCGCGAGCGTGCTTACCTTATCAATTACTTCCTCGAGCAGTTCCGCACCACCCTTTACCGACAGACGATGTTTGCCGAGTTCGAGCTTAAAATAAGCGAGATGTACGCCGCGGGAGAAGCCCTTACTGCCGACAGCCTGAACGCGCTTTACCGTTCGCTGAACGAGCTTTATTTCGGCAGTGACATCGTCATCGACAGCGAGATCGACCTTGAATGGGCAAGGATACCCCACTTCTATTACGACTACTATGTATACCAGTACGCCACCGGCTATTCGGCGGCGATAGCGCTTTCGCAGAGGATACTCAAAGAGGGCGAGCCTGCCGTGCGGGATTATATCGACAATTTCCTGAAGGGCGGCTGCTCAAAGCCCCCGATAGAGCTGCTCCGCGGCGCGGGCGTGGATATGGCGACCTCGGCACCCATAAAGTCGGCGCTTGAAATGTTTGGTTCGCTCATCGGCGATATGCGGGAGCTTATGAAATGACCGAACGCCTGCGTCCCACGACGTTTGAACGGGCGGCGCTGACAGGCTCTTATGTTTACGAATTTACCGTCTGCGGGTTCGTGGGCTGGCTTTATGAGGTCACGGTGATGTATGTCATGTACCACAGCTACGAGGAGCGCGGATATCTTCATCTTCCGATACTCCCAATATACGGCTTCTTCGGCTTGATACTTGTAGCCGTGTTCAGAAAGCGGAGCAACGTCTTGCTTGTGTTCTTTGCGAGCATGGCTATCACCACGGCGGGGGAGCTTGCCGCTTCATACATCATCGAGGCGGTGATACATGAACAGCTCTGGAGCTATCATATGTGGAGGTTCAACTTTCAGGGACGGATATCGCTGTACAGCTCGCTTATGTTCGGCGGGCTGAGCGTTCTGCTCGTCAAGGCTGTACACCCGCTGATACGCCTCATGCACAAGCATCTGCCCGAAGCAGTCTCGCTCGGGCTTGGGATAGCCTGTCTTACTATGATAGGTACCGATCTTCTTATGACTTTGAAAGGATAAAGCAAAATGGCTAGAATGTACCCGCTTTTCTCATCGAGCAAGGGCAACTGCATATACTTCGGCGACAGCGAAGGCGGCATCATGATAGACTGCGGTGTCAGCTGCAAAAGGGTCTGCGGGGCGCTGGCAGAAAACGGGCTTTCCCCCGACCGCATCGGCGGGATATTCGTGACGCACACCCACTCCGACCACATCAAGGGGCTGACGGTGTTCCTCAAAAAGCACCGCATACCCGTTTACGCCCAGCGCAGGAACATTAAGATCATGCAGGAAAAAGGCTGCCTGCCCGAGGGTACGGAGTGCATACCCATCGACGGGGAGAGCCGTGAGGTCGCGGGGTTTTGCGTCAAGATGTTCGAGACCCGCCACGACACCCCCGCAAGCTGCGGCTACCGTATCACCTACCCCGACGGCAAGTCCGCCGCCCTCTGCACCGACCTCGGCTGCGTTACCGATACTGTGTGGCAGAGCATTTGCGGCTGCGACCTTGTAATGATAGAATCAAACTACGACCCCGATATGCTGAGGCACGGCAGCTACCCGCCCGAGCTCAAAGCGCGTATCGCCTCAGACTTCGGGCATCTTTCAAATGCCGAGTGCGGAGAGACCCTCGCTTCGCTCTGCGACAGCGGCACGATGAACTTTGTGCTGGGTCACATAAGTGAGGAGAACAACACCCCCGAGACCGTCGAGCGCTCGGCGGTAGAAGCGCTTTTCCCCCGCGTAGCGCGGCGCGATTATATGCTTTACATCGCAAAGCCCGAGAGCGGCGGCGTTCCCGCGGCGGTAATATTCTGAGGTGGCGTTATGCTTAAAGTAAACATCATATGCGTGGGCAAGCTGAAAGAAGCCTGCTGGCGTGAAGCCGTGGCGGAGTACGCAAAGAGGCTCGGCGGCTACTGCAATTTTTCGGTCGAGGAGCTTGCCGAGAGCAGGCTGCCCGACGACCCATCCGAGGGGCAGATATCGGCAGCGCTCGAAAAGGAAGCGGCTGCGATGGAGAAGTTCCTTTCTATGAAAAGTGCGCTGAACATCGCCATGTGCATTGAGGGCAAGATGCTCGGTTCGGTCGAGCTTTCCGAAAGGATAGCGCGGGCGGCGGTCGGGGGGATATCCACCGTGAATTTCTACATCGGCTCGTCGTTCGGGCTGTCGGAGGAGGTAAAGCGCCGCTGCGGCATGAAGCTTTCGATGTCCCCGATGACCTTCCCGCACCAGCTCGCACGGGTGATGCTCTGCGAGCAGGTCTACCGTGCCTTCGCGATATCCGCGGGCAGCAGGTACCACAAGTGATATATGCAACACAAGAGGGCGGCAGCCCTCTTTTTTTGTACACCCAGCCCGTCTTTCATACACCGGTTCAGACACCCAAAACAACGTAATACCGCCGATAAGACACCAAGACACCAAAAAAACGAGTTGATATATATATTAGTCTCTCCTCACACAGCAATAAAGCGACGAAATATCGTAACCGCCAACCAAACCCAGCCCCTAAAGAGAAAAGCCGAGGCTTCCAATGAAACCTCGGCTTTGATTATTAG
>JAILFN010000106.1 GCA_024697545.1 Ruminococcus sp.
GGATTCACGCACGTCTTTTCGTCAAATTTTGCCGGTGACTGCGTTAAAAATCCTTGAAGGGCGACAGCCCGTCGGCGGATTTTTGCCTTGTCACCGACAAAATTATGCCTGAAAATCCGTACATTCACCCTATGTGGACAGGTTCTTAGTATTTGAGAGGGATTACAGTAATGAAGAAAATGATACTCACCGCCGCAGGTGCCTGCTGTGCTGCCGCAGCATTCAGGCTCATGACCCCCGTGAAAGCACAGGCGTGGTTCTCCGACGCCCACAAGTCGCTGACATCCGAGGGGCTTGAACTTATGGAAAAAGAGGGCAAGCAGAAACAGGCGGCTTTTTATAGACCTTACAGCGGGCAGCTGATGAAAGGCTGCGTAGACCCCGACCTTGACGGCGACCCCGACAAGGGAAGCGGCACGCACTATTATTCCTGCGCCCTGCCCAAGGGCAAGGCTCTGCCGCAGAAGGACGGCTATTACCCCAACCGCCTCGGGAATTATTCCAGAAGTGCGCGCACCTCTATGGAGGAAAACTATGCCGCCGCACTGCTCCTTTACCGTGAGGGAAGAACAGAGCAGGCGATGTACGCTCTCGGCAGGGCGGTGCATTTCCTCGAGGACATAGCCTGCCCCGTACATACAGCGAATATGCAGTACAAAAACAAGCCGAACAACCCGCATTATGCTTTTGAAAAGCTCGCGAATACCATAATCGGCAAATATAAGCCCGACAAGTATGACAAGCGCCTCAACAAGAGCTACACGGGTGTCAGCTTTGAGAACCCGCTGAACAAGCTCGCGGCTGCCGCGAACAAGCACGCGGGCATGGTATCCCGCCTTGACCCCAAGGCGTTTGAGATCGCGGTAAAGCAGATGGCACCTGCGGCGGCGCAGAACGTAATGGCACTGCTGCTGCGCTTTTATGACGAATGCCGCTCCGAGACAGGCTTCCTCCCCGCGGACGGCAAGAGGTATGCTCTAAGAAACGAGGGCAGCGGGCTTGTCATAACCGTTACCCCGAAATGCCTGATACTCGAAGAGCCCGACAAGTCGAAGGAGCAGAAGCTTACATTTATGATGAGCGACATGGGGAGCTTTTCCTTCAAGACCATGGAGGGCGGTTTCGTCACGGGCGACCTCAAGGGATATGAGTACCCCAAGCGCGGCACGGAGGCTTCGCAGTTCCGCCTTGCACCGCTCGGCAGCAACCGCTGGAGGATCACCACAAAGGCTTCGGGCTATTCAAAGGCACTCGCCTGCACCCGCTCGGGGGCGCTGACCTCAATGGAGTTTATTCCCGGCGATAAGAACATGGTCTGGGCAATACTTTAGTGTCAACACACCCTAGATCAAACATCTCACCCGAAGGCTGACGCAGGTCGGTTTTCGGGTGTTTTTTTGTCGTGTGCATTATATACAGTAAATACGGCTGATGTATATAAAATATGTACAATCTGTTGCAAAAATGCTTGACATTTTACCTGAAACAGTGATATAATAATAAGGAAGAGGGTATGCCCGCAGGGGGCTTCACCCGGGCACTGTCAGTGTTTCAGGAGGCTGATATTATGATCCGGAGAATAGCGGCGGCGCTTATCGGGGCGGCTGCGCTGTTGTCAGCGTCGGCTCCGTCAGCGTCTTTGATGACCGTCTTTGCCGAAGACGCTTATGCTTTCGATTTCACTATCGGCGGATCACGCTATGTTGAGCGGGAGATCGAAAAGAAATACGGTGCGGACGGTATCGCTCTTTACAGAACTATCGTCGGGCAGTTGGCAGACTATGCCTGCAACGGCGCCGATATTGAGGACAGGATGCTCATCACGGTGGACAGGAGTATTAAGGTAGAGTACGAACAGGGCAGCGCCATCGTCGGGTATGTGTTCAAGAATAACCCTCAGTTTTACTGGCTCGGCAACGCATGGAAATATGATATGTGGCGGCCGAAGGGAGACACCGACTGGTATATCGGCGATATACGGGTCGCTGTTATAGATGAGTTCAGGGACGGCGCTCACAGAAAGGATACCTCAGCCGAGCTGGCGCGGGTGCTTGATGATTACCACCGTCTTGTCGCGGAAAAGAACACAACGCTTGAAAAGCTCATGGCGGTCAACGACAAGATCGACGCCGATACATTCTATACTTCGGCTGACGACATCTCTCACCGTTCGATAGGCTGCCTGCTAAGGCGCGAGTGCGTCTGCGAGGGCTACTCAAAGGCGTTCCAGCTGATATGCAACCGCGAGGGGCTCGGTGATACTCTGTTCGTTGAGGGAATAGGATACAACGGCAGCACTTCGGAAGCCCACGGCTGGAATATCATCGAGTTTGACGGCGCCTGGTATTACGTTGACTCTACCTGGAACGACATACTTCTGACCGATCAGCACGGGAATTACCTCGACAATTCCGAGCGCTGGCATGACTACTTCATGCGCGGTTCGGCGTACATGGAGTACGATCACACGATAAGCGCTCACCTTTACGCGGGCTCGGATCAGTCCGACCCGATGAAGTACCTCGATTACCCGCCCGCTTCTCCCGTCGATCTCAAAGCTTACATCTACGGCAGCAGCATGAAGCTGGGCGAGGGCATGGAGTATACCCTATACTGCGCGGCGGTGGACGATGACGTTTATGATTCCTCGGACTTCTCGATGCTGGTCACCATCGACGGCGCTGAGCAGGATATAAAGGGCATCAAAAAGAATGTTGACGGGCGCGAGGTCGTGGCGTTCACGATGGATATTCCCGTGAAGAATATCGCCGACAGCATAAGCGGCACACTCACCGTACAGGACAGCGACGACGGACTGAGCTTCAGCGCCGATTACAGCCTTGCTCCGAAGGACTACCTGACAGAGCTTTACGAAGGCTCCGAAGGAACCCAGCGTGCTCTGGCGGCGGCAGCGCTCAACTATGCGGCGGCGGCGCAGGAATATAAGTCATACAACACGGCTTCTCCCGCAAACGCGGGCATTGCAGCAGAGGATAAGGCGATAGCTCCGCTGACACCTGATATGCTTGACGGCGGGTATCAGCTCGCAGACCGCGATAACGGCGTTTCGATAACCGCGGCGGCTCTCGATATGATGTCCAAGACCCGCATCAGGGTGTATTTCAGACTTGACGAAAGCTATTCCGAAGACTACGCCGACGGCAGCGGCAGAGCGGAAGCGAGGATCACCGCCCCCGACGGCAGCGTCACGACAACGGCGATAAACAGCGCTTACGAAAAGCTCGGCAGGTGCGGCAGGGACGGCGAGCTTTACTGGGTCGAGACTAAAGGCATCTCTCCCGTGAGCTACGCGGCACCCGTTACCATCGAGATAACCGCAGACGGCAAGACCACGGCGGACAGCCTGACCTACAGCGTTCACGACTATTTCAAAGGCAAGTGCGCGAGCAGCTCGGGCATCGAAAAGCTGGCGGCGGCTATGTACGCCTACGGCAAAGCAGCCGAAGCTTATGTCGGCTGAGAAAACAGTTGACTATAAACAGCATATGACGGACGGCACGGCGCTGTCCGTCTTTGGTTTAGGGGAAGATCGCGATGAACAGAAAGACAGTCATATCCGCAGCCGTGCTGATTTTTGCAGCGGCGACGGCAGCAGCCATGCTGTCGGGCGGTGCGGAGATCGGCAGAGGCAGCGCAAAGCCTCCCGCCGAAAGCAAGTATTCGGCGGCGTATGCGGAAATGTCGGAGATACCGCCTTCCGAAAGCGGGCCGCAGAGTGGAACGCCTGCCGCTCCGACGGCTGCGCCTGACAGAGACAGTGCGGCAGAGGACGGGAACAGCTCATCTGCTGATGAGAGCGCAGATCATGCCCCTGACAGCGGGGAAGAGAGCCGTTCGGAAGGCAGCCGCGGGTCGGGCTCGGCTCAGGACAGTCAGCAGAAAGAGAGTGCCGCCGATGAGCCTTCGGCTGACAGCAGCAAAGCTCCCGTACTGCCGACCGACCCCGAAGCTGAGCCTGTACTGCCTGACAGCAGCGCCGCAGATCATTCTGCTCTGCCTGACGGCAGCGCAGAGCCCGCCGCCGACGACGACGCTGAGAGCAATGCTGAGAGCAATGCAGACAGCAACGCCGAGAGCGGGATAGAGCTGCCGATACTTCCTTTCAGATAAAAAATATCCGACAAAGGGTGCGAAGCTTTGTCGGATACTTTTTTATAGGGTGTGTTTTGAAAAGATGTCTTCTGTCAGAGGTATTTCACCAGCTCGCCGATAACGGGGTTCATGCGGTCGTCGGAAAGACCGAAGTCCATCTGCTTGTAAGACCAAGCCGCGCGGCTGATGTTGTATTTCTCGAACACTCTGTTGATGACCTTGTACCACTTGAGTGTGTCTTCGGGCGAAACTCTGTCTATAACGCCGTATTCGCCGCAGTAGATGCCTGCGCCCTCAGCCTCAGCCTTGTCGATAGCCTGCTTGAAAAGGTGCTCGAACAGCTCGGGGGTGATGTCTGACTGCTCAAATGTATAGCGTGCATCCTGATCTATCTCCCTTGCCCAGTGAGCGCCCTGATGTGTGAACTCGAGGGGGGAGTAGCAATGGAAGTTGTAATAAACGTTCTCGTCGTAAGGCTTTGCGAGATCCTTTACCGATTCGGGGGAGTTGTTCCAGTAGCTTCCCACCAGCACGGGGATATCGGGCGCATACTTTCTGATGGCGGCTATGCAGTCATATGAAACGCGGTTCCATACGTCTATGAACCTCTGCTCGGTCACTTCGTTGAGAAGCTCGAACGCCGACATGCCGCTGTACCTGCCGAATCTCTTCGCAAGCTCCTCCCAGAGTGCGATAAATCGCTTCTGATAAGCCTCACTCTCAAAGAAGCCGCTTTCGTTCTCGCCGAAGTCGAAGGAAAATCCCGCTGTCTTGTGCAGGTCTATTACAATATTAAGACCGTACTTTTCGGCAAGCTTCACCACTCTTTCGATGCGCTCAAAGCCGTCTTCCTTGTATGAACCGTCTTCATTTTCAAGGATATTATAATCTATCGGCAGACGAATATGGTCAAGACCCCATTCCGCGATAGTTTTCAGATCCTCTTCTTTTATAAAATTATCCAGCCTGTCCTTGCTGTAAT
Source organism: Ruminococcus sp. (assembly GCA_024697545.1). GTDB lineage: Bacteria > Bacillota > Clostridia > Oscillospirales > Ruminococcaceae > YE71. Next base: position 5,096 of record JAILFN010000106.1, read on the forward strand.
CGCACTGTGAAAACCAGCCGCCGAGATTGACGCCTTTATTGAAACCGTTAAGTTTTTTCATAATAATACCTCCTGTGTCTGATTTCCGTCATTTCTTGTAGATATTATAATATGAAACTGCCTGAAATGATATCACAACCATAATAAAAATAATAATTCGGTAACGTATATTCGTCGGCTTACCAAAGCCCTGTGCGGCTTTGCCTCAGTCGGTTATCTCAAAGCTCCTGCTATCCTGCGGCGGTATGTCCCTGACTTCAAGGTTTTCGATATGCACGAACCGCGCACCCTCGACCTCCATGATGACACTGTCGATGTCGGGTTCTATGCCCTCAAGCTCCGCCTCAACCGAGCCGTCATAGCAGTTTCGCACCCAGCCCGTAACGCCGAAGCTCTGCGCCGCGTGGTACATGGTGTAGCGAAAACCCACGCCCTGCACTCTGCCGAAAAACCTTATCCTGCGTCTTATCCTCTTCATAGCCTATCCCTCTGCCTGCTCGCGGCTGCGGTGCTCCTCCAGCAGCTGCGTGGTGTTTTCGCTCAGTTCGGAAAACAGGGCGTTCCTGCCGCTTTTCGCAAGGCGCTTGAACGCCGCTATCAGCACCTTCTGCTGTTCGGGTGCCAGTCTTCTCAGTGCGCCGAGTACCGCGCCGTATGAGCGCAGACTGCCCTTGCCGAGCTCTGTGAAGGTCTCGGCTTCGGGGGCTTCCAGCACATCAAATATCGCCTTGACGAGCATACGCCTGCTCTCATCGTCCATGCTCGACAGCCATGAGCTCATCGTCTTGTTGATGATGCTGCCTGTCGTTGAAAGCTCATGCGTAAGCTCGGGGCGGGTGCCCTTTACCTGCCATGTGTATATGATATGCTGACCCAATCCCGAAGCGGTGCTTTTAACTATGCTGTGGCGGACATTGTCGGTGAGCAGCTGCCCTACGAGCGAGCTTTCGGGGATAATGCTCTCTATCCTGCCTATTATCCTTTTGTATTTTTCCGAAGCCGCGATCTCATCGCGGAAGCCGGGACCGTCGAGGTCGTATATCCTTTCGATGCGTTCACGGATCTCATCGGCGCAGTTCATGGCGGCGTATACCGCAAGGTTGCCGCCCTTTGAATGACCGCCGAGCAGCAGCCTGTGAGCGTTGCCCGACAGGTTTTCGTCGATATACTTTACCGCCCGCTTTTGCGAGGGAGTTTCGTTCAGATAGCTGAAATTGAAGTCCTCCTTCCAGCCGACAAGCGTGCTGTCGGTCCCGCGGAAGGATATGAACCGCTTGCCGTCGGGGAGTATGCAGGTGAGCGCCGCGAACTGCATAGCCTGAGTTTCGCCAAGCTCGCTGACGTAGCCTTCAAGCATAATGTTCCCGAACCTTATGCTGCCTTTCAGCTTTTCGATAAGTTCGCAGTCTTCTCTGAAGCTGACTATCCTGAGCTTTTCGGGCACGCTTTCGGGGTCAAAGCGCATCGCCGCTATGCTGAGCGGTATCGGTCTGCCGAACTTTTCTTCGACTATCCCCTCGAACGGGATGTAGCTCAGCTGTGCCAGCACCAGCGCGTCTATGCTGCAAAAGGGCGATACCTCAAAGCTGAGATCTCCGCGCCAGTCGATATAATCGAGAATATTTGCCATTTATCAAGACCTCTTTCTGCGGCGTATTATCAGGGCTGCTCCTGCCGCCGCAGCCGCTGCTCCCGCTGCTGTAAGTGCGTGGTCGTTTTTTCTTCGGGCGGGAAGCACGGCTGCAAGCTCCTGCGGCTCGGCTGCAAGCTCCGACAGGCGCTTTCCGCTGCCGTCCTTGTACTGGGTATCGCTGCCGTATTCTATCGCGTCAAACTTCACCCTGCCCGAGTGCACTTTGATCTTCGCGGTGTGCTCGGCGTAGCCGAGACTGTACCTGTGCCACACCGCAAGCTTTGCAGCCGAGCCGTTTATCTTCTCACGCTCAGCTATCACGCTGCCGTCGATCTCTACGGTCATGACTGCGTCGTTGGCGGTGCCGATGAGTGCAAGGCTGTCGCCCGTGAATGAAAACTCAAGGCTGCCGTCGGAAGTCTCGGAAGATGTCCGATGGTGGCAGCTGAAGCTGTCGGATATGTTGTGAGACCAGCTGCCGCTGTAACTCACCGAGCTGTCGAGCTGGTCGATGCGGTTTATGTATGTCGTAAGCTCCGAAGGAAGTATCTGTAAGTTATCAAAGCGGTTCTTTTTGTAGGCGCTCAGCAAAGCCGCGCGTCCCGAGAATGCAGAGCTTGCTTCGGCGGTAATGCTCACGAGCGGTACGCCGTCGATGCTCGCCGAGATAACATCGCCTTCGGCAATGACCGATACCGTGTGCCACAGGTCGGGATCAAAGTCTGATATCATGCCCTCGCCGAGCAGTTCGGTCATGTGCCTCAGCTTCCATTTGCCGTCACCGTACATCAGCATACTGTATCCGCTTACGGAACCCGGCGCGGAGGAATTGATATACCTTGCCGCAACGCCCGCGTAATTATTCTCCGTGTTGTCGGAGAGCTTTATGTCGGCGGAGACAGAGTAGTTCGCCCAGCTGTCGTCGCCGAGGGTGGTGACAGGCTCGGGGGTGTATCCCCATTCTCTGCCGCGAAGCTCCTGAGTTATCTTCTGTTCGAGCACCCTGCCGCGTCCCTCCTCGCTCACGACCTCGAATGCACCGCCTATGTCGGTGGTATATCTCGGTGCAAAGCCGCGCTGCGGCAGATAGTTTTCCGAATATTCCGCGTATTCAAAGTCATCGGTGTAGGGCAGCGTGAGGCGGGTGTGCTCCTGCGGCAGCTCCGCAGATACGGGTGCCGTGTCAAGGGTGGTGACCGTCACCATAGAATAGGGCTTGACGGTCAGGGTATAGCTGTACCCGCCGTTCGACTTCTGCGGCTTTATCGACATTACATTTCTCAGGTAGTTCCTATCGTATCTGCCGTCGTCGGGACCGCGTGTCTCCCAGACCTGAACTTGCGTATCCGCCTTGCCGAGCCCCTTTACGCAGATTTCATACCTGCGCTCCGAATCCGTGTTGTTGACGAATATCGTCGAGTAGTCGCCGCTTTTGGGGTCGGCTAATGTAAGGTAATTGTCGGTGGTGTCGGTAAGGGCGTGGTCTGTTTCTTTTCCGTCGCCGTAGCAGGCGCTCTTTATGAACCTCCACCCCGGTTCGGAAAAAAGCGAGAAATGCTCCGCCATGTAAAAGCCATCGCCCGTTTCGGTAAAGCCCGACCACGGCTCGTTGGCTGTGATGAGCTGCTTCGGGAAGTAGTTCGTACCACTATAATATGCAGCTATCGCGGGCTGGAATTCATACATGGTAAATCCGCCGTTCGGGTACATATTGACGATACGTCCCGCTACATCGAGAATGCCGTTCGTTCCCGTGATGCCGATGCCGTCTGCGTTTGCGGAATACCTGGCTTCGGTACAGGGGGCGACGCCCTCGCTGTAAAACAGCTCCTTGCCGAATACCGTTTTGAGCCTTTTTGTGTTCTCGTCGGAGGTCGAGGTATAGTGAATGCCGATAGCGTCAACGGCATTCATAAGCTCGCGGTCCGAGAGCATCATGGCAGCGCTTGAAAAGCCGCACTCCTCGTCGGCTATGAGTATCTTTATCCTGCCGTAGTTGTATGGGGTATCCTTTTCGGCTTTCAGCGATTTTGAGAAATACTTTATCCACTCGCCGTCCACTTCGCGCTCGTTGTAGTTGGGGTCGATGTAATCGAACTTCAGCCCATAAGTCTCATAAGCGGCATCGAGCGTTTCCTTGAACCAGCGATACCTGAGCTTCATTCCCTCGCGCCCTTCCGCGCTGTCAACGTAAGCGGGCGCTCCCCATGACAGCAGCTCGAGCGTAAGGTCGGGGTTTATCTTTTTGGCATCTGCTGCAAGCTGAAAGCCCGCGCCGCGCATCACGTCGGCTTTCTCGTCGGGCGTGCGCTTGGTGCAAGGCTCTGTGCCGCTCGAGGAATTGATGTCTGCGCCGAGTTCAAGCTTGAAATGGGTCATTTTCAGCGGACCCTCGGGGTCGAACATAAGCTTCATCAGCCGGTCGTACACCTCGGGCTGCTCTGTTTTGTAATCAAGCAGCAGCCGCGATGAACCGTTCGCGCTGATAAAGCCGAAGCCGCGCCAATAGCTGTTTGCGGCGATGTCGGCGGTGCTGCCGTCTATCGTTATGTTTTTCATATCGGTCTCCGCAGCGGTGCCGGTGTCGGCGAATGCTGCAAACGGCAGCATCAAAGCCGCCGCGCAGAGGGCACATACAAACGCCGCTGCTCTTTCAGATCTCTTTTTTATTCCTGTAAAAATCCTGTTCGGTGCAGCTTTACACATTGAATCTGAACAATACTATATCTCCGTCCTGCATAACATATTCCTTGCCTTCGGAGCGGACGAGTCCCTTTTCCTTTGCAGCGTTCATAGAGCCGCAAGCCATAAGGTCATCGAAAGCCACGACCTCGGCGCGGATAAAGCCTTTTTCAAAATCCGAGTGTATCTTGCCCGCTGCCTGCGGAGCTTTTGTGCCGCGCTTGATGGTCCATGCGCGTACCTCGGGCTTGCCTGCGGTGAGGTATGAGATAAGTCCGAGAAGGCTGTAGCCTGCCGAGATTATCCTGTCAAGACCCGACTGCTCGAGCCCTAAGTCTGCAAGGAACATTGCCTTTTCCTCGTCGGTCATGTCGCTTATCTCCGCTTCGAGCTGGGCGCAGATCGGGAAAACGGCGGAGCCTTCCGCGGCTGCTATCTCCTTTACCTTTGCAAGGTGCGGATTGCTGTCAACGCCCTCGGTGAAATCGGCGTCGGAAAGGTTTGCCGCATATATCACGGGTTTGAGAGAGAGCAGGGGAGTCTCCTTGAGCCATTCGAGCTGCTCGTCGGTCATTTCAAATGCGCGGGCAGCCTTGCCCTCTTCCATGAAAGACTTCAGCTCTTCAAGGAACTCTACCTGTGAAGCCAGCGAGCGGTCGCCCTTCATGGCTTTCTTGGTGCGGTCGAGCTTGCGCTCGATAAGCTCGATATCCGAAAGTATCAGCTCAAGGTCGATAGTCTCGATATCCCTTGCGGGGTCGATGCTTCCGTCAACGTGGATAATGTTGTCGTTTTCAAAGCAGCGTACAACGTGAACGATGGCATCCACCTCGCGGATGTTCGCGAGGAACTTGTTTCCCAGACCTTCGCCCTTTGAAGCGCCCTTTACAAGACCCGCGATGTCAACGAATTCAAGGGTCGCGGGTGTGAACTTATCAGGCTCGTACATCTCTGCGAGCTTGTCAAGCCTCTTGTCGGGCACGCTTACGATGCCGACATTCGGCTCGATGGTGCAGAAGGGATAGTTGGCGCTTTCTGCGCCTGCGTTTGTCAGTGCGTTAAACAGAGTGGACTTGCCGACGTTGGGCAGTCCTACCATTCCCAGTTTCATTATTATTACTCTCCTTGATACATATCAAAGCGGGGGAATCAAAGACCCCCGCTTTTATTGTTTTTTGGCGTTTTTGGCTTATTTCTTGCAGCACTTCTTTTTGCCGCAGTCTTCCTCTTCCTCGAAGTCTTCAAGATCTTCAAAGTCCTCAAAGCCTTCGATGTTGTGTACCTGATTGTTGCTGCCGATGCTGGTGTTGCCCTTGGGCGATATGAGCATACCTATTACAAGACCCAGCAGGAAGAAAGCAGCGCTCATCCAGAAAGCCTCGTCCTTAGAGATGAAGTTTTCGATCTTGGTCTTGATGCCGCCTACCTGAGCCTTGACAGCACTCAGCTGGTCGGACAGTCTGTCGATGTTCACAGCGTCGATGACGTTTGCTTTGATAACGTCGAACTTTTCGATTTTCTTCATGGTATTTACCTCCGTATTATTTACTGCCCCTTGAAGGGGAGTTGGTTCTTATAGCAAGTCAAGCCGCATACGGCTGATATGTCGGCGGTCATTCCACCGATTTGAGCGATTCGACCATATCTATGCGTTTGAGCTTGAAGTAAAGCAGGAAATTCACGAGCAGCGCGAACAGTGCCGTGAGCCCTGCGCCCAGCAGGTAAGCCCACCATATCAGCGTGCGGTTGAACATCACCTGCTCTATCTCCACCGTTGCCACAACGAACAGGTGCAGCAGCTTGCCGAGCCCCAGTCCCGCCGTGATGCCGATGATGGTCGATATGATATTTTCGCGGTAGAGATATGCGCCCGTTTCGCCGTCAAAGAATCCGAGCACCTTTATGGTCGCAAGCTCCCGCCTGCGCTCGGTTATGTTTATGTCGGCAAGGTTGTAAAGCACCGTTACCGAAAGGAACGCGGCACAGATTATCAGCACCAGCGTTATGGTGTCCATCGTCTTTATCGAGCGCCTGAACGCACTGACCTGTTCCTTTGTGAAGCTGGCGCCGATTATACGCTTGTCGGCTATAAGCTCCTGCTGCACCGCCGATCCGTCGGCACCCTCCGCGATGTTCAGTATCACTACGTTGAAGGGCTCGCTGCCGAATGTCTTGTCGTAGGCAGGCTTGCTCATGTATATGTAATTCAGGGCGTAGTTTTTGACTATCCCGTATATGGTGATGCTGTGCAGATCGCCGTTCGGGTCGGTGATATCAATGCTGTCGCCAGGCTTTGCGCCGAGAAGCTTTGACAGCTTGCGGCTTATCAGCACGCCGTTTTCGGGGTCGAGCTTTTTGTCGTCGGGGGCTTCCAGCCTGATATACTTGTCGGGCTTCCCGCCGAAGGCGATAAGGTTCACGCTGAAGCTTTCCTTCTCCCCCGCGGCGGTCATGCTCTTTGAGATGGCGGGGACATAGCATTCCACGCCGTTTATGTCGTTGAGGGCGTTCCAGGGCTCATCCTCATCGGTGTTGAGGGCGGCAATGGCAGAGTAGGTGAACACCCCGCCGAACTGCCTGTCAACTATCGAGCTGACGGAATACTTCAGCCCGAAGCCCGTGATGATAAGCGCGGTACACCCCGACACTCCCACGAGCGTCATTATAAATCGCTTTTTGTACCGCATGAGGTTTCGCACGGTTACTTTCATAAGAAAGCTGAGCCTGCCCCATAGCGCGGGGAAGCGTTCCATGAATACCCGCTTGCCCTTTTTCGGCGGGCGGGGACGCATGATGTATGCGGGCTCGTCGGAAAGCTCGCGCAGGCAGGTGTATACCACCGCTGCGGCGGTCAGCAGAGCCGACACCGCAACAGCCCCGATCAGAAGCCCCGATCGTACAGGCGTGTGTGCGCCGGGTACGCAGTACATTATCTTGTAGGTGTTTATGATTATGAGCGGGAACACCTTCATGCCGATAAGCGAGCCGATGATGCTCCCGACTACCGCCGCTGTCATGCCGTAAACGAGATACTTTACAAGTATCGCCCTGCCGGTATAGCCCATAGCCTTGTATGCGCCGATAACGGTGCGCTGCTCCTCCACCATGCGGGTCATAGCCGTCATGCAGACGAGGGCTGCTATCAGCACAAAGAAGAGCGGGAAGGCTTTTGAGACATTATCCACCTTTTCGGCGTCGTCGCGGTAGCCCGAATAGTCGTTTGAAGAAAAGCGGTCCTCGTGATAGAACCTGAGCGGCGGCAGAGCCGAAAGCTCTTCCATAGCAGCCGCCATCTGCGCCCGTGCGTCCTCTAAGTCTTCGGCATACTGTGCGCGGACGCTGCCGTCCTTGTCGTTTAACAGCTTGTCGAGGGCTTCGACCTTCTGTTCCGCGGAAGAGACAGCCGCGCGTGCGATCATGTTCCTGCTGTCGCCGTACTCCTTTCGTATCTGAACGGCAGCCTTGAGCGCCTGTTCGTACAGCGACATCAGCCTGTTGCGGTCGTAAGTGAGCATCTGCTCCGCAAAGGCTATCTTTTCCTGAGCTGCCGCGATCTTGCCGTTTGCGGAAGCGGTGATGCTTTCATACCGCATCGCGGCACTTGCTTCAAAGGCTTCAACGGCAGGCTTGCCGAGCTTTTTCACCGTATCACGGTATCCCTCCGAGAACGGATCGAGGCTTTCGGTGCCTTTGAGCTTTACATAAAGATCGGTGTAGTAATTGCAGGTGAACGCCGCTTCGGGGATGTAGATGTTAGAGTTCACGGCGCCTGAGCCGATAGCCGCAGCCTCGCGCTCAAAGCCGATGTACAGCGGGCTTATCACGATGCCGACGATCTCAAAGGTGTCGGTGCAGAGGGTGTCATATATAGCCTCGCTGCCGCCGGGTGAGGTGAGAGTCAGCGTTTCGCCGATCTTGAAGCTCGACGGAGAGGACAGCTTCACCTCTACGGCGCACTCGTTGTTCTTTTCGGGAAGCCTGCCCTCGAGCAGCTCGGGCTTGTTCAAGTAGTTGGGGCTGTCTTCCGAGATGTTCCCGATAAGCGAGATGGCTTTAAGCACCACGCTCGTGTTGTCGTAGTTGTAGCAGACCTCTTTTGAGTAGCCCGCATAAGCGCCCTCAACGTTATCCGCCGATCTTACGGCGGCTATCTCGTTCGAGCGCACGCCGATATTCGAGCGCAGCCGAAGATCCATCAGGCGGTTCTCGACAAAGTAGTCGGAAGCGGTGACGATCATATCGGGACGGGTCGCTTTGAGACCCGTAAAGAAGCCGCAGCCGAGCGCCACTATCACAAGTATCGACATGAATCGCCCGAAGGTGCGGCGTATCTCGCGGAATGTATCTTTAAGGATCAGCATGGGGTATCTTCCATCATGTAATCAGGGTGTCTCAGATATCGTTCGGGCGGGCTTGTACTTTCATTCATCAAAGCTTACTCCCCGAACATCTCTTTGGAGAGCTTTCCGAGTATCTCGATGCCCCTGACGATATTCGCGTCTGTCGGGGTGGAGAAGTTGAGGCGGAAGGAGCGGCACTCATCGGTATCGCGGATAGAGAATGCGGTGCCAGGAACTATCGCTACCTTGTGGTCGCGGACTGCGGAGGTGCAGAAGTCTACCATCTGCTGTGTGGTGGTGCCTTCGGGAAGGGTACACCATATGAACAGACCGCCTTCGGGCTTTGTGCATTCTATCCTGCTCGAGAAATGCTCGGCAATGCCGTCGAGCATGAGCTTGCACTTCTTGGCGTATACGCCGTGCAGACCCTCAATGAACTCGTTCATGTTATGGGTGGTCATGAAGCGGTAGCAGAGCATCTGCGACCACATCGCGGTGTGAACATCGGCTACCTGCTTGCAAACTACCATCTTCTGAATGATATCCTTGTGGGCGCATACATAGCCTACGCGGATACCGGGCGAAAGTATCTTTGAGAATGTTCCCGAATAGATGACCGAGCCGTCTGTGTCAAGGGTCTTTATGCTCTTGATATCCTCACCCGCAAAGCGCAGGTCGCCGTAGGGGTTGTCCTCAAGGATAACTGCGCCGTACTTGTGGCATTTTGCATAAGCCAGCAGACGCTTGTCCCATGACATGGTCTTGCCCGTGGGGTTCTGGAAGTTGGGGATAAGGTAAACGAGCTTTACGTTACCTGCCTTGAGCTTTTCTTCAAGCTCGTCAAGGTCGATGCCGTCGTCGAGCAGGGTAACGCCCTGAAGGTCAACGTGATAAGACCTGAAAGCGTTGAGAGAGCCGATGAAGCTGGGGGATTCCGCAAGTATGGTGTCGCCCTCGTTGCAGAGCACCTTTGCCGCAAGCTCATTAGCCTGCTGTGCGCCCGAGGTTATGATGACGTCATCATATTCGGGGTCGTAAACGCCGCGCTCTGCGAGCATCTTCTTGACTTCTTCACGCAGCGGGGTGTAGCCTTCGGTAACGCCGTACTGGAAGGCGATGGACGGCTCATCTGCGAGTATCTGCGCGGAGAGCTTTTCAAGCTCCTTGAAGGGCAGAGCCTCGGGAGCGGGAGAGCCCGCAGCGAGCGAGATAACGCTCGGGTCGGCGGAGTACTTGAGTATCTCGCGGATAGCCGAAGCCTGAAGCCCCGACACTTTGTCTGAAAATTTGAATTCCATGATTATTTCCTCACTTTCGGTTGAAATCGTTATACATAATCATTATAACACATCTCGCCGCGATTTGCAAGGGGTTTGCATTATTTTTAGTTTCCCGGGATCCTTCCACCCTGTCTCCTCACGGATCCCGCAGCGTCGGCATGAGGGGGATGAAAAGGCGGGCGGCAAAAAAAGATAAAAATTTTTACATAAAAGGTATTGCAAAGGCCGGAAAAATATTGTATAATGTTAGTATTGCTAAATTTGGGACTAACTGTCTAATACATAATGTTAGGAGATCTTAGAATGAAACTTATCGACACCATCGGTTACGTTGAGCAGTATGACCCCGCGGTCGGCTCGGCAATGCAGAAGGAGCTGGCTCGTCAGCGCCGCAACCTCGAGCTCATCGCGAGTGAGAATATCGTTTCTCCCGCTGTTATGGCAGCTATGGGCTCTGTTCTCACCAACAAGTATGCTGAGGGCTACCCCGGAAAGCGTTATTACGGCGGCTGCGAGGAGGTAGACGTTGTTGAGCAGATCGCTATCGACCGTGCCTGCGAGCTGTTCGGCGCAAAGTATGCAAACGTTCAGCCTCACTCGGGCGCTCAGGCTAACACCGCAGTTTACTTCGCACTGCTCAAGCCCGGCGATACAGTAATGGGTATGTCGCTCGATAACGGCGGACACCTTACCCACGGCAGCCCCGTAAACATCTCGGGCAAGTATTTCAACTTCGTTCCCTACGGCGTTGACAACAACGGCTTTATCGACTACGACGCTCTCGAGGCTCAGGCTAAGGAAGTTCAGCCCAAGCTCATCGTTGCAGGCGCTTCCGCTTACCCCAGAGCTATCGACTTCGAGAGACTTTCCAATATTGCAAAGTCCGTTGAGGCTTACTTTATGGTAGATATGGCGCACATCGCAGGTCTTGTAGCTGCGGGTCAGCACCAGTCTCCCGTGCCTTATGCCGATATCACCACCACCACCACCCACAAGACCCTCAGAGGCCCCAGAGGCGGTCTTATCCTTACAAACGATGAGGCTCTTGCAAAGAAGATCAATTCCGCTATCTTCCCCGGCACACAGGGCGGTCCTCTGATGCACGTTATCGCAGGCAAGGCTGTATGCTTCGGCGAGGCTCTCAAGCCCGAGTTCAAGGCTTACGGCGAGCAGATCGTAAAGAACGCTCAGGCTCTTGCAAAGGGTCTTCTCGACCGCGGCTTCGACCTCGTTTCGGGCGGCACAGATAACCACCTGATGCTCGCAGACCTGCGTCCTTTCGGCATCACCGGCAAGAAGCTCCAGAACGACCTTGATGAGGTATACATCACCGTTAACAAGAACGCTATCCCCAATGACCCCGAGAGCCCCTTCGTAACAAGCGGCGTTCGTATCGGTACTCCCGCAGTTACCACACGCGGGCTTGTTGAGGAAGATATGATCGAGATCGCAGAGTGCATCACCCTCGCTGCCAAGGATATCGACGCTAACAAGGAAGCTATCCGCGAGCGCGTTACCGCTATCTGCAAGAAGTACCCGCTGTACGAATAAGCCGAACGCCTGAACGGCTCGGCTATATACCTTTATAAAAACAGGAGGTCAATCGCTATGTATTCCAATACCCAGAAGTACGCGGCAGAAGCGTTTGGAACATTTGTTCTGGTGTTCTTCGGCTGCGGTACCGCAATGGTGACAGGTGCTGCTACCGTGCCTACCGCCCTTGCATTCGGTCTTTCCATCCTCGTCGCTGCCTATACCATAGGACCCATCAGCGGCGCACACCTTAACCCCGCCGTTTCCTTCGGTCTGTTCTTCGACGGCAGACTTTCCATAGGCGAGGCTGTCGGCTACACCATCTCTCAGGTGATCGGCGCATTTATCGCCACCCTTTGCCATGTAGTTCTCGTGCTTTGCGGCGCTATTCAGATATACGAAGATGGCGAGTATGCAAAAGCTACTATCAGTGAAGTGAACTTCGGTGCAAACGGCTTCGGCGACCTGAACTTTATCGGCGCTCTGCTCACCGAGATCATACTCACCTTCGTGTTCGTGCTCGTTGTCCTCTGCGTTACACAGTCCGATGACGAGGGCACTTCCAAGCACGCAGGTCTGTTCATCGGCGCAGCTCTGACATTCGTTCACCTTATCGGCATCGGTCTGACAGGTACTTCCGTAAACCCCGCAAGAAGCATAGCTCCCGCTGTATTCGCTATCGGCAAAACCGACGGCAGCTCGCTGCTCCAGCTCTGGGTGTTCATCGTAGGACCTCTCGCAGGCGCATTCCTTGCCGCATTCCTCAATACCGCTCTTATCAAGAAGAAGGGCTGATCTGAGATATTTCCGACCCTCCGCGTTATGGCGGAGGGTCTTTCTGTTTTCGCAAGCCGATGAACGGCAGGCAAAAATCCGCGGTATTTCGTATATCACGGCGCAAATGGTATACAACGCTTTGGTTTGCGGGGAAATTTATTTTAATAATTTGTGAAAGACCTTGACAGTGCAGGGAATTTGTGATATGATACTACTATAAGTGTAAACGTGATCATTTTGTCGGCGGCGTGTGTAACGTTGCCTCAAATTTCGTTTGGAGGATTTTAGCATGAAAAAGATAGGTGTACTTACCAGCGGCGGCGATGCGCCGGGAATGAATGCAGCTGTCAGAGCAGTTGCGCGTGCAGGTATTTCCAAGGGCATGGAGGTAGTCGGTATCAAGAGAGGATACGTCGGACTGCTCAATGAGGAATACGTTAATATGACCGCAAGGTCTGTTTCCGGTATAATCCAGCGCGGCGGCACCTGCCTTTATACCGCAAGGTGTCCCGAATTCAGAGACATGGAAGGCGTAAAGAAGGGCAAGGCTGTCTGCGATAAGCTCGGCATCGAGGGTCTGGTAGTTATCGGCGGCGACGGCTCATTCAGAGGCGCAGGAGATCTTTCCAGTCTCGGCGTTCCCTGTGTAGGCATCCCCGGAACTATCGATAACGATATCCAGTGTACAGAGTATACCATCGGTTATGATACAGCTATGAACACCTGTATCGAAATGATAGATAAGCTTCGCGATACCACCCAGTCTCACGACCGCTGCTCGGTAGTTGAGGTAATGGGACGCAAGGCAGGATACATCGCAGTAAACGTTGCTATCGCTGTCGGCGCAGAGGCTGTTATCACTCTCGAGAGAGATTACGATCTTGATGCTATCGCTGCAAAGATGGTAAAGACTATGAATACCAAGGAAGGTAAGCATCACTTCATCATCGTTGTTGCAGAGGGCATCGGCAAGACCGACGTTATCGCAAGAGAGATACAGGAGAAGACTGGCGTTGAGTCGAGAGTTACAGTTCTCGGTCACGTTCAGAGAGGCGGCTCGCCCACACTGAGAGACAGAGTTCTCGCTACCGAGATGGGCTATCACGCAGTTGAGCTGCTTGAACAGGGCATCGGCAACCGCATCATAGGTCTCAAGGACGGCAAGGTATATGATATCGACATTCAGGAAGGTCTTGCAATGAAGAAGCCTTTCATAGATCACAGATATGATATATTCTACGATGTAGCTTACTGATACATTTTTCACAAAACATTGACAGAGTAGAAAGCCGCGCGTTAAGTGCTGTCGGAACGGGGAGTTGTCGGACAGACGAAGGCGTAAACGCTGCGGTGCGGCTTTCGCATCCCGCTGAATGTATAATTTCAAAGCTCTTTAGGAAATCTGCCTTGAATTATGCACGACGCAAAAATTCAGGAGGTAGATCATAATGAAGAGCTTTTTTGGTATGTATGTAAGATCGGCTAAGGAGTTTACAAAGCTCCGCACCATCGTTATCACGGGACTGTTCATAGCGGTGTCGGCTGTGCTTGAGATGTTTTCGATAAACATCACACAGTATCTCAAGATAAACTTCGCGTTTCTCGCGATCGCCGTTATCGGTATGCTGTTCGGACCCACTGTCGGGTTTGCGGCAGGCATCATCTGTGATGTTATCGGTTATATGGTAAACCCCACGGGCGGGTTCCTTCCCGCTTACACCCTCGTTGCAGGCTTGCAGGGCATGATATACGGCTGCTGGCTGTACATCGGCGCAGGCTGGAAGCCGCTCATGAAGACCTCTGACAGCGGAAAGAGCTTTGATTTCTCGCTTCTGCTCCGCGCGGCGGCGGCTCGCCTTACCGATGTCATAGTCATCAACCTGCTGTGCAACACCTACCTTAATATGCACTACGGCTTTATCCCAAAGCAGTCGATGGCGGCGGCAGTTACCGCAAGAGTATTGAAGAACGCGCTGGAGCTCGCAGCAGACATCCCGCTGCTGTTCGTTATACTCCCCGCTTCTCTGATCGCTTACAAGCAGTTCTCGCCTAAGAGAGCAGCAGGCGTTCAGGAATAAGTTTCCGGCACAAAGAATACGCTATTATATGCTAAAGACGGCGAATACCCCCTTCGGGAGGTATCCGCCCTTTAGTGCTTTATAAGGACGCTGCCGCCTGAGATCACAAGACCAACATCAAAAGAAGGAGACTCGGAAAAATGAGCATTTGGGACGCATTTGACAGGATATCCAAAAACCGCGAGACCCGCGGCAAGATAGAATTTATAATCGCAGGGCTCGGTAACCCCGGGCTGCAATATGAGAACAGCCGCCACAACGCGGGCTTTATGGCTGTTGCGGCGCTTGAAAAGAAGTTCGGCTTTGAGGTATCGAAGCACAAGTTCAGGAGCCTTGTGGGAGAGGCTGAGATCGGCGGCAAGCGGGTGCTCGTAATGAAGCCCGAGACCTATATGAACAAGTCGGGCGAGGCTATATCCGAAGCTATGCGCTATTACGGGATACCCCTTGAAAACCTGCTCGTGATATTCGATGATATATCTTTAGAGCCGGGGCATATCCGCATACGCCGAAAGGGAAGTGCGGGCGGTCACAACGGCATAAAAAGCATTATAGCCCTCTGCGGTGCGGAAGCAGAGGACGATACAGCGTTCCCCCGCATAAAGCTGGGAGTGGGCAAAAAGCCGCACCCCGACTACGACCTTTCCGACTGGGTGCTGGGCAAATTCAACGAAGAGCAGCAGAAGGCTTTCGATTCGCGTCTTGATGACGTTTGCGGCGCGGCAGAACTCATCGTCGGCGGCAATACCGACGAGGCTATGAACAGGTACAACAAATGAACATTTTCAAGCTGATGCTGACAGAGTCGGCATTCTATAATGACCTTTACGATGCCGTTGCGGGGGGACACACACCCGTTTCGGTAACGGGTGTTTCGGGGATACACAAGGCGCACGCCGCAGCGTGTCTTTCGGAAGAGCTGCCAGTGCTGATGATCTGTGCCGACGAGGCTTCGGCGGTGAAGACGGCTGCGGATATCAATACCATGTCGGGCAGGCAGACCGCCTGCGTCTTCCCCGAAAAGGAATACATCTTCGCGGCGATGGAGGGTACCTCACGCGAGTATGAGCAGCGCAGGATAGAAGCGCTCTCGCTTATAATCACGGGACGGTGCAGAGTGCTTTGCTGCTCGGTCAACGCGGCAGTTCAGGCAACGGTGCCTCCCGATGTGCTGGAGCAGTATTCATTTACGCTTAAAGTCGGCGGCGAGGTGCAGCTCGATGAGCTTGTGGCAAAGCTGACGGCGGGCGGATATGTCCGCTGCGATATGGTAGAGGGACAGGCGCAGTTTTCGGTTCGCGGCTCGGTGGTGGATATCTTCCCCGTGTCGGAGCATGAGCCTGTCAGGATAGAGCTATGGGGCGACGAGATAGACAGCGCGGCGTATTTCGATACAGCATCCCAGCGGCGCGGCGACCCGATAGATGAAGTAAGGGTATTCCCCGCACTTGAGGTCATATTCCCATCGGCGGAAGAGCTGTGTTCGCGGCTGGAAAAGCTTTCGGCTTCCGTCCGCGGCAAGCGCACCGACCTGATACGCTCGATAATTTCCCGCGACCTCGAGTACGCCGAAGCGGGGCTCACCCTGTCGAACCTCGATAAATACTACACGCTGGCATATGATGATCCCGCTTTCGTCTTTGATTACTTTGCCGACGGGATCTGCGTGGTCAGCGAGTACACCTCTATGTGCGAGAACCTCCGCGCATGGCTCACGACTCTCGGCGAGGATATGAAGCTGCTTTATGAAAGCGGTGTTATGTTCAAGCGGCTCGAGGGCTTTTACATGGCTCAGGGTGAGCTTGATGCGGCAATACTTGGATCAAAGCCGGTGTTTCTTGATACCTTCGCAAGGCAGAACGGCGATATCCGGTTCAAGAGACTGATAAACACCGACTGCCGCCAGACGGCGGGCTGGGGCGGCAGCATGACCGCCCTTGAAGAGGAACTGCACGAATACATCGACAACGGTTACAGTGTGCTGCTGCTGGCGGGCTCAGAGAAGACGCTGCCGATAATCGTCAGCGACCTTGTGAGTGACGGCTTTGACGCGGTGCAGCTTTCGGACGATATGGAGGAGCAGGAGCTTGTGAAGGGCAGGGTGTATCTGCATACAGGCTCGCTTTCGGCGGGTATCGACTACCCCGATATCGGTATTGCCGTCATCACCCAGATGAAAGCCATGACCGCAAAGCGCAAAAAGCCGCGCCACAAAGCGGGCGAGGAGATAAACTCCCTCTCCGACTTAAAGCACGGCGACCACGTCGTTCACGCCATGCACGGCATAGGTATCTTTCAGGGCATCAGGAGCATCGAAACGGGCGGTGTCAAGAAGGATTACATCACGATAAAATATGCGGGCACGGATGTACTCTACGTTCCCGTCACCCAGCTCGACCTTGTGACAAGGTACGTCACGGGCGGCGATGATGCGAGCATAAAGCTGCACAAGCTGGGCTCGGTGGAATGGCAGCACACCCGTTCAAGGGTACGCAAGGCGGTAAAGGACATGGCGGAGGAGCTGACGGCGCTTTACGCCAAGCGTCAGCAGGCGGAGGGCTATGCCTTTTCGCCCGACAGCGACTGGCAGCATGATTTTGAAGACCGCTTTGACTATCAGGAGACCGACGACCAGCTAAGGTGTATCAATGAGATCAAGGAGGACATGGAAAAGCCCTCGCCGATGGACAGACTTCTCTGCGGAGATGTCGGCTTCGGCAAGACAGAAGTAGCGCTGAGAGCGGCATTCAAGGCGGTGCTCGATTCAAAGCAGGTGGCGATACTCGTGCCGACGACCGTTCTTGCTTGGCAGCATTACCAGACTGCCATCAAGCGCTTTGAGCATTTCCCCGTCAAGATAGAGCTGCTTTCACGCTTCCGTACTCCGCAGCAGCAGGCGGCGGTGATACGCGAGCTGAAGCGCGGTACGGTGGATATCGTCATCGGCACGCACAGGCTGGTGCAGAAGGACGTGGGCTTCAAGGATCTCGGGCTTGTCATAGTGGACGAGGAGCAGCGCTTCGGCGTGGCTGCAAAGGAAAAGCTCAAAACGCTCTTCAACGGGGTTGATGTGCTTACCCTCTCGGCAACGCCTATCCCGCGCACGCTCAATATGGCGATGTCGGGCATACGCGATATGTCGGTGATAGAGGACCCGCCGCAGGACAGACGACCCGTCCAGACCTACGTTATCGAGCACAACGACGGTGTTATCGCGCAGGCGATTTCAAAGGAACTCAGGCGCGGCGGACAGGTATACTATATCCACAACCGCATCGACACGATATATCGCACCGCCGAAAAGATAGCAAAGCTGGTGCCGAATGCCAGAGTAGGCGTGGCGCACGGAAAGGTATCCGAGCAGGAGCTGAGCGAGATATGGCGGCAGCTCATCGAGGACGAGATAGATGTGCTGGTCTGCACGACGCTTATCGAAACGGGCGTTGATGTTTCAAACGTCAATACGCTTATCATAGAAGATGCCGACTACCTCGGGCTGTCACAGCTTTACCAGCTCAGAGGCCGCGTCGGACGTTCCAGCAGACGTGCTTACGCTTACATGACGTTCAGGCGCGGCAAGGTGCTTTCAGAGATAGCCTCGCGCAGGCTTGAAGCTATAAAGGAGTTCACGCGCTTCGGTTCGGGCTTCCATATCGCCATGCGCGACCTTGAGATACGCGGCGCAGGCTCGATACTCTCGGGACGGCAGCACGGTCACATGGAATCGGTCGGCTATGATCTTTACCTGCAAATGCTCAACGAGGCTGTGGCGGAACAAAAGGGCGAAGCACCGCCTCCGTCCCCTGAGGACTGCCTTATCGACATTATGGTGGATGCTTATATCCCCGAGCACTACATCGAAAGCGACCTGCTCAGGATAGAAGCCTACCGCCGTATAGCTTCGATAGTGACAGAGGAGGACGCGCGTGATGTTACCGATGAATTCATCGACCGCTACGGCGACCCGCCGAGATCGGTGATGGGACTGATAAACATAGCGCTTGTGAGAAACTCCGCGGCGGCGCTGGGTATCAGGGAGATAACACAGTCGGGCTCAAAGGCGGTATTCACGATGCGGAGCATAGAGCCTGAGTACCCGCAGAAGCTTGTTGCAAAATACGGTACGCGGCTGAGATTCATTCAGGGCGAAAAGCCGGGCTTCTCGATAGATATATCCGCCAAGCAGCCTACCTCGGAGCTTGTGTCTGAGGTCGTCGGAACGCTCAAAGGCGGGGCGGCAAAACAACAGCAGAAAGGAAGTATACATCATGGGCATGAATGATACACCATCGGGAGAGAGACTGCATATCGGGTTTTTCGGGTGCAGGAATGCGGGAAAATCGAGCATCGTCAATGCAGTGACGGGGCAGGATATCGCGCTTGTGTCTGACGTTGCGGGAACTACCACCGACCCCGTGCAGAAGGCTATGGAGCTGCTGCCCATAGGTCCCGTGCTGATAATAGACACTCCGGGCATTGACGATGAGGGCGGTCTGGGCGAGATGAGAGTGGCGCGTACAAAGCGCGTTCTCAACAAGACCGATCTGGCGGTGCTCGTGGTAGATTCTACAAAAGGCATGAACACCTCCGACCGCGAGCTTTTAAAGCTCTTTGAGGAAAAGGGTCTGCCTTACGTCATTGCCTACAACAAGGCTGATATCTCGGGCAGGAGCGGCACCGAGGGCGAGCACGGAATATATGTAAGCGCTGCAACGGGTCAGAACGTTTACGAGCTGAAAGAGCTTATCGGCAAATGCGCGAAGCTGCCCGATGAGAGCAGACGGCTTGTCGGCGACCTTGTGAACGGGGGAGACTTCGTGGTGCTGGTAGTGCCGATAGATTCGGCAGCGCCCAAGGGCAGGCTGATACTCCCGCAGCAGCAGACGATACGCGACCTGCTGGAAGCGGGTGCGATGCCCGTCGTCTGTCGTGAGAGTGAGCTTGAACGCACACTTTCAGACATCGGCAAAAAGCCCGCGATGGTCATCACCGACAGTCAGGCATTCGGGTTCGTATCAAAGATAGTCCCCGAGGACATCACGCTGACCTCATTCTCGATACTGATGGCGAGGTACAAGGGTTTTCTTGAAGGCGCAGTCAGGGGTGCGGCGGCGATAAGCGGGCTGAAAAGCGGCGACAGGGTGCTGATCTCGGAAGGCTGCACCCACCACCGTCAGTGCGGAGACATCGGCACCGAAAAGCTGCCCCGCTGGCTGAAAAAGCACACCGGCGCTGACTTAGAGCTGGGCTTTACCAGCGGCACGGGCTTTGAGGACGACCTCAGCCCCTACAAGCTCATCATCCACTGCGGCGGGTGTATGTTAAACGAACGCGAGATGACCTACCGCATGAAGTGCGCCGCCGACGCAGGCGTGCCGATGACCAACTACGGCACGGCGATAGCGTACATGAACGGCATACTAAAGCGCTCCCTCGCACCCTTCCCGAGGCTGCGGGAGATGGTGTGAAAAGATATCGCGGCTATCAGATCATCGGGAAGGATCTTTGTGAAGATCAAGGGACTGAAACCCGGGCATAAATACTCTTTTGTTGTTCAGTCCTATTCCAGGCTGAAGGGCAAATACGAAGCATGGTGCCCTGACAGTATACGGAAAGATATGGTGAGATCGGTCTATTCCAATGAAAAAACGTGACCACCAAGAAATAGCTTTTACAGAGCCCCCGCGCACGGGGCTCTTTTTAATTCAAAAATAAATAAATAATAAAAAATATGATAAAATATTATCATGATATAGGATATACCTTGACAATTGCTTAAATAATTGTTATAATGTATCTGTATATAGTCTAAGTGCGCGTTCACGACGGAGAACAAACTTTCCCTGCCCGCGCTTGTATAGAAAGGGCTGAAAATAATGACAGAACTAAAGATCGGTCAGGAAGTAGAAATGGAATACGGCGGCAAGGCTAAGGTTCTTGGCGTCATCGGCAGCGGCGGTCAGGGTACCGTGTATAAGGTCGAGTTCCAGGGCACCAACTGGGCGCTGAAATGGTAC
>JAILFN010000012.1 GCA_024697545.1 Ruminococcus sp.
TCAAGGCTCCATAGCAACCAAACCTGCAAGCTCACAAACAAATCCAGTACGAACACGAGTGAGTTAGTCGAGGCAAAAGGGGTAAGGAAGTGGGGGAGTGTGAGGGGGCAGAAACCTAGGGGGAAAGTCCTGCATATGCGAAGCATATGTGGAATACTGGCGATAGCCACCTGTCCTGTCCCCCTTGGTGTCTGCCCCCTCACTTCAAGGCTCAAAGTAACAGCACGCAACAAACAAAGCGTTCAAGGGCACAAAGTAAAAGCCAAAGCCACAGTGCCAAGCATTATCATTTGTAAAATAGATACCCTATGATAAACCGCTTATCCTCATATATCTCCGCGAGGGTGCTGAATCTGCGCGGGGAGGTATCGTATGTGTGCAGATCATATACCTCATACCCGCGCACCGTCCGCCTGAACGCGACAGTGTGCAGACCGCCGCTGAAAAAGTCCAGCCCCATGAGCCTTGCGGTGCTGAGCCTGTTGTTCCAGAAACTCACGATACCGCATTCCGCCTGAGCCGCTTCCCGCTCAAGCTCATCGGTGCGGCGGCAGCTGCGGTAAACTATTCCCCGCGATTCAAAGAACCTCCAAAGCTGCTTCGGGGCTGTCCCCCAGTAGCCGCTCGGGAATATGAAGGTCATGCCGTTTAGCATGAACTCCCTGACTATCTGCGGCAGAAGCTCGCCCCTGCCGAGGAATGTAAGCACGTTGGCGCAGGCGATGATCTCACAGCCGTTCCATTTCATGCTGTACTTGCCGTATTTCATCGAGAGCATAGGCTCGTTGCCCTGACCGTGCAGCAGTATCACGCCGCGCCCGCCGTAAGCACCGAGGTTGTGACGATATACCCGTTCCGCCCGCTGCGTCCTTATGCGGAAAACCGCCGCGCACTGCTCGGGTGAGCGTGCCCAGCGGCTCTTTGTATGCTTCATAGCGTTTACTCGTCCCCGCTGCCCGACCAGATGCCGTCGCCCATCGCACTGATGAAGGCTGTAAGCTCCTCAGCCATCTCGTACTGTTCGGGAACACGCGGATGACCGGGTGTCGCCTCGCCCGCGCGGGTGAAGCGGTAGTGTACCGTCTTGTCATCGCCGAGTTCTTCTACTATCTCATCAAGAACATCGTCCCAGTCGTGGGAATGACCCAGCACCGTCAGAAGCAGTATGAATACCGCATTGGGGTAGTGCCCTCTGAGGTCGAGGAGTATCTCGGTATAGCGCTTCTTCCATCTGCTGCGGAACTCGGGGTCGTTGATGTCGTTGTCCTCGCCGCCCTCAACGTGCGGGTCGTTCTGACCGACCGCGAACAGCACAACGTCGGGGGTGTATTTTGTGAAATCCCACTTGCTGACACCGCCCTGCGCTTCGGGGAAGAATGCTACCTTATCGTAAACGCTCTCCATGCCGATGGTATCGGGGCAGTGGAACCAGCCCGTCCTGTCGAATATCGAGATACCGCCCTGTGCGATATCGTGTATCTGTGCGCCTAAGTTCCTTGCCGTGATAACGGGGAAAGCGTACCATGCGTCGTCGTAGATGCCGCCGTGATCCTCGGGGTCGTTCTTGCCGACGCAGTCAAGGGCGTGTACCACCTCTCCCGCCGAAACGGAATCTCCGTAGCACTCTATCCTGCGGCTCGGCAGCTCCTTTTTCGGCAGCAGCTCGACATCATCGAAAAATTCAAATCCGCCGAACTCGAACCAGCAGGAGCCTGCCTGCGCCTTGTAAAGCGTAAGCTCATGCTCCTTGTATTCCAGCCCCTCTGCGATGGGAACGACTATCTCGCCCTCCCGCTGTTCATAAGGCAGCTTGAACACCCTGCCGTCCAGCTGTATACCGAGGGCTGTCTCGCCGTACATCTTGTGGCTCACTATCACAGCCGATACAGCCGTGGCTTTGAATCTTACCGTGACAGAGGTGGCTGCAAAGAAAAATCTCGGCATCCCCTCATAGCTGTCGATCCTGCCCGAATAGGCAAAAGTTGCGTTTAACGGTGATATCCTTCGGCTCATGGGGTCATTCCTCCGTTTCGTCTTCCTCTGTGTCGGTATCGTCCTCGGGCTCGTTTTCGGGTTCGGGCTCGGGCTTTTCCTCGCCGTCATCGTCCTTATCCTTTTTGCCCGACTTTTTGTTCATCTTCACGATGTCGGCGGCAAGCTTTCTCTTGGGGTCAAAGTACCATACGATCATATATACCACCCACACAGCCGCGCCGACTGCGGTAAGTATAGTACCGGCTTTGAGTCCTGCGGTCTTGTATTCAAAGTGTATGTCCGAATCGCCCGCAGGGCAGCGGATCATCATAAATCCAAAGCTGCACTTGTCGATATCCACGGGCTTGCCGTTTACGGTAGCCGTCCAGCCGTCCTCATAGGGTACCGAGAAGAACACTGCCTTTTCCTTTTCAAGGTCTATCTTGGCATCAAAGCCGTGGGTGGATTCCTTGAAGTAATAGCAGGATTCCTCGCGCTTTTCGGCGCAGTCCTCGGCGTAGGTCTCATCGGTCAGATCGGAAGCCTCGTAGTCATATCTTGTCAGTATATCCGAGTATTTCTTTATCTGCTCGGGCTCAAGCTCAACTGCCCTTAAAAGTATGTTCGGCTTTTTGAGCTCGGGTGCCTGATCTATCGTCGTCTTTGTAACAAAGTGATCGTAGGTAAAGCCCATAGGTATCCAGTTCTGATTCTCATAGATATCGAAATCGTTCTGGGTGTCGATGTAGGTGAAGCCTGTAAGCTGGTTCACGGTATCGGCGGGCTTTGCGTTCTTGTCGTTGCTGTTGCATCTCTTGAAGTAGTATCTTACCGAGAACATACCTCTCAGCGCATAAAGCTTGGGCTCCATTCTGGAAGCCACATCTCTTGTCTGACCTATGCTCTCATAGAAGTTCATTATGCTGGGGGGGACAACGCTGTGGAAGGTCCTCATGGAGGAAAGTCCCCAGAACATACACCAGTTGTCAACGTTCTCGGAAGTGTCGATGCGGTAGAAGGTGTTGTCTTCATGCAGATGGTTAACATCAGACATGGCATCAAGCTTGTCCATGCTGAGCTTTTCTCTGCCGTTTATCGCATACTTGATGTAATCATCATGGCCGCCGTCCTGAACGGCACCGAAGTTCACGCCCGCGAACATAACGATGATACAGGCTGCGGCGGTAACGCCCGCTACTATCCTGTTGAAGCTCTTTGTGCGGGGTAGGTAGTAGATGATGATTCCCATGACGATCATAAGCACAAGCGTCACGAGCGCCTGCATATAGTACATCTCTTTATACTGGAAATTCTGGAGCAGCTGTGCCTTGCCGTCAACATATTTGGGCAGCACGCCGATCGCCAGGAAGAAGCAGCCGACGATAACGGCGGGCTGATATCCCAGCTTCAGCTTGTCCGCGTCCTCCTCCATGACCTTCGCGGTCATAAGGCACATCATGAGTATCGGTGCGAAATACCACCTTGCGTAGTAGCTGCTGTTGAGCGCCACATAGAGCGAATTGAGCCACGGCACGCACATCATGATACCGCAGGCTGCGACCATTTTTGTGAGCCAGCTCTTTTTCTTGTCTCTCATGAAGGCGATGACGCCGACCATCGAGAACATCGGCAGATATCCCGCGATGGAAGCCCATCTTGCGTTATCCGACTGTAAGATATTCGTTCTTGCGGGCATATCCGACATCATGAAGAACGCCTGTATTATACGCGGTATGCGTACATTCTCGCCGTAGAATATCATGTCGGTGCCGTAAAGCCTTGAATTTACGCGGGGGTTGTTTATAACGTCATAGCAGGCGGGCAGGAATATGATGCAGGATATCGCCACGCCGAGCGCACCCTCTATCAGAAGCAGGGTGAATGCCTTGAAGTTCATCTTGAAATCATCGTCAAGGCAGCGTATGAAGAAGTAAAGCACGAGGAATACAAGCTCGCAGACAAAGAAGAAGTAGCTGATAGAGGCGCAGAGAGCCACGCAAAGTGCGAACACCCCTCGCCTGTCGTCCTGCGTCAGCTGCTCAAAGGTAAGCAGCAGCAGCGGGAAGAAAGCCGTAACATCATGGAAGTGGTTGAAGAAGACATTGTAAAGCTGGAATCCCGAGAATGCGTAGAGCATAGCGCCGATGAACGCCGAATCCTTGTTCTTTACAAAGCGCCTGATGTAAGCATAGGCGGTCATGGCGGCAACGGAGGTCTTTAGCGCCAGCAGCCACGGTATCAGATACCTGACCATGCCTATCGGGAACAATGTCGAGAGCCAGAAGAACGGGCTTCCGAGCAGATAGAAGGAATACGACCCTATGAAATTAGAGCCGAGGTCTGTACCCCAGTCCCAGCCGAGGTTGCCTGCCCTTACCATCTCATTCGCGTGGAAGTAGAACATCTGCTGCTGCGAATTGAAATCGCCGTAGTAGAGGAATATACCTCCGTTCTTTATCATCGTCGGCAGGAATGAGAGCATCATCCCGACGAACGATACGACAAACAGCATAAGGTAGCGCTCTTTATTGACGCGCTGCCAAAGCCCTTTCTTCTCCATTTATATCACCTGATCCCTAGTGTAGTGTAGTGTTCTTGGGGACTCCGTCCCCAAACCCCTGCCGGGGGGACCCTTTGAAAAGGGTCTCCCCCGAACCCCCTCCTAAACTTTTTTGTCATTTTTGCGATTTGGGGCTAAAGCCCCAAATCACAAAAATAGCGAGAAGTTTCAGGAAGAATCCAGAGGTAACCCTTCGCAGGAGTTCTCAAAGAGAACTCTTAGCAAATAAGACCCGAAGGGTCGTTTTGCAGGTCCCCCCCGGCGGGAGTCTGAAGGCTCTGCCCTCAGTACCCTATGCTCTTACGCATAGCTGCGATGCGGTCGTCAACTCCGTCTATGGTGTTCTTTACGATGGAGGAAGTTCCCGCAACGAAGATCCTTGCGCCTGCGTTGTACATGAGCTCTGCGTTCTCGTTGGACATATTGCCGTCGGCAATGATGGTAACGTCCTCTCTGCCCATATCGTCAAGCTGCTTGCGCATCCTCTCTACCTTCTTGAATACAGAGGGGATTATCTTCTGACCCGCAAAGCCGGGGTTTACGCTGAGAAGCAGCACAGCGTCGAGGTAGTCGTATACCTCTTCGAGCACGAACAGCGGAGTGCCGGGGTTGAGGGCAACGCTTGCCTTTGCGCCGCGGCTCTTGATATACTGCATACACTTGTTGATATGCTTTGTGGATTCCCAGTGTACCGAAACGAGGTCGCCCTCCCTGATATCGAACCAGGGCATCTTCTCCTCGGGGTCCTCCACCATAAAGTGGAAGTCAAAGGGCTGGCGGCTTATCTCTCTCAGCTGCTTTACATAGTCAACGCCGATGGTGATATTGGGCACAAAGGTGCCGTCCATAACGTCGATGTGCAGCAGCTCAACGTCGTTTCTTTCAAATGCTTTTAGGTAATCCATAGTCAGATCGAGTCTGACACACATCATGGATACCGAGATCTTTCCCTTATCCTTCATAGTAATTTCCTTTCTGTTGTAAGATCATTGCCGTTTGCCGTCACGTCAGTCCTCAGCAGGCTTTCCGAGTATGAGCTGATCTATTACTCTGTCGGTAGCCTTGCCGTCGGTGTATTTGAAATTCTTCTTTATGAATGCGTCCATCTTGTGATAGTCGTAATCTTCGTTCTTCATAGCCGTAAGAAGCTCATCAAAGTCATATACTATCTTGCCGGGGACAAGGTCTTCATACGGCTCGTAGAAATCACGGGTCGCCTCATAGTGCCGTCTGTCGAATGCAAAGAAAAGCATAGGCTTTTTGAGCAGCGATGTCTCGTAGATGATCGAGCTGTAATCGGTTATGAGCACGTCTATGATAAAGAGTATGTCATTTACCTCGCGGTAATCGGTAGCGTCAACGATGCGGTCGCGGTACTTCTCGGGTATCTCGACACGCTCCTTAACAAAGGGGTGCAGCTTTATGATAAGCGCCGAATCCTCCTGCTCGAGGAATTTTCCCCACCTGTCAAGATCGAACTTGTCGAAGGGGAAGCGTGCGTTCAGCGCATTGTCGCCGCGGAAGGTCGGTGCATAGAGGTAAACCTTTTTCTTTCCCACGCACTGCGGGAACTCCGCGAACATCTTCTCTCTCGTGTCCTGCTTGTACTGCTCGTCGAAGAATATATCGGTGCGGGGTATGCCGACGGGGTAGAACTTGTCCTCGCTTATGGCAAAACCCTCCGCGTGGTGCTTAGCCGAATGCTCCGAGCTTACGGGAACATGGGTGTAGCACTTGTGTACCCTTGTATTGAAAGGCGGCGCACCCGATTTTCCGAGTCTTTCAAAGCCCAGCGACTTGAAAGCACCGCAGGCGTGCCATACCTGCAATATTTTGGTGGTCTCGGGATAATCGACCTTGTATATTATTGGGTAGTAGTCGTCTATGAGTATGATATCCGAGCTTCCGAGGTAGTAGGCAAAGCGTATCATTTCAAGCGGCTTGTGTCCCGTCGTTATGCTTTCCTTGAAATCAAAGCGGAACTTGAACTGCTTGTCAAGGTCGCGCTCTATCATGCGCTTGTAGATGAATTCCTCATTTCCGCCTATCTCCGCGCGTGAGCCCGAGCAGAAGAGTATCACGTTGCCCTCATGTTTTGCGTGCTTCACGCCGTATCTGAACACCCACTGGAACGCCGCGTTCTTGAACTCGTTTATCTTCTTGCTGCGCTTTGAACGCTTGTCATCCCTGCGCTTCTTTCTCAGCTCATCTGGTCTGAGCGGTCTCTTGGGCGGCTTGTAATCTACGTTGAAGTAAAACTCCGCCGTGTCCATATCCTGCGCCGAGATCATAAAGAAATGATTGCCCGTGCCGCGGCTGAGCTTATAGTTCCACGGATTTGTACTTTCGTTGTCAAGCTCTCCCTCATAGCCCTCGGCTATGTAAGCGGGGTATTCCTTCGTGAGCTTTTTCTTGCTGACAACATGACCATCCTTGTCAAGCTTTATGCGGTATATCTTGTCGCCGCGCCTGACGTTGCGGCTCTCGCCCGTCTGGTCGAGCTGCTTTAGTTCCTTGCGGTGACCGCCGTATACCTCGAACAGCACCATATAATAGTGCCCCGAAGCGATAGGCTCCTCACCCGTATTGCACATAAGGTTGGTCGAGAGCGTAAAGCTGTCGCCGTCCATATCAAAGTGATCGGGGTAGAACATCTTGTCTCTGCCCTCTGTCACGAATCTTACACCGTACTCCTTTTCGGGGTCGATGCCCTCAACGCGCCCCGACATATGCAGTATAACGCGCTTGAACTCGATACCCGTTATAAAAGCGATCGGTGCCTTTTTCGCACGGCGCTTTGCTATCGCGCGCTCTCTGTCGGCTAAGTCCTGTATATTTTTCTGTTCCTGCTCTTCCAAATTCTTACTCATTTTTTTCTTCTTCACTTTCCCATAAATACCCGAACGCCATCGTATCCCGAGCTTTGCAAAAAGCGTCCGCTCCTGCTGACAGACGGCATTGTTCTGTACATTACCGCAGCCCCTCTGCGGTCATCAGTCCATTGTAAACATTACCTTGATAGAGAACTCCTTGGGATCTCTTACAACGCCGAACGCCTTCTCCTGCTCCTCCAGCCTGAAGGTATGTGTAACGAGCCCCAGGAAGTCCAAATCTGATGTCTCGAACTCGCCGATGGCTTCCTTCCAGTCGTTGATGCGGTCGTTGTAGTTGGAGTTCCATGAACCCTTGACGGTTATCTGCTTGCGGAGGATAGACCAGTAAACGTTCTTCTCCATTTTAAGGTCGTCATAGGGATTTCCGACCAGCACAACGGTGCCGAGTGCTGCCGCACACTTGACGGAGTTCTCAATGGCTTCATTGGTGCCTACCGCTTCTATGACAACATCGGCGCCCACGCCGTCGGTCAGCGCCTTAACGCCCTCGTCGGCTGCCTGCTCCTTGGTGTTTACTATATCAAAGCCCAGCTTCTTTGCATACTCAAGCTTCTCGGCATTGCGTCCGAGAATTATGACCTTGCCGCTGCCCGCTCTCTTTCTCGCAAAGAATCCGATGAGCAGAGCTATGGTGCCCGTGCCTACGACGGCTACGTTCATGCCTTCCTTTATGCCGCCGAGATTCGCAGCGTGTATGGATACCGCAGCGGGCTCGCAGAGTGCCGCAACGCGGTAATCAAGCTCGTCCGAAAAGGGCACGAGGTTCCATACGGGAGCCACAAGATACTCCGCGAACGCGCCGTCCTGACGCGAGCCGAAGTAGCTGTAACCCGAGCACTGTGCCCATTCCTGCCTCTGGCAGGCTCTGCACTTGCGGCAGGGCAGCATGGGGAACACGCAGGAGCGTCTTCCGAGCAGGCTTTCGTCAACGCCGTCGCCTACCGCCACTATCTGTCCCGAGAACTCATGCCCGGGAACGGTGGGGAAGTGGTAGGTGCCGTTTGTAAAGATACGCGGTATATCGCTCGAGCAGATACCGCAGGCTTTGATCTTCAGCAGCACGGTACCCGGCTCAAGTGCCGGCACATCATGGTCTTCGTATCTGAGGTCGCCGACACCGTGCAGGTTCAGCGTCTTCATCGTTGCAGGATAGCTGTTTAACAGACTTTTCATTTTAATGATCCTTCTTTCTATACTGTCGGGCAGCTGCCCGTTTTGCAGTCTCGTTCAAAGCGGCAGGCATAACGTACGGGCGTTATCTTCTGTCCTTTTTCATCAGCATCTTTACCATAGTAAGATCGCTGTCGGTGGTTATCTTGAAGTTTATCGCGTCGCCCTCTATTATATAAATGGGCTGACCGTTCATGGTGCATATCTGCGAAGTTCCCGTGATCTTCTCCCTCTGTTCATCGGTAAGTGCGTCCTGCATCTCGATGAATCTTTTAAGGCGGAAGCTGTCGGGAGCCTGTCCGCAGAAAAGCTCGCTTCTTGCGGGAATATCGTCAACGACATCGCCCTTTACCGAATGAAGTATAGTGTCCGCGCAGGGAAGTCCGCATACGCAGGCACCGTATTTCCCCGCGAAGTCGATGCTGTCATTGAGTATCTTCTCGGTGACAAAGGGTCTTACCGCGTCGTGGATAACGATAACGTCGTCCTCGCCGATGCCCTCATCGCGCTCGATAGAAGAGGTCACGTTGTGTATAGAATCCATTCTCTCCCTGCCGCCCGCGATTATGCGGACGCGGTGGCGGTCCTTTACGAACTCGTTCACCTTGGCTTCAAGGTACTCGATGTAATCCTCACGCGCCGCGATGTATATATAATCGAACCGCTGCACTTTAAGCATACCCATAAGTGTAAAAACGATTATCGGCATACCGTCTATCTCGATAAACTGCTTGGGCACGTTCGAGCTTTTTACTCTCGTTCCGCTGCCGCCCGCAAGCATTGCTCCGTAAATCATATTTAAAAGCCTCCGTTTTACAGTCAGTGCCAGAACGCATCTGACATCTGCTATAATTATCATTTGAACAGCTTCGCATATCCGCGTGCCGATGCACGCTCAATGCGGTATCGCCTGTATACTTACTGCGACTCAAGCTCTCTTTCAAGCTCAGCCTCGGCGAGCTCGTTTTTAAGAGCCACCGCCGCTTCTCTTTCAAACAGGTTCTTTATCTTTATCCTCCGCTTTTTGGGCATTACGGCATTCCTCATGCCTATAGTCGCCTTCATCGGGCGGCAGTCGAGCACCTTGTAAAGATGTTTCAGCTCAATGTTCCTGCGCCTTATCGAGCGTATCATGTCAAGCCGCTCCTCGCGGAAAATGTCGATGGTGGGCAGCATCCTCTCGGCTATCTCACGCTGGCTGCAATGTATAGCCGACTTTATCGGGTTAGCCACCCCAGCCTCAGCTATCATTCTGTCAAGCGGCGCGTCCGCCCTGTCCCTGTCTTCATCGTAGATCGTTTTAAGCCCGTTGACAGCAAGGAAATCCAGGAAGTTCAGGAAGTTCTCCTCGTGCTTTTTTTCGGGCTTGTGGAAATCGGTGTCCGCGATGAGCTCGTGTATATCCTTGTAATTTTTCAGGTGGTTATCCATGATGTAGCAAAGCCCGTGGAACTCTGCAAGCTCCTTCATGCGCTTGTCCTTTGCTATCATGAGCGAGGGAGTCCCCGCTATCACGCCCGCTATGTTCCCGTGAAGCCTTGTGCCGAAGACAAAGTCGCGGGTCTTCATGAAATCCACCCACTCATGGACGTTCACGAAAAACCTTACCTTGTCCTCCCTGTAAAGCGGGTGGTCGAGGGTAGAGGGGAAGGTCATGTTGTTCACGTCCCAGTCCTCATCGGTGTTGTATACCCTGAAATCGCTGCCCCAGTAAAGCGTCTGGAGCTCTGCCATCACCTGACCCACATATATAACGTCGTCAAATTCACCTCTCGCGCGGGTGATGAACTTTCTCGCCTTCATCGACTGTGAAAGATTGAAAGCAACGGGGCAATCCCTGCCCTTTTCGGTGTCGCGTATCTTCAGATGCTTTCCGAAGGTGTACATTGAAGGACAGCCGATGATGCGGAAATGCTCGCCCTCTATATACCCCAGCTCGCTCAAAAACTCCGCGGTGTCGGCACCTCTTATGCCTATCACGGTGCCCTTGTTGAGTATCGCGTTTATGAACTTCTTTACCGCGGTGCTGAGCACTATCCTGCCTTCGGGCTTTTCTGTCAGCATACCCTCGCGCCATGCCTTTTTGCGCTCGGCAAGCTCCGCCTCCGCCCTGACGGTCTCTATCGCCTTTCGTGAAACTCCCACGCCTATCAGCCATACGGGCATATCGAGCTTCTTTATCATTTTCGTCATATTCTGAAGCTCGGTGACAAAATCCATTCTGAATGCGTCGGCAAGAGGTATGATGTATCCGTCGTACTCATGATTTATGGCATCTATCTCCTCATCGGTGAATACCGTCTGATATCTGGTGCTGCCGAAGCTCACACCCTCTTCAAGCATCAAAGTCCTGATTATGCCCTGAAGATAAAGGAAGTTTCCCGAATTTGTGCCCATAACGTTGCGCTGCAAATATTCGACAGTCTCAAGCTTGTCTGTCGGAAGTTTGCCGCCCCTGATAAGGTATCTTTTCATTTATTACTCTCCCCTGATGCCACACCGTGACATCACAGCTTTATTTTCTTTTTCTCACCCGCAAAAGCGTTCCTGACCTTTACCGCCATCCTGACGGAACGGCAGGACATCACATTGTTCAGATGCTGGTTTTCCTTTTTGAGCAGCTTGTTCTCTTCCTCAAGCTTCGCGATATATTCCTCGTCCGATCTGAACTTTTTCAGTTTCTTTTTCAATATCTTTATCTGCTTTTCTTCCTGCACGGTAACGCCGAACCATTCGTTCATGACCTCGCGCATGGTGTCCGCACGCCAGCGCGTCAGCTCCTCGGCGCTGTAATCTGTCAGAACGTGATCCTCGGGAGAGCCTTCGTCGTCCTTGTATTTCTCAACGAAATCCGCAATGGCTTTTGTAATGCCCTCGCGGTACTTTAAATACTCCCTGCTGTTCTCGGGCGGGTCGAGAAAGTCATAATCGAACCTGCCCGCTGCGAACTCGTCGAAGGTGCAGTGGCGCAGCCAGTTGTAATAAGGATCGAACCTGCCCGACTTGGGCGCATCATGCTTGTTCATCACGAACACGGGCACTTCCATAGCAAGGCAGGGAAGCGCACAGTGCAGTCTTCTTGTAACGACGCACTTTGCGTTCTGGTAAAGCGTCAGCAGTTCAACGACCGCCCTTTCGCGCTCCTCCCATGTCGCATTGCTCTCGCGGTAATCCTTGTAATGGTGTGTCTCGATTATATCTATCCCGCTGCCTGCCGTCAGCTCTTTAAGCTTTGCCAGCACCTTGTCGGGAAGGTCGCAGGCGCAGATGTATTCCCTTTCGGGCTTTCTGATCTCCATCTTCGGAAGTGTAAGAGTGATGCAGCCGGAAACGTAGCTGTTTATCCCCAGCTTCTTGAAATTATCGGCAGTACCTCTGTCGCGGCAGCCCACGGGGCCGTGGGCGTTCATGTATTCCTTGCCGCAGCCCGTCATGAACTGATACTTCACGGGGCTTGCATTCTGCTCCGATTTCTGATGATCCGAATAGTGCATACCCACCAGCAGCGGTACTATATAGTCGGAAGGCGGCCAGTTCCATTTCTTCCACATATACCATGCGCTCATAACAACTGCGACAGGCTTGCCGTCCTCGGTCACGAACTTATCAAGACACTCGCGGTCAAGAAAATAGTCGGTGTGAGGCAAATGCTGCATGGCGGCAAAGGTCTGGATATCGTCGCCGATATTCTGTGTCGTCTTGTGCATTATAACTCCGAACTTCATCAATATGCTCCTTTGCTTGAACGATCCCGCACGGCTGAGAAAAAGCCGCCGACCGCCGCACGAGAAAAGCTCGCGCTGTCAGAATTTTTGTATCCAACGCAGCCGCGGCTGCCGTTATTTTTTGCGTGTGATATAGTCAGCTATGCGCTCTGCCGAATGTCCGTCGCAGGCGCCCATGAACCTGTCCCTGAATCTTTTGAGCTGTGCCCGCTGTCCGTCATCGGCACCGCCGAGCGCCAAAACGCAGGCTTCACGCAGCCCCTCCTCCGTGCGGACTATCCGCCCGGGAAGAAAATCATTGTCGTATTTATAATAGAAACCTCTGTAATCGTAAAACTCATCGAGGTCGTATGCGTAAAAGACCATAGGTCTTAAAAACAGCGAGTATTCAAATATCAGCGAGGAATAATCGGTAACGACAGCGTCGCTCACGAACAAAAGCTCCTCTATCCTCATGGTGTCGCTCACGTCGAATACGGTATCGCGGCAGCTTTCGGGTATCTGCGTTTTTGATGCCACGAACCCGTGCTGCTTTATCAGAAGCACCGCGTCCGAACCCAGTGCATCCGCCATTTTCTTTATATCGAACATCTCAGGCGGCTGAGCGTCATCGGCATCGCCGCGGTAGGTCGGTGCATAAAGCAGTACCTTGCGCCCCTTCGCCTGCGGATATTTTTCGTAAAGCTTTCTGAATGAAGCCTCGCGGTTGCTCTCGTCAAAGAAATAGTCGGTTCTCGCGACCCCCGTAGCCTTCACACATTTACGCCCGCTCCTGTCAAAACCGAAAGCTTCGTTGAAATGCGGTATGCATTCACGGCTGCTGACCGTCACGAGCGAATAGTTGGTGTGTGCGGGGTACCTGTCAAGCTCCTCGGGATCCTGCCCGAAGGAAAGCCCCGCTATCGAATATCCCCATTTTTTGAAAGCGCCGCAGCTGTGCCATGTCTGTATCAGCCTGCACCCTCGCCGAAGCCCGAACGCCCCGAACAGATTGCAGGTATCGTCTATGAGTACAGTGCCCGCCTTCGGCAGCACAAAGCAAAGCTTTAAGTATCTCATAAGATACCCCATGCCGCCCGCATTGTTGTGTATGTAAAAGACCTCGCAGCGCTTGCCGCGCTTTTGAAGCTCTTTATATATCGGTATGTATGTGTCGGTCAGGAACCCGTGCCTGACCTCGCAGAAAAGGGTGAGCTCTCTGTCCATCGGTCTGAGGCAGCCGATGGCATACGCCGCAGGATACACCGCGCGGAAAGCTATAAGCTTTACCGCTTCACGCAGCTTCTGTTTTATTCCCGCTGTACCCACTGCGACAAAGCCCCCGTTCCGGTTTAAGGCAATAGCGCACAAACTGCGTTCGGACTAAAAATCTGCCGGCAGTTGTGCAGTGTTGCCTTAAATTATTTATACAAAAATTTATACAAACACATTTTAATTATATCATATCCCCGCAGAAGTGTCAAGCAAAACACAGTTATCAAAACGCCGATATTTGCAAGACAACAGGGTGTTTTTCTGTATTATTCCATGAATCCCGCTGCGGTGATCTGCCTGCACGCAGACATATATATCAAATATTTTCCTGATATCTTCACGGGGCTGTTGACAATCGGGCGGCGGACTGCTATAATTAAAGAAAACAGATATAAGATAAAGGAGCGACCATGTATGAAGAAAATGCTTTTCGTATTCAACCCGCGTTCAGGCAAGGGTCTTATAAGAAACGCGCTTCTTGATATAGTCGATATATTCACCCGCGGCGGGTTTGAAGTAGTCACCTACCCCACGCAGAAGCCCCGCGACGGCTACCGCAAGATACTTGAAGACGGCATGAACTTTGATGTCGTTGCGGTAAGCGGCGGCGACGGCACGATGAGCGAGGCTGTCACCGCGCTGATGCAGCTTCCGAAAATGATACCCATCGGGTATATCCCGACAGGCTCGACCAATGATTTTGCGGCTTCTATGAGGATATCAACAAACATGACAGATGCCGCACAGGACATAGTTGACGGCGTATACTTTGAGTATGATGTCGGGCAGTTCAACAAGCAGCGCTATTTTGTTTACGTTGCGGCTTTCGGCATATTCACCGATGTACCCTACGTTACCCCGCAGGATGCAAAAAACATCTTCGGTCATGCCGCATATATCGCCGAGGGCATAAAGCGCTTCACCGCAGGCAGCTACAAGGGAATGGATATAACCGTAGAGCATGACGGCATAAAGGAATCGGGCAACTTCCTGCTCGGCATCGTATCAAACTCCACCTCGATAGGCGGAATGAAGGTGCCCATGCGTGAAGGCGTTTACTTCGATGA
The DNA here is from genome assembly GCA_024697545.1 of Ruminococcus sp. GTDB lineage: Bacteria > Bacillota > Clostridia > Oscillospirales > Ruminococcaceae > YE71. The sequence continues at coordinate 14,645 of JAILFN010000012.1, forward strand.
CGGACTTTTTGAGGTAACTCTCGTCCGCACGCCCTCGACCCCGCTGGCGCTCCAGCAGACGCTGAACGACGCTCTGCTAAACCGCCTTAACACAAAGAACTTCCTTTCCTTCAAATCCGCGAAGGTGAGCTTTACCAGCCCCGAGCCGATATCATGGACCCTCGACGGCGAAGCGGGCGGCGCATATACCGAGTCTGTCGCTGTAAACTGCCGCCGTGCGATAAAGCTCATAATAAAGCCCGATGACAAGACAGATCAGCAGAGGGAGATAGACCTTTTGAAGCCGCCCTCCGATACCACAAACAAATACCTCCGCACCGCACTGTTTGAAGATCAGGACGGGATAGAGATATAAAAAGATCTCGGGGTGTGCCGTCATTAGTGTCGGCACACCCCTAAAATATACCCCCGAGGCGTTTTTGAAAAGCTTCGGGGGTGTTTTTTATTCAATAATGCTCTTGACAGGGGCATTGTCCTTTTCTCTTTTCAGCCGCTTCTTTTTGCGTATGTACGCTGTCAGTGCGATGACCATGACCGCCGCGCCGAATACCGTTACTATTATTATCGGATAGCAGTATTTCATATAGGTCTTGTCCATGCTCTGAAGCTCGGGCTCGACATAGTATTTCTCAAGCCTTGCCTGAATGTCAGCTATGACGCGGTGCGCCGCTATGAGGTACAGCCCCGACCCGCCGACCGTGAATATGCCCTGCATGATGTACTTTCCCGCAAAGGAAAGCACTATGCCAACTGCCATCAGCACATCTGCTATGAGCATCATAAGCCCCGTGTGCGCGGGCATCACCTCTGCCGCGCCCGTGAACTGCCCGACTATCATGATGCCGCCATAGAAAAATCCCGAATAGCCGAAGCTTATCAGCATCAGCACCGTAAAGAATATCATCAGCCCGTTAGGATAACCGCGCTTTGCCGCACGCCGCATTTTTTTTGCGGCACGGCTCTGCCTGTACTTTGCCTCCTCACGCTCACGCTGTTCTTCAAGCTCCTCCAGACGCTTGCGCTCCGTCTGGCGGGCTTTTTCTTTTTTCAGCTTATCCTTTTTTGACATTTTACACCTCGCAGCAAACTTATAATATATATGTGATCTCGGTTTATATTGTACCACATTCCCGTGAATAAATCAACACCTTTTTTTGCCTCTCTTTCCATTGAAAATAATAGTCGGAATGAAGCCGCGCTTTCGGTCAAGAATAAGACCGTAAGATCTTCAAAAAAACGGAGGACCTAAAAAAATGCACAGTATCAAAAAAATAACTCAGGCGATAGCAGCCGTGGTCGCGGGGGTATGCTCTGCCGCGATGCTGGGCGTCGGCTACTACGGCGGAAAGCTGCCCGACAGCATCATGGACGACGGCAGCCTGCCGCAGTTCTCTACAGCAGTACCCGTCACCGCCGAACGCTCCGTCCCCGCGGGACTTAACGTAAAGCTTTTAGGAAGCGTGCCTATCAAAAGTATAAAGGAGGAGACGGTGGAAAGACCTCGCCTTGCAGCCGTCGGAAGCGCTTTCGGGATAAAGCTTGTGACCGACGGCGTCATGATAATAGATATGAAAAAGCTATCGGGAGAATGCCCCGCCGCCGATGCGGGACTTCGCGTCGGGGATGTGATAGAATCGGTAAACGGCGAAACGGTAAGCACCAACGCAGAGCTTTGCGATGTCATAAAAAACTCGGGCGGAAGCAGCTGCACCGTAAAATACCGCCGCGGCAGCACCACCCGCGAGACCAGCATAACGCCTGTGCTTAGCGAGGGCTGCTACCGCGCGGGTATGTGGGTGCGGGACAGCTCGGCGGGGATAGGCACCATGACCTTCATCGACCCCGAAACGGGCGTGTTTGCGGGGCTTGGACATTCTGTCTGCGATGCCGATACCCATGAACCGCTGCCGCTTTCCCACGGCACGATATCACCCGTCCGCATAAACGATATCAAAAAGGGCGCGGCGGGCGACCCAGGGCAGCTCATCGGAGAGTTTTGCGGCGACGACTGCGGCTGTCTCACCTTAAACTGCGGCGAGGGGGTCTACGGCACCTCCGATAGTATCCCCGAAAACGCCCGTGAGTATCCGATGGCGTTCAGCTATGAGGTACACACAGGCTCTGCCTTTATACTCACACAGACCGACAACGGCTGCCCCAAAAGATTTGATATCGTGATAGAAAAGATCGGCGGCGAGCATGACCTTGTCATATCGGCAAAGGACCCCGAGCTGATAAAACAGGCGGGCGGCATCGTGCAGGGTATGAGCGGTTCGCCGATAATACAGGACGGAAGGCTAGCGGGGGCTGTCACCCATGTTTTAATCGAAGACCCCACGGGCGGCTACGGCATCTTCGCCGAGCGTATGTACCGCCACGTCATAGCCGCAAAGCCTGCGGAGGATCCGCGAAAGGCGGGCTGATACAGGCTCCTGACGGCACCCGAAAAGACGTTTGTGAACAAAATGTCCTAAAATGTCACAAAAGAAAACAAGCGTTCGAAATATTACTATTTGTGATATTTTGGACGCTGTTTCCGTGTATTATGCACAATTTTGTCGATAAAAAGTTGGACGACCTGACAAAAAACGATTGTTTTCCTCAAGAATGTATGCTATGATATAAATACAGAAAAAAAGCAACACCGACCCGCCGCGAACGGTGGCAGGGGGTGAAAGCGGAGGGCAAAGCGCGCTGCACTGCCGCAAAAAGATCACACGATACGGAGGATACTTACAATGAACGACAAGATAAAGATACTGATAGGCGACGACAGCGCACAGTTCGGCATAAGCTGTGCCCACGACCTTCGCGTACACGGGTTTTACGTCCTGACCCGCCCGAAAGACGGCGAGGAGATACTCTCGGCTATCTCCTCAGAGCAGCCCGATGCCGTTATAATGGACGCCGTCATGCCCTCTCTCGATGCCATAGCTGTCATGAAGAAGACAGCTTCCTCGGGCGGCAAGCAGCCCCGATTTATCGTGACTGCCGCTTACATAAACGAGTTCATGGAACAGCAGGTCATGGCTGCCGGCGCGGATTATTATCTGCTGCGTCCCTTTAACAATGAGCTTCTCTGCGACAGAGTAAAGGCGCTTTTCGATATCGACAGCGACATCGGCGAGGGTATGCGCGTCCGCGACCGCCGCCCGCCGAACCTCGACATTATCGTCACCGATATGATACACCGCATAGGCGTGCCCGCACATATCAAGGGCTACCACTATCTGCGCGAGGCGATAATACTCTCGGTCGGCGACAAGGAGATGCTTGAAAGCGTAACGAAGCTGCTCTACCCCGCTGTCGCGAAGAAATTCTCGACCACGCCTTCCCGCGTGGAACGCGCTATCCGCCACGCCATAGAGATAGCCTGGGACCGCGGCGACCTTGATGTGCTGAACAGCTTCTTCGGCTACACGGTCTCAACGGGCAAAGGCAAGCCCACCAACAGCGAATTCATAGCCCTCATCACCGACCGCATCTGCCTGAAATACCGTCCAGCCCTCACCGCCGGCGTATCGTGAACCCCACGAAGCCCGCCGCCATCAGGCGGGCAATCCAACGCACCATAGAAACCAAACTTTTCAAGGCTGAGACTTACAAGTCATATCAATCAAACAATAAACGCTCCATAGCGACCGCCCCCAAAGCGCACAAACAACCCCAGTACGGACACGAGTGAGTTAGCTGAGGCTGAAAACTTACAATCACATCAAACTTTTTTCAACGCTCCATAGCAACCACCACCAAAGCTCACCATCAAATCCAGTACGGACACGAGTGAGCTGTTCGAGGCAAAAGGGGTAAGGAAGTGGGGGGAGGCGAGGGGGGCAGAAACCTAGGGGGAAAGTCCTGCATATGCGAAGCATATGTGGAATGCAGCCGATAGCCTCCCCGTCCTGTCCCCCTTGGTGTCTGTCCCCCTCGCATTCAAGGAGCTATCAAAAAAGCAGTAACAAACTCAGCGTTCAGGGAACAAACAAAAGTCCCAACCGATGGCAAAAGCCAAAATGCACCCTGAATATTTGATTGATATGACTGTTCATTTCGCGCCTTGACTGCGAGGGGATAGGAACCACAAGGGGACAGGAGGGGGTGGCTATCGCCGTAGTCGAGGACTTTCCCCTTAAGGTTCCTACCCCCTCGCGCTCCCCCATCTCCTTATCCTCTTTGCCTCGACTAACTCACT
>JAILFN010000021.1 GCA_024697545.1 Ruminococcus sp.
GTCCACATACCTTCCGACCTCGATGTAATTACGACCGAAGCGTGAAAGGTCTTTGCAGATAATAAGATTGATCTTTCCCGACTGAGCATCAGACAGCGATCTCTGCACCGCAGGTCTGTCGAAATCTGTACCGCTCCAACCGTCATCGACGTAGGTATCGACGAGATTCCAACCTTGCTCCTTGACATACTTGGTGAGGATAAGTTTCTGGTTTTCTATTGACAGGGATTCGCCGGCTCTCATATCCTCCTGCGAGAGGCGGACGTAAATTCCTGCGTTATAAATGGTCTGCTTTGCCATAGTAACTCCTTTCAAATCAAAGCAGTACCATACCGACAAAATTACGCCAGTGTTTCATTTAAGGCTCTTTCAAAAGCGAGCCTGCCGATCACTTCGTTGATATTTTCCTCTCTACACGCAATGGCTAAATGTTGCAGGTTCGTTACTCCTGCACGGAATGTTTTGTTGTCGGATATATTTTTAATCCGAGTAAGGATCATTCTTCTCAAAGAAAGAAGTCTGACCGAGTATTTCTTCCTCGTCAGCATCATCGGCATAGCTGTTATATTTTCACGGGAGAGATCGAGGACTTGCAGGTGAAGCTGAAAGTCCTGCGGAAATACCGCAAGCTGAAAGTGTACGGCGAGGAGCTGAAAGCCCTCAGTGGAAGTGCTGCGAAGAAGTACCGCAAGGAACACAGTGCAGAGCTTACCGAGTACGGGCAAATCCGCACTAAGGTATTGGAGCTTTACCCCTCCGGAAATATCCCGACCGTGGAGAGCCTGGACAAAAAAATAAACGCCCTTATTGGGGAGCGTTCATTGAAAGATCAGCAGTTTCGTGAAGCGGATAAGCGGGCGCGTGACCTTGCCGACACACAGCGTACCATTGAGGAGTTTCTTCGTCAGGAACGCTCTGCTACGAATTTCACTACAATCAGCGCAGATAGAAATACACGCTCCTGCGGTTCGCAGATATGATCGGCCGTGCCGATGTTTCGATCAAGAAGCTGAAAAAGCGAATCATGGAGCTTGATATTGACAACCGTGAGCTGAGAAAACAGCTTGCGGATATGGAAAGGGAGATGAAACGATGAATACACCACAGTTTGACCCGGGAACATTGCTCTCCGCACCGCAAACCTCCATTCAGCAGATACCGTGCAATCAGCTTCATCCCTACCACAAGCAACGGCTGTCCTCGGTGCAGGAACAGCAGCACTGATGTCTACAAATACAGATTTGAAGCTGAAAAGGCGGGATCCTGCCGCCAGCATCGTGTTGTGAGAAAAAGCAAATAATCTAACAAACGGAGTTTGTTCTCACGAGCAAGCTCCCTTTTGCTGTCACATACCGCCGAATACCCTTTTTAGAAATTCGCTGACCGAATGGAACATTTCCGCCTTTTTGGCGCTTGAATATATCAGGACTTTCATGTATAATATCCATATCAAAGCAAGGCTTTACAGACCTTTGCAGTATATAGTTAGTAATAGCTAATTGTATGAAAGGGAAAGGAAAGATGAAAATGTTTCTTGAAATAACCGATGTAAAGAAAAGCTACGGCAAAGACACCAGCTATATTCAGGTGCTGAAAGGTGTAAGCACGACTATCGAAAAGGGTCAGATGTGTGTTATACAGGGCACAAGCGGTTCGGGCAAATCTACGCTCCTGAACTGTATCGGCGGGCTTGACACTATGGACTCGGGCTCGGTCAGAGTTGACGGAAAGGAGATCTTCGGCTTGAAGCCCGCCGACCTCTCCGACTACCGCCGCGACTATCTGGGCTTTATCTTCCAGTTCTACAACCTCGTGCCGAACCTTACAGTCCGTGAGAACATTCAAGTCTGCGGATATTTGACAAACTCGCCCCTTGATATGGACGAGCTGCTTGACGTGCTGGGTCTCACCGCACATCAGAACAAATTCCCCGCTCAGCTTTCGGGCGGTCAGCAGCAGAGGTGCGCTATCGCAAGAGCGCTCATCAAGAACCCGAAGCTGCTGCTCTGCGACGAGCCGACAGGTGCGCTCGATTCAAAGACCTCACGGGATATACTGATACTTCTCGAAAAGATCAACAAAAAATACGGCACCACAATGCTCATCGTTACGCATAACAACTCGATCAAGAACATGGTGCATAAGGTGATAATCGTCAAGGACGGCATGATACGCAAGGACTACGAGAACGAGACCAGAGTCCCTGCTGCCGAGCTGGAGGACTTGTGATGAACAGGGTGCTCGGAAAGCGTCTGCCCCGCGATCTTCGGGCAGGCTGGGGACGGTATCTCGCGCTGATACTGGTCATCGCTATGGGGATCTACCTGGTGATCGGGATTGTCGGCTCAGCGGAGACTGTGCTGCACGGCACCGACGAAAAGCGCAGCAAGTTCAACACGCAGGACGGCTTCTTTACCGTGTTCGTCCCGCTGACAGATGAAGATATTGATATGCTCAGCGAGGACGGCACACAGATACAGGCGGAGTTCTACACCGACCTCGAGGTCGATGAGGACAGAAAGCTGCGTATGTTCAAAAACCGTGACAGCATAGACAAGCTGATACTCGACGAGGGCAGGCTTGCGGAGACTGACAGCGAGTGCGTTATCGGAAAGAGATACGCCGCAGAGAATGATATATCCGTCGGGGATAAGCTGACGGCAGGCGGATATGAATTCACGGTAACGGGCATAGGCACTGTACCCGACTATGAGCAGCCGAAAGATAAGCTGTCGGACACGGCGGTGCAGTCGAAATATTTCGGGCTGATATTCGTTACGGATGAGTGCTGCGAAAATGTCAGGGCAAATGGCGGTCTTCCCGCAGAGGAATACGTCTATGCCTACAAGCTTGGCAGCGATGTTACGAATGATGATCTTAAAGACAAGATACGTTCCATAGAGCTTGATTACACAAAGGTGGAGGACGAATACTTCCGTGAAACGATAGATGATATCCTCGCGGACAAGCGAGAGATAGAAGACGGCGTGAAAGAGCTTTCCGACGGGACAAAAGAGCTCTCCGACGGAATGACCGAGCTTGACGGGCATAGTACAGAGCTTATCGATGCTGCACAGAAGATAGTTGACGGATATTTTATACAGAATAATACAAAGCTTGCGGAGATGAAAGTTCCCGTGACCCTGACCGAGGAAAACTACGAGGACGAGCTTGACAAGCTGATAAAGGCGACGAAGTCCGAGGAGCTTGCAAAGCTGAAAGAAAGCCTTTCCGATGTGCTGAAATTCCGCGACGGCGTGAAGGAATACACTGACGGCGTAGGGGAAGCGGCGGACGGCTCCGTTAAGCTGGATGAGGGTGTGAACGAGCTTGCCGACGGTCTTGACGAGCTGCTGGACGTGGTGTTCGACATTGATATCGACGACCTCATATCCTTTGTTCCCGCAGCCGACAACAAGCGTATCGAAGCCGCTGCGGCTATAAGGAAAATGCACAGGAACACAGGGCTTGCGGCGGGTGCTGTCATACTTATACTTTTCGGTTATGTGATATCCGTTTTCGTTGTACATCGAATAGAGAACGAAGCTTCTGTTATCGGTGCGCTGTATGCTCTCGGTGTGAAGAAGAAAGATCTGCTGAGGCACTATATAACCCTGCCGACTATAGTAGCTTTCATCGGCGGTATCCTGGGTACTGCGCTGGGATTCTCTCCCATAGGCATAGGCACTAAGCTGAGTGATGCCTACTCACATTTCTCACTGCCGCAGTATGACATATACTATGCGCCATATCTTCTGGCATACGGGCTTGTCCTGCCGCCTGTGATATCGGCGGCGGTAAACACACTGGTCATAAACAAAAAGCTATCCCGCACGGCGCTTTCGCTTATCAAAAACGAGCAGAGCACATCAAGCTGCCGGCGCTTCAATATCAGGTCAAAGAACTTTATCACCATGTTCAGAGTTCGTCAGATGGTGCGGGAGCTGCGCTCGGCGGTGACAGTGGTATTCGGCATGTTCGTATCTCTGCTGGTGATAATGCTCGGCTTTGACAGCTGCGTTATGTGCGAAGCTTTAAAGACCGACAACACGGCGGATACCCACTATGAATATATGTACCTGTACAAATATCCCGAGGAAGAAGTCCCCGCAGGTGGTGAGAGCGCGTTCGTGAAAACACTTACAACTGAATTCATGGGCAATACCCTCGATGTTACCGTCATCGGTCTGAGAGAGGACAGCAGATACTTCGACGCACGCCCGGAAAAGGGCGAGAACAAAGCGGTAGTGAACAATTCTCTGGTAGAACGTTTTGGCTATAAAAAGGGTGACAGAGTGACCTTTACCGATGCGGCGGAAGACCGTGACTACAGCTTTACAGTTACGGATACTACGCAGTATTCGCCCGGCTTTACGATATTCATGGATATAGAAAGTATGCGCGGGCTTTTCGATAAGGACGAGGACTATTACAACGCTGTATTCTCCGACAAAGAGCTCGATATCGACAGCGGCAGACTGTACAGCGTGACAAGCAAAGCCGACATCGAAAAGAGCGCAGGCGTGTTCGCAGAGCAAATGGCTTCGCTCATATACACCATGCTCATAGCGGGAACTGTGATATTCATTGTCGTAATGTATCTTATGATGGGTGTGATGATAGACCGCAGCTCATTCGGTATATCCCTGATAAAGATATTCGGCTATCGCAAAAGAGAAGTCAGGAGCCTGTATCTCAACGGTAATCTGACGATAGTAGCTGTGGGTGCGCTTATCTGCATACCTTTGGCTAAACTCATCATGGACAGCATATACCCGAGCTTTGTTTCAAATGTCGCCTGCTCTATGGTGCTTGATTTCCCGCCCTATCTGTATCTTATCATTTACAGTGCTGTGCTTGCGGTGTACTTTGTGAGCAGTGCCATGCTGACACGGAAACTGAACAGGATAACTCCCGCTGAGGTGTTGAAAAACAGGGAATAGTGAGAGCACTTGATTTTTACACGATAATGATGTATAATGATTCAGGCAGCCTAGACTAACTGCGATGAAAGGGGGTATAGTCTAATGGAAACGGATATCGGAAATATAGACTTCGGCACGAATGTCACAGATGTTTTCGAGAAAGAAAACTGCAAGATAATGCGTATGACCTCCGATACGGGAGAGGGCATAATGACCGCGTATCAGGTGCTTGACGGCATAATGATAATGCACAACAATTTCCACATGGAAAGCTGCCGCTCGGATTTTGCCGAAAAAGGCAACTTTCTATGTATAGACCACTGCCGTGAGGGCAGGATAGAAACAGGCGTATCGGAAGACTCGGTCTGCTATCTGTCATCGGGAGAGCTTCGGATAGACGACGGAAGGCACAACAGCGGCATAGCCAACTTCCCGCTGAAACATTATTACGGGCTGACAATAGCCTTTGACCTTGACAAAGCGCAGAACGCTCTTGACGGTTACATCAGCGATTTTAATGTAAGGTTGTCGGATATATCGGAGAAATACTGTCATTACAAAGAGCCTTATGTTCTCTCCGCTTCTCCCGAGATAGCGCATATCTTTTCGGAGCTGTACAATGTGCCTTCTAAGATACGTCACGATTACTACCGCATAAAGATACTCGAACTGCTGCTTTTTCTTGACGCGCTGGAGATCGACAAATACAAGACCGAGAAGCCTTATTTCTACAAGGGACAGGTGGAGAAGATACACGCGATACACGAGCTTATGACCTCTGACCTGACAAAGACATACACCATCGACGAGCTTGCTCACAGATTCGACATCGCCCCCACCGCACTGAAACAATGCTTCGGCAGCGTTTACGGCAGCCCGATATTCACATATATGAAAAACTACCGCCTTGACCGTGCAGCATATCTGCTGAAAAACGAGCCTTCTACGAAGATCGCTGATATCGCTGCTGCGGTAGGATACGAAACGGCGGGGAAATTCTCTGCTGCATTTCGCAAGAAAACAGGAAGGACACCTCTGGACTACCGAAAGTACGGGGTACACAGCGAGGTATAGCATAAAAAAGGAACTGCTGCACAACAGTTCCTTTTTTATTGGATCATAAACATTTGTTGACGGTAAATCATCAGTTTTCAGTAGATATGAAAAGATTCTTCCGTTAAATGCTATTAAGACCTTCAAGCCCGAATCTGTATGTTTGGCACTTTATTTCCACCCCTCCAGAAAAACAAGCGCTTCTTTCATACTGTCCTTTCGTGCTTTATTGCAGGCTGCCTGATCTGCATATTCTGCTTGAAGGAGCTTTCTCATGGTCTTCAGGTACTTTGGACTTTTGGAAAGATCACCGCATAAGAGGTGACTGCCTTTTTGGTATACCGTTGCCTGTACACGATAAGGATAACCTGCTTTTCTCAAGATCTCCTTCATTCTCGGCACCGCTTCGTCGGACGGCCAGCAATCATCATATCCCGGGCACTGCATAAGAAGATCGGCGTGCATATTTTCCACTTTTATACGAGCCTTTTCTGTCTGAACGTTCTCCTGATAGCAGCCCCTAAGCATTCGGCGAATTCCGTATTTTTTGTTGAACGCCGTTCGGAACAGGACGCTTATGATATTCCTATGGAGCGTAACGGTCGGATCATAAGGCAGCGGTTTCCCACGAAAGGAGAATGTAGACTGATTTAACGCTTTTGTACCCTTAAAGGCTTCGGTCGTGTAGTCAAAGGGCGACGCGGAAATTACAAGGCTTACCTCCGGCAGCAACGATGCCGCCGTAACAGCATATTTTGCGCCCGCCGAGATACCGTAAAATCCTACTTTCTCATAGCCGTTATCCATCAGAGCTTTTACAGCTCTTTCTGCATATTCGACGGGAGCTAATACCGGGTCTTCCGGCAAACCATCCCAGCCTGCAAATGCGACCAAAAGACAGCTCCAGCCGGCTTTCCTCAGAAACTGTGAACCTTTATAGGTCATGTCATAGTCCGCACCCGACCCCGGGAATACTACCAGTGCTTTTCCTTTATGTTTATCCGAAGGATGCCAATATCCGACAAAGCCGTCTTTCGCTATCGTGTACTTTTCTTTCATAATAACAATGATCCTCCTTGCAAAAGCTGTAATTTTATGCTACAATAATATTATACATGAAGAGCTATGACTTTCAAGTTTTTTCTGGTCACGGAGGATATATGGGAGCAAAATTTACCGAAAAAGAAACAGAAGCCCTTCGTATCAGTATGATACAACGGGGATTTCGACTGCTGAAAGAGGGCGGTATCCGAGCTGTAAATATAGAAGAGATCACTCGTTCGTGTTACGTTGCAAAGGGTACTTTTTATAACCTGTTCAAGACAAAAGCTGAATTTTTGTATCAGGTAATGATCTTCAAGCGGCAGGAATCAAAAAACAAGATACAGGACTTTCTCGAAGAGCAGGGAAAACTGTCACGAAAGGGTCTTAATGCCTATCTTCATTGGCTTGCCGATGAAGACCCCAATATTTTTTCATATCTTGACGAGCAACACATTCGCTGGCTGATATCCAAATGGCCTTCGGAATACATGGAAAATGAAGGAAACGACAAAAAGACAGCTTTCCATATCATATCCTTTCTTGCCGCCCCGAAGGAAGCCCCCGATTGGCAGCTGTTCTGCAATTATCTGAAACTGATAGCTATGGCATTGAACGGTAAGCAATATCTGATCCCCGACGCGACCGAAACTCTTATCGACAATCTTATCAATGATGCGTGCAGTTGCATATCGTATTGATCTCGTATAATAATCACGGGTTGTCGGAACAAGGCAAGGAATCAGGCAGAGTATGTTCGCAGCATACTTTGTAAATATCACCGGCGTTATCTATGATGAAATTGAAGATAAATATTATTATGAAATATCATCATGGGGTCAAAAATATATAATATAATTTGAAGACTTGTTTGATAGTTCCGATAACTCGAATCTTGATGATATGAATTTGATTTTTGTTTCAAGAAAGTGAGGCAGAATAAATGAAGATGAATAATCAGCGAAAAGGCTTTGCAGGGATGCAGAGCCTTTTGCTTTAATGTTATTGTGTAAATCAACTGCACCTCACACTTCATCAAACATATTTTAGCTATTCTGCCTATTTTGCAAAAAGTTCGACCGCAGCACTTGACAAATCGGTTAGTATATGCTAATATGATAAACGGATTATCGGTAATACAGATTTCAATGAGAGGAGGATACCTATGTCAGTTCCCGATAAAAGTATCGACCCACGACTGCTTGCCAGTGCGGAAGCGGAATTTCTTGACAAGGGATTCATCAAGGCAGAACTGAAAACCATCTGCGAGAATGCCGACATAACCACCGGCGCAGTATACAAGCGCTATAAGGGCAAAGAGGACTTATTCTGTGCCGTTGTTGACGATATAGCCGAAGAGCTTGATTCATTTGTAAAGGAACGCTCGGATATCGACTTTTCTGTGCTTTCGGATAAGGAGATATACGCTTCATGGCAGATGACCTATGATTCGATGTTACCGCTGTTCAGCTTGCTGTATCAGCATCGTGATACATTCACTCTGCTGATAGATAAAGCAGCAGGGACACGATACGAGAATTTCAACCATGAATATGTCACTAAAATGAGCTATGCCTATGAGCAGTTCTACGCCGAAGCAAAAAAACGACGACTTGCCAAAGCAGAAGTCTCAAGAGAGGAATTTCATGTTCTGATCTCATCCTTCTGGACGTGCGTCTGTGAGCCGATCATCCATGATATGTCATGGGAGCAGATCGAGGAGCATTGCAGGATCGTCTGCCGCTTCTTCAACTGGAAAGAGGTAATTATGCTGAGGAAGGAAATGAATGATGTTTGATAAGATCAAGCCCTATATGGGCAGTTACATTAAGTACACCTATGCGGCACTGGGGGCGATGTTTGCAGGACTTATCGCCTCCGTCCTGCCGTTTTTTATGGTGTACCGCATCATAAGACCGCTGATAGAGGGAGAAAAGCCCTCTGCAAGCTACTATGCGATACATATCGCTATTATTTTTGCCTGCGAGTTAGCCTAT
>JAILFN010000015.1 GCA_024697545.1 Ruminococcus sp.
AGAAAGGTACAGATCCAACCATTACAGTGCCCGAGTGACATTCGTAATCTCCTGGCGTGATCTGTCAAATGACCGGCAATCAGGATCAGATTATCGATCACTGTTCGGATCCTTCTGCGTTTTATAGTGCTGTGACGCACAGGCATATCGTTTCCTTTCATGGCAGCTGTCCCGATGATTCGCAGAATGTTGTAAGCGATCATCGTTAGCTTCAGGATCAGCGCATTTGTTTCAAATTTTCCGCTTGGCAGGCGCTCTATGCCCATATCAGTCTTGATCTCGCTGTGATACTGTTCACAGACAGCATGATTATGATACAACTCGATCACTTCTTCATCGGAAACGCCGAGCGATGTCCAATACATATTGATCTCTGTTTCGGGGAAAAGCATCACTTGACCGTCAGCAGTTGTCGTTCTTTCTGTAATCTCGTAGACCATACGAATGGCAAATTTCCCGTCTTTTTCTGTCTCGAAATTCCGCCATGTGCTGCCGATATAGACCGTTTTTCCGTCTCTCGGATGTTTCACATCTTTGCATACGGTTTTTAATTCTTCGGCAATCGCACAGCGGTCTTCACGGCGAAAATTATGCTTGATCAGGAATTTAAGCTGCGGGTCATTCCAATGCAGAAGCAGCATATTTTCAAGTGCATCATTGCCGGAATCCATGCGGAACAGCAGTGGCTTTTTCGTCATCTGCTTCGCTGCGGCGATGGTTTCGGAGAGAAATTCCGGCGTGCCGCTCTGACAATGCTGCTTGCCCTCACGAAGCTCTGCATTGCACAGATATCCTTCCGTTCCGATATAGGCAAAAATCGGCGCATATCCGTCAAAATTCTTATATGTTCGGGAAACACCGGCTTTATGACTGCCGGAATTATCGAACGGAGAAACATCAATATCCACCGGGACACAACCGTTTGCAAGCGGCGATGGCTCATAGCCGCAGGAAAGAAACATATCGACATTGCCGGCGAGAATTTGCTGATCCATCGACATACCGATACCATCAAGCCGATTGCGGAGCGAGGATTCCGATGGAATACCATAGGCAATTCCGAGCGCGATCTTGTAGAATTCCTCGTCTTTGTGAAACTCATTGATGTTCTCAAAATCCGACTTTCCGAGCGACAGCAGACCGATCATGGTCAGAATGATATCGCCGTTTTTTATCTGCGGCTGTGAACGCTTTTCGGTCCGCATACGGTTCGCTTTTTTGATCGGATCTGATTTGCCGAGCACCTGTCCCACGAGCGATAATCCGCTCGGTGTGATCAGTCTTTCATCGCTTGCAAAATACTCGATTTTCCGCATTTTTGATCTCACCCTCCGGGTGCTGTTTTCACAGCGTTTTTGATATATATATTTTACCATATTTACGCTGTTTTGTACAGTACTTGATGGGTTCAGGTTTGCGGAATCAGGTATATCATTTGATATTGCTCCATTAAACTTCTTGTTCTTTATCAAATCGGTATTAATATTCATAGTTTTACTTCCTTTCATATCAGCTCAAAAACTGCGGAGTTTGGCGAAAGGTTAATAAAACCCGTTTTCATCAGGCTCTCCAAATCAACTATGACAAGTATAAGGCTCAGAAACCTCGCTTATGCAATCAGCGGTCAACTTAAGCTCCCGTGTGATAAATGGGAAAATCCTGCAAGACTTATCATTAAAACGCCCATCTTCGGATTCTCGTGGATCACCTTATTGATAAGATTGCTTATATGCCTTGCGTTTACGAAGTCAAGGTTGTTAAGCGGTTCGTCGATAATCAGCAAATCCGAATCTGAACGGGTTGCAATGACGGAGAATACTTGGAGAAGCCGTTGCTCACCACCGCTGAATTTGCCAGGGCGAGACTTGGCATCAAAAATTCTGCTGTTATATCCTCGGCGTGGAAGCCACTCGTCAATAAGGTCATTGACCTCTGAATAGCTCATATAGCTGTCCGAATGAGCTTCGCCACTGTTGCTGAGTACATCTCGTACCTGTATGCGTCCAATTTCTGAGTATTCATCTTTCTGCGGTATGTATGCAATGCTTGAATGATACCGCTGGAGTTCAGTATCATCTAAAGCCATGATATTTCCGAAGCTATGGTGTATGATCTCACCATTTATCTTTTTTCCTTCTGTTTCCAACCGCATAATGCTTTTCAGTATTGAACTTTTGCCAATACCATTTTCGCCTGATAGCAAAACTACTTCACCGCTGCCGACATCAAAGGAAATGTTCTGCATCAACACCCGTTGTTTGAGCTGTATTGATAGGTTATTTATGCTGATAATGCTTTCCATGATTATTTCCTCCATAACCGTCTATTGATTATTGCAGCCGCTGTAAATAGTGTTATCAGCTCGATCAACGGTATCCATATTACAAGTATTATTCTAATAGCTGTAATATCAGCGAATAGGAATACTATGCTTGATAGGGCAAAAGCGAAAATTATAGTAATGACTCCTGACTTACATATATAACTATGATACGCTTGATTCAGATTTTTCTTCTCAAATCCGAGCATTACAAGCCTGCGAAAATTACAAGCTATGCCTTTGCTTATAGCAATCCAATAAAATAATCTCACGCTGATCTCGTGAATGGCAATGTCGTTGTTCTTTTCGATCAGTTTCTTGATAAGGTCAAGGGGATAATGCACGAGCTTCGGAAAATCGGCGTGAATCTGAATCAGGTGGCTTATTTGGTGAACATCATGCAGGACGGCGAGGCGCTCAGAGAATTACATAGAATGCAGGACGGGTTCTGCGCGGCGATGGACAGGCTGTCAAGGTTCCTTGACAAGCCCTTGGTGGAGGAATAATGCCGTTCGGTAACGTCAATGTGGATTACGCGCCATGCAAGTCGGTCGGGGCGCTGAAAGCCGCGGCGGACTATATGCTCGGTCGGAAAAAGGAGCAGGTCAAAAGCGGTGTGAGGAAAACCTCCGAGGGGCTTTACACCGCCCTCGGCTGCAACCGTGAGAATTTCGCAAACGGGATACTTGTCACGAGGAAATTGAACGGTAAAAGTTACTCGAAGCACAAGGACAACACGATCCTCGCTCACAAGATGTCGATATCTTTTCACCCGCTGGATAACGTCGATCACAAGACAGCGTTTGAGATAGCGCGGGATTTCGCGGAGCACTTTATTCACAACAAGGGTTACGAAGTGCTGTTTGCGGTGCATACCGATACCGACCATGTTCATGTTCATTTTCTGATCAGCAACTGCAAGATGGA
>JAILFN010000032.1 GCA_024697545.1 Ruminococcus sp.
AAGTAGAGTTACAGCCGTTGGTAGAGAAGTATAGTAACCGGTAGTAAAGTACAAGTAGATGGCTCTAATAATCAAAGCCGAGGTTTCATTGGAAGCCTCGGCTTTTCTCTTTAGGGGCTGGGTTTGGTTGGCGGTTACGGTCATACGGGGTTGGGGTCTATAATTTCTGTGTTGTGCGGAGCTTTCATCGTTAAGCCTCAAGCTTTCATCGTCAAGCCGCAGGAGGCTTGAGGGGGCGATGGTCGGGGCTGCTCAAAGGGGACGCCCTCTCTTGTAGGGCGTCCCCTCTTCCAAAACAGTCCGCAGGACTGTTTTGGAATTCACCCCTTGCGGAGCGCACGTTGTATGAGAGTTTCGCTCTCTGCGGAGAGCGACGAGGGCTCTGCCGTTAAGCCGCAGGCTTACGTCGTCGACCCGCAAGCTTTTTTTACGAGAAAAAGCTTGGCAAAAAACCTGTTTTTTCTTTGGCAGGGGTTGGGAGGTTTGCGCTCGACCCGCAAGTCTGTTTTTTTGCTTATTATCTTGTTATCTCTCCGTACATATCGGGGCGCCTGTCGCGGAACACTCCCCATTCAAGGCGGGCGGTGTCGGTGGCGTCAAGGTCAAGCTCGGCGGTTATCACGCATTCGCCCGAACGCTCCGCCGAAGCGATAAGCTCGCCTGTCTCATCGGTGATGAATGACGAGCCATAGAAGTTAAGCGCCGATTTCTGACCGCCGTTTTCCTCACTCGGCTCCACCTCTTCAAGACCGTAGCGGTTCGCGGCTATCACGGGGATAACGTTCGCCGCCGAGTGTCCCTGCATGGCTCTGCGCCAGCGGGGCATACTATCGCATTCAAGTATCGGCTCCGAGCCTATCGCGGTCGGGTACATGAGTATCTGTGCGCCCATCAGCGCCATCGCACGGGCAGCCTCGGGAAACCACTGATCCCAGCATATCCCGACGCCGACACGTCCGAACCTTGTATCCCAGACCTTAAAGCCCGTGTTGCCGGGGGTGAAGTAGAACTTTTCCTGATAGTAATGGTCGTCGGGAATGTGCGTCTTGCGGTAAACGCCGAGAATGCTGCCGTCTGCGTCTATCATCGCGATGGAGTTATAAAGCACGTTGCCCTCGCGCTCATAAAAGCTGACGGGCATGACCACCCCTAGCTCTGCCGCGAGCTTTGCAAAGTGCTTTACCGCATCATTCTCCGCCGTCGGCTTTGCAAAGGCGTAGTAGTCATACCTGCGTTCCTGACAGAAATACTGACGTTCAAAAAGCTCGGGCAGAAGTATGATATTCGCACCCTGACCGGCAGCCTGCCGCACCAGCCTGTCGGCGGTATTTATATTTTCATCAACGTCGCGGCTGCATCTCATCTGCACCGCAGCGGCTTTTATTTCAGACATCTTTCACACAGCTCCTTTCGGTATCTGCTGGGTTATGCAGTGGATATTTCCTCCGCCGAGTATTATCTCACGCGCGTCGATCGGCACTACGCGGCGGTCGGGGCACCATGCCTGCATAAGCATAAGCGCTTGCATATCCGAAAGCTTGTTTTCGCCGCCGAACTGCGGCAGCAGCACCGCGCCGTTTGTGAAGTAAAAGTTGACGTAAGAAGCCGCCAGCTGTTCGCCGACCTCGCGCACGTCCTCGCCCTCTTCAAACTCATAGCGCGCAAGCTCCTCCTCCGTCACCCTCACGGTGATGTCGGGTATCGGCAGCTTGCGTATCTTCAGCTTTCTGCCGCGTGCATCGGTCACGCTTTCAAGGTAATCGAGGCAAGCCTTTGATAGCGGGTACTGTCTGTTGACGGGGCTGTCCGTCCAAGCCAGCACGACCTCACCCGGGCGCAGGAACGCCGCCACGTTGTCAACGTGCTCGTTTGTCTCGTCGTTGTATATCCCACGCGGCAGCCAAAGCACCTTTTCTCCGCCGAGATATCGGCATAGCTCCCGCTCGATCTGCTCCTTTGTCATGTCGGGGTTTCGCCCTTTGCTGAGCAGGCAGCTTTCGGTCACCATGAGCGTGCCTTCGCCGTCGGAGTGTACCGAGCCGCCTTCAAGGGTGAAGTGCTGTGCGTCAAAGCAGTCGTAGCCCAGCAGTCCGCAAAGTTCGGAAGCGAGGGCGTTGTCGCGCTCCCAGTTGACATACAGACCGTCCACCTCGCCGCCCCATGCGTTGAAGCGCCAGTCTATGCCGCGCACGATGCCGTCTTTTTTTACAAATGTCGGTGCGATGTCGCGTGCCCACGCATCATCGCTTTCGATGTCGATGAGCGTTATGTTATCACTGCCTTTTAGCAGTGAAGCCGCAGCGCCGCGGCTGCGGTCGTTGACGATGACGAAGACGCGCTCGTCCTTTGCAGCTTCGGCTATGACCTGAGCGAAAGCCTTTTGCGCGGGCAGCGGGTCGCGCCCCCACGAGCCTGCACGCTCGGGGAATATTATTACCGTAGCCTCGTGCGGCTCAAACTCCGCAGGCATACGGAATCCCTCGGGGTATCCCGAAAGTATCATGACAATCTCTCCTTAAAATCCTCATATCCGAACCGCTTGACAAGCTCATAGCTGCCGTTTTCGTGAAGTATCCCGATATCGGGCAGCGGCATACCGTTGAAGGTGTTGTTCTTTACCATAGAGTATATCGCCATATCCTCAAAGCAAAGCCTGTCGCCTATCGCAAGCGGCTCGTCAAAACTGTAATCGCCTATGATGTCGCCCGCAAGGCAGCTGCGTGAGGAAAGGCGGTAGGTGTAAGGCTTTTCGTTCGGCTGACCGCTCATGTAAAGCGGCGGGCGGTAGGGCATTTCAAGAACATCGGGCATATGGCAGGCGGCTGAAGCGTCGAGTATCGCGATGTCCATACCGTTGCGGACGATATCCATGACCTCGGTGACAAGATACCCCGCGCCGAGGGCAATCGCCTCGCCAGGCTCTAAGTACACCTGCACGCCGTAGCTGTCCTGAAAATCCATTATGAGGTTTTCAAGCAGCTCGATATCGTAATCCTCGCGGGTGATGTGGTGTCCGCCGCCGAAGTTTATCCACTTCATGCAGGAGATAACATCGCCGAACTTTTCCTCAAATGCCGCGAGAGTAGTTTCAAGCGCGTCCGCGCCCTGCTCGCAGAGGGTGTGGAAGTGAAGTCCGTCGAGATATCCCAGCGCTTCGGGGTATGCAAACAGCTCATCTGCGGTGACGCCGAGACGCGAATTGGGGGCGCAGGGGTCGTATATCGCTTCCTTCTGCGTCGAGCATTCGGGGTTTATGCGAAGCCCCACGCTCACCCTCGTGCAATACTGCCTGTATGTGAACAGCTGCCTTACCGAATTGAATACAAGGTGGTCGCATATCCTGTTGAGGGCGGGTATCTCATCGGGCTTGTAGGCGGGCGAGAAAACGTGTACCTCGCCATGGAATTCCTCACGCCCGAGCCGAGCCTCATAAATACCGCTCGCCGTTGAGCCGTCTAAGTATTCCGCTATCATCGGGTATACCGAGAACATTGAGAAAGCCTTCTGTGCGAGCAGTATCTTGCAGCCCGTTCTTTCGCGGACGCCGCGCAGTATCTCAAGATTGTGCCGGAGCTTCCCCTCGTCAAGTACATATGCGGGAGTAGCTATCCGCCCGAGAGCATCGTGTATCAGCTCAGGCATATCAGTCTACCGTAACGGGGTTCTCATCTACCACCCAGGGCAGACCGTATTCGTTCAGCGCTTCCATGTAAGGATCGGGGTCGAACTCCTCGACATTGAACACACCGGGAGCACGCCACTTGCCGCTTGCCACCATAGCGGTGCCTATCATAGCGGGAACGCCCGTCGTGTAGCTTACAGCCTGTGCGCCTGTCTCCTTGTAGCATTCCTGATGGTCGCAGACGTTGTAGATGTAAACGGTCTTTTCCTTGCCGTCCTTGATGCCCTTGAATATGCAGCCGATGTTGGTCTTGCCGACTGTGCGGGGACCCAGTGTTGCGGGGTCGGGCAGCAGCGCCTTTAAGAACTTGATGGGCACGATCTCATGACCCTCGAACATGACGGGCTCGGTGCCGAGCATACCTACGTTTTGCAGGCAGTTCATGTGTGTAAGGTAGCTCTGCCCGAAAGTCATGAAGAAGCGTATGCGCTTTACACCGGGGATGTTCTTTGCAAGAGACTCTATCTCCTCGTGGTGCAGCAGGTACATATCCTTTTTGCCGACACCCGCGAAGTCATATTCGCGCTTTATCTCCATAGGCTTTGTCTCTACCCAGTGACCATTCTCCCAGTATGAGCCGTTTGCCGATACCTCGCGGAGGTTGATCTCGGGGTTGAAGTTGGTGGCGAAGGGATAGCCGTGGTCGCCGCCGTTGCAGTCGAGTATATCTATATAGTGTATCTCATCGAAGTAATGCTTCTGAGCGTAAGCGGTGAACACCTGAGTAACGCCGGGGTCGAAGCCTGTGCCGAGCAGTGCTGTAAGACCTGCCCTCTTGAAGCGGTCAAAGTAAGCCCACTGCCAGCTGTAATCGAAGTAAGCGGTAAAGCCTTCCTCCTTGCAGCGCTTGTCATAAGCGGCTCTCCATGCGGGCTCGGTGATGTCCTCGGGCTCAAAGTTCGCGGTATCAACATAGTTCGCGCCGCACTCCAGGCAGGCGTCCATGATAGTAAGATCCTGATAGGGCAGTGCAACGTTTAGCACGGTATGCGGCTTGAACTCCTTCATAAGCTCGATGAGTGAGTATACGTTGTCAGCGTCAACGGTAGCGGTAAAGAGCTTTGCCTTTGCTGTGGGACGCAGCTTTTCAGCCAGATCAACGCACTTTGATTCTGTGCGTGAAGCGATCATTATCTCGGTGAACACGGGGTTCTGACAGCACTTGTGGATAGCAACGGAAGCAACTCCGCCGCAGCCTATTACTAATAATTTCATGGTCAAATTCCTCCTGACTTTGGTCATATATATGTGTTGCCTAAAGGGTGGTCGGTCGGTCTATACCTGCTTCATTCTGCCTTCTTCCTCCTCGAGCAGATCTTCAACGTACTTTGGGAGCATGAACGCGCCCGCGTGCAGGTTGGTGGTGTAGTACCAGGTCTTGATGTGGCGGTCGCGCCAGCGCTTTGCGTCAAGGTCGTGCAGCGGGTGGTACTTCTTGCTCGCGAATCCGAACAGCCAGTAGCCCGAAGGGCAGGTAGGTATGTGCGCCTGATAAACGCGGCTTATCGGGAAGCTGCGGAATGCCTTGCGGTGCATGGCGCGGCAGCTTTCCTCGTCCTCGTCGAAGAAGGGGCTGCCGTGCTGGTATACCATTATGCCGTCATCATGCAGCGCCTTGAAGCATGAGCCGTAGAATTCCTTTGTGAAAAGACCTGCCGTGTGTCCCAGCGGGTCGGTGGAATCGTTGATGATAAGGTCGTATTCGTCATGCTTGCCGCGCAGAAAGCGCAGACCGTCGCGGAAGTGCAGCTTTACTCTCGGGTCGTCAAGACCGCGGGCGTTGTCGGGGAAGAAATCACGACAGACGTTTACGAACATCTCATCGGGCTCTACCACGTCTATCTCTTCGATCTCGTCGTAATAGGAAAGCTCTCTTGCTACGCCGCCGTCGCCGCCGCCTATGACCAGCACCCGCTTTACATTCGGGTGTACCGCCATCGGAACATGAACTATCATCTCGTCGTAAGTGAACTCGTCCTTTTCGGAAAAGATCACCGAGCCGTCGGAAGTGAGAAACTTTCCGAACTCCTCTGAATCAAACACATCTATCCTCTGAAAATCGCTCTGCCCCGAGAATAGATGCTTCTCGACGCGGATAGACATTTTTACGTTATCGGTGTGGTATTCGGAAAACCAGAAATCCATACGTTCACCTCATTTATTCCTTTTTCTTATTGCAGCCCTTATAAGGCAGACAACTGCTATGATGATATCTATGGCGATCATGAGTATTATGCCGCATATTGGAAATGCTGTGTAAAAAAACGGCACCCAGTGTCCCGGCTGATCGGCAGGGATATGGTCTGCGGCGTACATATCGACCGCCAGTCCTACGGGCATGAGCGCCGCCGTTATCAGCAGTTCAATAACAATGAGCTTCAGTATCTTCATAGGTACCTCCTATATAGAGTAAGATCATTCCACCAGAACATTAAGCTTCTCAAGCTCGCCGTCCTCGGGTCCCTGCATCGAGCAGCCTTTTTCCTTGGCGAACAGGGTGTAGTCGATTATCTCCTGAGTTATCATCTCGCCGGGGGCGAGTATCGGTATCCCGGGGGGATAGCACATCACGAACTCTCCGCAGATGCGTCCCGCTGTCTCGCGTATCGGGATAAGCTCCTTTTCGGAATAGAACGCCTTCTGCGGGGTAGCCGCCACGATGGGGGTGATGTATTCCGCGTTGTGCAGGCGTGACACAGGGCGGGAGTATAGCCGCTTTATATCTTCAAGCGCACCCACAAGACGTTCGATGTCCTGTATCCTGTCGCCGATGGAGATGTATGCCAGAATGTTACCGATATCGCCGAACTCTATCTGTATGTCGTACTCATCACGCAGCAGGTCGTACACCTCGATACCCGTAAGTCCGATATCGCGGGTGTATACCGAAAGCTTTGTCACATCGTAGTCGAATATGCTTCCGCCGTTTACAAGGTCCTTTCCGTAGGCATAGTATCCGCCGATGGAGTTTATCTCCTCACGGGCGTACTCCGCCATAGAAGCCACCTTGTCAAAGGACTCGCGACCTCTGAGTGCTAGGTTCCTTCGGGAGATATCAAGGCTCGAAAGCAGCAGGTAGGAAGCACTCGTCGTCTGGGTCAGGTTTATTATCTGCTCGACATAGCGGGTGTTTACGTTCTCTCCGAGCAGCAGCAGCGAGCTCTGGGTCAGGCTGCCGCCCGATTTGTGCATACTTACCGCCGCCATATCAGCCCCCGCCGCCATAGCCGAAACGGGCAGTTTTTCGTTGAAGTAAAGATGTGTGCCGTGGGCTTCGTCGGCAAGCACCATCATGCCGTGCTCGTGAGCCATCTTAACGATGGAACAAAGGTCTGAGCATATGCCGTAGTAGGTCGGGTTGTTTACGAACACCGCAACGGCATCGGGGTGCTCGTCCATTGCCTTCCTGAGCTGTTCAAGCTCCATGCCGAGGGCAATGCCTATGTGCGAGTCTACCTCGGGATTGACGTATACAGGCTCGGCACCGCATAGCACCAGCGCATTGATGACGCTCTTGTGTACATTCCTCGGAAGTATTATCTTATCGCCTGCCTTGCAGGCTGTGAGCACCATGCTCTGCACCGATGAGGTAGTGCCGCCGACCATGAAGTAAGCGTGTGCCGCACCGAATGCTTCAGCCGCAAGCTTTTCCGCATCGTATATTACCGATATCGGGTGGCAGAGATTATCGAGCGGCTTCATTGAATTAACGTCCAGCCCGACGCACTTTTCGCCGAGAAGCTGCACCAGTTCGGGGTTGCCGCGTCCGCGCTTGTGCCCGGGCACATCAAAGGGCACGACCCTCTGACGTCTGAATCTCTCCAGCGCCTCATACACGGGCGCCGATTTCTGTCTTTCTATATCCATCTGTATCACCTTTATCCCTGTGATGATAATATGCTCTCCGCCTTGCGGAGAAATTCCTCTTTGCTGTATAAAGAATTGATAAGATCCAGCAGGGCGTTTGCCGAAAGTCCCTTCGGCATACCCAGCTCCTGCGCCAGCAGTTCTCTTAAAGAGGAGCTGTTGCTGCCGCCCGAAAGCCCTAGTTCGTACATATCAGCGCCCGTTACTCCGCCGCGCTCTATCTCTTCCGCACCGACGGAAAATGGTGCGAGCAGCTGTCTCAGGATATCTGCATCTATCCCCTCTACGCCTAAAGTGCCCTCGGCGGAGGGGGAGGTCTTTCTGCGCTCCTTGCCCTTTATCTGCGGGATATGCAGGCTCACGATGCTGTCGTGAAGCTCCTTCGGGAGTATGCTTTTTATGTAGCCGCGTATCTGCCTGCCCGCCGCATCGGAATCGGTCAGCACTATAAGCCCCTGCTTTTGCGCGTAAAGCTTTATCAGCCGTCTTGTTTCCTGATCCTTGTATATCCTGAACCCGTTGGTGACTATCACCACGCCGTCGATAATGGAGCAGAGCTTGCTTTTGTCATACCTGCCCTCAACGACGACTGCACGGGATATCTTCAGCTTTTCCGTCATGACATCACCGCCGCCGCGAACTGCTCGACCGCAAGGAACTGAGCCGCCGTGGTCATTGAGCGGGTCTTCATCTTATGCTCGGTATCGGCAAGCAGTGTCACCGCCTTGTGTATCCGTTCAAGCGATATGTTGCCGCATTCGCTGAATGCGTTTTTCACAACAAATTCGCGGTTTTTAGCATATCCGAAGTCTGCGGCGCACTGACGGTGATCGAGTCCCGCCGAGCGGCAGAGCTTTGCGCGGTATATATCCGTCAGCGATGAGCTTATCACCGCAAGCAGGGGAGTAGGCTCAAAGCCCTGCTTTTTAAGCTCCGCTATGCGTTTGAAGACAAACACCGCGTTTCCTCGCAGGATATTCACCGCAAGGCTGTAACCGTCGGAATCCACGCGGCGTATGCAAAGAGCGTCGATGTCCGCGCGGGTTATCTCGCCACCGTTTGCATAGGCAGCAAGCTTTTCTGTCTCCATTTTAAGATACGCCGTTTCGCAAAGGCACAGCTCTGCCAGATATTCGGCATCGCGGCGGGATATCTTTGCTCCCTGCTTTTCAAGCGCCGAAGCCGCAGACCTGCCTGCTTCCGAAACGCTCTTGTATGAAAATTCGCATACCGTGCCGAGCTTTGCACACAGGTCGGCAAAGCGCTTGTTCTTATCGGTAAGGCTGCGCTTGTTGCGGTAAAGCTCCTCGCCGGGGGCACTGATTATAAGCGTCGTGGTCTCGGGGATATCGCCGACTATCTTTCTGAGGATATCGCCCTGAGACTTGTTAAGCTTTTCCATGTTCAGCCCGCTTATGGTGACTACCACCCTTTCGGCGAACATGGGAAGCACCTGCACCGAATCTGAGAGCAGTTCAAGCTCCATGTTCTCGGCATCAAAGCTGTGCAGGTTCATGACCCGCGCTTCGGGCGGACACAGCTTTGCGGCAAGTTTCTTTGCAAAGGGCGTAAGAGCGCCGCTGTCTCTGCCGTAGAACAGATACAGGCTTTCTACAGAGCCCGAGCGGATATTCTTTTCACATTCGGTTGGGGAAAGCTGTGCCATTTTCTTGACCTCTTTCAGAACAGGAATTTGAAGACGGGCAGGAACACCTTTGAGGGCAGATCGTCTGTCATGAACAGCCCGAGGCTTGCCTTTTCAAGATATCTTATGAGCAGGCAGAACACGGCTGCATTTCCCGCGCCTGCGATGATCCCGAGCAGGAACCCGCCGAAGCGCGAGGCTGCGCCCTCGCCGTGTGCTTTCAGATCAAAGCGCATTATAAGGTATATTATCAGCATTATGAGCTGCATCAGTATGAACGCTGCCGCAAACACCGCAGCTTTAAGAAGCTGTATCGCCGTCGGGCGTACCAGATGCTCTTCGGCGTATTCACCGCCCTCCTGCGGGGAGGAAGCTGCCGAATTGAGCAGGTCTATGACCTGAGATTCTTTCAGCTCAATGTTCTCTATTTTCTTCATTACCCCGGGGACAGCCTTTCTGACTTCTTCTGGGGCGTCCTTTGTATAGCGTTCGCTGAACCTGCGGCTGAGATCTTTAGCTTCGTCCTCACTGAGACCGTTTTCCTCGGCGATCCTTTTAGCCTCGGCAACGGCATCGCCCGAGTCCGCGAGCTTTTCCCTGAGCTCGTCCTCAGGTATGCTTATTCCCTGCTCTGCAAGCAGCTGATCGGCATAGCTCACGGGGTCTATCTCCTCTACCGCGGTGATGCAGGCATCGGTCACAGGCTCTTTGATGTAATTTTCATAGAGCGTGTCCGTTATGAGCGAAGCGCAGGCAAAAGCCGCGGCTGCGGATACCGCAAGGGAAATGACCGAGAGCAGCTGCCTTTTCAGACCGCGCACGATCCCGAATATGATCGGCACTACGACGAGAGCGGCTGTCAGTATATCAAGTATTATAGCTATCCAGAGTTCCATGGTACATCTCACATTTCAAATTTTATCTTGTCGATGCCGTGCTTGCCCGAGAGGTAGAGCGCGGAATCTATATAAGTGAACTGATTGTATTCCTTGTCGAGCATTGCGGTGCCCGCTTCAGCGCCGTCATAGCTGTAAGCGATGACGTTTGATGAAGTGAGCAGCATGACCCTTTCACCGCAGACCTTGACCTGCTTTACCGTGTTATCGCAGGAGATCTCGCGGAAGGTCTGCCCGTCGGCAGCGGCGGCTTCGCATATCACAAGCTTGCCCGAGTTTTTTGTGCTGCCCGAGAGTATCACTGCCGAGCAGTCCTTGCTGAGCGAGAATCCGATGAGGTCGCCGCTGTATTCATATTCGGCGATCTTCTTGCCATCGCCCGACAGCACGAACATACCGTTGTCGCCCGCTACATGGATATTGCCGTCGCTGCAAAGCGCACAGCCTATCGCAAGACCCTCTATCTCCTCGCTCACCATCTGTTCGCCGTCCTTTTTAAGGTCAAGGCGCACCACCTGCGAGTATATCTCGCCCTGTTCGGAGGAAAATGTGCAGAGATAGCTGCTCCTGCCGTCGTCGGTGACGTATACCGCCATGATCTTTTTGGTGGAGTCGTAGCGGTATATGAGCTTGCCCTCCTTGTCGTAGTAAAGCACCGCCGAAGCGTATTTATCGCTTGCCACGAGTATCGCCGCAGTGCCGTCCTCTCCGAGGGCTGCGGACATTATATCGTTCTCGGCGTTCTTTGAGTAGATCTCGCCGTTTTTGTTGTAAAGCTTAAAGCCCGTGCTGCCGAAGTCGAATACCAGCGCTCTCTTCGCCGATGATCTTACAACGGGAGATGAGAAATCGTGGTCGAAGCTTTCGCGGCGCTTTCCGTTCTCATCGTAAAGCGTCAGGCGGTGGGTATCCTCCGCTACGAGAAAGTTCTTCATCGTGAATACATCAAGCGCTGTCTCGTCGGCAGATATCGGGAAGTTTCCGCCCTCGAACTTGCCTGTGTTATCTATCGTTGTTATCGGCTTATCGAATATCCCCTCAAGCTTCGGCAGCCAGTAGGGGTAGCTGATATAAAGCCCGATGCCCACCAGCAGCACCACCAGAAACGCTATCAGCCGCTTCATGACCCTTATCGAGCGTTCGTTGCGCCGCACGGATTTTATGTCTATATGAACGGCGCCCTGCTCGTTATCTTTTTCTTCGCTCATAAGCTCTCCTTTCGGTATATCAGTAAAAGACCTTGTTCAGGTACAGCCCCTGCGGCGGAACTGTCCTTCCCGCAAGAGTCCTGTCTCGCTGCGTGAGAAGCTCTGCTATCGCGCCGCGGGGAAGCTTTCCCTCTCCGATGTGCAAAAGCGTCCCTACCATTATCCTCACCATATTGTAAAGGAACCCGTTGCCCGATACGGTGAATATCACAAGCTCACCCTCACGGCGGACCCCGCAGTCGAAAATGGTGCGGACTGTGTTTTCCTTGTCGCAGTCGGCGGAGCAAAAGCTTTTGAAGTCGTGCTCCCCTATGAAAGCTTTGGCTTCGCGGTCGAGCAGCTCCGCGTCGATGGGGTACCATGAGCGGTAAGCGCTGTCGCAGTAAAACGGGTCTTTTATCTCGCTGTTGTGTATTATATATTCATACTCCTTGCCTTTGCAGCAGTAGCGGGCGTGGAAATCGTCGGCTGCCTGCTCGCAGCTGAGGAGAGAGATGTCATCCTGAAGTCGGGCGTTTGTACCGAAGATTATCCCGCGCGGCGGAATGGTATTCTCCGTGCGGAAGCTGAAATAGAATTCCCTTGCGTGAACGCCCGCGTCGGTGCGGGAGCAGCCGTATATCGTGACCTGCTCGCCGAGAAGAGCGCTCATAGCGTCCTCAACAGCCTGCTGCACGGTATAAGCGTTGCCCTGCCGCTGAAAGCCGTGGTAATTTGTACCGCGGTATGCCATTTTTACCTTGTAATTGGGCATATATCCTGCCTCACTTAAAAAACAAATTCATCGCGATCGTCCCTGCCCAGAAGACTGCCAGATAGATGCAGGCGAACAGGTCGCGCGGGGCGGCGGACAGCTGCTTCATGCGGGTCCTGCCCTCGCCGCCGTGGTAGCAGCGGCATTCCATAGCGACTGCAAGCTCCTCGGCTCTTCTGAATGAGGATACGAACAGAGGGATAAATATCGGCACCATGCCGCGCACCTTTTCCCTGAACGTGCCCGTATCAAGCTCAGAGCCGCGTGCCTTCTGAGCGTTCATTATCTTATCTGTCTCTTCAATGAGCGTGGGTATGAATCTAAGCGCTATCGTCATCATCATAGCAAGCTCATGAACGGGTGCGCCTATCTTCTTGAGCGGCGAAAGCAGCCGTTCTATGGCGTCGGTCAGGTCTATGGGAGAGGTAGTGTAGGTAAGCAGAGAGCTTCCCACGATAAGGCATATTATCCTCGTCACCATGAACACTGCCGTGTTTATACCCTCATCGTATATCTTTATAAAGCCGATATGCCAGAGCATCTTTCCCGTGCGGATAAAGAATATATTCAGCACGGCGGTAAATGCCACGATGGGGATTATCGGCTTCATGCTTTTGAGTATCATCGAAAACGGTATGCGTGAGAGCAGATAGCTTATCGCGGTAAAGGCGATGCCGACCAGCAGACCGTAGACGTTCTTTGCCGAGAAGAGCATTATGATGAACAGCACGGTAAGCACGAGCTTTACCCGCGGATCCATTTTGTGTACCACGGAATCCCCTGGGAAGAACTGTCCTAAGGTTATATCCTTGAACATCAGCCCTCACCTCCCGCTTTAAGGCGTGAGAGTATCTGTCCCTCAGCATATTTTACGGTATACACATCCTCGCCGAGCGAAAAGCCCATGGCGTTGAGGCGGTGTATCACCCTTGTTACCTGCGGTACCGCAAGACCAATCTTTTCAAGCTCCTCTGCGCGGCAGAATACCTTCGGCGTTTTGTCGAAGCAGAAGACGCTGCCCTCATTCATGACGAGTATGCGGTCGGCTATCTTTGCGATATCCTCCATCGAATGTGATACTATCAGAACGGTATTTTTTTTCTCCGCGTGGTATTCACGGAGCATATCGAATATCCTGTCTTTGCCCTGCGGGTCAAGACCCGAAGCGGGCTCATCGAGTATCAGCACCTTCGGCTCCATCGCCATTACTCCCGCGATGGCGGCGCGGCGCTTCTGACCGCCCGAAAGCTCAAAGGGGGATCTGTGCAGCAGCTCATCGGAAAGTCCCGTGAGCCTGGCGCTCTCGCATACCCTTCGTTCTATCTCTTCGGCGGGAAGCTTCATGTTCTTGGGGCCGTAGGCGATGTCTTTGGCGACAGTCTCCTCAAACAGCTGATACTCGGGGTACTGGAATACAAGTCCGACCTTGAACCTTACCTCGCGGAGCTTTTTCTTATCCCCCGCAAAGTCCTCGCCGTCAACCAGTATCCGTCCCGAGGTGGGCTTTAAAAGTCCGTTGAAGTGCTGTATCAGGGTAGACTTGCCCGAGCCGGTATGACCTATCACGCCGACGATCTCACCCTCGTTTATCTCTATATTGACATTATCGAGCGCCACCTTGCGAAAAGGCGTTTTCTCGCCGTATACATATGTCAGGTTTTCTGTTTTGATAACAGCAGCCATGTTTACTTTCCTTTTCCTTTTATAAGACGCGGCATATGTCATTGCTGTCTGCCTGTCATGCCGCCTTTATATAGTCCGCTCTCCGAAGGTCATTTCTTCTTCCCGACATATGCGGGCAGCGCGAAGTATATGACGTTATTTGCCCCGGGGACCAGCGCCAGCAGCACGAAAGGTATCATGTACCGCTTTTTCAGTCCGCTGAGTTTTATGCCCTTCACAGCAAAGCTCACCCCGCAGGCAGCGCTCACGAGATAGAACGCCGATGACGCGAAGTAGAGCAGTATGGGCAGCGCCAGAAGCTGTAAAAAGCTTGCAGCTCC
The DNA here is from genome assembly GCA_024697545.1 of Ruminococcus sp. Taxonomy (GTDB): domain Bacteria; phylum Bacillota; class Clostridia; order Oscillospirales; family Ruminococcaceae; genus YE71. The sequence continues at coordinate 14,056 of JAILFN010000032.1, forward strand.
GACTCCCGCCACTGCACATAGCATCAGCAGGAAGAAGGGGCATATTATCGTAAGCGCCAGAAATATGACCGTAAGGTATGCTATAATGATCCCGACCGCCAGAAGCTCCGTCAGGTGCGGGAATATCATAACGATCGAAGCTATGAATGTCACCAGCATAAAAGCGCTTGAGATCACCGAAAGCTTGAAGCGCCGTCCGACTGCTTCGGGTATCGTCTGCTCGCCCGCTGTAAACTGGTTTCTTATTATAACGACTATCGCCGTTGTTGTAAGCGGTATGCCGATGACCGCCCTCACTATGGTGAGCCAGAGCGGAGGCAGCTTGAAAAGAACTGCGGGAAAGCTCTTCCCGAGTTCGCTTTCCGCGACCTCCTTTGCACCGTTCACGGCGGTGTTTATTATGATATGCGCGGTCACATCTATGCCCGCCTTGGCGGTATAAGTTCCTGCCAGAAGTGCCAGCAGCAGCGTCAGGATCATCCCTGAGGGCTTGTCCGTCTGCTTAGCCCTGCTGCCAAAGCTGAGTATCAGTGAAACTACAAAGAGTATCAGCAGTATCCATGTCATAAGGCATCACCCTTCCCGCCGAGCAGCTTTGACAGTGCATTTACGCATTCGTCTTCGGTTATTATGTCTGCGGGCAGGTCATAGCCGTCCTTTCGCAGTCTCCAGACCAGCTCCGTCACCTGCGGCACGTCAAGCCCTAAGTTCTTCATAGTCTCTACCTGAGAGAATATCTCCTTCGGGGTGCCGTCGAGCAGTACCTCGCCGTCGTCTATCACCACTACTCTGTCAGCCTGCGCGGCTTCCTCCATGTAGTGTGTTATCAGCACGATGGTGGTGCCTTTGGTCTTGTTGAGCATTTTTATGGTGCTCATGACCTCGGCTCTGCCGCGGGGATCGAGCATTGCCGTCGGCTCGTCGAGCAGTATACATTCGGGATCCATCGCAAGTATCCCCGCGATGGCAACGCGCTGCTTCTGTCCGCCCGAGAGCTTGTGCGGCGCGTGCATACGGTAGTCGTACATATCCACGAGCTTCAGCGACTCGTCCACCCTCCTGCGTATCTCCGCAGGCTCTACACCCAGGTTCTCCAGCGCGAAGGCAACGTCCTCCTCAACGATGGTCGCCACGATCTGATTATCGGGGTTCTGAAAGACCATTCCCGCCGATTTTCTGATATCCAGCAGGCGGCTCTCGTCGGCGGTGTCCATGCCGTTTACGGTCACGGTGCCGCTTTCGGGGAGATTTATCGCGTTGAAGCATTTTGCAAGAGTAGACTTGCCCGAGCCATTGTGCCCGAGCACCGCCACGAACTCGCCCTTTCTTACCGAAAGGCTCACGCCCTTGAGGACTTCGTTCTTAACGGGCGGCTCGTCATCGCTCAGGTATGAAAAGCGGACATTGTCTGCGTTCAGGAATACCTGCATTACTTTTTATCCTTCTTCACCTTGTCGATGATCTTTTCAGCCTCGTCCTTTACCTTTTCAAGGTTCTCCTTGGTGGCAAGATCCTTTGCCTTTTCCTTTACTTCATCGGGTATCTTGTCAACTAAGTTTTCTGCTTTCTTTGCGATGTCTTTTACGTCCAGTGCCATTGTTTTTACCTCCGTTTTTGGTTTGTATAATTATGTATAAGTTTGTGCGGGACTTGGTTGCAGCTTCGCTGCAATCGGGATATTTCCCTCGCCGCGCTTCGCTTGGCATCGGGAAATTTAAAATCGGCATTGGTGGGGTTCTCTCTCGTGCGGTGGGGGGCGGACGTTGGAGCCTTAACCCTAGATGGATTTACGATGCCGATTTTAATTGTTGGGATTTGCAGCTTTGAGCCTTGGGCTTTTCGCTCCTTACGGAGCGACTCTGGGGCTCCTCGCCCCCGAGACCCCTCGCCAGCCTCGCGCGGCTGGATCCGCTATTTTACTTCGTCCATATCGCCGTGCTTCCGCAGGGCAGCACCAGTCCTGTCGATGTCACGGGCAGACCGATCTCGTCCGCCGTGACGCTGCCGCCGAATTTCGGTATCAGCAGGTCGCTGAGTATATATGCCATGACCGAAGGCGAAAGCCCCGTGGTGTAGCTGTTGAGCAGGAAAAAATCCGGCTCGTCCGCCAGCACCTTTGCACAGGTCGCCACAAGGTCGTATATGCAGTCTTCAATCTTCCAGACCTCTCCGCCCGGACCTCTGCCGTAGCTGGGCGGGTCCATGACTATTCCCGTGTAGCGGTTGCCGCGGCGTATCTCGCGGTTCACGAACTTTTCGCAGTCGTCCACGAGCCAGCGGATCGGCTTTTCGGTCAGACCGCTTGCCGCCGCGTTGTCCCTTGCCCATGACACCATGCCCTTTGAAGCGTCAACGTGGGTGACTGCCGCGCCCGCCTCGGCACACGCCAGTGTAGCGCCGCCCGTGTAAGCGAAGAGATTCAGCACCTTCGGCTCGCCGCCTGCGGCTTTAAGTGCGCGTATACGCTCTGCCATCAGATCCCAGTTGACCGCCTGCTCGGGGAACAGCCCCATGTGCTTGAACCCTGTCGGGCGTATCACGAATCTAAGGTCGCGGTAGGCTATTATCCGCTTGTCGGGAAGCTCTCTTCTGAACTCCCACTCGCCGCCGCCCTTTGCGGAGCGGTGGTATACCGCCGCCGCCTTTGACCAGTCGGCACGTTCGGGGGATCTCCAGATTATCTGCGGGTCGGGGCGTGAGAATATATCCTTGCCCCAGCGCTCCAGCTTCATGCCGTCGACGGTATCGAGTATCTCGTAATCAGTCCATTTATCTGCAATTCTCATGATATTTCCAATTCCTTGTTATACTTTTTGTGTGGCTTGTAGGCTGAACCCAGCATTTCCGCAAGATGCTGCTCCTCGCTGATGATCCGGTACTGCATCGGAGTTTCGCTTTTTCCACGAAACAGTTCAAGCGTCCTACCCTGAGCGTGGTCATCGGTAATTCGCCAACGTAATTTCTTCGCCGGAATAAACACATCGGAAAAGTACACGCCGTTTTCGGTTATATATGCATATCTGCCGATCTTAAGCTCCATTACGCTAAGCACCAGCTTGCATGACCATGCAAATATCACCAGCGTATACCACTGCTTCATACCTGTCGGCTTTTCAAGCAGCTCGGCACGCAGTTCCGCAGTATCCTCTCCGTCTCCATGTACAGATCGGTAAGCGTAGTCCCAGTATCCGCTGTTGATCTTTTCTATTTCTTTGTTGTAGTCATAAATATTCCATGCCGAAATGACTATCCAGCAGGCTGAAATCACGATCCACCACTTTGCATTATTTGTACTTCGTTCGACCTTTATTCGTTCCGATTCTCTTTTAAATCGCATCCGTTTTCTCACAGCGCTTATAACGCTCCATGTTATAAATGCAGTAAACAGCACCCAAAGTACCGCAATACCGGTTTTCATAAAGTAATACCTCTGAGATCTTATACTTCCGCCACGATCTTTGCGAGCTGCCATATCAGGCTGCCCTCGCGCAAAGCGCCGACGGCGGCTTTCGGCTCGAACCAGTCGGCAAGGTCTACCTCGCAGGAGGGCTTCAGCTCTCCCTGCTTTACCCTGACCTCAAAGCCCAGCATCAGCATATCCTTTTTATCATACCACAGGCTTTTTATCCACTTCGCCCCGATGACCTCGAGCCCCAGCTCTTCGCAGACTTCTCTAAGCGCAGCCTGTTCCGCCGATTCGCCCGGCGTTATGTATCCCGCCACGCCGACGTAGTGGTCGGTGACGTTGTTCTGCTTTATCAGCGCGATCTTTCCCTCATCACTTACAGCAACGCACAGCACGCACACCGAGAACATATCGAACAGCGGACGGTTGCATTTTTCGCAGAAAGGCATTAGCCCTTCATCGCCGATCTCCCTTTCGGATGCCTTGCTGCCGCAGTGGGGACAGTAGTCGAATCTCATGGCTCACATCTCCTCTACGAGCTTAGCTATCTCATTGGCGTAAGCGGTTATCTCGTCGGTGTGCCTGCCTTCGAGCATAACTCTCACGAGCGGCTCGGTGCCCGATTCGCGAACCAGCACTCTGCCGTCCGAGCCCAGTTTGTCTTCAACTTCCTTTATCTTATCGGTAACTGCGGGGGTCTTGTCCCAGAGTCCCTTTTTGTCGGCGGTGATCTTTACGTTCACGAGCACCTGCGGGAAGCTTTCCATGCAGGCAGCCAGCTCCGAGAGCTTTTTGCCGCTGTCGGCGAGTATCTCGAGCAGGGCAGCGCCCGTAAGCTCGCCGTCGCCCGTGTTTGCGTGGTCGAGCATTATGATGTGCCCCGACTGCTCACCGCCCAGCTTGTAGCCGCCGCTGAGCATTTCTTCAAGCACATATCTGTCGCCGACCTTTGTGGTCTTTGCATTGATACCGTCCGCCTCGCAGAACTTGAAGAAGCCGATGTTGGACATCACGGTGACAACGCAGGTATCCCCCGCGAGCCTGCCCTTTTGGCGCATATAGCGGGAGAAGATGGCGAGAAGCTTGTCGCCGTCCACAAGCTCGCCGTTTTCATCAACGGCAAGACATCTGTCGGCGTCGCCGTCGAATGCAAGACCTAAGTCTGCGCCTGTCTCTTTAACTTTTGCCATGAGGTTTTCCATGTGGGTAGAGCCGCAGTTTTCGTTTATGTTGATGCCGTCGGGCTCGCAGCTTATGTATTCAGCCTTTGCGCCGAGTCCGTCGAATATCTTCCTTGCGGTGGCTGAAGCCGAGCCGTTGGCACAGTCGATGACGAGCTTGATGCCGGACATATCCCCCGATACCGATCCGCGGATATACGAGGTGTAGTCGTCAACTGCGGTGTTGCAGTAAGAGATCCTGCCGACCTCTCCGCCCTCCTTGGCGGTCAGGTCCTGCGGGCGGTCGAGTATCAGCTCTTCGATCTCGTTCTCAAGGCTGTCGGAAAGCTTGAAGCCCGTGCCCGAGAACAGCTTGATGCCGTTGAACTCCATAGAGTTGTGCGAAGCGGATATCATAACGCCCGCATCGGCATTGTATTTTTTCACCAGCAGAGCAACAGCGGGGGTAGGCACAACGCCCAGCATAACGGCATCTGCGCCTGCGGTGCAAAGACCCGCGGCGATAGCCGATCCCAGCGCGTCGCCCGAGATGCGTGTGTCCTTGCCGATGATTATCTTCGGCTTGTGGTCGCATTCCTGAGCCAGCACCATAGCTGCCGCCCTGCCTATCTTCATAGCGATGTCACAGCTCAGCTCGGTGATGGCAACGCCTCTTGCTCCGTCTGTTCCGAATAATCTTCCCATTATAATACCTCTCCTTTTAATTTTGCGGCTGCACCCGCATTATTGGGGAATATTTCTTATCATTTCAAGCTCGGTAAGACCGTTATCCTCTAAGGTCTTTCCCGTGAACTCAAAGCCCATTTTCTTATAGAACGCTATCGCGTTGTCGTTGCCCTTCAGGACAAAAAGTGTGACCAGTCTGCTGTCGCAGCGTTTTAGCGCTTCGCTTATCAGTGCGCTGCCGATACCCATTCGCTGATACTTTTTCAGCACATACAGAGCAACTATCTCGAAGCTGTCCTTGTGGGTGCAGAAGTCTCTCGCCTGAGGGAGCATTCCGACAGCACCCGCCGCTTCGCCGCCGACATACACTAACAGCTTATTATCGGGCGACTGTCTTGCCCTGTTCGTCCAGCGGTCGGCGGAGCGTCCGTCCAGTATCTCGTCGGGCATGAGACCGCGGTAGGTCTCGCCCCATGAGTGGTATATCACGCTCCCGAAATCTGCGGCGTTGTCCGCATTCACGGGCACTATCATGATGTCCGCCATCAGAAATGCACCTGCCCGTCCTTTGATATCCCGAGGTGGTCGTAAGCAAGCTGTGTCGCCACACGTCCGCGGGGGGTCTTTGCTAAAAATCCCAGCTGCATGAGATAAGGCTCGCAGACGTCTTCCAGCGTCACCGCTTCCTCGCCGATGGCGGAAGCAAGCGTCTGAAGACCCACGGGGCCGCCGCCGTAGCCGTTGATTATCATTTTGAGCAGCCGCCTGTCGAGCTTGTCAAGACCCAAATTGTCTATCTCCATGCGGTCGAGGGCAAAGTTTGCTATCTGCTTTGTGATGGTGCCGTCGCCCATTATCTGCGCGTAGTCTCTTGCGCGGCGGAGCATACGGTTGGCGATTCGCGGAGTCCCGCGCGAGCGTGAAGCCAGCTCGTATGCGCCCTCGTCATCGCAGCTCACGCCGAGTATCACCGCTGAGCGTTTAATGATATCGCTCAGCTGCTCGGGGGTGTAAAGCTCAAGACGCTCGATTATGCCGAAACGGTCTCGCAGCGGCGCGGAAAGCTGACCCGAGCGGGTAGTGGCGCCGACCAGCGTGAACTTGTTCAGCTCAATTCGTATCGACCGTGCGGCAGGACCCTTGCCCATGATTATATCGAGTGCATAGTCCTCGAGCGCGGGGTAGAGTATCTCCTCCACCTGTCTTGACAGGCGGTGTATCTCGTCTATGAAAAGCACATCGCCCTTTTCAAGATTGGTCAGAAGCGCCGCGAGGTCGCCCGGCTTTTCGATAGCGGGACCCGAGGTCACGCGGATATTCACGCCCATCTCGTGGGCGAGTATCATGGCAAGCGTCGTCTTGCCGAGCCCGGGAGGACCGTAAAGCAGCACATGATCGAGCGCGTCGGCTCTCATCTTTGCCGCCTCTATGCAGACGTGGATATTCTCCTTGACCTTGTCCTGTCCTATATAATCATCGAGCGTTTTAGGTCTTACCGTGACCTCAAAATCATCGGTAGAATCCTGCACCTGCTCAACAGGCGACACCGCTCTTTCAAATTCAAAATTACTCTCTTCGATCATTTCTTTTTTACTCCCGTCACGCTTGCTGGTCGTTTTTCGGAGAAATATGCGTCAGCATATTTCAGCAATAAGCCCCGCAGAGGCGTTTGCCGTGCTCGCATTCTAGCAACAGAGTTCGTTTTTTAGTTTCCGTCACACCTGCCGCCCCGCTTGTCGGCTCAGAGCCTTGCCAGTCCGATGAGCGACTTCTTTATAAGCTCCTCGACGGGCAGCGCAGGGTCGAGCTTGCCGAGTACCGAGAGCGCTTCGCCTTCGGTGTAGCCCAGCACTTCAAGTGCGGTAACGGCTTCTGCAATGTTCGAGCCCGAGACAGATGCGGCTGCTGCCGCAGTACCCTGCCCGCGGACGGATATGGTCTCCCCCGCAAGCTTGTCTTTGAGCTCCAGTATCACGCGCTGTGCGGTCTTTGCGCCGATGCCCTTGACACGGGTGAGCGCCTTGCTGTCGCCCGTTGCTACGCAGAGCGCAAACTGCTGCGTGCTCATCCCCGAAAGTATCGAGAGCGCCGCTTTAGGCCCCACGCCGCTGACCGATATCAGCAGCTTGAAGCATTTCAGCTCCTCACGGTCGGCAAACCCGTACAGCTCCATCGCGTCCTCACGCACGCTCAGGTGCGTGTAAAGAGTTACGCTTTCTTCGCCCGCTATCTTTTGCAGCGTGTTGAATGTCGTCTTGCAGGCATAACCTACGCCCCCGCATTCCACGACCGCAAGCTCCGCTTCCGTATGTATAACTTTTCCATTAACTGAATATATCATAAAAATCTCCTGTCCACCGCGCTGCTCGGGGTGAGTGCGATACTGTTGGGGACGCTGTCCCCAAACCCCTGCCAAAGAACCCCTTTTGGAGAAGGGGTCCGGGGAGACCCTTTCCAAAGGGTCCCCCGGCGGGAGTCTGAGGGCAGAGCCCTCAGCAGCACGGCACTCACTTCCCTAACTGTCCGATAAGACGGCGGGTGTTTATAGAATATGCGTGGGTGATGGCAAGTGCGACAGCGTCGGCGGTGTCGTCGGGTTTAGGCACTTCTTTGAGGTGAAGTATCGTCCGCACGAGTTCCTGCACCTGTTGTTTTTCGGCTCTGCCGTAGCCTGTTATCGAGCTTTTGACCTGCAAGGGTGTGTATTCAAAGAAAGGTATTCCCGCCTGGATCACGGGCAGGAGTGTAACGCCCCTTGCCTGCGCGACGTCGATACCCGTTTTCTGATTAGTATTGAAGAACAGTTTTTCTATGCTGACCACATCGGGCTTGTAGCTTTGCAGCAGCACGCGCATATCGTCGTAGATGGCGAGCAGCCGACGCTCGAACGGCATATCGGCTGAGGTGGTTATCGCCCCGAAATTCACCACGGAAAAGCGATTCCCGCTGTAATCCAGCAGTCCGTAACCGACTATGGCATAGCCGGGGTCGATGCCCATTATTCTCATGTCCTGACCTCCTGCTGCGTGCCGTTTTCCCCATTGGGTCATACACTCTCAATTATATCACATAGCGGGCTCGATTTCAAGTCTTTTGTGTAAAAAAAGAAAGAGACCCGAAGGTCTCTTTCTGTGAGAATTATCAATTATAATTCGGTGATATCGTTGTGGTGAGCCTGAAGCGACTTCACACCGATGCTTCCGCCCTGCTTGGCAGCCTTGATACCCTCAGCGCTCGCCTTTGCGGCAGCCATTGTTGTGATGTAGCTGATGCGGTGCTTGATGGCAGCCTTTCTTATGTAGCTGTCATCGTGAGCCGAGGTCTTGCCTGCGGGGGTGTTTATGATAAGCTGTATCTCGCCGTTCGCGATCTTGTCGGCGATGTTGGGTCTGCCTTCGTAGATCTTGAATACCTTTTCGGCGGGGATGCCCTCCTTGGTGATAAGGTCATAGCTTCCGCCCGTTGCGAGTATCTTGAATCCGAGCTCGTGGAATGCCTTAGCTATCTCGGCAAGCTCGGGCTTGTCGCGGTCGCATACCGAAAGCAGAACGGTGCCTTCCTCGGGCAGCTTGGTGCGGGTAGCCTCCTGTGCCTTGTAGTAAGCCTCGCCGAAGCTGGGGGAAATACCCAGAACTTCGCCTGTCGAACGCATCTCGGGTCCGAGCAGCGGGTCTACCTCGGGGAACATATTGAAGGGGAATACGGCTTCCTTAACGCCGTAGTGACCGATCTTCTTATCCCTCAGCTGAGGTACGGGAGAAGGCTTGCCTGTGAGGGAAGATGTAATGATCTCGGTAGCTATCTGCACCATGTTGATGGAGCATACCTTTGATACCAGCGGCACGGTGCGCGAAGCACGGGGGTTGGCTTCAAGCACATAAACGGTGTCGCCCTCGATGGCGTACTGCATATTCATCAGACCGCAAACGTTCATCTCGACTGCGATCTTTCTTGTGTAATCCTTGATGGTAGCGATCTGCTTCTCGGTGAGGTTCTTTGAAGGCAGTATGCAGGCGGAGTCGCCCGAATGTACGCCCGCAAGCTCGATGTGCTCCATAACAGCGGGAACAAAGCAGTGCTCGCCGTCGGAGATAGCGTCAGCCTCGCACTCGGTAGCGTGGTTGAGGAAACGGTCGATGAGGATAGGTCTGTCAGGGGTAACGCCAACGGCTGCCGACATATAAACTCTCATCATCTCGTCATCGTGAACGATCTCCATTCCGCGTCCGCCGAGGACGTAGGAAGGACGCACCATTACGGGATAGCCGATCTTGTTGGCGATAGCGAGAGCCTCGTCAACATTTACAGCCATGCCTGCTTCGGGCATGGGTATGCCGAGCTTGTCCATCATAGCGCGGAAGTGATCTCTGTCTTCTGCAAGGTCGATGGTCTCGGGGGTGGGGCCGGGTATGTTTACGCCGGATTTCTTCAGGGCGTTGGGAAGGTTCAGAGGAGTCTGACCGCCGAACTGTGCGATAACGCCCACGGGCTTTTCCTTGTCGTGTATAGCGAGAACGTCCTCAAGGGTCAGCGGCTCGAAGTAGAGCTTGTCCGAGGTGTCGTAGTCGGTGGAAACGGTCTC
>JAILFN010000060.1 GCA_024697545.1 Ruminococcus sp.
AAATATCTTTTTCCTCATTACTTATCATAGCCGTTACCATTTTTGCAACAGCAAAATACGGCACCATCCCGCATACTACCGAAATGACCGCAAGCACGACCGAGCAGACATATTTGCTTTTGTACTGCTCTGCATACTCCATGATCATACCAACAGGCGATCGTTTCTTTTCCAAGTAAAACACCTCTTTGAAAATAGTTTGCCATTGCTAACCGATAGGCGTTTATAAAGGCAATGTGCTGAACATTGCCTTTATATCCTTTACGGATTGAACAGCTTATCCCAGCCGTGGGAGAAAAAGCTCTGAAGCTGTGCAGTATGCACCTGTGCCTCCTCTTTGCTCATATCATGTCGAATGACCTCAAAAAAGCCGTACATATATGAACTGCAAAGCTGGTGTATCAGCAGCCTTCCCGCACGCCCGGAGGATATGACATCGTTGCCGGTGTCCTTAATATATTTGAGAGTATATCTTTCATCAAGCTCGGCTATATCCTCAATAAATCTGCTGTATTTCGTCCCCTCGGCACAGCAGATCAGCAGCCTGAATGCATCATAATTATCGTAGATCAGATCAATGATACTCTGCATATAGCCATTGTGTTCGTTTTCAAACTCCTCGTCATGAAACAGCCTGCGCTGCTCCTCAACAGGGCGCTGACTGTACTGTCGCATATGCAGTTCAAAAAAGTCGGTCAGCTCCTTCGCAGGCGCATCGACCAGCGCACAGAACAGCCCCTCTTTATCTTCATAGCGAGTGTAGATCGAACGTGGGGTGGTCCCTGCATTTTCGGCTATCGTCCGCATAGATGCACCGTTATAGCCGTTCGCAAGAAACTCCTGCATTGCACATTCAAGAAGTTTTTCGGTAACTCCCGGGGCTCTGTTAGCCATAAAGCACCTCCTACATTTGCAACAGTGATGTGAAACACTGTTGTGAAACAACGTTTCAAATATATCATATCCTGTCCGTTTTGTCAATAGCTATTTGAAATATACGGCAAGATGCACAATGCCGATGATCCCTTCACTAATTGTTATAGACATTTTTCAATAAAAATATCCTCTGAAAATGTGTGGATCATCAGAGGAATATCTGTCATTCGGTTTCAAAATATTGCCGCCGGTATTTCTGCTTTGCTTGTTTCAGATGCAGCTGTACTTGTCTGCTTTGAAGAGGTTTGCGGTCTGCCAGCCCGGATCATCAAAGCCTGTTGCGCCGCTGCTTTTTTTCATAGCAAAGAACATCACCGAGCCTATGACTGCCGCACAGCCGAGCCATATCAGCGGCTTCGGAGAATATCTTTTGTTGCTCCCCCTTTGCGCGACCTCGGACAGCACATACCCGATATGCACAAAGAACAAAAGCATTGCAAGGTTTTGAAGGATAACGAGCCACTTTGCCGTGGTGTAGTCAAGAAAGGCAAAGTGAGTTCTGAACGTGATATAGCTCGCTATGTCACCTTTGAGGAAAAGCCAAAGCCCCACGCCCGAAACTCCCGAGAGTATCACATTGAAAACAATTTTGCCTTTGTCGGGCATCTTTGCGGTCATGGCTTTCATGTGCAAACCGATATGCACTCCCATAAGAATGAATGACCAGTAGGACATAGCAAGGTGAAGTTTTCTTGCTGTCATCACATTGATAAGCCCATACATAAAGGGTACTGCGTGACCGCTCATTGACATTCCGCTGAGTGCGGTCAGAGCGATAGCCGCGAGCATCAGCGTGTTGACCGCCGTCATAAGGATACGATAGGGCGAATACTTGCCCTTGAAAAGAGCTTTATACCATTTGCGGTTGAGGATATGGTGCAGCACAAGCGTCACAGTCATGCCGATACCCAGCCACTCGTGAAGCACATCGCCTGTTACCTGATACGCCATGAGAAACAGCAAAAGGACTGTCAGCACCGCATCGACTATCCTTTTGATGGTATTTGCAGTCTTTGTCTGCATAACAGTCCCTCCGTGTTTAGTTCATATCATTTATCCAGTCCTCTATCTCGCTCTCGGAGATGCCTGCGTCAAGCCTGCCGCCTTCAAGCCAGTTTCCACTTCCTGCCTGCGAAGCTAGGTTACTTCCGCTCCTGCCGATACCGCTTCCTCCCGAAGTGCAGAAGGGTATCACAGTCTTGCCGCTGAAATCATGAGCCTCAACGAATGTACTCATCATTCTCGGCGCATCGCCCCACCATATGGGATAGCCGATATAAACAGTGGTATAGCCTTCAAGATCGACCGTATCATTTGCGATGGCGGGACGCACATCGGGGTCGTTCATCTCAATGGTAGTGCGGCTGCCGCTGTCGTTCCAGTCAAGGTCTGCATCACTGTACGGCTCAGCAGGGATAAGCTCGAAAATATCGGCATTTGTGACATTTGCAATACTTTCAGCCACGCCCTTTGTCGTGCCTGTTGCGGAGAAATACACAACTATCGTGTCAGCGCCCGTGCTTTCGTTTGTGTCTGCATTCTGAGACTGCGCCTCCGTTTGTTCGGGGACGGCATTTTCTTCACCTAACTGTTCCGCTTCGGTCACTTCGGCAGACTGCTCCGCCTGCTGTGCCTGTGTTTCCTGCTGATCGGCTTGCGTCTGTGCAGAGGTATGTGCTGCCGAAGAACTGCTGCTGTCGGTGCTGCCGCAGGCTGTGAAGCCGAGCATACACATTGCCGCCAGCAATGAAAACATCACTTTTTTCATAAGATCACCTGCGTTATAATGATTTTCCAAGTTTGTATGCTTGTTCGGGGTATTTGCTTGACCGCGTCATAGACGGACTTCCGCAGCCGTAGCCGAGCACCATACCCTTGTCCTCAAAGTTGATGTAGCGCACCAGAGCTTTGTAATGTGCCGTCAGTGCATCAAACGTCCAGTCCTCGGCATTCCATGCAACTGTCAGCAGCGCAGATCTCAAGTGTCTGCGGTTCAGGCTGCTGTTGTATGCACAGAATCGGTCGATCACGGCTTTGAGCTGTGCGCTCATTCCGTAGTAATAAAGCGGAGTGGCGAACACCACCATATCGCAGGAAAGCAGTGCTTTGCGGATATGCTCGTTATCATCACGCAAAACGCATTCGCCCTCGTATCCGCAGGCAACACAGCCTGTGCAGGGGTGAATATCTGCATGACAGACATCTATCATCTCAGCCGTGTGACCGTTTTCCTCTGCGCCCTTTTTGAAATTCTCCGCAAGAATGCTCGTTGAGCCTTTTCGGTTTGGGCTTCCCATAAGTATCACTATTATCATATTGCACCTCACTTTTCATCAATGCCGTTTTCTCTTAGCTATTCTGACATCGTGTCATTATAGATATTATAGCACTATTCTGACACGGTGTCAATATGTTTTTCGGGAAATTAAGATTTTCGGCATTATCTACAAAGTATAGTAGTCGGTGTAGGACATAATAAACAGAAGGGCGTTGTCAGAGTTGCGGAGCATACCGCAACAGACAGATATCCTGTTGGAAGGAACGACCGCAAGCCCTCTTTATTGCACATTCAAGCACTTTTTCGGGACTTAACTCATCAAATCAAAGCCGACCAGCAAACTGACCGGGCAGCTTCCATTGAAGTCGCTCTATGACAACACTGATATCATACCGAAGTGGTAAACAAATTGAGAACTTTCTCACTTTTTGTTGACATTTCGTTGAAGCTGTGGTATATTTAATGTGAGAGAGTTCTCATATTTTTTGAAAGGCGGCGGTATTATGGGGAATATTGAAGCGAAAGCAGTCATCGGCACGAACTCATGGGGCGGCAGGGCTTACGGAAAAGCTCTCAGGGGCAGCTATGTTCCGGACGGCGTGATAAAGGACGCTATGCGTGAAGCTGAAAAGCAGGGGCTTATGATATACGATCTCGCCCGTGATTACGGACTTGGCAAGGCTCAGAAAATGTTCGGCAGATTTGCAGAGGAGCTTGGCGGGGATAATATCATCATTTCCGCAAAATACACTCCCTTTGCCCATTACAAGAAAAACTGCGTCCGCAAGTCGCTGGAAAAAGACCTTGCTGACTTCAGACGCAGTTATGTGGATATTTACTGGCTTCACCTGCCTACGGATATTGAACAGCATCTTGCGGAGATCATCGGGCTTTACAAGGAGGGCAAGATCCGCAATATCGGTGTATCGAATTTTGACCTTGCAGAATGCAGGCTTGCAAAGCACATACTTGACAAAGCAGGGATACCGCTGTACGGCGTACAGAATCATTACAGCCTGATCTCCCGTGAATGGGAGAAGAACGGTCTGCTTGACTGGTGCAGGGAGAACGGCATATCGTTCTGGGCGTGGGCGGTGCTCGAAGAAGGTATGCTCACCGATCCGAGAGTGAAAACAAAATTTACGCTGATGAAATTATTCATAGCCCGTGAGAAACGAAAAATGCGCGAGCTTTACAGAGTGATGATCGCAGTTGCAAAGCGGCATGATATCACCGTCCCGCAGGTGGCTGAGGCTTACTGCGTAAACAAGGGCGTCGTTCCGATATGCGGCTGCCGCAAGCCGAAGCAGGTCAGGGAGCTTGCAGAAGCTGTGAATGTTAAGCTCACATCGGGAGAGATACGCAGGCTTGAAGAAGCGGCGGATAAGTCGGGCGCAAAGGTGCTGGGTCACGATCTGTTCAGATTCGCAGTGCCTGAGAAAAGGAGCTGACATGGAGAAAAAAGCAAAGCCTGTGCAGGCAAGGTCGCAGAAAACAAGGGAAAATCTCTTGAAAGCGGCGCTTGCGATGTATGAAAAGAAAGGCTATCATAACACAAAGGTCGATGATATCGCGGCAGAAGCGGGAGTTTCCACGGGCATCGCTTACAGATATTTCAGGAATAAAAAGGATATCCTGCTCGCGGTCATATCCTACGGCGCTGAGCATATCGGCAGTCTTGCCGATATAGATGATGCTCCCATACCCGAAGCTGCCGCGGATCTGCGGCAGTATCTTGAAGCGATACTGAAAGCGTTTGAGGCATTTCATATCAGGTACCGTGATATCCACGAGGAGCTTGAGGGCTTGCAACATACCGATGAAGATGTGAGAAGGCTGTACAGCGAGTTGATCGAAGATAAGATAAAAGATGTCACGTCAAGACTTGCGGCGTTTTTGCATGATGATACGAATATCCGCGAAAAGGCGTATGCGGCGATAGGCATTATGGAACAGCACTGCCACATGATGATGAATAACGGGCTGTACGGGCTGAATGCCGGTATAATGCGGGAACTGGCGGTAAATGCCGTGCTGTGCGTTCTGAAGGAGTGAAGCCGTATAAGACGCGGATACGCTGATACGAACGGGGACGGCTTCAAGTTCGGGTACGGTGCGGCTATGATGCAGGAGATACGGGATCAATAATATAAAAACAGGGCAATGTCCTCCATGCGCGGAAGGCATTGCCCTTTATCATATCCAATTGGATTGCTTCAAATATCAACACTTTCAAAATAAAACCTGCTGATCTGCTCGGGCGAATATTCACTGTGTTCTTTCAGCCACCAACGAACCGTTTCCGCAAAGCTGCTGACAGCGTGGTTCAGGCGGTATGTCCTCGGAATATCCTCCACATCTGTAAGCTGACGGTCAAAGACCTGATAGAGATATTCTTTCAGATATCGCATAAATATCTCCCCGCACTCACCCGAGAAAATGCCCTTGATGCTCTGCTGTTTTTCCTGCAAATGGCAGAGAATGTGGGTGATATGATCCTGAAAACTGTCCTTGTCGGAGAAATCGTGATGCTCCTCCGACATTATCTCCTCTGAAAAAACGTGGTCGAAAATATCCCTGCACATAGCTTTCAGCAGTTCGTCCTTTGTCTCAAAATGGGCGTAGAATGTGCTTCTGCCGATGTCAGCTTCGTCTATGATCTCCTGAACGGTCACAGAGGTGTAGCTCTTTCGTTCCAGCAAGGCTGTGAATGCCTTGAAGATCAGGCTTCGTGTCCTGCGCTGCCGTCTGTCCATGATATGCTCCTTTCCGCACAAAATCGGCTTTTTGTTCGGTAACGTACTTTTTGGGATGATCGGTTGTTGAATTGCCGAGAGAAATATGCTAATATAGATATAGAACAATGTGTTCGGTAACAAATATATAGTACCACGGTCAAGCCCATTTGTCAAGGAGGTATTTTCATGATAAAAAAGATAAACGACTTCCTCGCAGGACTTCCCATGACCATAGTCGGCGGTGTATTCCTGATCGCCGGCTTTGTGCTTGGAAAAACGGGGACTAAGCTGCCCTTTGATCCTGCGTGGGTGACGGTTATCATCTGCGGTATCCCGCTGCTTTATCTTTCTGTGTGGCGGATAATCCACAATAAGGGCATCAGCAAGATATCATCGGCACTGCTTATCACGGTGGCTATGATCGCTGCTGTCTGCATCGGAGATCTGTTTGCGGCGGGTGAGGTCGCTTTCATTATGGAGATCGGTGCGATACTCGAGGACATGACCACCGAACGTGCGAAAAAGGGGCTTAAAAAGCTTATCAGTCTTACCCCGACGCAGGGCAGGCTGCTCCGTGACGGCAAGGAGGTCATGATCTCTGCCGAGGAGATAAAAGCAGGCGATATTCTGCGCGTGCTGCCCGGCGAGACTATCCCCGTTGACGGTGAGATCACGGACGGCGAGACTTCCGTTGACCAGTCTATTATGACGGGAGAAAGCCTGCCTGTTGACAAGTCTGCGGGAGACAGTGTGTTCTGCGGAACGATCAACCGCTTCGGTGCGGTGGATATGAGAGCCACAAAGGTCGGTGAGGACAGCTCTCTGAAAAAGCTCATTAAAATGGTGGAAGATGCGGAAAACAAGCAAGCCCCCACACAGCGTATCGCCGATAAGTGGGCAAGTTGGCTTGTTCCTATTGCATTGCTTATCGCAATACTCGCTTATGTTATCACGGGCGACATCGTGCGTGGTGTAACGGTAATGGTGGTGTTCTGCCCCTGTGCGTTGGTGCTTTCCACGCCGACTGCTATCATGGCAGCTATCGGTCAGGCGACCAAGCACGGCGTTATCATCAAATCAGGTGAGGCACTGGAGATCATGGGCAAGGTGGATACCATCGCATTTGACAAAACAGGAACGCTCACATACGGAAAACTTGAGGTCAGCGAGGTCGCACCGTTCGGCGAAATGGACGGCGATACGCTTTTGGAGCTGACAGCATCGGCAGAAGCAAAGAGCGAACATCCTCTCGGCAAAGCGATCACAAGTTTTGCGAAATCAAAGAATACAGAGCTTCTCGACTGCGATGTGTTCCGAATGACCGCAGGAAAAGGCATTTACGCAGAGGTCGGCGGTCATAGGCTGTACTGCGGAAACGAGAAGTATCTTGCCGAAAACGGAATAACTCTTACTGATGAGGTATCCGAAAAAGCGGCGCAGTTCAGAAATGAAGGCAAGGCATCGGTACTTGCGGCTGAAAACGGAAGCATCATCGGCATCATCGCACTTTCGGACGTTCTGCGACCCGAAGCAAAGGAAATGGTCGGCAAGCTGAGTGCGCTCGGCACAAAGACCGTTCTGCTGACAGGCGATCATAAAAAGACCGCCGAATACTTCGCCGCAAAGGTCGGCATCAGCGAAGTCAGAGCCGATCTGCTCCCCGAAGAAAAGGTGGCAAATATCACGGCATTGGAGAAAAGCGGTGCGGTTTGCATGATCGGTGACGGAGTCAACGATGCGCCTGCACTGAAAACCGCAAGTGTCGGTGTTGCTATGGGAAGCATCGGCAGCGACATCGCCGTGGACTCCGCGGATATTGCCCTGACCACCGATGACCTTTCAAGGATACCGTATCTGAAACGGCTCTCTGTCGCAACGAGAAACACCATAAAGACCGCTATCACGATCTCCATGTGCATCAACTTCGTGGCGGTAACGCTGTCTGTACTCGGCGTTCTAAACCCGACCACAGGCGCGCTTGTGCATAACGCAGGCTCCTGCTTTGTCGTTCTGATCGCAGCACTGCTTTATGACAGGAAGTTTGAGTGACCGCTGCTTTGGAGAGTATCCAATCTGCTATTCTCCAAAATATATCTCCTTCATATTATTCGGCATAGACTCAAACATCATCTGCACGACAGTTTCCGCTGAGGTGGTGTTGTCGTTCAGCAGCCACTCCCTTGTCATGCCGACGCAGCCGTAGCAGTACAACCTAACAGAGTATCTGAGCTGAGTGCCGAGAATGTCGGTATTCAGCTTTTCTTTTGCGATCTGCTCATACCGCTTGACGAAATATTCAAGCATATACTGCCACAAGGCGTTCTGCGAAACATCGTCATAGGCTCGCTTGTAGAAGACAAACTCCTGCCGCATTTTCGCCATGCCCTTTGCTGCCGACTCTGCGGAGATAACATCGGTGTCGTAGGCATCGCTTAGAAATATCCACGCCACAAGGTCGTATTTGTCCTTGAAATGGTAGTAGAATGTGGGGCGCTCGATCTCGGCGACACGGCATATTTCGGTCACTCTGATCTTGTCAAGTGACTTGGTCTTCATAAGCTCTTTCATCTTGTCGGCTATCCATATTTTCGTGCGTTCTGCCATTATTATCACGCTCTTTCTTACATAATTTAAAAGTGTAAGACTTTCTTTCATTATTATAGATCTGTATATTGAAAAAGTCAAGTCTTTCGCTTATAATATGATCGGCAAATGCAATACAAAACAAGCTGAAAACAGAACTTCTGTATTTGCAGGAATTCTAATCTGTTGAATACAGGCTCAACGCTGCATGACAAAAGCGACCAAGATCTCTCTTAGTCGCTTTGCATAAGTTTTCTTTTAAAAGTTATTCTAACTTTTTGGGATCAGTTCAATGCCACATTATGGTGCCGGTTTTCTTATGTTATCTGTATGGTTTTGCTAAATAGCTTTATGTAAAAAACTTGCTCTTTACATAAATATTTCAGCTACATGGTATACGATGCCGGAAAGCACAAGTGCGTTGCAGAAGTAGAAAAGTGCTACCTTAACTGTCCATTTGAGAGAATGTGATTCCTTGTAGGTGGTGGAAAGTGCCATAAGGCAGGGGATGTTGAAGGTGGTTGCAAACATAAATGCGAGAGCCTCGGCAGGTGTGATAGCACTCGTCATAGCGGTGCCTAAAAGTGCGGTATCGGTGGCAGCGGTCTTGGCGTAGAAGGTCGCTTCCATAAGGGTATTGTCGTTCATAAACACTGCGTTAAGCGTTCCGAGAACAGCCTCCTTTGCGAATGCTCCGCTGAAAAATGCCATAAAGGTCTGCCAGCCCATTCCGAAGAATTTTGTTACAGGCTCAATGAATGTTCCCACACGGTAGAGCAGGCTGTGACTGACGTTGCCATCGCTGCTGAAGGAGAGAATGTAGAAAATTATCGACACCAAGGTCACTGTCCCGAGAGCACGCTTGAAGATATCCCATGCCTTGAAAAATGCCTCCTTGAAGATGTGCTTCCAATGTGCCTTGTGGTAGGGCGGAAGCTCCATTATCATTCCGCTGCGTGTCTCCTTTGGTGCGAGCTTTCGGCTGAATATCTTTGATACAACTATCATCGTTATGACAACATAAAGAAGTATGCCCACGCATACAAGCATCGTCTGCCACCATGAGAAGAACATTCCCGAGATAACAGGGATTATCGACCAGATAGATGCACAGGGTATAGCCCACACGATAGACATCGCAAGCATTCTCTGACCCCAGTTGTCCATAACTCTTGTGCCGCAGGCTCCGCCTATCGTACAGCCGAAGCCCATAAGCATCGGGCAGATAGCCTTGCCCTGCAAGCCCAGCTTTGAGAGCAGGCCGTCAAACTGATATGCGGCACGGGCTAAAAAGCCTGTTTCCTCAAGGAAGCCGAACACAACATTCACGCCGAAAACAAAGCTTGCCATTGAGATGACAAAAAACAGCACATTCGGGAGCATCGTGCTGAACACCGAGACTATCCACGGGTGAACGTTCCAGCCTGTGAGGAGCTTGTCGATCGGATCGTGCAGCGTTTGGGGGATCATCTGTCCTACGCTCATAAAGGGCATCATTATTATCATAGCGACCAGAAAGGCAAGAAGAACTACACCTATACAGATAAGCTTTCCGAGCACAGGCCTTGTCATCACGCTGTCAAACCTCGACATTTTATAGACGGAGTTCTTCTTTTTTGTTACACCCTCGATGATCTCGCTCACCCAATCAAATTTAGCCTTGCTGTCAGTCTTGACATCAACGCCGCTTTCGGGAGCTGCCACAGCCAGCTTGTGAGGTCTTTTAAGCTCCTCTGCTATCAGCTTTTTTAGTCTGTCATAGTCCTTTGTATCCGTTGCATTGAAGGGCAGAACGGGGATACCGAGCTTTTTGGCGAGAGCATCTGTGTCTATCTCCTTGCCCATGCCATTGGCTATATCTATCATATTCATGACCAGCAGAGCGGGCTTGTCGAGCCTTGCGAATTCCGCCAGCATGAACATACTTCTTTCAAGCTGCGATGCGTCCACAAGCACAACAGTCAGCTCGCTCTTGCCCGACTTGATATAGTCGGTAGTGATCATCTCCTCATCGGAGTTTCCCGAGAGACCGTAGCTTCCGGGCAGGTCGGTGACGAAGTATTTTTTGCCGCCGTAGGTGTAGCTGCCCTCATTCTTTTCTACTGTTTTTCCCGCCCAGTTGCCGACGTGCTGCCTTGCACCTGTGAGGTTATTATAGATAGTTGATTTGCCCGAGTTAGGCTGTCCTAAAAGTGCTATGCTTGCGCTCATGCCGTTTCCACCTCGATCCTCTCGGCATCTGCTCTGTTGAGCGAGATAAGCGTTTCCCTGAGATAGATAAGCACAGGCATTTTCCTGTCGTTTTTCACCATCTGAAATGCTGTCCCCTCAGTAATGCCTATTGAGGTTATGCGGTTCATAAAATGGTCGTCACCGCTTACGGAGATTATCCGCCCCTGCGTATCCGCTTTTGATTCTGTCAGTTTCATATCTTTCCTCCAATTCTATTTTACAGACATAGTCTGCTTATCACTTTTGCTTTTTGCCGAACAGCCGCTGCACCCCGAGCACCCGCTGCACCCCGAGCAGCCGCAGCCGCAGCCACAGCCGACCGAGCTCTTAGCCTTCAGCTTGTTCCTCACGATAAGAACAACTATCACCGCAAGCACAAGCAGCAGCACTATCGACATTATGTTGTCAGAGATCAGATCCATAAAAACCTCCACTTAGTTAGATTATGCTAACTTTCTGCCAAATAAATATCGGCAGAAAGCCGATATTATCGTTATTCCATTCCGCAGAGCCACTTCCAGCCCTTTGAGAAAAATGTGTTTATCGTCTTGGCATAGTGTGTGGCAGCCTCTCTTGTGAAATCATGCCTTATCGGCTGCAATACCGCCTCAACATTTGAGGACACAAGCAGGTGGAACTCACGCCTGTCAAAATCGGGGACATTGTCGCCCCGCCTGCGAAGTGCTTCAATGTATCTCAGTGAGCTTTGCTCCTCCATTTCGGCAAGGGTGTGTGCATAATCCTCATATCTGGTTCCCTGCGAACAGCAGACCAGCAGCTTGAACTCGTCAAAATGATCGTAGATAAATTCCATTGCATAAACAGCGTCATCATTCAGAAATGCCGCCGCCGCACCGATCTTCTCGATAGCGTCGTGTTCCTCTTTCTCCTTGCGGTAATAAAGCTCAACGAACTCATCAAGTGTCGGCTGTACAAGGCGGGCGAACATATCCTCCTTGCTCGGGAAGTGCTTATAAAGCCCAGAGACGGTTATCCCTGCATTTGCAGCTATACGACGCATTGAGGCGTTGTCAAAACCGCAGGCGAGAAACTCTTCCTTTGCTGCTGCAACGATACGCTCGTGGCTCTCGGTCTTGTCTCTGGGCATTTTATCATCTCCGTTTAGTGAACTGTGTTCTCTTATATAAGAATACACCGTTCTCCTACGTTTGTCAAGGGGCTGCAAATGATTTTGGCATTTTGCACAGCTTGGCAAAATAAACAGTCATATTTTTTATGGTCATATACTTGTGACAGCAACTAAAATTCCATAGATAACGGGGGCGGGGCAAAAGCTTTGTTCACTTATGATAATGGTTATTGCCGTCAGCTCGGCAGTTGTGCGCTGACCCTGATGCGGGGCGTTACTTTACGGTGACGGTAACGCTGTTTTTGACAGCGCCTGCAATATCCCAGCTGCCGTTTACTCTTGCGGCGACTGCGATCTTGTAGCTCTTGCCGCGGGTGAGGTTCTTGGGGGTGGTGTAGGTCGGAGTGGTGAGAGACTGGGTCTGAACTCTCCACTTGCCTGCGAGATATACCGCGATGCCGTACCTGTCGGCACCCTCGACCTCGTCCCATGTAAGTCTTACCTGATGGTATTTCTCACTGTATTCGACCTTGATGTTGGTGGAGTATGTGACAGCCGTGTACTGTTTGTAGGTATTTGTGCCCTCGTTTTCGATAACGGCAAATTCCCCGCTGCCGCTGACAACAGCCGCAGGACGCTCTGCGTTCATCCAGCCCTTGCCGTTGGGGAGGAAGGCTCTCTCTGTTATGCTCTTGAAATCCCCGCCGAGGGTGAAAGACTTTAAGCTTTCGCAGCCCGTGAAGATGCCGTCCATAAATACGACATTGCTTGTGTCAAAACCGCTGAGATCGAGCGAGGTAAGACCTGAACAGCCGTTGAACATATAGTCCATAAATTCGACATTGCTCGTGTCAAAGCTGCTGAGGTCGAGCGAAGTCAGAGCGGAACAGCCGAGTATCCAGTTGTTTGCGGGTCCGTCTAAATATCCGCCGAACATACACTCCATTGTGGTGACATTGCGTGTATCAAATCCGCTTACGTCAAGCGAGGTCAGGGCAGAGCAGCCGGAGAACATATATGACATATCTGTAAC
>JAILFN010000088.1 GCA_024697545.1 Ruminococcus sp.
GGTACGCGAGCTGGGTTCAGAACGTCGTGAGACAGTTCGGTCCCTATCTGTCGTGGGCGTAGGATATTTGCAAGGAGCTGTCCCTAGTACGAGAGGACCGGGATGGACGCACCTCTGGTGCACCAGTTGTCACGCCAGTGGCACAGCTGGGCAGCTAAGTGCGGAACGGATAAACGCTGAAGGCATCTAAGCGTGAAGCCGCCCTTAAGATAAGATATCCCATCCTTTATGGAGTAAGACCCCTGAAAGACTATCAGGTTGATAGGCACAAAGTGTAAGTGCAGTAATGTATTAAGCTAGCGTGTACTAATCGGTCGAGGGCTTGACCTTTAATTATGACTGATCCGAAGAATTTGCGAGAAGATGGAAGATCCGTAAAAATGCTCTTATTCAATTTTCAGGGTACCACACCCTTGGATTACAAAGTAATCCCGTCGGTGATGATTGCGATGAGGTCCCACCTGTTCCCATGCCGAACACAGAAGTTAAGCTCATCTACGCCGAAAATACTTGCCTGGTGACGGGCTGGGAAGATAGGTAGTCGCCGACACAGAATACTGAGAGAGAAAGCAAGGGCTTTCTCTTTTGGTATATATTCCTCCTTAGCTCAGTCGGTAGAACACAGGTATCTGTTTCACTCACAATGGACGAGCTGAGAGAGAAAACAAATTGAAAGTTTCATATTTTGATAGAGACTTTCATATATTCCTCCTTAGCTCAGTCGGTAGAGCGAGTGTAAGAACTTTACACCGCGGGAACGAAAGAGCTGGGGAAACAAATTGAGAGCTTAATATTTTTATATCGACTCTCATATATTCCTCCTTAGCTCAGTCGGTAGAGCATGCGTAACGGTTTTACACCGCAGATTCCGGCGAGTTAAAGAGTGATAATATGAACTAAATATAATTTAGTTATTCCTCCTTAGCTCAGTCGGTAGAGCGAGTGTAAGAACTTTACACCGCAGGAACGAAAGAGCTGGGGAAACAAATTGAGAGTTTAATATTTTTATATCGGCTCTCATATATTCCTCCTTAGCTCAGTCGGTAGAGCATGCGGCTGTTAACCGCAGGGTCGTTGGTTCGAGTCCAACAGGGGGAGCTGTAAAAAGCCCGAAAGCATTACGTTTTCGGGCTTTTCTCATGTCTGTGGACGGGCGGTGACCTAATCTGCCGTCCGTTTATTATGCACAAAATCTTAGAGTGAAAATATACATAATGAACAGCTCACTCGCCTGTCAACAATTCGACTGTTTACCGAAATTCTTGGGATAATTTCTTTATATTATTTGGGGTCATTTTAGTTTGTTTCTCGTTTTCGTTTAACATGATCCGTATCGTGGTCAAGGTAAGGAAATTACACCTCACAGATGTGGGGTAGTCCAACAGAAGTTTTCAACCCACTAACCTTTTATCAGACAATACAGCGGATTATAACTCAAGAGTGTCATGTACCATTAAGGAGCATGCACTCTTTTGTTTCTCGTCATTCTTTCCCTTGCGTTTAGAAATTGCAAGAGCAGCCAATGCTACAAGTCCGCCTGTGGATGCTGTTACCGACGATGAAAAGCATCGACTGAAAAACGCTGTAATAGCGTAGAGTTCGAGGTCGCTAAGGTGGTTTTTACGACCAACTTACGACCGGTTTAAAGAGAACGCATTTGATATGTAATTAATAATCCCGAAGTTGACTTGTGAGGTCGGCTTCGGGATTTTTTGTTGTGTCTATTATAATAGAACTAAAGTGCGAGTATCGGTCAGGTTCTTAGTAACTGCCACCACTCCCTAATGTCTTGGGGGCTAACTGGCTTTGTTTTATTTTAGCATACATAGGAACTTCGCTGAAACCCTATTATTTCATAAGCATAGCTTCTTCACACTTCTTTTCATATTCATCGGAATTCTTGTATTCTTCAAGCCCTTCAAAAATTGCTTCTGCCTTGCTGTATTTGCCTTTTTCATAATCTCTCAGTGCTATTCTGTATCCGATCTCCTTTGGTATATTAGGATTCGTTTTTACGATGATTGATGCTGCTATCGATACTGCAAGCAGCATTAATAATAACACGATACGTATGAGAGAACCCGTTTTCATTTTACCCGTACTGATCTCCGGCAAAGGCAGGAGCGATACAAAATGGTAACTATAGCTTTGCATAAGCTCAGGGGTCTTAAACCGTCTCGCCAATCCGGGCACGCTTTTCCTAATCGCAAAAACCAAAACACAGTACAAAGGAACTGCGATGCCGAGTAATAACAGCATAATCTGAATGTTTTTGCTCTGCAAGAACAAAAATGCAGTAAACAAAGCGAGGATGATAAAGAATCTGCGCTGGTCTTTTTTTAAGTCGCCGCCGGAATATGATATCACTTTGTAGAATCTGCTTTCTGTCAGTTTTGAGTCTTTTGATCTCTTGTCCGCTGTTTCCATAACAAACTTCAAGCCCGACACTGTTCCTCTGTACAAGACCACAGATGTCAGCATCAGTAGCGCACCGGTATGGCCGAATTGGAGAACAGAATTTAGCGGTATTGAAGTATTTGAATTCAGTAAGAATATGATGAAAAAGCATAACATAACAAGCCAATCCGTCCTGCAAAGCTCTTTTTCATTCATAAACATCACTGCAGCAGGTATAAGATACAACAATCCGTAATACTGCGACGGGAACGGGACAAACATAACTATCAGCGCAAAAACAGTCATGCGCTCCCATTTCTTCTTGCAGAATATACTGCACAGCCCAAGCCACAATACGATGACAAAACGGAAACCGCCTTCAAAAAGTATTGAGGCTCTATATGGCAGTATAATTGACATACAGTCTCTCAGGGTACACCCACGAAAGTCTTTGTAATACTCGGTGAGCAGCCTCATATTTGAGAGCATATCGGGGATATTACTGAAACCTCCCTTTATGAAAAGAAAGGGGACAAACAGGAACAAAAGTCCGTATATCGCGGCTCTGACCGCTTCACGGTATTGTTTGTTGAAGAGCAGCATACAGCCGAAAACAGCAGGCGCGATTTTTAGACCAAAAGCAAACCCGAGCGACAAAAGTGCTATCTCGCGTTTTACTTTGTTTTCACTGTCGTAGTAAAAAAGAAAAAACATTACAGCTACTGCCGTAAGCAGTATTATGTTACCACGCTCGATGGTATAGACGACCGGCGCACTGAAGGTGAAAACGGCTGCAGTAAGGTTCTTTACAAGAGAACTTCCGGATGTCTTGTTCCTTACGAGAGTGAAAATCAGGATCATCAAAGCCGAGACTATGACGAATAACATCATCATAAGTGCCGGTTCGCTTCTCATATCGAGAAAATAATCGTTTTTGTAATACTTGCCGATATCAACGAGTCGGGAAAAAGGTCTCATCAGCACATAGCACAGCGGAGGATACCCCTTCTCGTGAAGACCCGAATAAGCAGTACAGTGATAAGGATCTCCGTAAGCACTGTAACCTACCACATTAAAAAAATCTGCAAAAAAGTCGCCAAAAAACGCGAAAAAGATATCAAGCTGCTTGCTTCTTTTACCATGTATCATTATGGAGAAAAACCAACAGACCGCGGTGATACTGCATATTCCGAGATACAGACAGCGCAGCTTTTCCTTTGCTGTGGTCTTCAGAAAGGCAGAAACTATCCTGACCTTCATACCGTTCCCCTCCCGAAGAAACCGTTTTTAGCTGCAAGCTTCATACGCATCAGCCGCAGTATAGTACACAGGTATGATATTATAAAGGTGAAAAGTTCTCTCTTTGAATCACCTGCCTGCCGTTTGTTGAAACGGATAGGTATCTCCCTGATATCCATATCCTTGTTCCCGAAGCAGAGCTCTATCAGTATCTCCTCGACTATGTCAAAGTTATCGCATTTCAAGTTAAGCTTTTTAATCTGCTCCGACCTGTACATACGAAAGCTGTTTGAAACATCCTTTGCTTTTACGTTGAAAAGTATGCGGTATGTAGAGTTGAGAAGCAGCGACATACCCCGAAGTACGATGTTGTTATCTGTATACCCACCCTTGCAGTATCTCGAGCCTATCACAAGATCGCATTTCCTCTTTATCATCACGCAGAGCATTTTTCTGATGACCTCAGGCTCATGGGAGCCATCGGCATCCATGACAACGGTATATTTTCCGCCCGCTTGAGCGAAACCCGTGCGTATTGCGTCTCCGTAGCTGTTTCCACCGCGTCTTGCAACATGGTTTGCGCCATTCTCTGAACACACGCTTTTTGTGTCATCCAGAGGCTTCTGTGTGTCCACAATAAGGACCTCGTGTTCGCCGGGGATATCCGCAAGTACACTATTCAGACGCGGAAGCAGAACACTCAGATTCTCTGCTTCTTTGTATGCAGGAATAACAACGCTTATTATTTTACATTCTGACATCTTATCTCCTTTATCCAGTCGATCATCGCCGAAACGCCTTCCAGTGCAGATACCTTAGGCTCCCAGCCGATGGCGTCACGTATTTTTTTGGTGTCGGCAACAAATACTTTCTGATCGCTTGCTCTCGGAGGAAGCTTTGTGTATTTGAGTTTTATACCGAGCAACCCCTCCAGCATATCGAATAATTCGAGAAGCGACAGCGACTGCTGAATCGTCCCGCCGATATTATATGCTTGTCCGCACACCTTTTCTGCATTTTCAAGGGCTGTGTAATAGAGAGAAATCATATCATTGGCATGAAGGATATCACGCACCTGCTTTCCGTTTCCGGAAATGGTGAACGGCTCACAAGATGGGTCGAAATACTTTTCAAGCGCCTTTTCCACGAACCAGCCTATCCAGCCCTGATCATATGTTGCAAACTGTCTGCTGCCGTACATAGAGGAATGTCTGAACACGGTGGTCTTGATGCCGAAGATCCTATGGTAATCCAACATATACTGGTCGGCGGCGCCTTTAGAGCAGCCGTAAGGAGAACGGAAATCAAGAGGTACGCTTTCATCAAAACCGTCGGGGAACTCACGGCAGACATAGCGGGTGTCTGTCTCGTCGTAGGTGTACTGCTCGAGATCGCCATAGACCTTGTTTGTCGATGAGAAAAAGACTGCCGTTTGTGGACTGTATTTGCGTATAGAATCCAGCACATTTACTGCTCCCATAGTGTTGATTTCAAAATCCTTGTAGGGATCCGCTATGGATGTCGTCATTGCGACCTGTCCCGCAAGATGAAATACTGCGTCAAACTGTCCTTTGCTTATCAGTGATTCAATGTCGTTTTTGTTGCGTGTATCGCCGTGTACATATGTAACATTTCCCAGAGACTGCAGCCAGGCAAGATTCCCTGCAGCACCAACTCTTGAAAGGTTGTCCAGTACAGTGATATCATGTCCTGTCTTTATACCATGTGATGCAAGGTTGCTGCCTAAAAAACCGCAGCCTCCGTTTATAAGGATCTTCATTGTTTTTCCAACTCCTTTTTCATTGTCAAGATCATATGTTTTAAACCTTCCTGCCAGCCGACAGGCTGCCAGTCACAAAGCTCTCTGAGCAGAGTCAGATTCGCAATGCAGTCTGGTTCGTTAGTGCGCATGGGAACAGCTCCCTTGTTTATGACTGATTTTCTTCCGGTAAGCTCCCATATGTAATCAGTTATCTCGGAAATGGTCGGCGCCACTCCTGTGCCTACGGGTATTTCTATGTAACCGGGCAGGTCAGTATTAATTATCACTTCAAGTGCCTTCACGACATCTTCAATGGCTATTATATCCCGCTTCTGTGTACCAATAGTAACATCCACCGGTTTGCCGACAAGCATGTTGCTTATCAGCATCGGGATAAATCTGTCATTTGGTTCATCGCTCCCGTAAAACATTTCAAGGCGAATATCCGTGAAAGATATGTTATGCTTTTCGGTATAATACTTTCCAAATTCGCTCAGCATCTTCTTTGAAAAGCTGTACATATTCAGTTTAGCGGGCAGGCTTGTACCGATGGTAATGAATCGTTTGACACCTTGTTCGGTGATAAGATTCAGAACATTCAGTGGGAACTCGATATTTGCTTCAATAACGCTGTCATAAAGAAGATTGCTCCTGCTGTAATTGCATACAAGGTTCAGCACAACGTCTATTTGTTCATATTGTAATAGGGTGCATATTGCATCTATCGAGGATGGAATTATCCTTATCCTGTCGCTTATATCTTCAAGTCGTTTATTGACTGTACCAACGCGCTGCGTACATATAATGGAACATTTGTCACCGTCTTTCAACAGCTTATGGACGAGTTTGCTGCCCAAATACCCGTTGCCACCTAGAATTAGTATTTTCATGTATGTTTGTCCCTCGTATTATAAATCACGTCAATTATCTGTCATCGGTACTGTTGTATAAAAGTGGCGCACAATACAAACGAGATATCGATACAGACTTTTTAATTTGTTGGAAAATATTTTGTGCATTATGAAAATGTGCAATCATTAATGATTCTACAACATTAATATTAACAAACCGAGAAAAATGAATGAATAAAATATTAAACGTGCAAAAATCTGTAAAATTTGGTTTCTGCAATTCTTAATTTGCAAAGATGATACTTGAAAAGCAGCCGATATTCTACGATATGAAAGAAGTCGCACCCCTGCTGAATGGAATGAGAATAATTTCGTCAAATATCAACCAGATTGCTCGCAAGGCAAATGAAACGAACAATCTCTATGCGTGGGACGTTGAATTATTGCGGAAGGAGGTCGATAGCCTGTCGTGCGCCGTATCTTTAAAATGTGTATCGAAGGCTATGGCCCGAATCAGATCGCGAAAAGGCTCTCTGCCGATAGTATTCTGATACCAGCCGCTTACGCTGAATCAAAGGGATATTGTAAGTCGGCAACCTACAAATACCCGACTCGCTGGGGTAGTCAGACTATTGCAAAAATACTTGAATTATATGAATATCTCGGACACATGGTGAACTTTAAAACGCACACGAAATCTTACAAGCATAAAAAGCGTGTGGACAACCCAAAAGAAGACTGGGTGATCTTTGAGAACACGCACCCCGCGATAATTTCTCAGCACGACTTTGATTTGGTGCAGGAGCTTCGCAAGCATAAAAGAGTTTTGCAGAAATGCGAGGAAGTCAACCCGTTTTCGGGCATGGTATATTGTGCGGATTGTGGCAAGCCTATGTATCTTTGCAGGTCACGCTCACTCACAAAAGAAAAGGAACACATGAAGTGCAGCACATACGCCAAAGATCAGAATGAATGCTCGGCGCACTTCATTCGCACTTGTGTGTTGAAAGAGATACTGTTGAAAGAGATCAACAAAATGCTCGGCTATGTTCGTGAGAATAAGGGAAAGTTCATAGACAAGGTGGTCGAAGCGAGTAACGAAACGCACATCAGCGAGATCAAGATTGCAAAAAAGACGATAGCGAAGTCCGAAAAGCGAATCGCAGAGATCGACAAACTGTTCAATCGGCTTTATGAGGATAATGTTTCGGGCAAGATCAGCGATGAGCGTTTTGAAATGATGTCCGCAAGCTACGAAGCCGAGCAGAAACAGCTTAAAACCACAGTTGAAGAACTGACCAAATTCATTGAAACCAAAGAACAGCAGACCAGCGACATAAGCCGTTTCATTGAGATCGTCAGCAGGTATGAACAACTTACGGACATCACGCCCGAGCAGATGCACGAGCTTATTGAGCGGATAGAAGTACACGCTCACGACAAATCGAGCGGACACAGGCAGCAGAAAGTGGATATCTATTTCAGATTCAGGGTCGCAAGTGCTTCTGTCGTGCTTGACGGGCGGGATTACCGGAAAAAGAAAAGGCTGCGTAGAGCGTATCTACGTAACCTTTTTGATCGAGATTTAAAACTTCTGTACGGCACCCCGACTGAAATCAGTCTTTTTTTATTGTACAGGCAAGTCTTACATCATTTCAGCAAATAAGTTACTCTCTACTGAAGTTATCATTCCTATGTCTATTACTTTACCAGTCAAGTCTTTTTCTTTATCATAAAACATTAGTTGCCTGAATGTGCTGTCAACTCTCTTGACATCTCCGATGTAGCTTTCATAGCTGCCGCCCTCCTTAGTTTTGTCAGGTACAAAGTAGGTGACTTTGATCTCAGGGCGGTATCCTGCTTCAATTATTGCGTTAAGCAGCACGAACTTATTGTTGAGTTCGTCTTGTATATGTTCTGGCAATTCTATCTGATCCTCCGTTATTCTTCCTGTTTCTGTTATCATATCATCGTAGCCTGAGAGAGCGGCAAACGCCGAAAACTGAGCCGCACGATCGTAAAGGCTCATGTGCTTTCGTCCTTCTGCCTGATGATGAGGCAGATCTATTATATCTTTGTAAGGGAAATTCTCGTTCATACTATCACCTCAATCTGCTTTGTGACCTCCAATGGTGCCGTTACGTTCGATGGTTGTGCCGCCTTCAAGGAAGTTCATGCCTTTCAGGATAGCGTTCTTGCCGTACTTCTCCTGTATCGCAAGTGTAGCCTGCTGTATGCGTCGTTCCTTCTCCTCGGCTGTTCGTTCTTCTTCTCTTTTCTTCTCCTGCTCCTCTGGATCGGAGAAGAAATCAAGCTGGAGAGGTGCTTCATCGGGAATGTCACGCTCTAAAATAACGTTCTCTGCGACTACATACATTCTCCGCACCAGCAGATCTTTGCCAACGATGCGGTCATACAGCCGCAGAACAGCTTCACACATTAGCTGCGTCGAACTTGTATAATGGTCTATGTTCTCTGTGCCGTGTGCGTTTTTCGGTACAGGTCGTCCGTAAGGGTCTTTAACTACCGGACCTTTGTATTTTTGTCCTCGCTTACCTTTAAGGCTCTCACGGTCATAACCGACTGTGAGGGTTATTTTGTTTGTCACAACGCCCTTTCGCACAAGGTCGAGTGACAGCAGCTCCATCATCTCACGGACTATGAGCCTGCCCTTGTCGAACGGGTACGGCTCTTTCAGCACCTGTCCTGATGAGATTGATTTTGCCGACGGGCGGTAGCTCTTTATAATAGGTATAGTGGTAGGCTCCCAGCCCCATGCGTGGTCGATTATCAGCTCGGCATTTATGCCGAACGTTTTGTAGAGTTTTTCCTCTTTGCGCGGATTCAGCGATGCCCGAGCCACATCGCCCATTGTGAACAGCCCCATCGCTTCGAGTTTTTGGCTGATGCCCCTGCCGATTCGCCAGAAGTCCGTCAAAGGCCGGTGCGTCCAGAGCAGTTCCCGGTAGCTGCGTTCGTCTATCTCGGCAATACGCACTCCGTCCTTGTCTGCGGGAACGTGCTTCGCTACTATGTCCATGCAGACCTTTGCGAGATAAAGGTTAGTGCCAATGCCTGCGGTCGCTGTGATGCCTGTTTCGTACAGTACCTCTCGTATCATCGTCATAGCAAGCTCATGGGCGGTCATCTTGTATATGTCAAGATACCCCGTAACATCCATGAATACCTCGTCTATGCTGTAAACCACAATGTCGTCCTTACTGATGTATTTGAGGTATATGGAGTATATTTTGCTGCTGTATTCCTCGTAGAGCCGCATACGGGGCGGGGCTACGATGTACGACAGTTCCAGTGTAGGGTCTGCTTTCAGGGCTTCCGCGTCAAAGGAGGTTGCTGAAAAAGCATACTTTCCCTCGATGTTCTTCTGTATTTTTCCGCTGCGGATACCTGCGTTCAGCCTGTCCTTGTTCACTTTTTCGACCTGCTGAATGACCTCAAACAGCCTTGCTCTGCCTGAGATCTTGTGTGCTTTCAGGCTTGGTGATACCGCAAGGCAGATAGTTTTCTCGGTACGGCTCTCGTCTGCCACAACAAGGTTTGCTGTCAGCGGATCAAGCTGTCTTTCGACGCATTCCACGGAAGCGTAAAAGCTTTTAAGGTCAATTGCCAGATATATCCTTTCGCTCATGAAATGTCCCCCTGTCCGGTCAGCTCAATGTCATAACGTACCAACGCCCGATACGGCTCGCAAAGGTCGAGTCGGCAGGCTCAAAGAATAGGTGCTTCTCCTCGCCCCGTATCATCACCGTGAAGCAGTAGCCGTGACAATCATCACGGTATATGCTTGCGGGACGGAAATCCTTGACTTTTTCTATCTTGAAAGTACGTCCGTCGCTCCACGTTACCGAGCGCGGCTGCATATATCCCGTCTGGTCAAAGTCGGTGCTGACCTTGACATATACTTTCTCTTTCTTGTTTCGGTCAACAGCCATAATGCTCACCTCTCTGAATTTTTTACACTAATCTTTTATTAGTCGTTGTAATCACGCACTCTGTCGGCATTAGCCTTTTCATATCTGTCCACATCGTATGCAGATGCAATATCACTGTTATCTACTGTTCCAATGACCCTGCCGATCAGATAGACCTTGTCCTCCTGCGTGAACTTCATTGTATTGAATTTGGGGTTGAGCGAGTGCAGACCGTCGGGCTGAAACTCCTTTATATAGGCTTCGTTTCCTATCATAAACGCACCGATCTCTCCCGGGTTTAAGTCACCGCATTCGGGGAATTTCTGAATAAGCACCATATCGCCGTTATGATACTCAGGTTCCATGCTCTCGCCGTTGACTGTAAATACAAAATCAGCCTTGTCAACAAGCTCCGAGGAATAGAAATACATCGGGTCTCCCTCGTCATAGAGGTCGGTTGGATCGCCTACACCTGCTGCAAGCTGTCTGCTGAAATAAGTTAGCTCTGTTATTTCGGGTATTTCTTCCATTACCTCTGCTTTGCGGAGATTGCCAATAAGGTTCTTCACAGCGTCCTTGTGGTACATTGAAAGCTCCCGATAGTCGGACATAAGCATCTGTTCACCTGCCGAGTATTTCATAACAGGGTCGTTCACGCCGAACAGATCGTAAAGGGTAATACCGAGTATCCTGCAAAGAGGCAGAAGAACGTCGATAGTAGGCTTTGAATACCCTCGCTCCCAGTTTCCGACCGTGCTTTCAGACATTCCAAGCTCTATTGAAAGCTCTTTCTGCTCCATACCGATCTGTTCCCGGAACTTGCGTATGTTTTTGCTGATAACGCTTAGTTCCTTTCCGCTTTTTCCGCTGATGTCAATGATCTTACCGACGTTTACAGTGCCGTCTTTTTTCTGTCGAGCCATAATATGCTCCTTTCGTTTCTAAGACCCTGCTCCCGGGTGAATGATTTTTTTCGGAAAGAGTAAAGTATTACTTTTTCCATAGAGCCGGTATCTCTATTTGTCATTATAACACAATCAAATTGTTTTGTCAAGTAAAAATTCTACTTGACAACGCAAAAATTTTGGTGTATAATTAATGCAATCGTTCGGGAGCGTCTTTGAAGTGATACTTGGCCCGTTGAAGTTATCTTTGAGGATACTGTGGAGGTCCCGAAATGAAAGAAAGTGACAGCATCAGCCGGGAAATATTATCTTGGCGCGTTTTTTACCCTTTGGAGGGGGTCAAGAAGTGAAAAATAAACCTATTATCCGCAGTCCCTTTGCCATCGACCCGTTTAAAACGATGTTCATGACGGAGGAAGAAAAGAACAATCTGTATAATGGAAGAAAGGATCAGCTCAAACAGCCGTATACCGTCGTTGATGTCTTGACTAAGATATATCATAGGAATTTTCGTGATGATCTGGAAGACTATCTGCGTATATATTCGTATGAGTTTGAATCTATAAAAGAACCGTCGGAAGGCTGGTTTAACAGTGATATCGAAGTGAAAAATCTAAAGGTAGTTCATGTAGAATCAGTTTTCGGTCAGCCGGTAGATGATTTTTTAGTAGATATATGCTGCGAAGCCGAATTTAAGGTAGTTGAAACATACGGCGAGAATTTTAGTTACAACAGATGCAGTAACGCCAAAGGAACGGTCAGACTGAGGTATAAGTTTAATTTTATTCCGTGCGAGCTTTCTTGTAAGTTTCTTTGGGTCGTTTATTCTGATATGGAGAGCCTCTATTCACTTTATCCCGACGCTTTTCATATGGACAGGTATCTTCTGCCGGTTTTGAAAACAACGGAGGACTACGAGAGAGCAGCAAGGCTCATTATAGAACAGGATATGCAGGGGT
Organism: Ruminococcus sp.; assembly: GCA_024697545.1. Classification (GTDB taxonomy): domain Bacteria; phylum Bacillota; class Clostridia; order Oscillospirales; family Ruminococcaceae; genus YE71. Next base: position 12,046 of record JAILFN010000088.1, read on the forward strand.
ATCTTGATAATGATAAAATGATATGCGGCATAGAATGGATACAGAATATGGGTCTTAATGTCTATTACGGGGAGTTTCCGGAAAACGGTGTTATGGGTGAATACTTCCTGGGATTTGGAAAAGCAAATGTATTCGACCCCGAAACCGCTTCATTCAAGGAGCAAAGGATAAATCCGGGAACTATACTTCTGAACAAGGAGCTTGTTGATAAAAGAGGGCAGCTTAATACGACTGCCACACATGAGGGTATTCACCACAGGCTCGGATACTTTTTCTTTATGCTCCAGATGTGCCGGGGCGGATGCTTTTCGTACCTCTGCAAACGAAATGAAGCAAAACGGGATCGTACTTCCAGATGGACAACTGTTGATATATTGGAGCTTCACGCAAACAAACTGCCTGCGTATATTCTTATTCAGGAAAAGCCGGGTAAAGCTAAAGCTGAGGAGCTTCTCAAAAGCTATGGCGGAGGACGAAACTTGGAGAATCTGAAACGCCTTATTGATGATATGGCGGAGCATTTCTGCACAACAAAGACTGTAAGCAGAAGCAGACTATATGAGTTCGGCTACACGGAAGTAAGAGGTATCGGAATATATCTGAATGGTACTCTTATTCCTCCCTATCTGTCCGACTTGGGCAGCGACCAGACATACACAGTAGATGAGATAGATGCGGTACAGGAGTATGTTTCAAATCCGTTATTCACAAAAGTGCTCGATACAGGCTATTATGTGTATGTTGAAGGGCATTACTGCCTTGATAACAGAAAATATGTGGCTTATGATCACTTCGGGGACAAGCACATGACAGCGTATGCAAGAGATCACATGAGAGAATGCTGCCTTGTATTTGATATAAAGGATGAGAGCATAATATCTTCGGTTGCGGGGAACGTCCTTAGAAAGACCTCTGCTAAGAAGAAGGTAGTGACGTTCACCGGAAAGAACGGAGAATCACTTGTTACGGCTGAAGGACTTGAGGTAAACAGAACGATAGATCAGGAAATAGAAGAAGAGGCAAACGTTGAGAAGAACTTTAATCAGCTCACAGTTGATCTGATGACCATGAAGCACATAACCATCGGGAGGTTGGCAGACAGCACCGGTCTGTCGGAAGAAACTATAAAGAACATGAGAAACGATCCCGATAAAAAGATAGGTATAGAGGCAGTAGTGGCTGTAAGTATTGCAATGGGTCTTTCATACGATGACGCTTTGAAATACATTGAAAGGTCACCAAGCAAGCTGACAGGAACAAGGCAGATGAGGTTATACCGCTACGCTTTGAAACACTGGTATCGTCTGCCCGTTGCCGAGGTCAACAGAAAGCTGATAGAGTGCAAAGGTACACCACTTACCAATCTTATTCGAGGCTTGAATGAAGATATATTCATAGCTACAAGCTGAATAAAAGTCTGTCCGTTTTCGATTCGACAGGCTTATGTAAAGAGCTGTGATTGTAAGAAAGAATGAATACACAATAGTTTTCCTGATAGCATTAAGGGCGGGTCAATCTAAAAATGACCCGCCCTAGCTTTTTCTATTCGAAAAATTTTTCCTTAATAATCGTATCCCATATAGTGAATTTCAGATGCCCCAAGAATGATATTAGGAAGGCACAAACTCTCAGAACCCATATCCAGACATTATCTTCAACATATGGTGCAATTATGATTCCGTTTACCACCCAAGTAAATAGCAGACTGACAGCGGTTACAGCAATCAAGCCTATTCCAAACTTGGTGATGTTCATGATAATCAGTGCGCCTATAAACATGACTACTACAATGCCGATTTTTAACAGAAGATGCAGATTTGATGGCACTAATTTGATACCTGCCAGAATGGACACTAAAAAATCAAAAAATATCAGCATCGAAATCGTAGCCTTAGAAATACGAGATTCATCAGACAAGAGTAATACCTCCCTTAATTATACCAAATTATCAGTTTTTATTATAACATACAAGATAAAAAATGTCAAACGTCTGTTTCGCAAATCTTTTTTCTTTGTTTCCGATATGAGTATCCACTATTTTGAAATTGGACTCTGGAAAAATCAACCAAGTATATTTACTGATAATATGATAAGGGGTACGCATCGTACCCCCTTCCTGTGAAAAAAGGCATACAAATAACCAGGTATCTAACAGAAGAAAAGGAAACGTTTTAAGAAAAACGCAAAAAACACCTGAAAATTCAAGACTGTCGGGCTTTAGCACGGCGGCATTTTTTTCGCCTCTGCTCGTTCATGAAATATTTACAATTTTTTTTTTCAAAAAGGGGGTACGCTGCGTACCCCCCCTGGGATAAAAAACCACACTATTCAATGCTCTTGAAAAGATAAAACAGTTATCTACTCCTCGCAAACGCCCTAAAATCAATGCTTTTAGAGGGGGTACGCAGCGTACCTTCTGTTTTCGTCCGATATGTGTTAAGATATAATCACAGCAAGGGAGACAGGTTCCCGAAGCTGAATAAAATATCATTTGAAGCCGGATGCATACGGCAGCGGATGGTCACATCGACAAAGGAAACCTATAAAACAGGTTCCCGTCGGTGTGACGCACCCACTGTTTTCGTCATGCATCCGGCTCTTTTTTTGTGCCTTTGCAGCCGATAGGGGTGCTGTCCGCTGTAATGTGTGTCCGCAGAAAGGACACTATCATGAAAAGAGCAGAAATGAACACCAACACCGGAGCAAAGGCTATCGACATCATCAAGAAGTACACCGATAATGTCATCATCAGAATGAGCGACTTTTATCCCGAAAGAGTGGGAGATCAGGAATACTGCATGGTGAGCAAGGCTGTATATTCAGAGCTGCTGAAGTTCAAGGCACTGGAGGACGATCCCGAGCCTACTGATATTGCACCTGACAACACACCGACCGTTATAATCAATATCAGCGATTTCTATCCCGGATATGACAGCAAGGAAGACTACAAGGAGGTCACACGTGAAGAATACAACATTCTTATGGCAATCAATATGCCCTATGCGGTAGGATACAGTGACTGCGGAATGTCGTACAAGGTAGTTGTAATGACTAAGGACTTCTATCCTTTCCTCTGCACCGAAAATGAGTACACTGAGCTTGAGGGGAAAACCTATGAAATGCTTGTTAACTTCAAGGCTGAAAATGGGAGTGACACAGAGAATCACGACAAGTTTGTGTCTGAAATGGATGAAACTGCTGATATTAATGACAACTATGATGAATGTAATCTTGATGATGTTGATGAAGAATCTGTCGAGATATATGAAGAAATGCTGAAATACAAGAAGCTTGATAACGAGTATAAGGCATCGGCAGATAATGATACGGTCAGGATTCGTCTTTCGGATTTTTACCCTGATAATTGCAGCGAGGAAGAATACTGCGATGTCAGCCGCGAGGTATATGAGGAACTCATGAAGAACAAGAGAGATGATCACGCTCAGAGGGTAAAAAATGCAAGGCATCTCATAAATGCGGATTTCGACGAGATACAGTGTGGAGAAATGTACGGGATAGTTACCGAAAGCAACACAAGGAACATATTGGCAGCTCTTTGGATGAAGGAGATAATGCTTCCGAAAGGTGATGAGCTTTACAGAAGGTCGCTTATGTACTACGTTCAGGGGCTGTCTGTAGGTGAGATGGCAAAGATAGAAGGTGTAGAAAAATATGCTATCTATGCTTCAATTAGGAAAATGAATCGTATTGTGCATAATGCTGCAAAAGGACTGTTTAATAGCACGTTAGATTGAAAGATTTAACAAAGTTTCTGAAAAAATGAAATTTGCATTTAACAAAATGGCCTCTAAGTGTGCTTACTTATGAGAGGACTGAGTGGCATGGTGCTCTCACAGGGCAAAAAATTTTCAATGAAAGCTGAGGTGATAAATAGATGCATGGCGACGATGTAGCTAGCGCAGGAGTTTCTTTGACTATGGAACTAATAACGAAAACAACCGATGTGATTTTGGAAATCATGAAGATTCAGATAGATAAGGAACGTCAACGGGCTGGTGAAAAGGCAATTAAAAGCAAGTCGAACAAGCTGACCGGAGGAGAAGTTAGCCTTAAAAAGCTAAAATCCGGCGGCGAGATCGGTATGCTTCCGAGCTTCGATAAAGCCGACTACAAGGAGCTTGTCAAGAGGGCAAAAAAACTTGACATACCAGTAGCATGTATTGCCGAAAAGGGCAAGGAAAACACGATGTCGGTGTTTTTTAACACCAAGGATAAGGCTGCCCTTGACAGTATAGTTCGGGACATTGTGCAGGAAAAGCTGAAACAGCCGACGCAGGCGGAGAAGATGATAACTATCGAAAAATCGCAGGTGGAGGGGTTTCAGATGTACTGTGCCGACCACGATATTCCGGTCAATTTCATGGAAGCGAAGGACGGCGTTAAGTGCATTTTTAACGGCGCATACGAGCAGCAGATAAACCAGGCACTCGAAAACTACCGCAAAATGCAGAAGGAACTGTCGAAAATATCAGTCGAGGTCGTCAAGGAGAAGGGTAAGCCCAAAATCGTTGTGACAGACCTGAACGATGGCAAGAAGCTCACAATGAATTTCTGCACGAAGGCAAGGCTGGAGCGTATGCTGAACGAGCGTATGGGCTTCGAGCCTTTCAAGGCGGCGGAGGTCGCAAACGTCCTCGCGGGGCGGCTGACCGATGAACAGAAGAAGTTCTATTACAGCGGCTCGCGGACGGTCGAGCAGATGGATTACTTTGAAAAGGATATTAAGCTGGATGACGACAATATCCTCACCGAGAAGTTTTCATTTGCGAGAATGAAGTTCAAGGACGAAAAGACCCCGCACCTGACAATTACCGACAGCGAGGGCAACTTCGTGGTGCTGTCGGGCGCGAGTATCCGGCGTGAGGAAGTCGAGAAGAATATCCGAAACTATCTCAAGGTCACGGACAGCGAAACGATAGCGGCACTCATGGCGAAGGCTGAAACGCTCGGCTTCGCTGAAAAGGCTGTAACGCTGAATTTCAAGAATTTCGTTATCGAGCGAGAATCTCAGAACAGCTTTACGGTCACAGGCGGCAATACGGTGCTGCGGCTTGATCTGACGGATAAGGAGTCGGCTGTAAAGCAGTTGACGGACAAGTTCGGTATAAGCAAAAGTAAGGCTGAAAAGATATTCAACAAGGCAAAAAAGCAGAGCGTTTCGATGAACACTTTGCAGAGAGCTAAGGCGAAAATCGCTAAGCCTACCAATCCGCTTACGAACAAAACGAGGAACAGGGGGGCGAGAAAATAAGCCGGGAGCCTAAGAAACTTGATTTTTTGACGGTCAGTATCTATTCGGCTCTCGCAGGATTTGCGGTTTACTTTTCGGCGGCGGTCGGTGCCTGTATGGATGTATCAGCCAATGAAAACGGAAAGGTCGATTTCGATTTACTGTCCAAATCTTTGGATAGAACGTTGAAGGACACTAAGCTCGTTTTGGATATGGTACAGCATGGCGGCTACGCTATGAAGATACCGCTGTTCACGGCTTTCGGCATCGGGCTGTATGCGCTGAATAAATATACCAGCCGTAAGAAATTTCATAGAAAAGGCGAAGAGCATGGTTCTGCTCGCTGGGCGAACGCCAAAGAGGTCAGGAGCCTGTTGGACAAGCCGAAAAAGGTCAAGCTGCCGTTCAAGGTCAAGGTACACAACTTCTTTGAAAAGCTGAAGTTTTGGAAAAAGAAAGACAAGACGTACACCATTGATAATAACGTGGTGCTGACAAACGAAGTGAAAATGTCGCTGAACACAAGGCAGACGAGGAAAAACCTGAATGTTATGGTCATCGGCGGCAGCGGATCGGGCAAGTCCCGATTCTACGTCAAGCCAAACTTAATGCAGGCAAACACCTCTTATGTCTGTACCGACCCGAAGGGTGAGCTGCTGCGGTCAACGGGAAAAATGCTTGAAAGCTATGGTTATGATATTCGAGTGTTCAATCTGATAGATATGGCACACAGCAACAACTACAACCCGTTTGAGTACATCTATGATGTTGACGGAAATTACAGTGCGACTGCCGTTATAAAAATGGTAAACGTGCTGATGAAGAATACATCGAAGGAAAACAGCGGCGGAGATCAGTTTTGGGACGATTCGACAAAGGCACTTTTGGCAGCGCTATGCTTTTACTTAGTCGAGTGTGAGGACAAGAGCCGTCAGAATTTCAGCGAAGTAATGAAGCTGCTGAAAAAGGCAGAGGTCAAAGAGGGCGACGACACATATATGTCAGACCTCGACCTTATTTTTGATGCGCTGGAGAATCCCGACAAGTATACGAAAGAGGTTGAAAAGTTAGATGAGAGGGTCAAGGAACTTAACCTTATTGATCTTGCAAAACGAGAAAAAAAGCCCCATGAGTATATGTGTATCAAATACTACAAGGATTTCAAAAAGGCTGCAGGAGATACGGCAAAGTCTATACTGATCTCGACAGCGGTGCGCTTGCAGGCATTCAATATCCCCGAGGTAATGGACCTAACCTGCTGTGACAACATTCACCTTGAAACGATAGGCGACAAGCCGGTGGCAATGTTTATCATAATCCCGTCCTCGGACGATACGTTTAACTTTTTGGCGGCGATGATGTACACACAGCTTTTCGATGTGCTGTATGACCGAGCGAATTTCAAATACGGAGGGCGGCTGCCTGTTCATGTGCGCTGTTTACTCGATGAGTTCGCAAATCTCGGTCAAATACCGCGATTTGAGGAGCTTTTGGCTACCATGCGTTCAATGGAAATATCCGCGAATGTCATAATACAGAACCTCTCACAGCTAAAGAAAATGTACAAGGACAGCTGGGAAAACGTGCTCGGCAACTGTGACAGCCTGCTGTTTCTCGGTGGGCAAGAGCCGACAACTTTAGAGCATATTTCAAAGACGCTTGGCAAAGAAACCATAGACACAAGGTCGCGTAACCGCACCAGAGGTCGGCAGGGTTCGACCTCAGAAAATGATGGTATCCTCGGCAGAGAGCTTATGACCGTTGATGAGCTAAAAACAATGAAGGACAATGAGTGCATATTGTTTGTTCGTGGTATTTATCCTTTTTTCTGCAATAAGTTCAAGATCGAGCGACACCCGAATTACAAGCTGCTGGAGGATTTCGACGGTAAGAACGCTTACCTCATAGGTGATGTAAATACCGTGAAGTTCGATCAGGCGGCGGAGGTCGATGACGATGACCTGCACAGTGAGCCTGCGGAGGATTCTCTCCCCGCAAAAATGGAGCCGGTGGAAGTTGAGCTTGATTGCCATGTGGAGAGTATCGACGTCGGCTCGGAGCAGCCGCATAATCGTATTGCGGAAATGCAGGCGGCAGCTAAACTGAGCAAGATTCCCAAAAGCCCGGAGAACGGTGTGCCGGAGACTGCAAGAGTAGATGCTGAGGATTCTGTTGTAGCGACAGAGCCAGTAGTTACAGACAATAGTGATTTTATTGATGTGTCGGGGGATAGCTACCTTGACGCATACGATGATGTTTTTTAAGAAATGGAGTTGATAAATACGAAGTGGATTCATGACAAGGCGGCGGAGATGTGTACCGCCGTCAAGGAAGATTTTACACGAAACAGTAAGCTCACCTGCGAGCAGATGGAGCGCAAGCGCATGAGGGCGGTTAGCCGGGTATCATTCGGCGTGATGTTTGCTATGATGGCGGCGCAGGTGTTTGGTATTACAGCTTTTGCCGAAGAAGCTGCTGAACCTGCCGGCGTTGGCACATTCAATACCGTTGTCCAGTTCATAGTTGACTGGGTGGCGAGGATAGGTCTTGTAATTGCCTTTGTCGGAGCAGTACAGTTTGCTATGGGCTTCAAGGACGACAGCGCTGACGGTAAGACAAGAGGACTTATGTGTCTTGCGTCGGGTTTTATAGTGTACTCGGTTGCTAAGGCTTACTCGATGTTCACCGCATGATCGGTGTTACCCGAAGAAAGGGGTGATGCTGATTGACAATAATTGAATGGGATACTGTCGAGGATTGGGTGTATGACTGGCTGTGCATGATAAATGCGGCTTTCGACACGGCAATGAGTACCTTGACGATCTCTCCGTTTGATAGCTCGATAACCGCCATAAGCACGGCGATGTCGGCTGTCGAAGGCGTGGCACTGGTTCTTGTATCACTGTTTTTCAGTATGCAGTTTTGTAATGAAGCCATGCTTTTCAGACTTCAATCGTATGAACAGGTTTTCAAGGTGTTTTTCAGATTTATCCTTGCTAAAGTCATCGTTCAAAATGCAAGCGTACTGATGGGTATAATCTACAACAGCTTCAATGGACTTGCCGCAGGGCTCGTTGAGGAAAGCTATGGTTTCCTATCCGGTTTTGAAACTGAAGCGATTCTCAGCGAGCCCGCCGAGGAAGGTTTTATGAACATAAATTATCTGGTGAAATACCTTGAAGTGATGCCTACGTTCCTTATACTCATGGGTGCCTGCTGGGTGATAAATCTTATCCTTATAGGCAGGATATTTGAAATCGTGGTATATACCGCTGTATCTCCCATACCGCTTGCAACATTTGCAGCGGAGGGTTGGCATGACAGCGCAAAGGCGTTTATCAAAAGCTATGCGGCGGTCTGCCTGCAAGGTCTTGTGGTAGTGCTTATGTTCTATTCGTTCTCGCAGGTCATTGACCTGATGGGAGGTTCGGACAAGGTAGGCATAACCATAGTTGCGCTGTCATTGGCAATGGGTGTAGCAAAATCTGGTCAATGGGCAAGACAAGCACTTGGTTGCTCATGACGGAAGGTGGTGATGTGAATGTTCAAGAAGATGGTCATTTCTGCGATTGTTATCGCATTTTGTACAGTAAGCGCAATTGTTCTGCGTAAGATCAGGAGGAGATAAAAGAAATGCAGTTCATTTTCTGGACTGCCGCATTCGTAGGCGTTGTAGGTATTATCTACACCGCCTATGAGCTTGTGCGGCTGAATGACTATTTTTACGAGGTGTACGGCTATGATAGAGATCCGTATTCCTAAAGAGATAAAAAACTATCGTGAGAAGCTGTTCTTCGGGCTGACTCTGCGGCAGAGTATATGCACAGCGATAGCGCTGCTGATCTGTGTGCCGATATACATTTTCGGCAACAGATTTTTGCCGCAAGAGGCTATTTCGTGGGTGGTTATCCTTATCGCTGTTCCGCTGATGTTCACGGGATTTTTTCGCTACAATGATATGGCGTTTGAGCAGTTCGTGTTAGAGGTTATAAGATTTTATACCTCGCCACAGCAGCGTGTATATTCCTATGAACCTCCTTTTATGGAGCTTCGCAACGGATATATTGGCGAGGAATTGACTGCCGAGATAGAGATGATGAAGTCCCGGAAGAAACGTTTTTTCAAGAGAAAGTGAGGATAAATGCTTAATACTGAATTACTCATAAATAATGCAGCAAAGTTGCTTATGGCGGGAACGATGGCGGTTTCTTCGCAGGCGGCGAGTGTGCCGAAAGCAGCACATAAGTCCGTCAAGCAGGCTGCGCCAGTTGTGGCTGTGACCGATCTGAAAGCGAGCACTATTTCGGTATCGACGATAAAGGTCGAGTGGAAGGCTGAAAAGGGGCGTGACTACTATGTCGAATGTAGCACCGAAACTCAGGGTGAGTACATAGACAATGTTTACTTTGAGTTTCGGGGGAACAGTCTGTGCTACATAAACGGCTTGCGTGAAGGTTCTGAGTATGAGATCACCGTCACCCCCGAGCCTAAGAAAAAGGACAAGAAAAACACCGAGCTGAAAGGTCAGACGGTGAATGCCGAGACAGAAAAAGTGGAGGTCATATGGGAGTTCGAGCCTATTGACGGCTGGACTTCCGCCTTTGCGGGAGAACCTGCTTCGGCTCTGAAAAATATGCCTGCGTCGGGAGCTATTTACGGCTCTGTTCCCGACCCTGTGACCCATACCGGCATACGCAGAGATCAGTACGGCGATTACTGCGCCGCACTTGGTCTGCATTTTGGTCTGGACGGCGACCGCTATCTTGTTGAGATGAACAACGGAACACAGTTCACCGTCAAGCAGTGCGACAGCAAGGGCTGGGCTGATGACGGCGAGGGCAAATGGCATTGGTTCGGCGGCGTGGGCAACGGCAAGTGCATTGTCGAGTTTATTTATGATGATGCGAGCCTGCCGAACTGTGTTGCCTACAACGGCTCATGGGGCTACTGGAACTGGTTCGGGCTTGACCTCGGGAGCAACATAAAGTCTATCAAAAAGATCAATTACGGCGACCCGATAGAGTATTGATAGGGGTGATATTATTTCTAAAAACAATGACAGTTCGAGTGCGGCGGTGACTACAACAACCAAAGCTGTTACCTCCGCACCCGATACTACGACAACAACTACTACAACGGTGACAACTACTGCGCCGATAACATATACCACTCCGCAGAGTTCCACCGATAACATAAATACGGAGGGATATGCAAATGAAGAGACCGGAATACCGCAAATATCTACCTCGTATCCGCAAGTCTCGTATTCCGGCTATTCCGAAGCTCCATATGATGAAAGTGAACCCACAGCGGAAGAAGAAATACCCGAGACAGTTTCATCGGAAGGAGAAGAAAGCTCGTTAATCGAGAGCACTGCGGAAACGGAGAGCGTGACGGAAACGTCCTCTCTCACGGAACAGCCCGTCATAACGCTGAACGCAAAGCAGGCGCAGGCATTTACTTTGCTTGCGGGAGCTTTCGGCGTGGTGATCGCTGCGACCGTTATTGCAATAAAGGTGCGCGGTAAGAAAAAGAAGGAGGAATCAGACCTTTCTGCGCTCACAGCAAAAGAGCGTGACGAGATACGTCTGCGTGAAGAAAACAAGAAAAAGCCTAAAGAGAAGAAGATCAAGAAAAAGAAATCTGTACCGAAAACCGTACAGAAAACCCTGCCGTACCAGATGGTGTGTGATGACTACATTTTCA
>JAILFN010000073.1 GCA_024697545.1 Ruminococcus sp.
ATTCGCAGCTCAGGGCTTTTCAAAGCTGGGCGAAAAGTACGCTGAACACGCAGCAGAGGAGCGTGGCTATGTAGACAAGTGCATCGACCGTATCCTTGATCTCGGCGGTGAGGTGAAGAACGGCGCAAAGAAGGAAGCACCCGTTTACACCGATGTCATCGAGTGGATCAAGTACGATCTTCAGGTGTCTAAGGACGGTCTTGCGTGGCTGAAAACATTGGTCGAGGAAGCCCGTGACGATTACACCACCTTCGATATGCTCAAGGAATACTATCAGGACGAGGAAGAAGATATGTACTGGGCAGAGCAGCAGCTTGAACTCATCGAAAAGATAGGCTTGCAGAACTGGCTGAACAGACAGGTGTGAAACGATTATGCTCCCCGATAATGTAAAAAAGCTGTTTCAGGAGCATCTGTGGCATATCGCCACATACGGCGATGAGCCGAATGTTGTTCCCGTGGGATTTAAGTGCGTGTGCGATGACGGCAGGCTTGCGATAGGTGCAGTGTTGCTTGAAACAACACTTGAAAATATCAAGGCGAATGGAAAAATTGCAGTATCCTGCGCCGATCCGCTGACAGGTGAAGCGTATCAGATCAAAGGCACCGCCGAACTTGTTACCGAGGGCGAAGCATACGACCACTATCAGAAGCTGACCGAGGATACATTCAAGGGCACAATCTCGCTGAAATGTGCGGTCATCATCACGCCCGAAAAGCTGATAAACTGCTCACCGAATGAGCATAACAAGGAAGAAATACCATTCTGAGGAGGTCATTAAAATGGCAGAGAAAGAACAGATACTTGACGCTATGAAAAAAGCAGGCGAGCCGCTGAACGCAGGCAAGATCACCGAGCTGACAGGTCTTGACAGAAAGGTCGTTGACAAGGCTATGGCAGCAATGAAGAAGGACGGCTCTATTGTTTCCCCTGTAAGATGTAAGTGGGAGCCGGCAGAAAAGTAAGAATAAAAATCAGGCTGTCGGTGGACATCGGCAGCCTTTGCTGTAAGGAGGTATTTCTATGAAGGACACGATCAGATCGCTCATTGACATTTGTATCATCATGTGTGCGGTATTCCTTATCATTCACAGGCGTGTTATTTCAGCCGCATTGACAGGCACACCTATGCCGGAAGCTCCGGAATGGCACAAGAAGTGCTTTGGCTGCGGGAAGGAACAGAAATGACACTGTTTTCCACAGGAATGCAGAAAGGTCTACAAGATCAGCGAAGCAATGCTCAAAGGATGACAGTATGTCGATTGTCAGTAGGCTGTTGGCGCACTCAAAAACCGTTCCGCGGGGGTCAATTTAGTAATTGTAGAACATACCCTGTGGCAGCATATTGAAACTGAATAACAGACAAAGCCCTGAGATCTGCTCACACAAGCATTTCTCAGGGCTTTGCTTTTCAGACGGTTAGTTTTACGCTCCGCAAACTCGGACGGCTCTGAGGGTATTTTACCGGGGTTCGGCGCAGTTATGATGCCGGGTGGGCGGCAGTTTGATGAAAGTGGGGGGTGCTTTTTCGGGGACGATGTATTATAATGTAGAAGTGAGAGTAAGCACTCGGCTTGCTCGTGTAAATCAGAATTTATTGGAGCAGTTGATATGAAATATTGGATTTTTTTTATCATATTTGGTCTTTTGAATATTTGCACATTAACAGAATACAAGCGTAATTCAAAAAGATATAAAGAAAGTAGCGACGAGAGGATTAAAAAAATATTACTATTAAACGTCATATCTATGATTGCGGGTATTACAGCTACTGTACTTTGTTTGATATTCGCAGTTTATGATAAATTCCGATTTATCTTAGCAACACTTCGCTACAAAAGCATAATTGAATATCCCCTCAAGCTGTGTGAGCGTGCTTCGCTTCGCAGCTTTTCTTATGTCTGCTCGATTCATAATTCCCCATAACATTTTCACGATAAGAAAAGGTTTATGGCGCACGGGGTTCATGCGCACTGCGAATAGACTTTCACCCCGAAAGTGCGCTATAATTTTAGTGTGTGGCTGAGTAGTTCGGCTCGACTAAAATTATAGAATGGTAGTGATGATATGGCTGCGACTTCTATCGCTGACAAGCTGGCGCAGCTCGAAAAGAAGATCGGCAAGCTGAAAGAGCGGAAAACTAACCGCCCAAAAAGAAAAAGCCCTCGTAAATCGCTTGCAGAGCGTTTCCGAGAGCTTGCAGTTATTCAGTTCCAATAGGGTTTGTGCCTGTTGTGGTATGCTCCACAATTCTGATTATGACTTGTGTGGAACGGAAAATGGGTGCGCCGGTAGGCTATGGTTTTTGGAAACCAATCTTCCGGCTTTGTTACGTTACATTGATGCTTTTTATTCCCTCACCATAACATAGTAACTGCTTTCTCTTCCGCCGAAACGGTAGTCACCGCTTTTCCACTCTATTATGAGATATTCTTTTCCGCCAAATGATCTTATCTCATATGCGCAGGCATTGCTGTTCCACTTGCGAAGCCAGAAGCCCCTTGTCCATACACTCTTGTCATCACCGCTTATGACCTCGTCACCATAGACCGCAGTTATATGACCGCCCTCGCTGAATTCTATCTCCTTAAAGTAAAAGTCGCCCATATAGTTCCACGCACCCTTGGGCGGATTTTCATAAGGTATGAAATCCTCCTTGGCAAGATCTATCGGGTCGAAATAGCACATCGCTTTCCACTTGCCGATAACCCTCTCATCGGGGATAAAGGGCTTGTTTATGTCGTCCTTCCTTGCGATCTGATCTCTTGTATAGTGTACGCTGTCGAGCTTTCTCAGGGCGATCGCCGTTGTCTCACCTGTCTCGGGATAGTCCTGTGACTTGAAGTCAACTATCATATACAGATCGTCACCCCGCTGTTCAAGGCGGTAGTCATTGACGAATCCTGTCACGCCGTCCCCAAATATCAGCTTGCCCTTTGTCCAGCCAAAGCACCAGTAAAAGTCGCCGTTGGGCAGAAAGTAAAGATGCCTGTTCCCGTCGCCCAGCAGC
>JAILFN010000129.1 GCA_024697545.1 Ruminococcus sp.
GTTACAAAGCACTCAGGGGCATTGTGCATATTTATGTTGCTAAGCTAAATCAGAATTTAGCAATTCAATATTCAAATATTCTTTCCACAATTCTATACCATGATACTTTTTATCGGGATTGTGCCATGCACCGTCTGCAGAATCAGCCAATCCACTTGATAAATCTGCAATTATGCTTGCTGCGGCAACAAACAGGCTTCTTCCTATGCCGTCTAAAGCTCTGCTTTCAATACACCACCACTTTTCGGAAGAATCATCATGATATGTTATGTGAATATAGGAATCTTCTATCATAAAACAGATATGTACTTTGTCTATAGATAAAGATAATTTTTCTATAGAGTCTAAATCTATAGCATCGCCATCATACCATATTTTCAATTTGGTAATATCAAATAAGCTAAGGTTTTGCAAACATCCCATAAAGGATGTTAATGTTAAATTTACGTCTTGTTTTGTATTAACTATAAATGAACGGCTCATATTTGAAAGCTCTCCTAAATTCCGATTTTTGTCAGTAACAATTATAGCACATCATCTCTGTACTGTCAATAAAAACACTATAGTACTTCTGAATGAATATCAGAAATACTATGGCATAAAACTTCTATATCAGCGCAGCCTTTAAAGAGGCTCTATCTTATCATATGCATTGCCTTGACCGCTCCCGACGAAAACGCACAACCATCCGGTGTGACCGTGTCGCCCGAAAACGACATTTGTTAAAATTTTCCATCGTGAAGTACACAAATATCGGGGGCTGTCTTTGTACAAAACGCGAAATCTTTTGCCAATTTGAATAATTGAGATAATATTTCTTGACAATTCGCCAAAATAACCGTATAATATGTATTGTGATATTTTGCGTTTTATACAAAGGTGACACCGCACGAATGTTGTACGGTATTGCCTGAACTTGACTAATGATAACGATCATTCAAGGAGGTCAAAAATATGAGCATCGGGAAAAGGATCGTGAGCGGGTCCGCAGCGGCGGCTATGGCTCTTGCAGGTACGGCTGTTCCGACGGCGGGGGCTGCCGTTATCGCGGGCGCTGAGGGATTGGTATCCGTAAACGCTTCGGCTTCTGACGTAAGTGACGGTCAGAAGCTGATCTACGATACACTTCGTGATCGCGTGCAGGAGGTCGCGGCGGGAGAGCTTGATTCGACCGTTTTTACTGTCACGATGGCAGACCTCGGGCTTGAGAACCGCTGGTTTACCGCAGAGGAACTGGGAGTTGACTACATCGTATCGGGCAGCTCTATCTCATCCGAGGCTGCTCAGGCTATGCGCGACAAGGCGACATTCGACGCTGGAAAGATACTTTTGCAGCTTCAGGCGGATCTGCCCTACGAGCTGTTCTGGTTCGACAAGACCGTCGGCATATCAACATACACAAGTACCCCGATACAGGCAAAGTACGATTACTCCACGCGCGATTATCTGCTTACAATGACGGGCGAGATACGATATACCTTTGCAGTCTCGTCGGATTACGGCAGGGGCGAACACACGGTAGATCACGATCAGGTGCTTCGGGCGCAGGCTGCGGCGGCAAATGCCGACAAGATCGTGGCGAAGTACGCAAACGTCAGCGACAGTGAAAAGCTCAACGGTTACAGAAAAGAGATCTGCGATCTTGTTACATACAACACCGCGGCAGCGGGCGGCGGCGCAGCTTACGGCGACCCGTGGCAGATGGTATACGTCTTTGACGGCGACAAGAACACGAACGTTGTGTGCGAGGGTTATTCAAAGGCGTTCAAGTACCTGTGCGACCACACCGAGTTTACCTCCAAGCGCATTTCCTGCATACTTGCCACAGGTCTTATGAGCAGCCGCACGGGCTCGGGGAACCATATGTGGAACATCGTAAAGATGCCCGACGGCAACAACTACATGGCTGACGTGACCAACTGCGACAGCGGCAGCATCGGCGCGGACAGCAAGCTGTTCCTTGTGCCCTATACGAGCGGCAGCGTTGACACGGGCTATTCCTACAATTTAGGATACAGCACCATAAACTACTACTATGACGAAGGCACAAAGTCGATATTCAGCAGCGATCTTCTCGATCTGACGATAAGCTCGCATCCTGCCGAGCCCGAGGTGATACCTTTCAGTGCTACCCCCGGCGACGGCAGCGTAAAGCTCGACTGGACGGCTGTTGAAGGCGCTGAGAACTATGCCGTATGCGGATACAGCGGCGGCAAGTGGCAGATGCTCGCGATGACATCCGGCACGACCTACACGCTGAGCGGTCTGAAAGCGGGCAGCAGCTACAAGGTAGCCGTTATCGGCAAGTTCAACGGTGAGTGGAACCTTGACTTCTCGGAAGCGGCTGACGTAAAGCCCGACGATGCTGTTAAATATCCTACGATCACATCGGTAGACTACAACGAGAAATACCATCAGTTCAGGCTGAACTGGTCGGCGGTCAAGGGCGCACAGAACTACGGCATCGCCGTATACCTTGCAGGCAGATGGAAGGTACAGAACTCTTCGATACCCGCGGGCACCACGAGCTTCACCTCTCCCAAGCTGACTCCCGGCAAGAGCTACAAGCTGGCAGTAGCCGCCAAGGTGAACGGAGAATGGTCGGTCGCCGAAGCTATCAAGCACGCAGTCACTGTTACTGTCAAGTAAATGACAGCGGTCATATCAACTATTGTGCGTCAGTTTTTTCGGAACGGTTTGCTGTTCCCGCCGACCCGAAAACCTAAGCAGGCTTGCCGGCAATGTATACCAATAATAAAACACTTACCGATTTTCACCTTCATTCTATTATCGCGCACAATTATTAAGCGGCAACCCCAAAAACGATCTGTTAACAGCAAAGCGGACGACATCGTTTCGCCTCTTGACTTTCGGCGGTGGTGTCGGCAAGATCATTCTTTCGGCTGAACTCTCAGCCAAAGGAACACCGCAACCTCGGAAAAAGGTAGGGCAAAATGTCAGTCATTCTTATAGATATTTTAATATGCTCCGCGCTGATATATCTGATCTTTAAACGCACCGAAAAGAAAGAACACAAAACCTTGAAAAGGTTTTGGTGGTCAGCAGCAGTGACAGGTCTTGTAACAACGGTTATAGAAACTGTGTACAACGAGCGCTTTGGCGGAAATACAGGACCGTTTACAATGGACATTGAAAACGGGATTTTTCTGATAATGATCGCAGTAAGCATATTGGTTTTTGCAATTTGTTCTTTTATTGCAGGGGTCATTTACTTTGATAAAATGAAGCCCGTATATCTGCAAATGATATTTGCACTCATACTGGCACTGGGACATAACGGCGTTTACAGGCATATATATAACAGCATACATCTTACTGAAATAAATGATCACATATGGCTGAATAATACATTTGTCGTGACCGCGCTTATCTACATCACGATCATGCTCATCGCGGCAATAATAATGCACAAAAAACAGATCAGATATCAAAAGCCGCTATACTGGCTGTTACCGACGATGGTATTGCTGCTTCCCGTCATCGTATTGATCGACAATTCGGTGATAAGGTGGGAATAGACAAAACACAGGCAGACTGCGTTGCTGAACAAAAGTACGCACGATGATCGATAAACAGGACCCTCCCGTGGTTTTACCGTACCACAGGAGGGTCTGTTTTGTGGGGGGGCTTCAGAATACATAGCTTTTTACCGCAGGCAGTTAATGAATAATGCGGCACACCCGCACATGGCAGGTATGCCGCATCTACAGTTTACAGCTTTTCAAGCTCATTCTCAAAAAAGCCTTTATAATTTTCGCTCACAGGCAGATCAGCTATGACCTCCAACAGTTTCA
>JAILFN010000002.1 GCA_024697545.1 Ruminococcus sp.
GTACCATTTCAGCGCCCAGTTGGTGCCCTGGAACTCGACCTTATACACGGTACCCTGACCGCCGCTGCCGATGACGCCAAGAACCTTAGCCTTGCCGCCGTATTCCATTTCTACTTCCTGACCGATCTTTAGTTCTGTCATGCGGCTCATCCTTCCTCGGTGATGCGGGCTGTGAGCTCAGCGCCCTTGCTCACTGTTTCTACGTTTATTTTGTTCTTGATGCAGAACTTGTGTACATAAGAGTGCTCGAAGCAGCGTATAGTGAGTTCGGGGCATTCCCAGAATGCGTTGGGTTCTATGTACTTGACGCTTTCGGGCAGGAACAGTTTGCGTAGCTTTGTGCAGCCGCAGAACGCCTGTGCGCCTATGCTGCTGACGGTGTCGGGCAGCTCGACTACTTCAAGATTCTCGCAGAATGAGAATGTGTCGTCGTCTATTTCAAGAACGCCCGCGGGTATCTTTATTACTGCGAGCTTTACGCACTGATTGAATGCGCCGCGCTGTATCTTCCTCAGCGAAGGCGGCAGGTCGATGCCTTTAAGACGCTTGCACTCGGAGAATGCGTAATCGCCTATCGCCATCATGGTGGAAGGCAGGGTTATGGTCTTCATTCTTCCGAAGCTGTTGAAGGTGAAGTTGTCTATCTTTGTGAAGCCTTCCGCGATAGATACCGTTCCCGCAAGTCTGTAACGGGCAGCGTCCACGGGTCTGAATACCTTGCTGTCGATCTTCAGGTTCTTCGTGGGGCTCTCTTCGGGCTTTTTGGATTCTTCCTTTTCGACAGCAGCTTCCTCTTCGGGCTCTTCGAGTTCATATTCCCAGCCGAGCATAAAGCAGAAGCAGGCTATTATAAATTCCGAAGCCTCGAATGTGACATAGCACTCGCTGAGGATACAGCTGCGTGTCCTCATAACAGCGATGTTCGGGTCGGATTCCGCAAGCATGAACTTGGCAGCACCCGCGAGAAGTGCATTGATTATCAGTCTGCGTTCTCTATCATATTCGGGCAGGTAGTCCTTGACGAGCGAGATGAATCTGTGTATATCGTCAATGACCTCTTCGCCGTGATCATCTATTATCTCTTTCATTTTCTGCTGAATCACAACAGCATTTTCAAAGCCTTCTATTTCCAGCGCAGCAAGAGTACCGCAATTGGGGCAGTTTCTTACGCCGGAGTCAAGCTCAGCACCGCATTTAACGCACTGCATTTTCAACTCTCCTATCATGGTGATATTATACAAAAATCATATAGACCAAACTCCTATTTTGCCTACATATACATATAGTATACCATTGTTTTTAATAAATGTCAAGAGAATAAGGACTAAAAAAATAAATATTTTGCAACAATTGTTAAATCATTTTCAATTTGTTTGAACTGCATGATGATATATGCCTGAAAGTTCACTTTTACCGCTGTCGGCGTGCCGATGTTCTGTCGTATAAAACGCACCGTCCCGACAGCCGGGAATCGTTGTGAGATTGATGCCTGTCCCTCGCATTCATCATTATCCGCCCGACAAAAATTCAGAAAAACTACCAAAGTATGTGCTGAATTACAATGAATGAATATACAACTATACGAAAATACTCGAAAAGTATTGATATTTGAACCAAAATCTATTATAATTTTTTCTGTTGAAAACTTATAGAAAAATATAATAGGGGAGTATTAGTTTTATGAAACGAATGAGGGTATTATTTCTGGCAGAAGAAAGCATGAGCAAGGTCGCAGGGGAACTTTACAGCTCGGGGCTTATTGAAGTGATGAAATGCAGCGAAGGCGTAATGGGGCTTTTGTCAACGGTCTTTGTTTACGATCCTCACGCTGTCGTTATCGCGGCGGGAAGCGGCTCGAAAACCGATGACAAAGAGGTCATGCCGATGATAGCGGCTCTGAAAAAGACGCGCAAGAGATTAAAGGTGTTCCTTGTTGCGATGGGTACTTTCAAGACAGATGTTCCGCTGCCCGAGGGTGTGAGCATCATCAGACACTTTTCTACAAGACAAACGGCTGAGGAGATACTGATCAAAATGTATACCGATGAAGACCTCTCGGGTACGTTGAGCTTCGGCTCGAGTGTCGGTGAAGAGGTCTATGCGGTGCTTGAAGAGCTCGGCATAACCGCAAAATACAGCGGTCAGCCCTATATGGTAGATGCCCTTAAAGCGCTGCTGGGCGGCGAGATAAACCCGGGGTGCAGCCTGTCAAAAAGCGTTTATCCGATGATCGCGGAAAAATACAAGATCTCTCCCGAAAACGCCGCAAGGTCGATAAGACGCACGATAGTCAGATCCTGGGCGAACATTGACCCTGACATAAAGAACAAGTATTTCGGAATACTTTACGACGGCAGAAAGAATCCGGGCAACCGCGAATATCTTATGATCGTATATGATAAACTGAAAAGAATTGAGATGTAAAAAAATAGATCCGGAGCCCGACTGTGAAATGTCCGCCTCCGGATCTTTTTGCTTCAGGAATGATTGATGACCTTTTCGTTGTTCCATGCGTAGCCGTTGCGCCCGTTCTCCTTTACCCTGTAAAGTGCGGTATCGGCGCTGCGCTCCAGCACTTTCAGCTCAATGCCGTCATCGGGGAAGAATGCACCGCCGCAGCTGAATGTTATTTTCAGATCATCGGGGCTTTTTTTCTCTCCGGGGATTATCGCCGAAGCCATCTTGCTCAGCTGACCTATCCTTATGCTTACAGTCTCCTTGTTGAGACCCTTGACGAATACCGTGAACTCATCGCCGCCGTAACGTGCGATGTAAGCCTTTTCGCCGAACAGCTCGTTCAGGGCATTTGTGAATTCCTTCAGCACCTTGTCGCCTGCCGCGTGTCCGTATCGGTCGTTCACCTGCTTGAAATGATCGACGTCGATGAACAGCAGCGCACCCTGTTTTCGCTGTGTGGTCTTCAGGTGTTCCTCGGCTTCTCTGTCAAAGGCGAGTCTGTTCAGTGCGCCCGTGAGCGGGTCGTGGGTCGAAAGGCTTTCAAGAACCGCACGCTCGCGCAGAGAACGCTTCCTCACCAGCACGAACAGAAGCGTGGTGGCAGCCATCATGACAACGATGAATATAAGCACCGTAGTCCTGAATCCCAGCATCGTCTTTGAAAGGCTGCTGCTCGGCATCCTTACTACCAGATACCAGCCGTGCATATAGTCTATCTTTGAGAACACCTGTGTGTACCTCACATTGCCGATGCCGTAGACGACAGCCGCGGATCTCTCGCCGTTTGCCATCTTGCTCTTCCATTTGTCATAGCGGCTGATATCTCTGTCGTTTATATCCCCGAAGGTGAGCAGGGCGTTGTTCCAGCTGCCGATAAGATAGCTGTTGCTGCCCGCGCACTGTATTATGTTGTCACTGTCGGCATTCATGAGCCATATGTCTGTCTTTGAGCCTATCGAATCGGAGTACGCCATGTTCTGTATCTCCGCAAGGGGATAGGTCATGAACAGATATCCGTCGCTGCCGTCGGGGAAGGTCATGTCTACGAACATCGTGAATACCGTCTCGCCCGTTTTGCTGAAACGGTAAGGCGGGGATATGGATATGGGATCGGCTTGCTTTGCGAGCTTCAGCATATCCCATTTTTCAAATTCCCGCTTCTCCGACTCGGAAGCGTATATGCTGCCGCTGCTGTCTATCAGCCCCATGCTTAGTATCTCGGGCTTGCGGTCGGCGCATTTTTTCAGCGGATCGTAGAGACTCTCGCTGCTTCTGATATCCTGCGCGGAAAGCACTGCCGAAACGTCCTCTGCCGAAAGCGTCATGTACCTTATCGAATTGTTCATCTTTTCGGTGACAAGGCCGCATATCTCGCCGGTCAGCTGTTTGTCATGCTTTTTGATGAGCGAATTGAACACCGTGATGACCAGCGCCATTCCTATAAGATATATAAACAGGTACATCATCAAAGACGTGACAAACGATGAATTGTCTTTTTCTTTTTTCTTTCTTGCGGTCTTCATAGTTTCTGTCATCCTCAGCTTTGTTTGAGCAGTTCCTGTACTTCGGGGTCGTTTATGGTATCCTCGTTGACCACCATTACGCCCGTGTCCACAAATTTTTCTTCAACGGTATCGCCGTTTAGGAGCTTCATGGCTTTTTCGACGCCGATATAGCTCATCTGATACTGCCGCTGCAGCATCGTCGAAGCATCGTATTCCTCTGATGCTATAAGTTTCGCCATTTCCTCTGAATAGTCGAAGCCGACTACCGTGATGTCGGTTAGACCTTTCTTCATTACGACTTTTGCAAAGCCTGCCGTCGAACCGTTGTTAGTCCCGAACACGCCCTTTATCTTTTCCCTGTGATCTTCTATCAGGTCTTCGGCGATGTCTACGGCAACCTCGGCGTCGCTTTCGTTGCAGCGGATATCCTTGACGACCGTCCAGTCGGGAGGTGCATTTTCCGTCCAGTATTGCAAAAATCCCGCAAGCCGTTCGCTTATCGTCTGAGAAGAACGTGCGCCGACCTGTATTGCCACCTCGGCTTCCTCGGTCTCGGGTATGCCGCGCTCTCTGAACCTTGTGAGCATCTCCTCAGCAGCCTTCTGCCCCGCGATGAGGTTGTCTGTCATATAGCATATGTCATAGCTTTTCGTGTTGGCGATGGTGTCTACGAATATCATCTTTATGCCGTCAGAGTATACCTCGTCTACTTTCCCCGCGAGCATGACCGAATCGTTCGGTGCCATGATAACGGCATCGGCACCTGCGCTGCGGGCTTCGTCCAGAAGGCGTTCCTGTGACTTCCAGTCGTTTTCGGTGTAGCTGCCGCTGTAATACACGTTGCAGTCAAAGTCGATGCCGCCCTGCTTCGCGCCGTTTATCACTACCTGCCAGTAGCTGCTGTCAAGGTTTTTCACTATGAGGTATATGTTCTTCCGTCCTTCCTTTATCTCGGTAAGTGCCGCAAAGGGCGGAGCCTCGGGAGCTTTGTAGTCGTTCTTTTTGAAGGTACAGCCGGTGAGAAGCAAAGCCAGCGCGGCTGTCACGCAGAGTATCCTGTTTTTCATCACAAGGCGTTCCTCCTTCTAAATCTTTTATACATTTTTATTATAACATTTATTAATAAAAAATGCAACCCTTTTAATAAAAAAATTCTCAAAAAATGCAAATTTTTGTGCATAACGCATTTCGGGAGTTTTGGCATAGTATAAAAAAGCAGACCGCCGGAAAATGACGGTCTGCAAATCATGCTGTTAAGCCTTATCAGCCCTTGCTCACGAGAGCGAGGGTGTCTCTTGCGATGAGCAGCTCTTCGTTGGTGGGAACTACCCATACCTCTACCTTGCTGTCGTCGGTGGAGATCTTCTTGTTCTCGCCGCGGGTCTTGTTGCGCTCAGGGTCGATCTTGATGCCCATGAACTCAAGTCCTTCGCAGGAATTGGCTCTTGTGGGAGCGTCGTTCTCGCCGATACCGCCTGTGAAGAGTATAGCGTCAACGCCACCCATAGCAGCAGCATACGCACCGATGTATCTCTTGATCTCGTAAGCGAACTTCTCGTTTACGATAGCAGCTCTCTCGTTGCCCTGAGCGGCAGCAGCGCAGATGTCGCGGTTGTCGGAGGAAACGCCCGAGATGCCGAGGAAGCCCGACTGCTTGTTCATGTAAGCGGTCATCTGATCGTGGTCAAAGCCGTGCTTCTTTGCAACGTACTCAACAGCGGAGGGGTCAACAGCGCCGCAGCGTGTGCCCATGGTAAGACCGTCGAGGGGGGTGAAGCCCATAGAGGTATCTACCGACTTGCCGCCGTCAACAGCGGTGATGGAAGAACCGTTGCCAAGGTGACAGGAAATGATCTTGAGATCCTTGATATCCTTGCCCATGAGTCTTGCGAGCTCAGCGGAAACAAAGCGGTGGCTGGTGCCGTGGAAGCCGTACTTTCTTACATGGTAGTTCTCATAGTCCTCGTAAGGCAGACCGAACAGATAAGCCTTCTTCGGCATGGTGGAATGGAAAGCGGTGTCGAACACGACTACCTGGGGAACGCCCTCGGGAAGAACAGCCTTGCAGGCACGGAGCGCGAGAGCGTGGGGATGGTTGTGTACGGGAGCCAGCTCAGCAAGCGCGTCTATCTTGTCGATGACCTCGTCATCAACGATGCAGGTCTCCTTGAACTGCTCGCCGCCGTGTACGATCCTGTGGCCTACGGCAGAGATCTCGCTCATGGAGTCGATGACCTTTGCATCGCCTGTGGTAAGTACCTCAACGAGCTTTTCAAAAGCCTCGGTGTGGGTGGGGAAATCGCAATCGGCTTCAAAGCGTCTGCCGTCGCCGGTCTTGTGGGAGATATGTCCGCCGATACCGATGCGGTCGGCGTTGCCCTTTGCGATGACCGCTTCATTGGTCATATCGAGCAGCTGGTACTTCAACGAGGAAGAGCCTGCGTTTACAACTAAGATCTTCATGTGTGTTTCGTCCTTTCAAATTTGATTCCCTGTATCGCAAAGCATGAGCGATACTTGACAAATGCGTAAAAATCACATACAATATATATTATAACAACATATTGCCTTTTTTTCAAGGCTGTAACAGAAATTTTACAAAAGGGGAGTGCAGGTCATTGCTGACAGCGGGTATCGTAGCCGAGTTCAATCCTTTCCACGAAGGTCATAAGTATTTGATACAGCAGGCGCGTGAACGCGGGGCGACGCATATCGTCTGCTGCATGAGCGGTGCTGCCGTGCAGCGCGGAGAGCTTGCCATAACCGACAAGCACACCCGTGCCGCCATGGCAATAGACGGCGGTGCCGATCTTGTAGTTGAGCTGCCCGCACCCTTTTCCTGCTCGTCGGCGGAGTTCTTTGCAAAATATGCAGTGCGTTCTCTGACAGAGCTGGGGATAGATACCCTTGCTTTCGGCAGTGAGTACGATGACAAGGCTCTGCTTTACAAAGCTGCGGAAGCCGCACTTTCGCTGCCCGATACCGATGAGGTGAGAGCTTTTCTGGAGCAGGGAATGACCTACCCCGCCGCCGTTGCCGCAGCTGCAAGGAAACTTGCGGGAGATGATGTTGCCGATCTGCTTTCAAGCCCTAACAGCACTCTTGCGGTCACATATATCAACGCGCTTGCTTCTGCACCGCAGGTGGATATCATGCCTGTAAAACGCATAGGTGCCGCACATGATTCCGATTCCGCAGACGATTTGCCGAGCGGTATGGAGCTTCGCCGCCGTATGCTTTCGGGAGAGCTGAAGGCGGACTTTGCTCCCATAGACCCCACCGCGGCGGAGGCTGTTATATATTATAGTATCCTGACTGCCGACAAGCCGCGCATTATGCAGCTGCCCGAACTCGGCGCACCGCTTGCAGACCGCATGATAAAGCTTTCAGCCGCTCCGCCGCCTGCTTTGGAGGATTTCCTCATATCCGTCAAGAACAAAAGCTGTACCCTCGCACGGCTGCGGCGTTCGGCTCTGCACCTTGCCATCGGCGTTGAAGGGGCTGCCGACCTGATACCCGAGCCGCCGCATATCCGCATACTCGCGATGAACAGCCGCGGCAGGGAAGTGCTCTCCGCCGCCGACCCGCACATACCCGTCTCCGCTTCGCTCAAAAAGCTTGAGGAAAGCTCCCCCCGTGCAGCACGGATCATCGGGCTTGAAAACCGCGCGGTAAAGCTCCAGCAGATATGCACGGGCTGCTTCGTCAACGAGTACACCCGCAAATTTCAGCCGCAAAAGTGAAAAAATTGTTAAAAGACTTGCAATTTCCAAAAGAGTGTGTTATACTTGAATAGTAGCTTTGCAGATGTAGTATAACGGCTATTATATCGGCTTCCCAAGCCGAGGACGCGGGTTCGACCCCCGTCATCTGCTTTCCGGGTCTTTGGGGCGTTTCATGGCGCGGCTCGGTGACAATTGAATTATCTTGTTTTAAATGCAATGATGGGAAGAAAAGCGCAGTAGCCTTTTTTCAGAGAGCCGCGGTCGGTGTGAAGCGGTATTAGGTCTGTGTAATAGCTCGTCCCTGAGCAGGTGCGGTGAAATAGCATTAACCGTACACGGCAGCCCCCGTTACAGGGCAGACATTTGCAGGAATGTCGCAGAGGTGCGCTTTGCGTGAGCGGCGCATGAATGAGAGTGGTATCACGGGCTTGCTCGTCTCTTGCTTGGGAGGCGGGTATTTTTGTTTGTCTCCCGACTCATTGGGAAACGACCGCGTTGCGGTCTTATTCCAAGAAATATGCTTTGCATATTTCCGCAGAGCCCGTCATGGGCGGAACATTGTGATATATTTCATGATATGCGGGAGACTCCCGCGCTTTAGGAGGTATTTGTTATGAACAACGCACAGAAGTACAGCCGCGGCTATTTCATGCCGCCTTATGAGTGTCTCAAGTGGACAAAGAAGGAGTATATCGACCGCGCTCCCAAGTGGTGCTCGGTAGACCTTCGCGACGGCAACCAGGCACTTATAATCCCCATGAGCTTGGAAGAAAAGCTCGAGTTCTTCGCTCACCTCGTAAAGATCGGCTTCAAGGAGATCGAGATAGGCTTCCCCGCAGCGAGCGAGACTGAATATGAGTTCTGCCGCACGCTGATCGAAAAGGATCTTATCCCCGACGATGTCACTATTCAGGTGCTCACACAGTCGAGAGAGCATATCATCAAGAAGACCTTTGAGGCTATCAAGGGTGCCAAGAACGCTATCGTTCACCTTTATAACTCCACTTCCGTCGCTCAGCGTGAGCAGGTCTTCCGCAAGGAAAAGCCCGAGATCATCGACATCGCAGTAACGGGTGCAAAGCTCTGTGAGGAGTACCGCAATGCCGCCGACGGCAGCTGCAAGATCATATTCGAGTATTCTCCCGAAAGCTTCACGGGTACCGAGCCCGAGTTCGCTCTCGAGATCTGCAATGCAGTTCTCGATGTGTGGAAGCCTACCGCAGAGAAGCCCGTTATCATCAACCTGCCCGTGACCGTTGAGATGAGCCTGCCTCATGTATACGCTTCTCAGATCGAGTATATGTGCGAGAATATGAACTACCGCGAGAACGTGATAGTATCGCTCCACCCCCACAACGACCGCGGCTGCGCCGTTGCAGATTCCGAGCTGGGTCTGCTTGCTGGCGCCGACCGTATCGAGGGCACCTGCTTCGGCAACGGCGAGCGCACCGGCAACGTTGATATCGTCACCCTCGCTCTCAATATGTTCACCCACGGCGTTGACCCCGAGCTGGATTTCTCGGATATGCCCGCACTTGTTGAGATCTATGAGCGCGTTACCCGCATGAAGGTATACGACCGCAGCCCCTATGCGGGTTCGCTGGTGTTCGCCGCATTCTCGGGCTCTCATCAGGACGCTATCGCCAAGGGTATGCGCTGGAGAGAGGAAAAGGATCCCGAGCACTGGACGGTGCCTTACCTGCCCCTCGACCCGAAGGACGTCGGCAGACAGTACGACGGCGATGTTATCCGCATAAATTCGCAGTCGGGCAAGGGCGGCATCGGCTACCTGCTCCAGAAGCAGTACGGCTATACCCTTCCCAAGAAGATGGCGGAGGACTTCGGCTATGCGGTAAAGAGCGTGTCCGACCACAAGCACGCCGAGCTTCAGCCCAATGAGATCTATGAAATCTTCAAGACTCGCTACCTCAACAAGAAGCAGCCCTATGATATCTCAGAGGTACACTATACACAGAACGCCGATGAGTCCATCACCGCCAAGATCACGGCAGAGGACAAGACGAGCGGCGAGCACAAGGTATACGAAGCCAACGGCAACGGCAGACTCGATGCTGTTGCAAACGCCATCAAGGACGCACTGAACATGGATTTCGTGCTTGAGACATACGAGGAGCACGCTATCGAGCGCCACTCCAACAGTGAAGCTGTCAGCTACATTTCTATAGTACACGGCGGCAAGACCTACTGGGGCGCCGGCAGACATTCCGATATAATAGTATCGGGCGTTCGCGCACTGATATCCGCTATCAACAATATCGGTGAGTGATTTTGTTAGAAAAACAAAGCATGAAAACACCCGTCGCATTTTTCGGTGCGGCGGGTGTTTTGATCTTGTTTCGGCTTTCGGTGCAAAAACAAAAACCTCGCAAACAAGCTGTCTGCGAGGTCGATCATGACAGGGGCAGAAGGATTCGAACCCTCGGCACGCGGTTTTGGAGACCGCTGCTCTACCAACTGAGCTATACCCCTAAATATTTCAGTGGCTCAACCACGCTTGCTATTATATCACATAAATCTGACTTTGTCAAGCGAAAAACGATATTTTTAAAAAATAAAACTTATTAACGAAAAGTTTGTATCGCTGCCCGATAATGACGCTATTCCGCGGTTTTCGCGGGGTGTCGGCTTCGCTATTACGGCGAGATGATAATTGTTAAATTTGAGTTATCAAAAAGTTCAGAATTTTCCGCGGTCCTTTTTGGCGGTTCTTCTGCCAAAGACACACTCGGCAGCGGGCAAGATCTAAAATTAAATCTGTGTTCACAAATAATTCAGAAAATATCTGCTTTATCTATTGCAAATTCCCGCCCGAAGTGATATAATATATAAGATATTTGACAGAAAGGACCGATTGAAAGATCGGTCTTTTGATTTTGTTAAGGAGGCTTGCTTCTGAATGAACACAGTTGAAAAGGCACGCTCGCTGGCACAGCCGCTTTGCGACAGGCTCGGATTGTTCCTCTGGGACGTCCGCTTTGAAAAGGAAGGCGCACTGTGGTACCTCAGGATATTCATCGACCGCGATGAGGGCGTCGATATGGATACCTGCGAGGAGTTTTCCCGCGAGTACAACACGCTGCTCGATGAAGAGGATTTTATCACGCAGAATTACATCTTCGAGGCGGGAAGCCCGGGGCTCGGCAGAAAGCTGACAAGGCGCGAGCATTTTGAGGTCTGCACGGGTGATGAGGTGCGCGTCAAGCTCTATAAAGCGAGGAACGGAGAAAAGAACTTCGTCGGACTGCTGGCAGGCTGCGACGACGAAGGCTTTACCCTTGCGTTTTCCGTAGACGAAGACGGTAAGCCTCTTGAATCGGAACGCTTTGAGTATAAAGAGTGTTCCTCGGTAAATTTAAACGATGACGCCGACCTGTTCGGCTGATATAAGAAAGGAATGGTTGAGAAAAATGGCTAGGAGAAAAAACACAAAGGCTGCGGAGCCGTCGCCCGCTGAGATCAACAGAATGTTCTTTGACGCGCTGGCTGATATGGCTGAGGAAAACGGTCTGGAGCTTTCGGCACTTGCCGAGATCATCCGACAGGGCGTTGAAAAGGCTATCAAGCGCGATAACCCCAAGTGCGATTATATCAGAGTTGAGATAAACCCCGAGGAGAATATCCTTGAAATGGGTATCTTAAAGCAGGTCGTTGATGATGAACCCCTTGATGATTTTAATGAGATAAACATCGAAGAAGCCCGCGTTATAGACCCGAGCTGCCATGTGGGCGGTATGTGCCTGATAAAGGTATCTCCCGCCACCTTCGGAAGAGTTGCCGTGCAGAACGCAAAGCAGCAGATAAAGCATGAGCTCAAGAACCATGAGCGCGAGAGACTTATCGAGCAGTTCAATGACAAGCTCTATGAGTGCGTGACCGCTAAGGTAGAACGCATAGAGGGCAGAACGGGCAACGCCGTCCTGAGCTTCGACAAGAGCGAGGTATACCTCGTGCATCAGGAGCAGATCCCCGGTGAGATACTTACCCCCGGTGATATGATAAAGATATATGTAGTGGGCATCGCAAACCCCGAAAAGAAGCCTACCCTCAAGATATCCAGAACACACAAGGATCTTGTAAAGAGACTTTTCGAGAAGGAAGTCCCCGAGATCGCAGACGGTGTCGTTGAGATAAAGGGCATCTCGAGAGTTGCGGGCTCACGCTCAAAGCTTGCAGTAAGCAGCAATGACCCCAACGTTGACGCTATCGGTGCCTGCATAGGTCCCAGAAAGTCCCGTATTTCCGCGGTAGTCGATGAACTCGGCGGTGAAAAGATCGACATTATCCCTTACAGCGAGGACAAGGCAGAGTACATCGCGATGGCTCTCGCTCCCGCACAGGTGCTTGACGTTATCATCAACGAGGATGCCGAGACTCCTACCTGCCGCGTTATCGTACCCGCCAATCAGCTTTCGCTGGCTATCGGCAACAAGGGTCAGAACGCACGCCTTGCCGCAGGCCTCACAGGCTTTAAGATCGACATAATCTCCGACGTTCAGGCAAAGGAGCTTGACGAACAGAAAGAGACTGCCGCCCCCGAAGAGCAGGAGGCGATCACAGAAGCCGCTGCCGAGACTTCCGCTGATACAGCAGAGCCCGCAGCGGAGGAGACCGCAGCCGAGGGTGAGGAATAATGTCCCGGACAAAGGTCAAGAAAATACCGCAGCGCTTGTGTCTCGGCTGTAACGAGATGAAGGATAAGCGCGATCTTATAAGAGTCGTGCGCTCTAAGGAAGGCGAGATCTTCCTCGATCTTACAGGAAGAAGATCGGGCAGGGGAGCATATATATGCAGAAGCATCGACTGCCTTAAAGCGGCGCGAAAGGCGAAGCGTATCGAAAGAGCTTTCTCCTGCGCGATAAGCGACGAAATATACGACGGAATGGAGCGTGAGCTTGAAAATGAGCACAGCTAAGACCGATAAGTCGGGGCTTATAAGTATCTGTCGAAAGGCGGGCAAGCTCAAGTCGGGCATGGACATCGTAAAGTCTGCCTGCATGAGCGGTGAAGCAAAGGCGGTGTTCGCCGCATCGGATCTTTCACCGAAGTCGCTCAAGGAGCTTCGCTTTAACGCCGCGAAATACAGCATACCCGTATATCAGCTGCAAATGGATATGGAGCAGATAGCTATGGCTATGGGAAAAAGGACGGGTATACTCGCAGTCACCGACGGAGGCTTCGCCAAGTCGATGGCAAAGGGCACGGAAATGATTTCCGCCGACATTGAAGATTTTTACAATGAATAAGGAGGCTGCCTATGAAAGCAAAGAATAAATACAAGCTCTCCGAGCTTGCAAAGGACATAAATGTAGCATCGAACGACGTGATCGACGCCGTTTCACAACTCGGAGGAGAGCCCAAGAAGAGCTCTTCCACACTTACCCCCGAAGAGGTAGGTTATGTGTTTGAATACTTCACACAGAACAACCAGGTGGCAAACTTCGACGCTTACTTCGCCAACAACGTAAAGCCCGAAAAGCCTGCCGCCGAAGAAAAGGCTGAAAAGTCTGAAAAGGCTGAAAAGCCCGCCAAGACCGAAAAGGCTAAGCCCGCCGCAAAGAAGGCTGAGCCCAAGGAAGAAAAGCCCGAACCGAAGCCCGAACCGAAGGCGGAAGTGAAGGCAGAGGAGAAGCCCGAGCCCAAGACCGAAGAGGTAAAGGCTGAGGTCAAGGAGGAAGCTCCCAAGCCCGCAGAGCCCGAGGCAAAGCTTGCCGAGGAAAAGTCCAAGAAGAAGAAGGAAAAGCAGAAGGCGAAGAAGCAGGACAAGGGCGAGAAGAAAATGCTCGTCGGCAAGTCCTCCGCGGACGAAAAGGGTTACACCATCTCGGGCGGAGAGAGCGAGAAGCAGTCTTCCTCCTACCACACGATCGACACCCGCGGAAGCTATATCGAGCTGGATAAGTACAACGAAAAGTACGACAATATGGCTATCTCCAAGCAGGGCGGCGGCAAGAAGCAGGACGCTTTCCGCAAGAAGCAGAAGATAAACCAGAAGTCGCAGCAGAATAAGCGCGGTCAGTTCTCCCGCAAGAAGGAGACCGAGCAGGAGAAGCTGCGCCGCCTTGAACTTGAACGCGCAAGAAAGCAGCAGCTCAAGGTGCTTATCCCCGATGAGATCGTCGTGAGCGAGCTGGCTTCAAGACTTAAAGTCACCGCTACTCAGGTCATCAAGAAGCTGATGGGACTGGGCGTTATGGCTTCACTCAACGAGGTCATCGACTTTGATACGGCAAGCCTTGTTGCAGAGGAACTGGGCGCTAAGGTAGAGAAGGAGGTCATCGTCACCATCGAGGAGAGACTTATCTCCGAGGAGGAGGACGCTCCCGAAAGCCTGAAGGAACGCTGCCCTGTAGTCGTAGTAATGGGTCACGTCGATCACGGTAAGACCTCGATACTCGACCGCATCAGAAACGCACACATCGCCGACGGCGAAGCGGGCGGTATCACTCAGCACATCGGTGCATATCAGGTATACCACAACGACCGCAAGATCACCTTCCTCGATACACCGGGACATGAGGCTTTCACCTCAATGCGTGCAAGAGGTGCCAACATCACCGATATCGCGGTGCTGGTAGTTGCAGCCGATGACGGTATCATGCCGCAGACCATAGAGTCTATAAACCACGCAAAGGCAGCGGGCGTTCAGCTTATCGTTGCTATAAACAAGATGGATAAAGAGGGCGCAAACCCCGAGAGGATCAAGCAGCAGCTCACCGAGCATGACCTCGTAGTCGAAGAGTGGGGCGGCGACGTTATGTGCGTTCCCGTGTCCGCAAAGACGGGCGAGGGCATCGAAGACCTGCTCGAGAGCATTCTCCTTATTGCAGACGTTCAGGAGCTCAAGGCTAACCCCGACAAGCTCGCAAAGGGCGCTGTTATCGAAGCACGTCTTGACAAGGGCAAGGGTCCTGTTGCTACCGTTCTGGTACAGCAGGGAACTCTCCGCAAGGGCGATGTCATTATCGCAGGCACCGCTGTCGGCAGAGTGCGTACCATGACCAACGACAAGGGACGCTCCATCGAAAAGGCAGGTCCTTCCACTCCCGTTGAGATCACGGGTCTTGCCGAAGTCCCCGGTGCAGGCGATCAGTTCAACGCCGTTGAGGACGAGAAGCTGGCAAGAGAGCTCGTTGAGCAGAGAAAGCAGGAAGCTAAGGAAGAGATATTCAGCCAGTACACCAAGGTAACTCTCGATAACCTGTTCAGCCAGATCAGCGAGGGCGAGATGAAGGAACTCCCCATCATCGTAAAGGCAGACGTTCAGGGCTCGGTGGAGGCTGTAAAGCAGTCGCTTGAAAAGCTCTCAAACGATGAAGTCCGCGTAAAGGTCATCCACGGTGCTGTCGGCGCTGTAAGCGAATCTGATGTAATGCTCGCGA
Source organism: Ruminococcus sp. (assembly GCA_024697545.1). Taxonomy (GTDB): domain Bacteria; phylum Bacillota; class Clostridia; order Oscillospirales; family Ruminococcaceae; genus YE71. The sequence goes on from JAILFN010000002.1 coordinate 15,088, forward strand.
ACGCTTCCAACGCTATAATCGTAGGCTTCAATGTTCGTCCCGATCCCGTTGCAAAGGAATCGGCAGAGCGCGACGGCGTTGATATCAGACTTTACAGAATAATCTATGACGCTATCGAAGAGATAGAGACCGCTATGAAGGGTATGCTCGCACCCAAGTACCGCGAGGTGGACACCGCCCGCGTAGAAGTTCGTGCGGTATACAAGATCACAGGTGTCGGCGCAGTTGCGGGCGCTTATGTACAGAGCGGTAAGATCGGCAGGAACGACCTTATCCGCGTAGTGCGCGACGGTATAATCATTGCAGATGACAAGATGTCCAGCCTCAAGCGCTTCAAGGACGATGTCAAGGAAGTTGCCGACGGATTTGAGTGCGGCATCACTCTCGAAAAGTTCTCCGATTTCAAGGAGGGCGATATATTCGAGGCTTATGTGATGGAGGAATACCGCGACTGAAACGTGGATCAAACAGCGGATCCAACCGCGCGAGGTTGGCGAGGGGTCAAGGGGGCGAGAAGCCCCTTGCAAGGGTTTGGGGACAGAGTCCCCAAGTGCGCAGAGCGCACCGATTTTCGCGCGACAGCTGCGCAAAAAACAGAAAGGATCATACTATGCCAAGCTATAAAGCAGGAAGAATGGCAGAGGATATCCGCCGTATCGTATTCGCAAAGATGCGTGAGCTCAAAGACCCCCGTGTCGGCGGGGGCGAGATGCTCACCGTAACACGCTGCGAAGTATCCCACGACGGAAGCTACTGCAAGATATATATATCGGGCTTGAACGGAGAAGAGCAGACAAAGAATGCCGTAAAGGGTCTTACCTCTGCTACAGGTATCTTCAAGCGCGAGATATCAAATGTTCTGGGGCTGAGAAAATGCCCAGATCTGAAATTCATCGCCGACAATTCCGGCGAGAGCTCGCAGAGGATATTCGATAAGCTCAAAAACATTGAGCGCGAGCTGAACGAAAAGGATACCGAACAGAATAAGACGTCCGAAAGCGACGCCGAATGAACGGAGCCTGAAATGGATTTTAAAGAATTAAAGGAGTTTCTTGAAACTCACGATGATTACCTTATTCTTACCCACCGCAATCCCGACGGCGACACGATGGGAAGCGGCTTTGCTCTGTGGAATATCTTAAAGGGTATGGGCAAGCGGGCAAGGGTCGTGAACAACGAACCCTTTTCTCCGAGGTATGATTTTCTCTATGAGGGTTATACCGAGACAGAGTTTGAGCCGCGTACTGTCATCGCGGTGGACGTTGCCGATAAAAAACTCCTCGGTGAGAACCTGACGGAGTATGAGGATAGGGTAGATGTCTGCATAGACCACCATATATCCAACAAAGCCTATGCAAAGCAGTCGATAGTTGACGGCAATGCTTCGTCAGCAACGCTCGTGCTGTACAGATTCATAAAGGAGCAGGGGATACCGCTCAATGATATCATAGCCAAGTGCATATACACGGGGCTCGCTACCGATACGGGCTGCTTCAAATTTTCAAATACCATACCCGAAGCGCATATAGCCGCGGCTGAGCTCATGGCTTATGACATCGACTTCGTCAACGTCAACAGGCGTATGTTCGATATTAAGAGCAAAGGACGAATGATCGTTGAGTCGGCTGTTACCAATGAGATGGAGCATTATTTCGGCGGAAAATGCACGATGATATGCGTCACCCGCGCTCTTATCGAAAAGACGGGCGTTGATATCGCCGAGTTTGACGGACTGGCTTCCATTCCCTTGCAGGTGCAGGGCGCGGTCATCGGCGTTACTCTCAGAGAACACCGCGACAGGGAAGGCTTCAAGCTTTCCGTCCGCACCACCGAAGAAGCCGATGCTTCCGCATTTTGCAGACAGTTCGGCGGCGGCGGTCATATCCGTGCCGCAGGCTGCGAGATCGAAGGTGGTCTCGAAGAGGTCAAGGCTAAGGTGCTGAAAGCCGTCGGGGAGATGCTCGGCGAATGAATGCACAGGAGCTTTCGGGAGTAATAGCGGTAAACAAACCGCAGGGCTGGACTTCCTTTGACGTTATCGGCAAGCTGAGGGGAGTGCTGCATATCAGGCGGCTGGGTCACGGCGGAACGCTCGACCCTATGGCGACAGGCGTGCTGCCCGTGTTCGTCGGCAAGGCGACCCGCTGCTGCGATATAATGCCCGACAAAAGAAAATGCTACACCGCAGGCTTCCGCCTCGGGTTGACGACCGACACTCAGGATATCACGGGAGAGATACTTTCGCAAAGCGATAAAGCTGTCGCACGCGGAGAGATAGAAGAGCTGCTGCCCGCATTTACAGGAGATATCATGCAGCTGCCCCCGATGTATTCTGCGGTCAAGGTCGGCGGCAAAAAGCTCGTGGATCTTGCCCGTGGGGGTAAGCAGATAGAGCGCACGCCGCGTAAGATACACATAAACAGCCTGAACATCACGGAATACGATGAGCAGTCCCGCGAGGGCACGCTCGAGATAGACTGTATGCAGGGCACATACGTCCGCACCATCATCGACGATATCGGTTCAAAGCTCGGCTGCGGCGGGGCTATGACCTCGCTGATACGAACACGCTCGGGCGGGTTCACCATTGATGAGTGCTATACGATAGACGAGCTGCAAAAGCTTGCGGACGAGGGCGGCATCGGCGGGGTGATACTTCCCACCGACCGCGTTTTTGAGATGTATCCTTCTGCGGCGCTCGATGAACGCTGCACGGGGCTTTATAAAAACGGAGTAAAGCTCAGACCCGATCAGGCGGGCTTCACGGACGGCGGTATACACCGCATATACGCCCGCGACGGCAGCTTTCTGGGACTCGCACAGCTTATTAACGGCGAACTCAGGGCGGTGAAGAATTTTTACTAGTTTCTAAAAGGAACGATTGTTTTGACAGAGATCAGTTTAAATGACAAAATGACTGCGCCGACAGCGGCAGCACTCGGGATATTCGACGGAGTACACCTCGGACACCGCAAGGTTCTTTCCGAAGCGGTAGGGTATGCCCGCGAAAAAGGTCTCTCCGCTGCGGTATTTACATTCAACACCTCAAGCGTCACCACAAAAGGCAGACTTGAAACGCTCATGACCGACGCGCAGAAGAAGACCGTGCTCGCGCAGCTCGGGATAGAATATCTGCTGTCCGCAGATTTCCCGCCGCTTAAAGAAATGACGGCGGAGGAGTTCGTTAGCCGTATACTCGTCGGCTGCATGAACGTAAAATGCGCTGTATGCGGCGATGATTTTCGCTTCGGAAAGGGCGGTACGGCTGACAGTGCCGAGCTTACGCGCCTTTGCAAAAGCTATGGTATCGAGACTATAACCGTGCCGCAGCTCGAGATAGGCGGCGAGCCTGTCTCCTCGACCAGGATACGCGAGCTTATAAAAGCGGGCGGCATCGCGCGGGCGGGCGCTCTCATGGGCAGACGCTTCGGCTTTGAGCTTCCCGTTATCCACGGCTTTTCCCGCGGACACACCTGGGGCTTCCCGACGATAAATCAGGAGCTCCCCGAAAACGTCGTAAAGCCGCGCTTCGGCGTTTACTGCTCAAAGGCGCTGGTGGACGGCAGATGGCTGCACGGTATCACCAATATCGGCGTGAAGCCTACGGTGGAGGATCGCTCTCCGCCGCTTGCCGAGACTTATCTTATTGATTTCAGCGGCGACCTTTACGGCAGAGTGATACCCGTCGAGCTTTACGAGTTCGTCCGCCCCGAGATGAAGTTTTCGGATTTTGAAGAGCTGAAAGCAGAGATCCGCCGCAATACCGAATTTGCAAAGAGATTTTTTGGAGTCAACTGAAATGATAATAGAAAAGCTCCTCTCCGAGGTCGTCAGGACAAGCGCCAACAGATACACTCGTGAGACAGAGGACAGGCGCAGGGACAGTATTGCCGATATGCTGAAGGGTGATATTCCCGACAGCGGCATACGGGACAGCGGGCAGATAAACGTCGGCGGTACGGAAAGAACGCAGGTGCTCGCTGTGAGCATGGCGCTGCTGATACTGTTGTTCATTTCGCTGGTCAAGATGATCCGCAGCGCCTCGGGCGGGTTTGTGCTTTATGCCATGATACCGCTGGCGGCGGGGTTTGTCCCGGCGCTCATTGTGATGGTCGTGCTGTGGAAAAAAGCCGGCAGCGGCGGTCTCGTCATCGACGGTGACGGGCTCGTTATCAAAAAGACCGACAGGGAGTACGCTCGCTCCGACATCAAGGAAGCGGTCTATTCCGACCGAGGGATACTCGACCTCTATGACTTCTCCGGCACGCGGTTCAGGCGGGTGCGCTCCGACGAGGTCAATTTCAGCGAACTTTGTATGTGGCTGAAAAGGCAGAACATACCCTGCCGTGTGATACGCGAACGCGAGGCTCGCCGTAAAAAGTCCGGGCTTATAGTCATAGCTGTCGGTGTCATACTGATGATACTCCTGTTCAGCGCATACAGAAGTATCGGCGTTTGACTATTAGGAAATATTCGCTCCCCCGTCATGAATCTGTCACACGGGAGCGGTATCATATACTGGATGTTTGTTCAATTCACGAAAGAAGTGATATTTCAAAATGATAGAAGTACAGAACCTCTCAAAGCATTACGGTGACAAGAAGGCTGTAAACGGTATCTCCTTCACCGCAAATGACGGCGAGATACTCGGATTTTTAGGACCCAACGGTGCGGGAAAATCCACTACCATGAATATGCTCACGGGTTATATCTCCTCGACGGGCGGCAAGGCGCTGATAGACGGCGTAGATATCCTTGAGAATCCCATCAAGGCAAAGAAGAACATAGGCTACCTGCCCGAGCTTCCGCCCCTTTATATGGATATGACCGTCAAGGAATACCTCAATTTCATATACGACCTGAAAAAATGCAAGCTGCCCAGAGTCTCGCATCTTAAAGACATCTGCGGGCTTGTAAAGATAGACCATGTGTACAACCGCATGATCCGCAACCTTTCAAAGGGTTACAGACAGCGTGTCGGTCTTGCACAGGCACTGGTGGGCAATCCCCCCGTGCTTATCCTCGATGAGCCTACCGTTGGTCTTGACCCGAGCCAGATAATCGAGATACGCACCCTTATCAAAAAGCTCGGCAAGAACCACACCGTTATACTGTCCTCGCATATACTTTCCGAGGTGCAGGCGGTCTGCGATAAGATCATCGTTATAAACGAAGGCAGGATAGTCGCAGACGATACCGAAACTGCCCTTTCCGATAAGCTGACGGGCGCACATATTCTCACCGCCAAGATCGAGGGCGAAGTTGAAAAGGTGCAGAAGCTCGCGCTTTCGATAGAGGGCGTTGAGGTCTGCAAGGAGATCAACGAGCGCGAAGGCGTTCATGAATACAGGATAGAGTCCGAAGAGGGCGTGGACATCAGACGCGAGCTGTTCAAAAAGATGGCAGGCGCAGACTGCCCGATACTCGAACTCAAGAGCGCTGAGCTGTCGCTTGAGGACATATTCTTAAAGCTCACTATGGGCGACGCTGCTGCGGAAGAAAGGGAGGCGTAAACGATGGGCGCTATTTTCAGACGCGAGGTGCTGGGTTATTTCACCTCGCCGATAGGTTATATCTTTTTAGCGGCATTCTACGCTTTCTCGGCTGTATTCTTTACGACCTCTTCCATACAGAACGGCAGCACCGAGATGAATACGATGTTCAGCCAGCTCATGCTGGTGCTGGTAGTTCTGATACCGATACTCACAATGAGAACTATGGCAGAGGACAAGAGATCAAAGACCGATCAGTGCCTGCTTACTGCCCCCGTATCTTTGGGCGGCATCGTCGCGGGCAAGTTTTTGGCGGCGCTTCTTACATTCACCTGCGCCGTTTCGGTAACGATAGTCTATGCCGTTATAGTCGCAGGCTACTCCGAGCCCGACTGGATGGTGATAATCGGCAATATCGTCGGACTGGAGCTTTTCGGAGCTTCATTCATCGCTGTCGGCATATTCTGTTCGTCGCTGACCGAAAATCAGGTGGTGGCGGCTGTTATAAGCTTTATCAGCATACTGACACTCAATCTGCTCTCGATACTCGGCGGACTTCTGCCGTGGGAGTTTTTGCAGAATGTATTCACAAAGCTCAGCTTCTATGAGCGTTATTCGGGATTCACCTTTGGAATGTTTGACCTTTCAAACGTGCTCTTCTTTGTGAGCGCCATCGTGATATTCCTTTTTCTGACCGTGCGCGTGCTTGAAAAGCGCCGTTGGTCGTAAGAGAAAGGAGGAAAACCGAATGAGTGAAGAAAACAAGAAGGATATGCAGGGCGGCGAGAGCGAATACATCGAATCAAAGCCCGCAGCCGATATACTCGCCGATGTTATAAGCGGCGAGAAGAATGAGGACAAGACAGCAGACCCCGAAAAGAAAGAGTCTGCCGCCGACCCTGAGGACGAGGAAAAGCCCAAAAAGGCAAAGAAGAGCCGCGAGCACAAAAAGCTCAAGCACGGCGCTATGTCTACCGTCTATACCGTCATATTCGTGGCGGTCGTTGTAATGGTCAATATAATCGCGGGCATCATCCTGAAAAGGCACCCCATCACTTTTGACCTTACCAAGAACAACAAGTATTCGATCTCAGAACAGTCGGAGAAGTATATAGAGTCTATCGACTGCGATGTCAAGATCCGCGTTTTTGCGGAGGAGGATTCCTTCGTGGCGGTCAACGATTATACCAAGCAGGCGAACGAAGTGATAAAGCGCTGCTGCCAGAAGAACAAGCATATCTCGGTCGAGTACATCGACATTGATAAGAACCCCGATATCGTAAGCGATTACGCAGATCAGAACATCTCACAGTACAGCATACTTGCCGAATCGCCCTCGCTTGATGAGAACGGAAAGCAGATGAAGGATTCCAACGGCAAGCCGCTGAAGCGTATCCGCACCATATCGCTTATGGATCTCATCTCCTTCAAGAGCGAGTTTGAGACTCAGGTGCAGCAGGGCTACGGCATGAGCGCTTCCGATTATATCCTTGCCATGTGCGGCAATAATGAGACTTACGCTTTCGCACAGGCGGTGCAGTCGGGCTATGCTGAAGCTTCGACCGCAGATCAGGCATTCCTTTCCGCACTGATGGCGGTATCCGACCCCGACCCCGTTGTGGTAAGCGTTCTGACGGGAAGAAATGAATCGGCAGATCTTTCCTATCTGAGAAAGCTGCTGCTCGCGAACGGCTATTCGGTGAACGATGTCAATATCACAGCCGAGGATATCCCTGAAGACACCGACCTCTGCGTGATCCCCGCACCCTCCTCCGATTATATGGAGGCAGAGATCACAAAGGTCGATGAGTTCGTCAACAATGGCGGAAACATGGGCAAGCACCTTATGTATATCGCCTCCTATAATCAGCAGAGCACCCCCAACCTTGACGAGTTCCTTGAGGAATACTACATCTCGGTGGGCGAAGGTGTTGTCTGCGAGAATGACCCCGAGCATTACTATACACAGTCGTTCTATACCATCGCGGACGATATCTCCGAAAGCTTTGCCGATGATATAGATGTAAGCAATTCCAAGCTGATAATCCGCGGCTCACGCCCCGTCAAGCTTCTTGCCGAGGGCGAAAAGGGCAAGATGAATATCGAAGCCTATGTCAAGTCAACTGCCGACGCATACGTTGCAGACCTTCAGACGGGCGAGGCTATCGAGAACGGTCAGCAGGTATACGCTGCCATGAGCTCAAAGGTGGCATTCACCGATGACGGCGGCGCTGTGTACTCAAATGTATTCGTAATAGGCGGAGACAGCATGGTCGGCAGCAGCGAGCTGATGTATAACCAGTTCCAGAACCGCACCTATATCCTCAGCGTGCTGAACGGAATGACAGGAAAGACCTCGACGGGCATCACCGTTGAGCCTAAGGTCATAACGGGAAATATCTTTGATATCACCGCAGAGCAGATCAAGCTTTTGAAGATAGTGTTCATCGGGCTTATCCCGCTGGCTACCCTCGCGGCAGGACTTGTGATCTGGCTGAGAAGAAAGAACAGATAAAGGGCGAAACAGAATGAATGAAAAAGTAAGAGGCATGATAGTCGCGGGAGTTGTTCTCGCGGCACTGGGCGGAACGCTCGGCGTACTGCACCTCACGGGCATGGACAAGACCTCCGGCGATGAAAGCTCGGACGCTTCGTCGGTAAAGCCGGCGACAGCCTCGGAAGATCTTTCGGTAAAGCTTATAGATGTCGATCCTGCTGAGATCAGGCAGATCGATGTGACCAATGAGTTCGGCGGGTTCACCTATACGGGCGAGTCGGAAAGCGGCAAGGAAAGCTGCGGCATAACCGAGCTCAAGGGCATCGACCTTGACGTGAACAAGATGGAGGATATCGGCGAGGACACCGCGAACCTCACGGCATACAAGCCCGTCGAGGATAATGCGGAGGACCTTGCAAAGTACGGGCTCTCGGAGCCTGCGGCAGAGTTTGACATAACCTTCGCCGACGGCAGCCACCGCATATTTCTCATAGGCGACAAGGCTCACCAGAACCGCTACCGCTATGTCACCGAAAAGGACACCGCCGCCGTGTATATGGTGCAGGAAAGCACCATACAGAACTTCCTCGGCAGAAAAGAAGACCTTGTCGACACGAGCCTTTTCCCCTCGAACGATTCCGACGGATCGGATGAGTTCGGCGTGCTGAAGGTACACCGCGAAGACCTTGACTACGACATGGTCTTTGAGCAGGACAAGGGCGACAACGAGCGCTCGAACGAGAATATGCCTTCCGCACAGGTAATGACAGAGCCCATCTTCTCCTACCTCAACGGCTCGACCTCCAGCGATATCATATTCGCGATGTACGGGCTCACCGCAATGTCGGCTGAAACGGTCCATCCCACCGATGAAGACCTCAAGACCTTCGGGCTTGACAAGCCGAGGGCTGTTATAAGCTACTCGGGCGATAGCTATGACTGGACGCTCAATATCGGCGGAGAGTACCACGATGAGAATGCAGAGGGCAGCGAGCAGACTGCGGCTTCGGCATACTACTGCACGATAGCGGGCGTTGACGGCAAGGACGCAGTATGGAAGCTCGAGGCATCGGCTCTGCCGTGGGTAGATCTTCTCCCCGGCGATATCATCACAAGCCTTATGACCTACAACAACATCTGGGAGGTAGCTTCCGTAAAGCTCACAGGCAAGGTAAATACGGAGTACACCATCGACCACGATGGCGAGGACATTACGGCGACACACGTTGACGGCGAAGAGCTTGATGTTGAGACTTTCAAGAGTCTGTATCAATATATCCTGACCTGTCCGACCTCGGAGATATGGTTCGAGGAGCCCGAAAATGAGCCTTACCTTACCATAGAGATCAACCGCACCGACGGCGGCGGAGACAAGATAGAGATATGCAAGGACACCGACCGCCGCGACATCGTAAAGCTGAACGGCAGGACTTCCTATAAGATAAAGACAAGCTGGGTCACAAGACTTCTTGAGAATGTAGAATCGGTCAAGAACGGCGGAACAGTTCAGGAGAACTACTGATCCGCAGCCGCCGATTCCGACAAAAAAATACGACAGACTATGTTAATATGAAAGATGCTCCCCTCCGCAGCCGCGCAGCGGAAGAGCAGAGAGAACCGATACAGCGCGGAGAAATGAGGCACTTATTATGGCAGAAAAAAAAGCAAGTTTCTTCACCTACAAAGGCGTACCGCTGGTGAGAAAGGAAAACACCATCTATTTCGGCAATATGTACGATGAGTTCGTTTGCATGATCGAGATCTTAGGCACTGAAAAGCAGGGCAAGCTCGAGGTCGCAAACAATGTCCGCATCCGCAAAATGGCTACCGACCCGACTATCCCGCCCAAGGATATGATAGTCAAGACGGCTGAGAAAAAAAGTCTTTACGAGGCTATGGACATAGCCTGCGCATGGCTGAAGGTATAATGAACAAAAACTGCTGCATAAAACGTGCGGCAGTTTTTTTAATCCCCGTCAAGCTTACGCACAGTGAAAAGTGCGTTCCAAACACCGCACAAACAAAATTCGCGCTCCCACCACTTCCTTACCCCTTTTGCCTCGAACAGCTCACCAGTTTCCGTATCGGGTTTGATGGTGCGCTTTTAGGGTCGGTTGATATGGCTGCTCATTCCGCGCCTTGAATGCTTTGGTAGGGGGTGTTTTTGTAAAAATACTTGACAAATACCCTTTGGTATGATAAAATATTATGACGGAGGCAGCGGTGACCGTTTGGCAGCGGTCGTGAGGTGCTGCCTTGATATAAAGGGGGCGGGTCATGCTTTCTAAGATACTCTCAAAACGCGAGTGCGCCGAATGTAAGATATGCTGCTCGTTTGACAGCTACGATCTGCTTGAGACCCCCGTCGTTACCGATGAGATAATGCAGCGCTCGCTTGCGGTAAAGCCCGATCAGCGCTTTGCCGATGTTGACGGCACTCGGCTGTATATCATGGATAAAGAGCCCGACAGGGATCTCTATTACTGCCCCATGCTCGATCACAGCAAGGGCTGCCTGCTTGGAGACAGCAAGCCCTTTGACTGCCGTATATGGCCTTTCAAGATAATGCGCTTCGAGGGACGCAGGGTGATAGCTTTATCCCCCGTCTGCCCGATAGTTTCAGATAAGCCGCTGAGTGAGCTGCGTGAGCTTGCTCATGAGCTTGCGCCTGTTATATTCGCCGAAGCCGACAGAGAGCCTTCGCTGGTAAGACCCTATTCTTCGGGCTACACGATAATGCTCGCGGAGGACGTGCCAAAGCTTTCGGCAGGTACATAAGTGTTGGTATGATATTGACAGAAAGGAATGATAGCTATGAAAAAGGTACGCTGTATAGCTGTGCTTTGCGCCGCAGTAATGTCACTCTCCGCTTTCGCGGGCTGCGCTGACAAGAAAAAGAATAATAGTGAAGATAACAGCCCGCAGGCTGTTGATCAGATGCCTTCGAATCCCGTTATCAAGGAAACAGACTTCATGTCATTCATCTTCGATGAGGGCGGTACGAATTATCTGCACATGACCCTTGACGAGCTGAACGCCGCCGAGGACAATGCCTACACCGAGGATAACGCCCTTGAATACGATCCCGATTTCGGATATGTTGTTTACGATCTCGGTGAGCTTGATTCGCTTTTCTGCGGAAGAGCCAAGCTCGGAGGCAAGCTGCCTGTTCACTGTCAGCTTAATCTCAAGGATGATAAGATAGTCAAGATCTCATATGCCATCGAAGAGGCAGAGGGCGTTGATGTAAAGGAAGTCTGTAAAAACCTTTCGGAATGTATCGCGGGCGCTCTGCCCGAGGATTACATCGCCGAATACGACCGCAAGCCCGAGGGCAAGGATTCGGCGGTATTTGCAAATACCGTGGACGGTTATGTTTTCACGGTAAAGCATTCCGATCTCGACGACAACGGATACCCCGTTATCATGTCCATCGAGACATATAAGGATAAGTATGGTATGGAATGATCGTAACGATCATTGAACGGCAGGACTGCGTAGGCAATGTTCTTTCGCCGCGCGTATTGCCGATAAAGGAAAGTATAGGAAGGAGTAAGAAAGTATGCCGATGAAAATCAAGGTCCTTCTCGGAGGAATGGCAGTTGCCATCTTCGGACTTGCGATCGCTATCGTTATGCTTGCACTGAACGCATCGGGAAATAAGTCTAAAAACGATTCTCCCGCACCCGCTGCTGCCACCACCGCAAAGGCGGAGGAAAAGGAAGAGCCCGAGGAGACAGAGGAGGAAGCCGAAACCACAAAGGCTTCAGAAACCGAACCCGAAGAGGAAAAGCCCGAAGAGGACAGCAAGGAAGACGAGAAGGAAGAAAAGGAAGATAAGGACGAAAAGGAAGAGGGCTATATCTTCTATTACAGCGGTTCCAACAGCTGGGAAGACGGCGATACCACTATGACAGGTATGGAGCTGACCGTCAAGAATGCAAGCGGCGAAGCCGTAAGCAGCTGGAAGCTGGAGCTTACCGTTACGGGGCTCAAGAGCTGCGAGGGTTGGTGCGGCAAGTTCTCCGTAAAGGGCGACACCCTTACCATCACGAATGAGGACTACAACGGCGAGATAGCTGTCGGCGGTTCTCTTCAGGGAGTCGGCTGCAATATCGGTACCAAGGGCACACTTGATGTTACCGAAGCCAAGCTCAACGGCACAGACTGCACCATAAAGAAGGGTTCAGTTCCCAAGAACGACAACAATAACAACAACGGCAATAATAACAACAATAATAACAATAACAACAACAGCTCCGAAAAGGACGTTGACGTTGACGAGCTGCTCGAGCGCAGCAAAAAGGCTAAGCAGGGCGACGACTGGCTTCACACCGACGGCAACAAGATCCTTGACAAGGACGGCAAGCAGGTGTGGCTCACGGGTGTAAACTGGTTCGGCTACAACACAGGCACAAACACCTTTGACGGTCTCTGGAACTCGGTTATGAGCGAGTCGGTGGTGGCTATCGCAGATCACGGCTTCAACCTTATCCGCGTGCCTTTCTCGGCAGAGCTCATCAATCAGTGGGCGGCAGGGGAGTACCCGCAGGCTAACTACAACAACGCCTACAATACCGAGCTGAACGCCATGAACAGCCTTCAGATATTCGATTACTTCTTAAAGCTCGCCGAAGAGAACGGCATGAAGGTAATGATCGACATCCATTCCGCGAACACCGATGCTTCGGGTCACAACGCCAACCTCTGGTACACCGACAAGGTCTCCGTAAAGGAATACTACGCGGCTCTTGAATGGATGGCTGACCGCTACAAGGACAACGACACCATAATAGCCTACGACCTGAAAAACGAACCTCACGGCAAGCCCAACGAGGGCGACGCCGCCGCAAAGTGGGATAACAGCAAGGACAAGAACAACTGGAAGTACACCGCCGAGACTGCGGCAAAGAAGGTGCTTGCAAAGAACCCCAACGTGCTGATAATGGTAGAGGGCACCGAGACTTATCCCAAGAAGAAGGGCGATTACAGCTCGACGGACAACGCCGACTACTACTTCAACTGGTGGGGCGGAAACTTCCGCGGTGCCAAGGATTATCCCATCGACCTCGGCGAGCATCAGGATAAGCTGGTATACTCCCCGCACGATTACGGTCCGACCGTTTACGAGCAGCCCTGGTTCGAGGGCAGCTATGATTACGACTCGCTCATGAAGGACTGCTGGAAGGACAACTGGTTCTTCCTCTATGAGAACAAGACCGCACCGCTGCTCATCGGCGAATGGGGCGGCTTCATGACCGAGCCTAACATCACATGGATGACACATATGCGTACCCTTATAAAGAAGTACCACCTGAACCACACCTTCTGGTGCTTCAATGCGAACTCGGGCGACACAGGCGGACTTGTGCTCGATGACTTCACGACATGGGACGACGAAAAGTATAACTTCGTCAAGGAAGTGCTCTGGCAGGAGGACGGCAAGTTCGTCGGACTCGATCACGCTATCCCTCTGGGCGCAAAGGGCATTACCTGCAAAAAGGCAAAGGGACTTAAATAATTAGGGCTTGTCAACACACCCTATAAAGAGCTGCTGCACCACGGTGAGGCAGCTCTTTTCACCTCCTCGTCAGGGAAATTGTAAAGGAAAGATTGACTTTGTTGAAGTTTCGTGGTATAATAAGTTAGCATATATCATTTTTCCGTCGGAGGTGATCTTGTGGAAAGAAGAAAGACGATATGCGTCATCACATCTCAGCCCGAGCATTTTCAGGCTCAGAGGGTGTTTGACGGTGTTTTTACCCAGTGTGAGAAATACGGCTATAATGTGGCAGTGTTTGCTTCTATGACAAGCCTGCAGTTTCATTTAAAAGATCAGGTTCTGGGTGACAAAAATATATATAATCTGATAAACTACTCCTTCTTTGACGGTATTATTCTTGATACTATAAACCTTGTTGCAGATGAAAAAGATGATCTGACGGGAAGACTTATCGGTGAATATAAGGCACAGGGCTGTAAAGCACCCATGATAAGTATCAGTATGCCTTGCTATGATCTGCCTGTTGTCAGCAGCAGAAACGAGCCCGTCCTGCGCGAAATGTGCAGACACGCTATCGAATTCCACGGCTGCAAGAATATATGCCTCCTGACGGGATTTAAGGGGCATCACGAAGCGGAAGAACGCCTGGCGGTCTTTATCGATGAGGTCAAAAAGCACGGACTTGATATATCGGAAGATCATATAGTGTACGGTGATTTCTGGTACACGGGCGGCGAAAAGCTTGCTGATGATATCATTGAGGGCAGGGTCTCAAAGCCTGACTGCGTGATCTGCGCTTCCGATCATATGGCGCTGGGACTTATAGACAAGCTGGAAGGATCCGGCTTCAGTATACCCGATGATATGGTAGTTATAGGCTTTGAGGGTACAGCAGAAGCCGCGATAGCAAATAAATCACTAACTTCTTATGAATCGAATTTCACGCAGTCGGCTGCCAATGCGGTAGATGAGATAAGAAAGATCATCGACCCGGGCGCGCAGATACTTCCGTATGAGACCGATGTGAAGAAGATGATCCACCGCGGCATGAGCTGTGGCTGTCCTCCGGATTTCACCTTATCGTCAAAGTTCTTCAGGAAATCTCTTTATACTACAGTAAGGAACTACAATCAGGGAACCATGATCGAAAGTATCGATATCGGACTTTTGATGGAAAACTATGTTCTGGAGCAGCTTACCGATTCGTCTACTCCCGATGAGTGTCTTAAAAAGATAGAGGGCAATGCATATATGCTCATGCCTTATGAAAACTTCTATATGTGCCTCAGAGATGACTGGCTGGATACGGAAGCAGATACCGTTGTCGGATATCCCGAGAAGATGCGTATTGTTATAGCGGGAAATGAGTCGGGACATGGGTTTTCAAGTTCCGAAAGCGAAAAGAAGCAGTTTGACACAAAGCTTATGATACCTCATATGCATGACTATACCGAATCTCCATCTGTTTTCTATTTCTCGGCAGTGCATTTCAGCGAGAAGATGCTGGGCTACATGGTGCTTCAGAGGACACTTGACAATAATATCCATATGGATCTTGTTTACCGCAACTGGCTGAGGATCGTTAATAATTCGCTGGAGATGGTAAGGACAAAATACCGCTATGTCATGCTGTCTATATATGATAAACTCACCGGGGTGTACAACAGACACGGAATGTTTGACGGTCTGAAAAAGCTGAGTCAGAATGCTTCTGATGAAGACCTTATGCTGGTGACCGTTATTGATATGGACGGTTTGAAATATATAAACGATACCTTCGGACACAATGAGGGCGACTTCGGTATCATAACCGTCAGCAAGGCTGCAAGCGAGATCGCGGGTGAGAACGGTATATGCGTCCGTGCGGGAGGCGATGAGTTTTTCGTGATAAACGTCGGAAGATATACCGAAGCCTCCGAAAAGGAGACAGAAGAGCGTTTCCTCAATACGCTTAACAGACTTTCGGCAGGCAGCGGCAAGCCTTATGATATCCGCGCGAGCGTTGGCTGCTGCCTCAGCAGGCTCGGCGGAAAGCTCGTTGTTGAAGAAGCCCTCTCCGTCGCAGACCATAAGATGTATGCCCGTAAGCAGCAGTATAAGGCTGAGCACCGCCGTGAACGCGGGGAAAGGTGAATGAAAGGGATAGTGCCGTGCCCCTTTTCGGGTGTCGTATTCGCAGCCTGCCGCTGACCGAAAGGAAATAATTGCTATGAATGAAGAAGCTGTCAGACGCCTTGAAGAGATAAACAAAAAGAATAACCGCAAGACGCTCCCGTATATCCTTATACTTGTGGCACTGTTTATCCTGCTCGCAGTCTCGTCCGAGCTGTGGAACGTTAAGGTGACGGTGCTGATCCTTGCTGCGGGCGCTGCTTATCTTGTGTATTTACTCAAGGTCGTATACATAAAGGGGATCGTGGAGAGCGAGGAGCTTGCTCTCGATGCTTACGATATCTTTGTTCCCGAGATCCTTTTTCCCGAGCTTTCAAAGTCCTTCGACCGCCTGAGCTGGAACAGGAACGATATGATATCCGAGCAGGAGTTCGCCGATATCGGGATATTCAGCGTATATAACGAATACCGCTCACGCGGGCTCATCACGGGCAGCTATAAGGGCATGAACGTGCGTATGTCCCCCGTATCTTCGATCTGGGACAGGCATGACAGAAATGCCAAGCAGGGAAGAATGGTCATGTTCGGCGGCTGGGTGTATGCGATAGACCTGCCCTTCTCCGTCGGCGGTGTCAAGATAATAAGCGACAAGGACGTTACCTCGCCGCTCATGCCGTCGAAAAGATACGCTGTCGATGCCTTCGGTACAAAGATCACCCCTCACGACATCGAGCTCGACAAAAACTTTGATGTATACACAACAAGCTATGACGAAGCCGGGCGCCTGCTTCAGCCTGTCGTTATCGAGGCTATGGTCTATGCACATCGCAAGCTCTGGTATTACAGCAAGAACAGGAGCCGTTTCCGTCTGGCTTTCGGTTTCGTGGGTAACAGGCTCTATATGATGGTGCAGGATGCCTACTCGGGATTCAGATGGAGCACTTCAAAGATAGATGTTTCCTATAAGACCCACTTTCTCGAACGCGATATAGACGTTATAACGACGGTGTTCGACAGCATAGCCTCGCTCACCTCGTCACAGCCGACACCCGTCCCCCGACAGACAGCCGATACCGATGATCTTCGGGATACGCTCGGCGGCGTGGTGATAGAGGGTATGTGAAAACGGCAATGCGTGATAAAAGCCGAAGGATATTGCGTTCCTTCGGCTTTGTTGTCATTTTATGAAGTTCAGCCGCATATCGGTGTATTTCTGCACCTTGTCGGCAAACCCCAGCTTCTTGTAGATGGGATAGCCCTCGTCGGTGGCGAAAAGGTCTATCCTGCAAAGATGATGCTCCCTGCCGTATCCTATCAGGTTTTTCATGAGCTGCGTGCATATGCCCCTGCCGCGGTACTCGGGCTCGGTGTAAACGCTAAGCACCTCGCCGTCAAAGCCGTTCGGCAGGAAGGGGCTGGCGGGCTTTTCCATTATGAAGAGGTAAGCCGCCGCCACGGGACGTCCGCCGTCACGCGCCACAAATGCGATAAGCTCGCTGCCCAGCTTTCTCCCGAAATAGTCGGGGAGCTGCTCTCTCATGCAGCGCTCCTCCTGCTCGCTTATCGAGCCGAAGTCGTCGATCATGTAGGCTATCCTCAGCCTTATAAGGTCGTCGATGTCTTTTTTATCCGCTGTGTCGAATACGATCTCTGACATTTTATCCACTCCTTTAAAACAATGGCGAAATAACGTAAGATATTGATATTATACCATTCCCGCACAAACCTGTCAACCCTGCGGGAAAAATGCTGTTTGTGGAAAACATATAAATCGCAGGGCTAAAAATTGTGCAAAATGACATCTTAAATTTTCATGAAAACTATGGAAATCCGCCGAAAAATCTGTTATAATAGATTCGTGACAGTGCGCCTGCACGCAGAAGATGCGTCAGCTTCGCACGCGAAGTCAAAAAAATATATTGGAGGTAAGTTACCAATGGCAAAGAAGTATTGTTATCTGTTCAAAGAAGGTAACGCAACTATGAGAGAGCTTCTCGGCGGTAAGGGTGCTAACCTGGCAGAAATGACCAACATCGGTCTTCCTGTTCCTCAGGGTTTCACCATCACCACTGAGGCTTGCACCCAGTACTATGAGGACGGCGGTATCAGCGATGAGATCCTCGCTGAGATCAATGAGTACATCGTAAAGATGGAAGAGATCACCGGCAAGAAGTTCGGCGATAAGGACAACCCGCTGCTCGTTTCTGTACGTTCGGGCGCACGCGCTTCCATGCCCGGTATGATGGACACTATCCTTAACCTCGGTCTGAATGAGACTGTTGTTGAGACTCTTGCAGAGAAGTCCGGCAATGCAAGATGGGCATATGACTGCTACAGAAGATTTATCCAGATGTATTCCGACGTTGTTATGGAAGTCGGCAAGAAGTACTTTGAAGAGCTCATCGACAAGATGAAGGCTGACAGAGGCGTTAAGCAGGACGTTGAGCTGAACGCAGACGACCTCAAGGAGCTCGCAGAGCAGTTCAAGGCTGAGTATAAGGCTAAGATCGGTTCCGATTTCCCGAGCGATCCTAAGGAGCAGCTCGTTGGCGCTATCAAGGCTGTATTCCGTTCCTGGGATAACCCCAGAGCTAACGTTTACAGACGTGATAACGATATCCCCTTCAGCTGGGGTACTGCTGTTAACGTACAGGCAATGGCATTCGGTAACATGGGTGACGACTGCGGTACAGGCGTTGCATTTACCCGTGACCCCGCTACCGGTGAGAAGAAGCTCATGGGTGAGTTCCTGAAGAACGCTCAGGGCGAGGACGTTGTTGCTGGTGTTCGTACTCCTATGCCTATCGCTCAGATGGAAGAGGAATTCCCGGATGCTTACAAGGATTTCGTAAAGGTTTGCGATATCCTTGAGAGCCACTATCATGATATGCAGGATATGGAGTTCACCGTTGAGAACGAGAAGCTCTATATGCTTCAGTGCCGTAACGGTAAGAGAACTGCACAGGCTGCACTCAAGATCGCTTGCGACCTCGTTGATGAGGGCATGAAGACTGAGGCTGAGGCTGTTGCAATGATCGACCCCAGAAACCTCGACACTCTGCTCCATCCCCAGTTCGATACCGCTGCACTGAAGGCTGCACAGGCTATCGGCAAGGGCCTTGGCGCTTCCCCCGGTGCTGCTTGCGGTAAGATCGTATTCACCGCTGACGACGCTGTTGAGTGGGCTGCTAAGGGTGAGAAGGTAGTTCTCGTTCGTCTCGAGACTTCTCCTGAGGACATCACCGGTATGAAGAGCGCTCAGGGTATCCTGACCGTTCGCGGCGGTATGACCTCTCACGCTGCTGTTGTTGCTCGTGGTATGGGTACCTGCTGTGTATCCGGCTGCGGCGATATCAACATGGACGAAGCTAACAAGAAGTTCACTCTGGCCGGCAAGGAATTCCACGAGGGTGACTACATCTCCATCGACGGTTCTACCGGTAACATCTATGACGGCATCATCGCTACCGTTGACGCTAAGATCGCCGGTGAGTTCGGCCGCATCATGGCTTGGGCTGACAAGTACAGAAAGCTCAAGGTAAGAACTAACGCTGATACTCCTGCTGACGCTAAGAAGGCTAGAGAGCTGGGCGCTGAGGGTATCGGTCTTTGCAGAACCGAGCATATGTTCTTTGAGGCTGACAGAATCGCAGCATTCAGAGAGATGATCTGCGCTGATACCGTTGA
Organism: Ruminococcus sp.; assembly: GCA_024697545.1. Classification (GTDB taxonomy): domain Bacteria; phylum Bacillota; class Clostridia; order Oscillospirales; family Ruminococcaceae; genus YE71. Next base: position 34,379 of record JAILFN010000002.1, read on the forward strand.
AGAGAGAGAGGCTGCTCTCGCTAAGATCGAGCCTATGCAGCAGGGCGACTTTGAGGCTCTGTACGAGGCTCTCGAGGGCAATCCTGTAACCATCAGATTCCTCGATCCCCCCCTGCACGAGTTCGTTCCCACTGAGGAAGCTGACATCAAGGCACTTGCTGACGCACAGGGCAAGACCGTTGAGGACATCAAGTCCATCATCGCTTCCCTCCACGAGTTCAACCCCATGATGGGTCACCGTGGCTGCCGTCTGACCGTAACTTACCCCGAGATCGCTAAGATGCAGACAAGCGCTGTTATCAAGGCTGCTATCAACGTTAAGAAGGCTCATCCCGACTGGAACGTTAAGCCCGAGATCATGATCCCGCTGGTTGGCGAGGTCAAGGAGTTCAAGTTCGTTAAGAAGATCGTTGTTGAGACTGCTGACGCTATCATCGCTGCTGCCGGTTCCGACCTGACCTACGAAGTAGGTACCATGATCGAGATCCCGAGAGCTGCTCTGACCGCTGACGAGATCGCTGCTGAGGCTGACTTCTTCTGCTTCGGTACCAACGACCTGACTCAGATGACCTTTGGCTTCTCCAGAGACGACGCAGGCAAGTTCCTCGGCGCTTACTATGACGCTAAGATCTACGAGAACGATCCCTTCGCTAAGCTCGACACCACCGGTGTTGGCAAGCTGATGAAGATGGCTATCGAGCTCGGCAAGCCCGTAAACGGCAAGCTCCACTGCGGTATCTGCGGTGAGCACGGCGGCGATCCCACATCTGTTGAGTTCTGCCACCAGATCGGCCTGGACTATGTTTCCTGCTCGCCCTTCCGCGTGCCGATCGCAAGACTGGCTGCTGCTCAGGCTGCTATCGCAGAGTCCAAGTAATTCACGGCTATCTCAAAATCGGCGATTATACGCTGTTTCAGGGCGATGCAGAGATGTATTTCAAAGCAAAGTCCGAGAAGCGTGAATTCCATAATTGGCGTGACATACACGTTAATGTTTATGCCTGAATAAAAGAATGAGCTCTCACAGTTTTGTACTGTGAGAGCTTTTTTGTGTCATATTATAATGCGAGCAAGGTTTTCTGAATGATTATTCACTGAAAAGATTTTGAAGTGTTATACTGAAAGAGCAGTCGACAAACACCCAAAAATCTGGTAGAATATAAATAACAAAACCGGAAAGGGAAAACGACTATGAAGTACTGTAAAGAATTCAAAGAAGAAGCATTAAAGCTATCGGACGAGATCGGACTGAAAAAGGCTGCTCAGCAGCTAGGTATCCAGTATTACACACTCTCAGACTGGCGAAGCAAGCGAAACGCAGCTGCCAAGGCTAAGAAATATCAGATGACCGATGAAGAGCTTAAGCAGCGTAATCTTGAACTTGAACGTGAAAATGCCGAGCTTCGCAAAGCGAATGATATACTCAAGGACGCACTCGGTTTTTTCGCAAAAGACCGGAAGAAGTAAAGACGAGCGAACGTCACCTGTTCGTCAATGAATTCCGCAGCAAGTATGGAGCGAAAGCAATATGCAGATTTCTGAAAATCAGCGAATCAGGCTATTATCGTTGGCTCAAAAATCAGGGCAAGCCCGGTGCAAGGCAGCTTCTTCTGGTCAAAATACAGGGAATTCTTTCAGAGCATCCTGACAATAAGAATTACGGCGTCAGAAGGATGCAGGCAGCTCTTGCCCAAAAAGGCACTCATGTCAGCCTCAG
>JAILFN010000029.1 GCA_024697545.1 Ruminococcus sp.
AGCCGAAAAGCGCAGGAAACGAGCAAGGGTCTGCTTGTCCCGTCTTAGCCTTTCAGTCACTTCCGACCAGTTGTAGCATACGCTTTGATACCGATTATTCAATATGTTTTAACTCCTTTCCTGCGTTCTCGGTTCCTATGATTTAGGAATAAAGTCCCTTGAAATCGGGAATGTCTGAGCAAGTGTCGCTGTCCTCATCATACATGACACAACGCTTGCAGCCGCCTGCCATTTCACCATCGTTCCAGCCTTCCTCATAGCCGCTGTTCTTACCGAGCTTGTAGGCTATGGTGAGCGCAGTCGTATTTATTGCTATACAAACTAATGTCTTTATGATGTTCTTTCTCATAATATCGTCCTCCTAAAATTGGTTTGCTGTAAAATATTCTTGTGAGATAACGCACCCGAAGGTGCGCCATCATCACTCCTCCTTCGGCTTGCGTCTGCGGGTCTTTGCATACTCCACGAACTTGAGGTTTACATAATCACCGCTGTCATCAAGCTCGAATACAGCCGCATACTTGTTACCCTTGCTCGAAGTACAACCGCGGAGCGTGACCTTGCCGTTCGCCAGCAGCTCGCTTATCTCCTCAGCGGTATAGCTTCTGCCGATACGCTTATCCTGCTTGTAGATAAAGAAATCGCAGTCCTCACCGTTGGAGCAGTAAAATGCCTTCGGACCTTCCTTTATAGAGCTGCCGCACCAGGGACACTTGCCGATCTCGGCAGGCTGTTCCGCAGGCTCGATAGCCACCTCGTCATTTGCGATAACATCATTTACATTCTTGATTATTTCACTCATAAAATCCTCCTCTCCGCACTTGCCCTGTTCAATATCGGAAAGCATCTGCTCCCAATGTGCAGTAAGCTCCGCCGACTTGATGTTTTCGGGCAGTGCGTTCACAAAATTCTTACCGAAATCGGTAATATATAACTGCTTTTTCTTGCGGCAAATATATTTCGCAGAAATAAGCCCTTCAATTATAGAAGCCCTTGTTGCGGGTGTTCCCAGACCGCGTTCCTTAACAAAGCCTTTAAGCTCCTTATCGTCAATGCGGCGGTCAATGTTCTCCATGACAGCAAGCAAACTTGCCTCTGTGAAGTGTGCAGGCGGCTTTGTTTCGCAGTCCCGCACATCCGCATTTTCAATATGAATGCTTTCACCCTCTGAATAATGCGGAACAGGCTCGTCCTTAACATTCGTGTACTGCCGCCAGCCTAATTCAATAGGCTTCTTTGTGGTCAACTTGAATATCTCACCCTCGACCTCGAACTCATATCTCGCTTCAAGGTAGGTATATGGCTTGTCCAGCGCGGATAAAAACCTCTCTATCACCAGACCGACTACCATTTTCTCCGGTTCGGAAAGCTCTGTGTCATTCAACCGCCCTATAAGGTTTGTCGGGATAACAGCGTGATGGTCGGTTATCTTTGCGTTGTTGACCACCCGCTTGTCAAGGTTCAGCCCCTGCGCCAGCAGCTTATCGGTTCTCGCCTTGTCATACCCTGAAAGGCACTTGACTATGCTTGTAGCAAGCGACTTCATATCCTCCGAAATGCAGTTGCTATCCGTTCTCGGATAGGTCAGCAGCTTCTTTTCATACAAGCTCTGCACCGCCTTTAAGGTAGTTGCCGCTGTCATACCATAGACTTCATTTGCTTCACGCTGTAAGGAGGTCAGACTATGCAGCATAGGGCGATTTTCTTTCTTTTCCTCAGCGACCACAAAAGAAACAACAGCATTTTCGCCTTTGCATTTTTCAGCAACCGCTTCGGCTTCCACTCTTGTGTCAAAAGTGCGGCTGCACTCTGCGCCGTTGTCAAGAACGACTTTGAAATACTGTTTCTTTTCAAAATCATCTATCTGTGCTTCACGCTCTGCGATTATATTCAGCACAGCATTTTTCACCCTGCCGGACTTGTGATGCTGCCCCGAAACAAGGCTGAAATACCTCGAAAGGTTTATACCGAACAGCCAGTCGGATTTCGCTCTTGCAAAGCCAGCGGCAAACATATTATCGAACACCGCCGAATCCATAAGGTTGCTCATTCCCTCACGGATAGCTTCGTCCGTCAGCGAGCTTATCCACAGCCTCTTGACAGGCTTAGTGCAGCCGATATACTGATAAATATATCTGAAAATGCACTCGCCCTCGCGCCCTGCATCGCAGCCGTTTATGATCTCGGTCACATCGTCACGGTTCATAAGCTCTTTCAGCATTTTTATCTGTGAGCCGTACCCGTCCAGCGCAAACAGCTTGAAATCGGGTATCATCGGCAAATCGGCAAGCGACCATTTCTTGTAACCGTAGTCCTCGGGAACGCCGATACCAACCAGATGCCCGAGAGCATTGGTGACGATATACCCGTTACCCTGCCAGTAAAAACGCTTGCCGTCGGATACCTTATCCGTCGCACCCACGCAGTAGGCAGTCGCCAGCGCTACGGAGGGCTTTTCACAAAGTATCAATCTGCACACGGGAAATCACACACCTTTCCGAGATACTCCCTTGCGTTCCTGAGTCTATCCGCAAGCTGAACGCCGAGAGAAATCATAAAGTCTATCGTACCGAAATCTTCTATGTAATCGCACTTCACACGATAAATGGAAGTCATGTCTCTGTCGGAAACCGTAACAGTATAAACAGGGATAACAACATCGCCGTGTACATCATAGATAATATCATAGCTGCGCTCGATGACCTTTTCGCCGTCATCGGTAGCACTAATATCTATCTGGATAGTAGCGAGGTGTACCGCCTCACAACTGAGCACGCTGTTGTTCTCGGCATCATCGGGCATATTATCCCTTTCGCTCTCGCCCCTGATCGTGAGGTCATAATGGTTTATAACGGTCACGGGCAGAACGCCGTTCTTTATCTTTCTAAGCTCCGAGAACACGGTATCGAGCATATTTCTGACCTCCGACTCCATATACTCATACCTGCACTCGTCCTGCTCCATGCAGAAATCGAAAACCGCGTCGGTCAGCTTGTTTGTTAATGCAATAAATCTCATCATATATTTTTCCTTTCAAAAGTGGGATAGCTCCCTGCGACAGGTGCCGCAGGGGTATCCATTGTCAAAACCTTAACGGTTAAAATCAATCCTTACTGTTGTCCTTATCCTCGTCCTTGTGGATAAGCATACTAACCATCAGCAGCAGACCTGCGCAGGCAAGTATTATTGCTGCCTTGTCAGAAACCTCGGAAACACCGGTATGCGGATTGCTTACATCAGGAGTGTTGCTGCTAGGAACGTCCGAGTGCGGCACTTCTTCATGCGGAGTATCCTCATGGGGCTTATCCTCGTCGGGCTTGCGCTCGTCATACATAATGACCTCAGTGACAGATCCGTCCTCGTTGACCTTGAAGGTAATATCCTGTGCTATTTCATATCCCTCGGGAGCGATAGTTTCACGCAGGGTGTATTCCTTGCCGACAATCAGCTTACCCTCGATGATATGAGCTTCGTCAGTGCTTACCCATTCCTCAACTATTTCACCGTTCTCATCAAGAATAACGAGCTTTGCACCGGGGAGTTCTTCGTCGGTGGTAATATCCCTCTTGGAGATATGAGCCTTTGTGGTATCGTCATACATTACGACCTCATTTACAGAGCCGTCAGTATTGACCTCGAAATCGACATCGTTAGCTATAACATATCCGTCAGCGGAAACAGTTTCATGCAGAGTATAAGTTTCACCTGCTGTCAATACAGCTTCAATGAAGTGAGCTTTATCTGTAGAAACCCATTCTTCGACCACATTGCCATCCTTGATGATCTGTAAGGTCGCGCCCGCAAGCTCCTCATCGTTGGTAATGTCACGCTTGCTGATTTTGACTTTTGTGGTATCGTCGTACATAGTAACCTTGTCGATTTCTCCGTTATCTGAAACCGTGAAGGTAACGTCGTTTGCGACTACATAGCCATCAGGAGCATACTCTTCATGCAGCGTATAAGTGCCGCCTGCGGTAAGAACCCCCTCAATGATATGGGCTTCATTGGTGCTTGTCCACTCGTCAATGATATTACCCTTGTTGTCAACGATTTTGAGCTTTGCGCCCACTATCTCCTTAGTCCCGGTAATATCGAGCTTGGTGATATGCACCTTAGTTGTGTCGTCCACCATAGTAATGGTGACATTGCCGTTTTCGTCGGTGGAAAGTGCGTCAACGTTCTCAACTGTTACAACGTTGTTTTCGTCAATCGAGAACTTGATCCCCGTCGAAATAACAAATCCATCAGGGCTCGCTACCTCTTTCAAAATGTAGCTGCCGGCAGGGATATTGGTCACAGTATGGATCGTTCCGTCAGACATCCATTCTGTGAAGATATTGCCCTTGCTGTCAAGTATCTGCATGGAAGCACCTTTAAGCTCATTGCCGTAAATATCCTTCTTGGAAACGTTCAGATGTGTTGCCGAATTTATAGCGGTGATCTTGACCACCTGCTCATTTTCGGAAATAGCTACATCGTATTTCTTGTCACTGAAAATGTATCCCGCAGGAGCTGCGATCTCGGTCACGATGTACTTTCCGTAAGGAATTTCATCATAACCGAAATTACCGTTTTCATCGGAAGTCGCAGTTACGATAGCGTTCTCCGCTGTGAACTCGGTTGTATCCGCCTTGAACAGACCAAACACAGCGTTAGCAAGCGGCTCGTCATGTTCGTCTATCTTAACACCCTTGACCGACCCTCGCTTGAGTTCGTTCTCAAATGTGCCGCCGTCAATATCGACTATCTCAGTATCCTGACCGGCGTACTCGAATGTTACGATATGCTTCTCGCCGCTGATGACATACTTGTCATCGGTGCTTATCTCCTGAATGTAGTATCTTCCAAAGGGCAGCTTCTGACCGAATCTCACGGTCATATCCTCGCCAACACTTGCATAGGAAACCAGACCGTCCTTCGGAATTGAAGAACCGTTTTCAGCAACAAGCGGCTCGTCTGCATACAGACCGAAAACTACATTTTTGGCATCGGACTTATCGCCTACGCCATACTTATCGTCATGCTCCATGAACTTTGTGAGATGAACGCTCACGCCCTGATACTTGTTGGTAAAATCGGTGTTCACGGTATCTCTTATCGCTATTTCCTGACCCGCATAGGTCAGCTCGACGGTCTGCGGCTCGCAGTTATTTACATAACCGTATGCCGCCTTAGTTTCGGTAACGGTGTACTTACCGAGATACAGCAGCGGAGTTTCCGCATAGCCCTTAGTTCCGTAGTTACGGATACGCCGGCAGATGCTACATCATCTCCGTGCATATATTTATCACCTCATCTTTCACATATATTTGTTCACCGTGAAAGGGAGACGCCAATCAACCCCTCTCATAAGTAAGCACAAAAACAGCCTTTTTTCGGTACACCTAAAGCACGCCATCAGTCATTTTCGTTAAATTAACACAAATTTGCAGTCAGAAGAAATAGTCATATCCAGCATTTTTAACAATGCATTTCATTTTCTGAACAGACCTTCTTGCGTTTCTCTCGGAGATGTTTTCAAGCATCGCAATAGTATTTACAGAGTACCCATATACAAAATAAAGGATCGATCTTCTGAAAATCTCCTTGCTTACAGGCAGAAAAAGCTCTCTCAGCAATATGATGAGCTGTATCTTGCTATCGTTGCTTTCGGCATACTTCCCTTCCTCTTCGCCGCACTGCACTTCGTCAAAGCAGCAATTCAAAAT
>JAILFN010000075.1 GCA_024697545.1 Ruminococcus sp.
ACTTTGCAGCAAATTGACATATTATGAGCAATTTCGTCGGAGCAGTACAAATTTAACACAAAAAAATAAGCCCGCAAACGCCTGATCGCCAAGCGTTCCGAGCCTTTCACTATCTGGAGCTAAGGGGAGTCGAACCCCTGACCTCTTACATGCGAAGCAAGCGCTCTACCAACTGAGCTATAACCCCATGTCTTCTGACCTAAATATTATATCACTCCGCTATCGGTATGTCAAGATAACGGAGTGATTGTTCAGAGTTTGTTAAAATTTTGTTACCCGAAAAGAGGGGTCGAGAAATATCTCTCTGCGGTGTCGGGAAGTATGGTGACTACCGTTTTGCCTTCTCCGAGTTTTTCCGCCAGTTTGAGTGCAGCCGCAACATTTGTTCCGCTGGATATTCCGCACATTATGCCTTCAAGCGAAGCGAGTCTTTTTGCAGTGTTTATCGCGTCTTCGTCGGTGACGATGTGTATGTGGTCGTAGATCTCTGTGTTAAGTATTGAGGGAATGATGCCGTCACCTATGCCCATCTGAAGATGTGTTCCGATAGTGCCGCCCGCGAGGATCGCCGCGTGTTCAGGCTCGACTGCCCATATCTCCATGTCGGGGTACTGCTTTTTCAGCGTTTCGCCGATGCCGGTTATCGTGCCGCCCGTGCCGATGCCTGAGCAGAATCCGTCTATCTTTCCCGCAGTCTGCTCGAGTATCTCTAGAGCTGTGTAGTATTTGTGCGCGAAGGTGTTGTTCTCGTTTTCAAACTGCTGAGGTACGAAAACGTTAGGATCGTTCGCCTGCATTTCAAGGGCGGTGTCAAGGCACTTCTGTATGCACTTGCCTATATCGCCGTCGTCGTGGATGAGTATTACCGATGCACCGTAATGCTCAACAAGCTTTCTGCGCTCTTCGCTGACTGAATCGGGCATGATGATGATGGTCTTGTAGCCCTTTACAGCCCCTACCAGCGCAAGTCCTATGCCCTGATTGCCGCTCGTAGGCTCGACGATAACGGTATTTTCGTTTATCTTCCCTTCCTTTTCGGCACAGCAGATCATATTATAAGCGGTTCTGGATTTTATCGAACCTCCGACATTAAGACCCTCGAATTTCACAAGTATCTCGGCGTTGCCGGGCTTGTTCATTTTGTTGAGCCTTATCATCGGGGTATGCCCCATAGCTTCGAGTATATTGTTGTAGATCATTTTTTGATTCCCTCAATTCCCATTTGTGATATATATATAATATAATTCAATTATACCATATCATATGCGGAAAATCAATAGGTATTGAGTAATTATTTACAATTTGAGCGGCAGGATACACACCCTGCCGCCCGTTGTCTCTCTTTTTTCTGTTTATAGTTTTATTTTCTTTCTGTCTCGTTCTCTTCAACTGTGCTTGATATATGATGACGGGCATTTTATATCTCGTCGCTGTCTTCATAGAAAAACAGTTCCTCTACTGTTGTGCCGAAGACCTTTGCAATATCCATAGCAAGCTTCAGCGAGGGATTGTACTGCCCCTTTTCGAGGCGGATAATGGTCTCGCGGCGGACGCCCACCAGCTCGGCAAGGTCGCCCTGCTTCATATCCCGCGATGCTCTGTACTCCTTTAGTTTTGTTTTGAGTTCTGCCATCATTCGTCCTCCTCCTCATTGGCGGAAACGTCCTTGCCCTCAAGATAAACGAATATCATATTTGCAAAAAAGTCGTATATAAAGAGTGTAGTTGCCAGCAGGTCGATAATGGTGTTGTTCTTTATCGTTGTAACGCCTGTCGCATTGAGAAGTCCCTTTATCAATGCGAACGCAAATCCGATGCCTACAAGACAAAGGAACGCCGCGTGCTGCGCCTTGTTCATGTTGCGGTTGGCAAGCTCGTCCATAGGCTCGATCTTGTATTTGCTGTGTTTATGGAGATATACGAATACCAGAGCAATAAGCAAAGCAATTATTACACACATTACTATACCCGCAGCATTGAAGCCCTTGTGATCTATGCCGTTTTTCGTGTTATCCGTGATGCCCATGAATCCGAAGATCAGTGTGTCGCCGAGATAGATAAGTCCGTCCATAAACTTGAATTTCCTGAGCGCCATTGAAGGGCGGGGGTCTGCGCGGTACTTCTCCCAGTTCAGCTCCTCGGTCAGATCATGCTTTTCGGCGCGGGTGAGGTTATTCTCATTCAGTCTCTTCTGTAACTTCATGATCTTTTCGTTTGTCACGATGCCCTTGTTGTTTGTTGTCCTATTCTCTTTCATTGTTTTGTCCTCCTGTAATCTGTTTTGTGCCGAGTGACTTATTTATCACCTCATGTGACAATAATATCACATTTGCGCCTGCTTGTCAAGAGATGATGTGACATTTTTCTCACTTTTGTATGAATGCACGAATAAATGCGAGATGTGACAAATATATCACAACATATTGTACAAAAGGACGCTGTGTTATTTTCGTATCCGGCATAAACAGCATATCGCAGAGCATAATTAAACGCCATAGCTTTCCCGAAAAGCGTATCGTAAAAAGCTATGGCGCAGCGTGCGTTATTCAGTTCATTTTGTCAAAATCCTTGGCGACCCTGCGAACCTCTTCCTCTGCCGAGATAAAGGCTGATACTATGACAGGGTCGAAGTGGGTACCCGATTCTTCGCGGATAATGTTCATAGCCTTCTCAAAGGAGAACGGCTCTTTATAGCTTCTTCTGGATACAAGGGCATCAAATACATCTGCTACCGCCATTATGCGGGCGGACAGCGGGATATCCTCTCCGCTCAGCCCGTAAGGATAGCCTGTGCCGTCCCATCTTTCGTGATGATATTCAGAAATATCCTTTGCCTCGCGCAGATAGCCCGAGTCGCTGACCATGTCGATCGCTTTTTCGATTATCTCCGCTCCAAGCTTTGCGTGTGTCTTCATGATATCATACTCTTCATCGTTAAGGCGGGCGGGTTTGTTCAGTATCACGTCGGAGATGTGTATCTTGCCGATGTCGTGCAGAGGTGAAGCGTTCTTCATATTATCTATGAACTCTTCGGTGAGCTGATCTTTGTAAAGCCCGAGCCGCAGAAGTTCGTCGATGATTATCCCGACATACGCCGATGTCTTCTTTACATGGTCGCCTGTGTTCTTGTCGCGGCTCTCGACAATATCGGCAAGTACCGTGATAAGACCGTTCTGCATCTTTGATATCTGCTCGGTCTTGTTTTGTATGTCGGCGACGTAGCTCATGCTGTCTTCTGTGGTTTTTAGGAATGCGTTGTAAAGATTCTCGATCTCATCGCCTGTGGTGATGCCGAGCTTCCTGATCCTTTCGACGCTGCTCTCTCTTGCTTCTTCACTGTTGTAGGCAAATGCTCCCGCCGAGTATGCCATAGTGTTTACGGGCAGTATAACGTTGTATTCGATCAGCCATACGACGAATGAGAGTATGATAATAAAAAAGCTGAGCAGGATAGAGGATAGCTTTGCCATAAAGCTCTTGCCGTAGGTAGAGATAAGGTTCATCGAGATATCCGTCGCCGCATAGCAGACGCAGTTTCCGTTGTCATCGTATATCGGTCTGTATACCGTGAGCAGCCAGCCAAAGCTGTCGTTCGATATTATAGGCTCGATCTCTTTTCCTGCAAGAAGGTCGGGAATGTACTGTTTGAAGGATTCATCGAACTTTATCAGATCTCCCGGCTCCGAGCCCTTTACTTCATCGGTGTCAAGGTCGAATACCACATGGCAGCCGTCCTCCATTATTTTATAAACATAGACATACTCTACATCCGGAGAGCTTTCTCTCAGTTCATAAAGTCTCTCCTCCGTGAGCTTGTAGTCAGGCTCATTCTCACCGTTTTTTAAGTAATCATCGACCTTGTCTGCGTTGACGGCGTTGGCTGTAAGCATCGTAATGCCTTCCGCAAGCCTTATGTGGTCCTGTATGACATAGTTTCTGTAAAGCATAAAGCTGATGCCGGATGACACTCCCGCGATGAGTACCGCGGAAAGCGAGAGGATAACGACGAGCTTAGTCCTCAAAGAGAAGGATCTGCACCTGACTGATCTTAGCGCATCAACGGTTTCTTCAGAAAGCGGGTGCTGCCAGTTGCCTGTGTATATCAGCTTGTCCGCTACAGAACGCGGCACGAGTCTTATTATCAGCGCAACGAGAAAAACGGTAATTGATTTGTCAGCGAGCTCGGTCAGAAGCTCGGCAAAGAGCATCGCTTCAAATTTGTTATGAATTCCTGCGTCTGTCAGCTTTCGGGTCAGCTCTACGCCTATACCGCCGATGTGGGAATTGTTTATATACCATGTAAGTGTCGTACTTATCAAAGCGATGACAACAGTCAGTAACGGGACAGCCAGCACGGTCTTTCCGATATTTTTGAACCAGCCGTGTACTGTCAGCCAACTGCAAATTATAGCTGTGATGATATTGAGTATGCCGTAATAAAAGCTGTTTTCTATCAATGCTCCTCTTATGATATTGGTAATGCACCCGACGATCATGCCGGGAAGATACCCGCCGAATGCAGCCGCACATATGGTGCCCGCTGTGTCAAAATAAAGCGGTATATTGAATGTATAGGCAACAATAACTCCTATGAGATTCAGCGCTATGGATAATACAGAAAGGATGAGTATCCCTTTTATACTTTGTTTATTCGCATTTTTTCTATATTTAGACATAATGCTCCCTCGATCATAATAATATATAAAGCTATTATAGCATACATCTAAAATAAAATCAATATTTTTTTGAATTATCTCTAAACTTGTTATAAGTTTTTTGCAGTTTAAATAAAACGGATAAAGAGTTCTTATTTAAAAAACAGTCTGACTATAAGCGGGGCAAATATGAAACCTGTGATATCTGCCGCGAATGAGCATACGAATACTTTCGGATCGGGGCGGGTCTTTACCGAAGAATAGTAAAGCGTGATGGTATAAAGAGTCGTTTCGGTAGCTCCCATCATAACGCTTGCCGTCCGTCCCGCAAAGCTGTCGGGTGAAACCTCCGACAAAAGCTTGTCAAGCAGCGAGAGTGAAGCGCTGCCGCTTATCGGTCTGACAAGTGCAAGGGGCAGGCATTCCTTCGGAAACCCGAGGCGTTCGGTGAGAGGAGCTGCGGCGGAAGAAATATGATCGGCAGCACCCGAACCCGTAAACATCGAAACTGCCGTCATAAGAAAAATAAGCATGGGACAAAGCTCAAACGCGAGTATCAGGTTATCCCTTGCGCCTTCGCAAAAGCTTTCGGCAATGTCCACCTTTTTGATCTTTGCTGCTGTCATCGTCAGCAGGATTATTACGGGAACGATCATCTGCATTTTCACTTTCCCCTTTCATGTACAGTATATTCGCGGTCAAAAGTCCGGCAGCAAGGGCGAGCAGGGAGGTAATGACAGTCGGCAGCATTATCCCCCACGGTGCTTCGCTCCCGTGAGCCTGACGAAGCGAAGCAACCGTTACTGGTATGAGCTGTATAGATGCCGTATTGAGCAGTATGAACACTGCCGCACTCTTTCCGCTGTCATTTCCCGTTCTCTTTAATTCCGACATCGCCCTGAGTCCTGCGGAAGTCGCGGCATTTCCGAGCCCTAAAAGATTCGCAGCGGTGTTCAGTGAGATGAGCTTCATCGCTTTGCCGTCGTCAAGGTCTTTGAAAAGCACCGAAAGCGGAAGTGAAAGCAGCCTTGTCAGCATTCTCGTAATACCGCATTTTTCTGCTATACGCATTATCCCGCCCCACAGAGCCATGCTGCCCGCAAGTGTGATACAAAGAGAGACCGCATCTCCGCAGCCGTTCAGCGCAGCCTGCGAAAGCTTGTCGATATTGCCTGTAAATACCGAAAAGAACACCGCGGAAGCTGTCAATAGTAACATTAAATATTCGAGCATATTTGACAAACCTCATGTTTTAATAAAATATGTAACAATTAAAGATAATTCGGAAATTTTAAGTAAAACTGTTGACAAATGACAATTCTTTGTGTATAATTGATATCAGCTTAGATTATATGAATACTTCATAGTTTTATATGAAATATTACAACGTTTTTTGTTGAAGAAAAGGGGTAGCCAGTATGAAATCGACCGGAATTATTAGAAATGTCGATGATCTCGGCAGGATCGTCCTTCCGATAGAGATCAGGAAAACATTCAACCTTGACCCCAAAGATCAGGTTGAGATATATACCGACAATGATACGATCGTTCTGAAAAAGTACTATCGCAATTGCGTTTTCTGCAAGAGTACCGATGATATAGAAGAGTTCAAAGGCAAGGCTGTCTGTGCCAAATGCAGAAAAGAGCTTTCTTCTATCGGCTGATGTTTGCTTTATAAAAAATATAAAGAGAGGCATTTTGATGTGCCTCTCTTTTTTATATGCTTGCTGTCTTTGATTTATGACGGCGGGATATGGTTCTTCTCGCGCGGGGGATCGTTTACTACTGCCAGTATCCCGTCGGGCTTCCTGAATACGGTAGTGTCATAAGGCTTGTTCAGGAAGGGAAGTATGTCCGAGTCTATGTTGCAGACGGTGTTGATCCTGCATCTTTTTATGTTGTAGGGATTGGAAAGAAACTCGCGGGTCTCGGTGCCTGCCATGAAGACCCAGCCGCTGTCGTTATCGGCGATCATGCTGCCGTTAACGTTAAGGTGACGTTTCATGTAGCCTACACGTTCACCTTCGTCGATGATTTTTCTGCTGACTGCACAGTATTTGCGTCCGTCATCTCCCGCAAGGTCTATCTCTTTTCCGAGGAGTGTTGAGTCTTTATCGACTCTGAGACATACATTCTCGCGGCTGAGATCTATGATCGGGCTGATATGCTCCATGCGCTTGATAAGGGCAGCAAGCCCGTAAGAAAGCTTGTATTCCATCTCCTCGCGGTAGAGGGGGAATATCTGCATAAGTGCGATAGTCCTGCCCGAGCTCAGTCTCAGGTACCCGTATTCGCGCTCAACATCCTGCGGGGCGATCAGTACGGAAGACACCATGTTCGTCCAGGGTGAGATGGGCGCTCCGTTAGAGAACATATGCCCTATCCCGAGTGTGGTCTTTCGCTCGATAGGAAGTGCCGCGATCATTCTCATGTAGTTTTTCATCCAGTTCTTTTTGTGTACATCCCAGTCCGCGGGGATATATACCATAAGCTCGGCACTGTTGTAAGGCTCGCGGTCTTCACCGTTGTTTTCGTACATATCGTAAGCGCCAAGCCCCATGGTGATGAATGTGTCATATGGGCGTGTTTCGTCGGCGTCGATCTCCAGTATGTCGATATCAATACCAAATTCATCGCTGTCGTCCGATATTGAGGTGATGCTGCCGAAACGATCGCTTACTATCGAGAATATCTCTGAACGTTCTTCTTTGCTGTAGGAATACTTGTAATTGGGCAGCTCCTGCAAGCAAAGCCCGTACAGCTCTTCAAGCTCTGCGGCTATCTTTACATAATCGCTGTTATTTGAGGCAAGGGATCTCGCCTTTATCGCTTCACGCGCAGCTTCAACGATCCTGCCGCGGAAGAAAAAGCTTCTTGCGAGCTGATAATGCCAGAGCGGGTCGGATGCGCCGCCGCGTATCATCATAAGTACCGCTTCGGCGGCGTCAGCCATTCCGTCTTCATTGTCTACCGAAGAATCAAGAAGCGCACGCGCCAGCATGAGCGTTAGATAGCTGTCATTGTGATCTCTGTCTGCATCGGTTATCAGTTCGATGATCTGCTCGTGCTTTTCCTGCTGATAAAGCTTTTCTATTTTATCAAGTATTACCTGTCTTTCTATATCTTTCATAATGCCGCCCTCCTTTCTTATCAAAAAACGCGAAATCCGCAGCCGAACTTCGCGTTACAGTTATAAGCGTATGATGATCCGCTCAAATAACATAATCAGAAATATTATTCATACTCTTTTGGTTTTCAAGGATATCTTTCAGGGTGATGCTGTCAAGAGTATCCTTTATCGAAGCGTAAAGCTTTTCCCAGACAAAAAGAGTAGGACAATATTCCGCACGCGAGCATAGGTTCGGTTCATCTTCAAGGCATGAGATGGGCGCAAGAGAGCCTTCCGTGAGTGAGAGTATCATGGTCACGGTATAGTCCGCGGGGTCGCCGACAAGGCGATATCCGCCCTGTGCGCCGCGTATGCTCTTTACATAACCCGCCTTGCAGAGCGAGGTGATTATCTGCTCAAGATATTTAAGAGAGATACCTTGTCTTTCGGCGACCTTCTTCAAAGGGATATTGTGTTCGTTATCGCTGTTTTCGGCAAGATCCAGCATAAGCCTGAGCGCATATCTGCCTTTTGTTGAAATATACATGGTATCCACTCCATAAAGATGTTTTGTTCTTTGCAATATATCACGCGGCAAAAATGGCGTGCTCTGCCGTAAATACGGCGTTCGTGAGACGGCATTTTTGCTGTCACTGCACTGATAACGCGAAGCATATCAGATGCGGTGATCCTTATGCAACGCACTTTTCCTATATTTATTATATACCATTTTGTGTATTTTGTCAAGTGCTGTCAAAAGAATAAGCGAACAAGCCGTTTTCAAATACTGAACATCTGTCGAGTATTATTTCTGACGCGGGGCTCAGTTTTTCTTCGTTTTCTTCTCCGCCCGTGCTTTCGCCAGATTTTTCAGTCTTCTGTTCGCAGCTTCCGAACATCGGCATGATAATGCTCTTGCTGCCGTCTTTCATTGCGGTATATAATTCATCGAGAGTGCATTCCCTGAATCTGCATTTTTCTTTTGCCGAACGTATCATCTGAGTAAATCGTTCCGAACCTACCGCACCGCCCAGCACAGGAAGTTCGAGCAGCTTTTCCGCTCTGCCGTCAGCTGCGGCACAATCTACCTTATAGCAGCATTCCGGATCGTCGAGGAAGTACCCCGTAAGCTTTTCTATATCTTTAAAGTCTGTCTCTTTCCCGAAGACTATTATCCTGTTCTTTCCGATATACATCTCACCGCCAAGCTTGCTTTTGCATTGCTCGACAGCTTTCTTTACGGTCTTGCCCTTTCCTTTCAGTATGCTGATGTTTGGCAGTGAAGGGTCTACTGCCGTGTCGCTTCCGCTGCCCTCCGGCTTGAATATCTGCATCGTTACAAGGTATCCGTCTTCCTCGGTGTCGATGCCTATCGCGGTGACGATGGTTTTTTCGGCGATCTCGGTAGGGCAGTCATCAAGGTAAAAAATAAGTGCGAGTGATGCTATCAGAATAAAATATACAGCTCTTTTCATAGGCTTTCCTTTCTTACAGGCATATAAGCATAAGTGTTGACAGTGCCGCAGCCGCGGAAACTATCGTGTTAGTGTTTTCTATTTTTATGATCTTCTTTACGCAGTCGGATATTATTATCAGCAAAACAGCGGCAGTCACCATGCCGCAGGCACAGGTGATGGCGATGAACACTCCGTCGGCGCGGTCGATGATAGTTCCCTCTGTACAGCTGAAGAGAGTGAATATCGGATATCCCGCCTTGCTGTGAAAATCTCCGAGTACAGCGTTGTACATCAGGAATACTATCGTGCAGATTATACTGTCGAACGTGATATACAGCTCTGTGCATTTGTCGGGACGGGCTTTTATATGCGGTATCAGTCCTATAAGGATAGGGATATCAAAAAGCTGCGGGAGCATTCTTTTGATCCCGTCTGCGATCTCTTCGTAAGATATTGCATTTTGTATCGGGCGGTCGGGCAGCATATAATGCCTCATGCCTATGAATGTAAGCAGGATAACGCCCGTAAAAGCAAAGACCATAAATCCCGACGCTCTCGATACGCCCGTTAGTCCCATTGACGCTGTATACGCACACACCGCAAACCATATTATCCGTATGCCGAGTGTCGAGAACCTGTCGTGATAGACGCTGCTGCAAAGGTTTATAAAGCCGTATCCCGATGTTATCAGTGCTGTAAATGAGACA
>JAILFN010000001.1 GCA_024697545.1 Ruminococcus sp.
CAACAGAATACCCTGCCCGTACTGTGGCGGAACATATACATCAAGAGCGTGTATAACACAGGAAAACGCCAGACAGTGGCGATGCGAGAATCCCGATTGCCCCGGCAGAGTGGGACAGAAGGGCGGAAAAACATTTTCCGAATACAGCATAATGGTAAATGACTGCAAGACCGAAGAAAACATTATCCCGGTCGAGGTCATCGACAAGTGGCACAGGAATATTGTGAAAATCGAACCGAGGTCAAGGTACAATGCGGAAAAATACCGCAGACAGCGATTTATCCCCATGGAGATAATTGAAATGGCAATGAGATATTTCAGCGGAGTGGACGAACTTGTGCTTGACCCGTTCGTTGGTATCGGCAGAACGATGTTCGCAGCAGTAAAGCTGAACAGGAAATATGTCTGCTTTGAAAGGGATACCAATAATCAGAAAGTCATGTTCGGAGAAGCTGAATTTCTGCAAGAGAAATTCACCTCCGGCTATCCGCTTTATTAATGAAAGGAAGAAAAAGATGAATATAGAACAGAACATTTTCAGCATGAAGGATCCGAGAAAAGAGCTTATGACCTTTGATGACAGCTGCATCGACCTGCTGGTGACGGCTCCTCCTGCTTTTGCAATGACAGGTAAGGAGAGCAACGGAACAAGCTACTCATGGGAAACTTTCGATGAATATACCGACTATATGGGTGCGGTGTTCACCGAGGTTTACCGTGTACTGAAAAATCAGCACTACTGTGTTATCAGCATCGGGGTCACTACCACCCGCATCGGAGAACGCCAGTGGGATAAGAAAACGTTTCCGCTCGCGGCTCACTTCATCAACCTGCTTGAATGGATAGGATTTACATACGTTACCGAGTATGTTACCGACAAGGGCAGAAAGAGTATTCTGAACAAGTGGAGCAGCGCATATTTCCCGTTCATGGTATCGCCGGTCAGCAGCCTGGAGCACGTTCTTGTTTTTGTGAAGAAGGATAATAAGGATACACCTGTTTCATGTCCCCGCTGCGGCAGCGATAATGTCGGACATTGGGGATACAACAAGAAGGGCGACAGGCAGTGGGTATGCAAGAACCGCAAATGCCCCGGGAACTGTTTTGGTGTAGGTCCCGTATATACCGAAGTCGGGAAAATGATAAACAGCCGCAAGATCGACGAGAACATTATACCTAACGAGCTCGTTGACAGATGGAGCAGGGGAGTGGTACAGGTTTCTCCTATGTTCAGTAAAGAAATAAATCAGAGGTATCTGCCTGCCGAGGTCGCTGAAATGGCAGTGCTCTTTTACAGCGGCGTGGGCGATGTTGTTCTTGACCCGTTTTCCGGCATCGGAACAACGCTTATGACAGCAATAAAGTATAAGCGCAGATTTGTCTGCTTCGAGCGTGACGACCACGACAGAAAACTGTTCCTGGGCGGTCTGCTCGCATACAGGAAGTTTATAGAAAAAGCAAGAGCGGAGATCGGCTGCGAAAATGAATAAGCATCGGTTATGCTTTTTATGGAAAAGAGGGCTGCAATGCGGCAGTCCTCTTGGAGATGACGATTATGCGGCAACTTCAAAGTTCTTCAAAAGCTGTTCCTCGGAGATCTTCGCCTGACCTCCGTCTTTCCAGTCGATGAAGATCTGGTCGAAGTCGTCGATATATACGATAGTAGCTGTCGAGCCGACAGGGATATTTTCGCCTATATCCCCCACGAGCTTTATTGTCATGCCTACTGTTATTTTATCCATTGTTTTGCCTCCCGGGGTATTCTTTTGCTGTGATACAGCTATATAATTATACACTTTTTTATGAGCTCTGTCAATTGGCAGAACGATGATTTTGTAACTATAATTTTGAAAATGAAAGGGGAATTCCTATGGCAAGAAAATATAAACAGGTACACCGCAAGGAGATCGACTTTGATATAAAGGACTGGGAGAAGATCGAGCGCAGAGCGGAAGCGTGTAATACTACCACATCAAAGTATTTGAGAGAAGTGATACTTAACGCCAAACCGACGTTCTATGATACAAAGGGGGTCGCACCTCTGCTGAACGGTATGAGGATCATTTCCTCGAATATAAATCAGATCGCAAAGAAGGCAAATGAAACGAACAACATATATGCGGCAGACGTTGAAAAGCTGCGTGAGGAGGTCGAGAATCTATCCCTTACCTTAAGTCAATATCTATACATACCTCGGTCAACAAAAGTCTAGCATATATTTTGAATCCGGACAAGACGGAAAATATGCTCTACACGACTTCGATAAACTGCACTACCGATGCCAAGCAAGCCTATATGCAGATGCGTATGGTCTATGAGCAGTTCGCTAAGGATAAGTTCAGCAGCCCGAAACCGCTGGAGGGGAAAGGCTCGGGGAAGGCTATCCACTATATCATGAGCTTTCACGATTCGGAGAACGTAACGCCGGAACTTGCTCACAAGATAGCCAAAGCATTCGTCCGGAAGAACTTCGGTCAAGACGCCAAGGCGGTCATCGCAACCCACGTTGACCGCAGCCATGTTCATTGTCATGTGATTCTCAATTCGTACTCGCTCTCGGGACAAAAGTTTTACGC
>JAILFN010000022.1 GCA_024697545.1 Ruminococcus sp.
GAATGCACCGACTGTCCGAAAACCTTTACCACAGGCACACCCCTGACATATTCCGTTGCTTCACTGCTCATATTTTCGAGGGCGTTCTGGTACTCCGCCATTTTCTCCTGCATTCCCTTGCCCATCATGCTCATCATAAAGGCGAATCCGATGAGTGCAGGTATCACGCAGATCAGTCCCAGCTTCCAGTCGAACACTGCCAGCAGTACGAGCAGACCCACCGGTGTAGCGGCGGCAACTGCCTTGTCAGGCAAATTATGGGCAATGTAGGTTTCGGTGGCTGCGGTAGAATCATTCACAATACGCCTGATCTTACCTGTTCCGTCCTCATCAAATACTCCGAGCGGAAGTGTAAGTATCCTGCGCATAAGACCGCTTCTCATGCTTGCCTGCACATGAAATGCCGCAATATGCGTGCAAAACAGAGCCACAATGTATATTAAAAGCGTCAGTAAAGTGATGCCGACAGCCTGCCAGGCGATAGATTTGATCTGTGACAAACCTTCACCCTTTACGGCAATGCGTATGATCCTCCAAAGGTCGTAAAACGGCACAAGCCCCGTAAAGGCGCTGACTGCCGCAAGGATCCGTCCGACAGTTATCAGGTGCCGATGACCGCCTGCATAGCCGTTTATTATTTTCATAATATCAGTATTCTTTTTTTCTTTCATAATACTACCTCATGTATCCTTCCGTCTTCAATATGTAGAATATGTGTGCAGCACCGTTCGATCAGTTCCATATCGTGAGTGACTATAAGCACGGTGATATCTTTGTAAAGTGAGCCTATCAGCTCAGCTGTCTGCACCATACTGTTATAGTCGAGGCCGCTTGTCGGTTCATCGAAGATAAGTATCCTTTTCCCTGCAAGTATCGCCGAAGCAATGGCGGCACGCTGTTTCTGACCGCCCGAGAGTGACATTGGGTGACGGTCACGCATTTCGTAAAGGTCGAGCTTTTTCAGCAGATCAAGTGCCTGCGCTTCGTCCTCTGTCTCCATTCCGAGCATTACCTCATCAAGTACGGTTTCGGCAAAAAGCTGATGATTTACGTCCTGCATGACCATGTAGCAGATCTTCAGCATTTGTCGTGAGCGGTATTTTTTACCGTCTATCGTGACAGTTCCCTTGAAACGCTTTTGCAGTCCGCACAGGCATTTGACAAAGGTGGACTTCCCTGCACCGTTATGTCCTACCACCGCCGTCACTGAGCCTGCGGGTATATCAAGGCTCTTGATATCAAGCGCTGTTTTGCTGTGGTAGCTGTAACGGAAGTTTTCGAGGTGAAGAGCTTTTCCGCCTCTCCCCTTTCCGTCTTTGGCAAAAAATCCGCAGGGTGTATCAAGATGATCGGGCAAGCCTATGGAGGAGCGCAGACCAATGGCATTCATTTCCGCCTTTGATCTTGAAAAAAGGACTTCCCCCGTAATTTCAAGAGATATGCCTCCGCTTTTAAGAAGTATCGCTCTGTCACACAGTCCCTTCAGCCATTCCAGACGATGCTCCGCTATTACGATCGTTTTTCCGTCAGCCTTCCATTCAGCTATTATGTTGCGAAGCCCGTAGATCGCATCAAGGTCGAGGTTTGATGTCGGTTCATCCATCACTATAATATCGGGACACATACAATGCACGCCTGCACAGGCGATCTTCTGCTTTTCTCCGCCCGAAAGCTCAAAGATGCTCCTGCCCTGCAGGTCTTGAAGCGAAAAGCGTTCGATCGTTCCTTCAAGCCGCCGTCTTATCTCCTCCTCGGGCAGCGACATATTCTCACAGCCGAATACTATCTCACTTTCCGTGTCCACACAGAAAAACTGTGACCTCGGATTCTGGAAGATACTCCCGACCTGTTCTGATACCGTTTCTATCGGTGTGCATTTTATGTCCATTCTGCATACATCAACACTGCCCGAAAGCTCACCCTCGTAGTAATGGGGGATAAGACCGTTTATCAGACGTGTGACCGTTGTTTTTCCGCATCCCGAAGCGCCGCAGAGCAAAACACATTCTCCCTTTTTTATATCAAGATCTATGTTTGACAACGAGCTGCTTTCACTATTGGTATAGCGAAATGATACATTTTGAAAGCTTATGACTGTACTGCTCATGCGATCACCTCGAACCTGTTGCATATAATTACGGCGGCAGGTGACAATGCTGTGACAAAAGCCGCGATATCCTGCAAATGAAAACCTATTCGGCATATATTAGTACGCTTTTTCGGGGCGGACAGACCTCTTGTGAGAGCCGCCGCCGAAAGCTCCTGTCCGATATTGACCGAGCATACCAGCAAGGGTATCAGCCGATATTCGATCAGCTTGCCTGCGTTTTTCCCGAAAAGACGGATATCACGCATTTTCATAGCAGCGTTGATAGCTTGCATTTCCTCCATGACAGTAGGGAAAAAGCGGAACATCACCGACAGAGGGATCGTTATCTGCTGCGGAATATGCATACGATGAAATGCTGCAATAAATTCGCTGACGGTCGTACTCGAAAGAATGTATGCTCCCATGATAAGTCCCGGCATGAACCGCAATACTCCGACACAGCAGATCGTCAAAAAGATCTTGATACCGCCGTTCATAACGGGCAACAGCTCAAGCGATACAAGCGTCAGCACCGCATATGCTCCGCCGTAGGCAAGCGCCTTTTTCCACTGCTTTGCGGTCAGTAAAAGTATGATGGGTATAAGCCCTAACAGCTTTGAGATCAGAACGACTGCTTTAATATCAGAACCGACTCCGCCCATACTAAAGAAAACTATCGAAAGCATAAGGGCAAGCTTGCTTCTCGGATCAAGCACAAGACCTCTGCTCTTGAGGTCAGCGGACAACAATTGTGCCATCAGGCGATACCTGCTTTGGAAAGATGCTTTTTCAGCATTGATTTTCCCATCATACCGCCGATCAGCCCGAAGATAAGTGTTGCTGCCAAAAGGACCACCCAGCTCCACATCGGGAGCAGAGAGTTGAGCTTGTCAACATATTCCTTGCCCACCATTTCTTCACGGGTCTTCATATAGCTTTCGTGGTTCAGATAAAACAGCAGATAGTTGCCGAATATCCATAAGGAGAACACAGCATGGGATAACACACCTTTGACTGAACTACCGTAATTTCCGCTTTTGAAGATAAGGTCGGCTATAAGACCTGAGAAAACGCCTATTGCCAGAGCATACCAGCTCATTCCCGATATGAGCATAAGAATACCCATGAGTATGCTCATGATCCATATCATACCGAACTTCTTTACTCTTGTAAGAAACAGCATATATACAACGCCGCCGACCAACGGACATATCACCGTCAACATCGGGTAAAGTATCGGCACCATACCGAGCATAGCCGTGATAAAAACGATCACGAAATAGATCGCTGAGAAGATACCGATATTGATAAGGTCTTTTCCGTTCAACTTTTCTTTCATTACAAAGAACTCCTTTTTGTTATAGTAGGTTAGTTATCGCTAACCTTAATTTGATAGCTATCCAAAATAAAAAGAGCCTTACGGCTCTTTCATGATAATCCCATTATATTCTTCCATCCCGGCATAAAGAATTCATTTACGCTGAAAAGATAGCTTTTGATCTTTTCCTGCGGATATCTGTGTATGATCGGTTCAATGATCGCCGTCAGATAAGCACTCAGCAGCATATGAATCTCCTCCTCACTCATTTCTCTTGCAGGATATCCGTGCTTTCTCATATAATCCAAAGCATTTGACAAGTCTTTCTGATTTTTCTCTACGAAATCATGGAGAAAGTTTTCATACTTTGTCCCCTGCGAGCAATTCATCAACAGGATCAGTCTGTCTTTCTGCGGAAGTACGACCTCTGTTATCATATCAATAAAGGATTCCCCGAAAAAAGCACCTGTGTCAGCCTGACTGTCCACAAGGGAATACTTTACGGACTTGTGTCTTTTCGTCCACATATCCATATCCTTTATCAAAGGCTCCACAAGAGAAGAAAACATATCCTCCTTGTTCGTATAATGACGATACAGAGCGGCAGATGTCATTCCGGCACGTTGCCCTATACTGCGGATAGATGCGCCTGCAAATCCCTTTTCGAGAAATTCTGCCTTCATTGCCAGATCTATCTTGATATGACTTGCAGTCTTGTCCTTCGGCATTTGTTTCACCTCTTCCAATGTTATCTGTGATAGCTATCATTGATATTATATCATATTCATCCGATCGTGTCAAGTGCATTTTCAATAAACAAGGTTTTCACAAATCATGAACGACCGATGCAGGTAAGCGGTATCTATCACAATTGATAATTCGGTCAATAAAACCGGAGGAGCTTTTTTTAGTTACGGGATATAAAAAAACGAGCCTATACGAATGTGTGAACAGGCTCGTTTTGTTTTATCATAGACGGATCTTAAAGCTTCCGGCTGACGGCTTTTTTTCTGTCATTAACAAATGTCCGGTAAATGCCGTCCTTCTGCATTAGTTCATTGTGCTTGCCCTGCTGCACGATACGTCCGCCGTCAATAACTCTGCTCATGAAATGCTCACAGAGTTTCATCTGACCGTTTTTATCGAGCGGATAGGTGCTTTTGACGCTCCCCTTTTCAAGTTCTATGATATGATCGCAGCATTCAAAAATGAATTCGGGATCATGTGTTACGATCATTACAAATGATACGTTTTCTTTGATACTTCTTATCATCCGACTCATATTTTTCATCTGTTTATAGTCAAGACCACTTGTTGGTTCATCAAGGTACAAGTATTTTTTATGTGCAGCACAGGCAGATGCCACTGCGACCCTTTGTTTCTGTCCGCCTGACAAAGCCATAGGGTGATCCTGTAAAAATGCGCCCAGATCAAGCATTTCCAATATACTTTCGATCTGTTCCTTTGAAATGTCAGGGTCACTCAGCAGCAGTTCACCCTCGACGCTTTCTGAAAAGAGCTGATGGTTCACATCCTGCATGACAAGGTAACTGTCCCGAAGCCGCTGCCTTGCTGACAGCTTTCTGCCGTTATCCGCGATCACTGCCTTTTCACACTTTTCCAGTCCGCACATACATTTGACGAAGGTCGATTTTCCCGCACCGTTTTCACCTATCAGTGCAATGATACTTCCCTTTGGGATACGCAGATCTTGTATCGCCAGAGTTTTGTTCTGATGAGCCGCGGTCGTCCTGTATGAAAAAGATAGCTGTTGTACATCTACATATCCCCGATCAGAACGGATCCCGACCCTGTCAGCAAGAAGCTGTGATAACTCCTCCGATGAGGTACGAAGTCCCATTTGGTGCAGTTCAGACAATGGCTTCTTAACAAAGTCCGGACGGCTGTAGATCTCCTTTACGGTTCCCGACTCCATATAAAAAATGCGGTCTGTCAGCTCCATAGCGTAATATATGCGGTGTTCGATCAGTATGACCGTTTTGCCGCGGTTTTTCAGGAGCTTCATAATGCGTGCAAGCTCCCGTATGGAGGTAAGATCAAGGTTTGATGACGGTTCATCAAATATGTACACATCGGGATCTACTGCATAAATGCTTCCACAGGCGATCTTTTGCTTTTCGCCGCCCGACATACCGAACAGTTTTTTGTCAAGAAGCTCCTCTATCCCAAATTCAGCCGAAGTCTGCTTGATCCTGCGGCCGATCTCCTCGGGAGGATACCCCATATTCTCACAGCCAAAAGCCATTTCGCCTGTGGAATCAGTATCAAAAAACTGTGTCCGCGGATTCTGAAAAACCGATCCTATCCTTGCTGCAAGCTCTGCCTGCGGTATCTCACGAACAGATCTGCCGTCGAGCATGACGTTCCCGCTGAGTTCACCTTTGTAAAAATACGGAGCCAGCCCGTTGATCAGCCGTCCCACTGTGGATTTACCCGAACCCGATGAACCGCAGATCAGTATGAATTCTCCGTCATTCACTGTAAAATCAAGTGCCCGCACGCTCTCCTGTGTCTTACGGCTTTCATAGCGAAAGCTGACATTTTCAAACTGTATCTTCAAAACCTGCACCTCTAAACAAATGTGATCAGAACAAAAAACACCGCTGCCGCCAACATGAGAAGATGATCCCAAATGCAAAATCTCACGTCATATACAGACGTGCGGTCCCGTTCCATACCCAGTCCTCTTGCGATCGCAGCTGCGGAAAGCTCATCACCTATCTTGATACTGCTTGACAGCAGCGGTACTATTATATACTCTACTGTCCGCAGCGGGTGAGCGATCACATTGCCAAAGCTCAGACCGATACCCCGCAGCTTCATCGCTGATCGTATGCTGTGCCAATCCTCCTTCACGGTCGGGAAAAAGCGCAGCACCACTGCAAAAGGCAGACTAAACACCTTCGGCATATGTAAGCGCTGCATAGATGCCAGAAAATTGCCCGGTGTTGTCGTTTCAAGGATAAGACATCCTACCATAAAGCACGGGATAAATTTTCTCAGAACAGAGCTTATGACAATAATGAAATGAAACAGCGAAATCCCCGGCAGCAGCATAAGCAGGTGTTCTGCAGAGAACATCAGGCAGTATGTCAGAACGTATTTTGCGGCTGTACTGATGCGGCAAAACAGACACAGCAGCAGCCCCGAGAATAACACCAAAGCGAAGATGACAGCAGGCTTTACATTGCCGATCAGCACACCGTTTATTGCAAGCAGAAACAACAGCTCACTGCGGACATTAGGACGGGATCTTCTTTTCTGATCGCCTTTCATATCAGATGATCCCACTTCTCTCAAAATGCTTTTTCATGATCTTCCTGCCAAAAAAGCCGCCGATGACCGCCGCAACAGCGATCCCTGCTATAAGAACGGGGATCACCCAGGGAGGTGTCATTGCACGGAAGCTATCCGAAAATTCTTTTCCCATAGTTTCAGACAGATCCTTGAAGTACGCATCGCCCTGCATCCAGACCGGAGCGAGCATAGCAACTCCCCACTGGCTGAAAATACAGTAACCTGCCAGTATTTTGCCGAAGGATCTTTTATTTCCGATATTGGTCATAACATCCGCCAAAAGACCGCACACAAAGGAAACCACAAGCGTGAGCCACCCATAGCCTGCTATCATCATTACCGCACCGACTACCGCAGCTAACAGAGTTATCATTCCGAATTTTTCGGCTTTTGTCACAAAAAGCATATAGATAGGGGCGCAGACGACAGCTGTTATCATCGGCAGTATCACACACAGTATCGGTATCACGCCGACAAACCCAACGATGATCTTCACAACGATATAGATCGTTGCAAAGATACCGATCGTCATGAGATCCTTTACCTCAAGCTTCATTTTCTTTTCCATTACCATTCGTCCTTTCTGTACATTTATGGTGATCGCATAGAGCGATAAAACGACCGTATATATATCATGTAAGTTAGTCATTGCTAACTTGCGCGCCAAAAATTCAGGCAGTGATTTCTGCCTGAAAGATCATATTCCAAAAAAGTTTTTCCAGCTTGAATTAAAAAATTCGTCGAGAGTTTTTCCGTAATGAAGAGCTTTTTCCCTTGAAAAATCATGCCTGACAGGCTGAAACAAGGCATCAATATAGGTGGTGGTGAGCAGATGCAGCTCCATTTCGTCATAATCTTTCAAAACAACACCTTTCTCCCTTACAGCGTTCATAAAGCACACGGTATTGCTTTGGGCAAGCTGCGCCAGATCATGGGAGTAATTCTCATATCTCGTTCCCTCACTGCGGCATATTATCAGCTTAAAGGCATCAAAATGATCGTAAATATACCCCATGAACCACATTGTTTCATCAGATGATGTGAATAACGCCCCGACATCAATGTCATAGATCTGTTCTTTTATCTCCGAGGAATTCTGCGTATACATTTCGACAAATCCGTCATAAGCAGAACAGACCAGCGAGGAGAACATATCTTCCTTGCGGGGAAAATGCCTGTAAAGCCCGGACGCACTCATACCACATTCCTTAGCGATCCGACGCATGGAGGCTTCTTTGAAACCGTATGTCAGAAATTCCCGAAATGCCGCAGCTACGATTTTCTCGTGGTTGATCGTTTTGTCTTTCGGCATCTTGTCCCCCCTTTTATTGATTGCGAACAGTGTACGCTTTCGTTGTTTAGTATACACTGTTCGCGATCAAATGTCAAGTGGTTTTTCAGAACAGGATATATTTTTACATTTCGTATAAAAATATTCAAAAAAGCGGAAACTCCCATAAGCATTACTTTCAGAAGTTTCCGCTTTATTGTTAATATGCAGCCTACAGAACAGTTTTCCGCACTAATTGATATGATATGATCGAGGTCTATACATTTTATAAACATGATCGGCGAAGTGATAGATAAGCTCGGAATCGTGCGTGATAATCAGCACATAGACAGGTCCGCTTATGATCGCCATGAGTGCGTAGCCGACATAGAGCTGAAGATGAACCGATGCGGCAAACGGCATTGCGGTCAGCATACTTACAACGAATGTCAGAACCGAAAAGAGCGTCACAACGACGATTTCCCTGATACCGATAAATTTGCTCTCACTTTTTTTCATTAGTATTTCCTCCATAGATCTTATTTTTATGAGACATTAATGTCTCCGTCGGCTTCTGAATACTGCTATCCCAAACAGAACAGCAGATAATCCGAGCACCATCGCCATCTGCGGCAGAGCCGCCGTGATAGTTCCGTACTGCTGCATATTTTCAATGCCGCGGCTGATCCACCGCTGCGGGAACAGTGCGCCTGTTTTTTTCATGATGTCGGGCATAAATTCATACGGAAACAGCACACCCGAAAAGAGTGCCATCGGCAGCAGAACGAACGATGCCATAAACCACAAACCGTCCTCTTTCTTTACAAGCGTTGAGGCGAACAGATAGATCGTGACAGACAGCACATTTGCCGTGAACATCATCAGCAGGAAGCCGACAGGCTGTTTCATTCCGAGATCAAATTGGAAAAGCCTTGCCGCCAGATAATACACCGCCGAGCCGATCATCATAAAGACCAGATACACAAACGCCATACCGCCGATATAGTAGCCGGTTTTGATACCCGAAAGCATGATACGGTCTTTCATTTTGTTGTTGCGTTCCTGAATCAAGAGTGCGGCAAGGAGATTGCTTGCGGTGAGCGTCTTGAAGATCATAAAACCGAGGGAATTACCGATGGGCATTCCCCGTTTCGGGGCGGCGTTTATGCTTGTTTTGACCGCTTCGCCCGTTCCTGACAAAGCATTTTCTACACATAAAGTAACCGCGCCCTCTACCTCCGAACCTCCGAAGCCGATGATCTGTGCAGTACCGTCCGCACTGACAATGACCGCAAGCTCGGCGCTTCCGCCGATGAGCTTTTCGGTGACTGAATCTTCTGAGATATCCACGGCTTTTATGCCCTCCATTTTTTCAAGAGCCTGCGATACCGCGCTGTTTTCCGAGTGATCGCAGACCGCAATGTTATGTGTTTTGGAATAGGGCAGCAGAAATGACATAAGCAAAAATATCAGCAGCGGCTGTATTGTGATAAGATAGATGAACTCCTTATTCCGCTTGAAAATGCAGAACGTATTGCGTATCACGTTTATCATAGCGTTGCCTCCTTTCCGTGAGCGGGTCTACTTTTCGTCAGCGCGAGAAGAATAAGCATGAAAGCCGACAGCCCTGTCAGCACAAGAACGGTATACAGCGTGTTCTTATCAAGAATATCGTTAGACAGCGCCGTGACTGCCCTGTTAAGATGATACAGGGGACTCAGCTTGATGATGATATTCAGCACAGGCATATTTTCAAGAAGATACAGCGGTGTGACCGAGCCGCCGAGATAGCCGCACAGCATTGAGATCATCAGCACGGTACTCTGGCACATGGATCTGTTTTTGGAGAGCATCCCGATGACTGCGCCGAAAACAGCACTGTACAGCACAAGCATCAACAGAAGCAGGAAGATAAGCGAAGTTTTTCCGCCCCATTCCACACCGAGCACAAGAGAGGAAAACACAAAAGCGGAAAGGATATGCACACAGCCGCAGATAACGCCCGTCAGGATCTTGCTGAACAACATCACGCCTATGCCCTCACCGGAAAGCCTGATCCTTGTGATCGTGCCGTATGCCTTTTCATCGTACACGGAATAACCTATGAGCAGTCCCATGAACAGTATCGAAAACGCAAGCCCCGAAAAGGTGTAATATTTCTTTGCATCGGGCTTGTCGGCTTTTAGCGTGATATGCTGTATCTTCTGTCCATCGGTGCTGCCGTTATTGCCCGCAGCCATTTGGGTGAACAGACCTCTCACCGTTCTGCCGCCCTCAGGCTCGTTGAACTCGGAACGAAAGTAATCAAAACCGCTGTCCGTGACAGTTATCAGCCCATAGGCTTTGCTAGACTCCACCTGTTCCTTCGCCGACTGTATATCTGCCGCCTTTTCAAATGTCACACCTGTTGCGGAATTGATCTTTTCGCTTATCAGCGCAAATTTCTCTGACTTCTCCGACGAAGCGTTTTCATTATAGTAAAGCACCCTGCCGTTTTCAAATGTACCGTATTCTGCCTTTACATAATCTCCGAGCGCAAAGCTGAATATGGAGATCAGCAGGATCGGCAGCAAGAACATGAACACGAGGTTGCCCTTGTTCGTGAAAAACGCTTTTATTTCCTTTTTCAATATCGATCCGAGCATAGCCACACCTACTTTTTATCACGGAGCGCTTTGCCCGTCAGATCGAGAAAAACTTCCTCAAGGCTTGCTTCCTGTTCGGATATACTGCGGACCCGCAGACCGCATTTGTGCGCCGTATTCATCAGCCTTTCGAGAAGCTCAATGTCCTCCGAGTGCTTTATGACGCATTTTCCTCCGTCTGTCTTGACGCTGCGGATACTTTCCATTTTCTCGGCGGCGCTTGCAAATCCGGACAGATCGGCACTCTCACCAAAATCAAGTGTCAGCTCGGTATCATTGCCGAGCTTCCCGATGATATCCGCCTTTGTACCTGTTGCGATGACTTTTCCGTGGTCTATGATCGTGACCTTGCTGCATATCTCCTCGACTTCGGGCATATAGTGCGTGGTGTAGAGGATCGTCGCACCGGCATTGTTAAGTGCCTTGACATTTTCAAGGATACGGTTTCTTGACTGCGGATCGATGCCGACGGTCGGCTCGTCCATGATGATGAGCTTCGGTGAATGTGCAATACCGCAGGCAAGGTTTAGCCTGCGCTTCATACCGCCCGAAAACTCGCCCGACTTTTTATCGGCAACATCTTCAAGCCCGACAAGTTCAAGAGCTTTGTTTACCTTTTGAGCCAGCTCCTTGCCCCCGTACCCGTACAGTGAACAGAAAAAACGGACATTCTCCTTTGCGGTCAGATCCGGGTATATTGCAAGATCCTGCGGAACATAGCCTATATTCCTGCTCCATTTCTTTATTCTCGTGCCGTTTTCAAAGACGACCTTTCCCGAATCGTAGGGTATCAGCCCGAGCAGGCAGCCTATCGTTGTACTTTTTCCCGCACCGTTCGGACCGAGGATACCGTGTATTTCCTGTGCTTCAATGCTGAGATCAACACCGTTCACAGCTTTTACGTCCCTGAATGCTTTCTGCAATCCTTTGATCTCCAATAACGCCATAAGCGTTCCCTTCCTTTCAAGCAGAATAAATGAATACAATGGAATATTTATTCACAATATTATATTAGCGCACGCTAACCATTTTGTCAAGTGCTAAATGAATATTTTTGTAGATTTGTTCATTGACAAATTCTAAATTTTAGTGTATACTATAAAAAATACACATGAAGGAAAGGTGCGTGAGCCGATATGCCGCAGATATTTGATAAAATGGGGCGTGACAGAGTCCGCATTCAGCTTTTGGAAACCGGATTTGAGCTGATCAGGCAGCATGGGATGAAAAAAACTTCGGTTTCGGAGATTGCAAAGAAAACAGGTATCGCCACAGGAACATTCTACAACTTTTTCCCGTCTAAAGAAGAATTCATCTATCAGCTTGTGGTCTACAAACGGCAATCTGTTAAGGCTGCATTTGAGGAGCTTACCGCCGAAGGCAAAGCCGACCGGGAGAAATTCAGACAATACCTGTGCAGGATCTATCTCGAAGATAATGATGTGTTTCAGTATCTCAGTGATGAGGAGGTCGATATTCTCCGTTCACGCTGGAAGGAAGAATACTGGAAAAACGAAAAAAATGACGAACAGACCTCAAAGTGGATACTCGGATGTCTTTCGGGGCTAAAACCGA
>JAILFN010000031.1 GCA_024697545.1 Ruminococcus sp.
AATATGCGGATTTTTGAGATGATTTTGTTCCGTTCAAGGCAAAAATCCGCAGTTGGGCTGACGCCCTGCAAGGATTTTTAACGACGAACGGGGCAAAAACAGCCAAAAAGACGTATGTTAGGCTTAGTGTCAACACGCCCTTGTGTACTACAAAATGATATGGAGCATGACCGAATGAGAAACAGAAGAATAATAGCATTGCTCGGCTGCGCCCTTGTGATACTTTCGGGCTGCGGCAGGGTGATAGATAAAAACAGCAGCGTATTCTCGGAGAAAGCCTCAGAGACCGCCGTTACAGCCGTACAAACGGCCGTGCAGGATGATGCTTCGTCTGCCGACGACAGCTCAGAGGCTGCGTCAGAAACGGAAAAGACTTCTTCAAAGACCGAAGAGAAGACCTCGGCTGAAACGGAAAAGCCCGAGACTTCCGCCGAGACCCAAGCCGCCGATGACAGCTCTTCACAGGCTGACATCGCCGACGACCTTTCGGTGCCTTATTCAAAAGCCTATGCGCTCTACCGCCCCGACGACGGTATGCTCATCGCCGAGAAGTCGCTGTACGATCAGGTCTCGCTTGCAAGCATAACAAAGCTGCTTTCGGCTTCTGTTATGCTCAAATATCTCTCGCCCGATGACAGCGTGACTGTCGGGGAGGAGGTCTACCTTGCAAAACCCGACTCTACACTCAGCTACATCACGCCCGGCATGACGCTTAAAGTCAAAGACCTTATCGCTGCCATGCTGCTGCCCTCGGGAAACGATGCCGCATATACCGTTGCGGTGAACACGGCGAGAACGGCAGCGGGGGATCCCTATATGGACGATCAGACGGCAGTTGCTTATTTTTGCGATCTTATGAACGGGTTCGCGGCGGAGCTTGGTATGAGCAACAGCCATTTCGCCAACCCCGAGGGCTGGGACGATCCCGAGCATTACACCACCCTTGGCGATCTGCTGAAGCTTGCCGATCATGTGCTGAGCGTCCCTGAGCTTTGCGAGATCGCAGGGACATATCAGAGATACTGCGAGCCCGAAACGGGCGGCAGCTGCCTCTGGACGAACACCAACCTCTTTCTCGACCCGACAAGCCCTTATTACCGCGAGGACTGCATAGGTCTGAAAACGGGAACTACCGCTTCTGCGGGCTGCTGTCTTATCAGCGCATTCAGGATCAACGGCTCTACATACATCTGTGCCGTTATGGGCTGCGGCGAGAATTATGACAGATATGAGCTTGCACAGAAGATCTTAAACAAGTATATAAGGTAAATGGATATGCAGACACGATTTTTCATATCGGCGGCTTTGAACCTGATAACTTTTATGCTTACGGCAGTCGGGCTTTGCATAATGCTGAAAGGCATCGGCAATGACGGGAGCCTTTCAGCCGACAGCCTGAGCTCGATAAAGTACTTCACGGTGCAGTCGAACCTTTTATTCGGGATCGTTGCGGGGATATTCGCCGTATGTCAGCTTATATACCGCTCTCCCGAAAAGCTGCCGCACCCGCTTTATCTGATAAAGTATATCGCAACGGTAGGCGTGGCTATCACGATGCTGACGGTCGTGCTGTTTCTCGCTCCCGTCGTGGTCAAGTCCTATCCGCCGCTTTTCAGGGGCGCAAATCTTTATTTTCACCTGCTGGTGCCGCTTGTCGGCATAGTATCATTCTGCCTGTTTGAAAAATCGGCGGAGATAACACTGCCGCAGACCTTCCTCGGGCTGATACCGTTTGTCCTGTACGCTGTATACTACACCGCCAACGCGCTGACACATTCCGAAAACGGCAAGGTGCCGCCGCAGTACGACTGGTACTATTTTCTTGCAAACGGCGCAGACAAAACGCTGCCCGTCCTGCTGATAATGCTGTTCTCCGCAACGGCAGTCTGCTTCGGACTTCGTTTTCTTAATCGCATGCGTTCATGATCTTTGCCCCGCCGCCTGATCCGCCACGGAACAGACGGCGGTATTCTGTTTCCGATGCTCTGAGAGGGTATCGTGACCTTGTGCAGCAGCTTGAAAAAAACCATGAAATGTGTTATCATAATACCATAGACTGTTTTTAGTACGAAAGGAGTGGGTCTTATGAGATTCCTCGGAAATCTGATCTGGCTTGTGTGCGGGGGATTTATCAGCGGGCTGGGCTGGCTGATAACGGGGCTTATCTGGTGTATCACCATTGTCGGCATACCCGTTGGCATACAGTGCTTCAAGCTTTCGACCATGTCATTCATGCCGTTCGGCGCAGAGGTGAACTATGAGGGCGGTGCTGTGTCGTTCCTTGTGAATATCCTGTGGTTCATATTCTCGGGGATAGAGCTTGCGATAGGCAATTTTATTCTGGGCTGCCTGCTTTGCATCACCATTGTCGGGATCCCGTTCGGTGTGCAGTTTTTCAAGATCGCAAAGCTGTCGCTCGCGCCGTTCGGTGCTGTTATAGAAAGGATATGATATTATGGGATATACGATAAGAGTATTTGCCCCCGACGAGTATCCGCTGCTGAGCGATTTTCTCTATGAGGCTATATTTATCCCCGAGGGGGCAGAGCCTCCGCCGCGGGAGATCATAAACGCGCCCGAATTGCAGGTCTATACCGAAGCTTTCGGCAGCAGGGCGGGGGATATGGCACTTGCCGCCGTTTCCGACGGAAAGATAGTCGGCGCGGTATGGACGCGCATAATGGACGATTACGGTCACATAGACGACGACACTCCGTCCTTTGCGATATCACTGTATAAGGAATACAGAGGCCGCGGCATCGGCACCGAGATGATGAGGGAGATGCTCGTCAGGCTGAGACAGGCGGGCTATGCCCGTGCATCGCTTGCCGTGCAGAAGGCGAACTATGCCGTAAGGATGTACAAAAAAGTCGGCTTTGAAATAGTCGGCGAAAATGAAGAAGAATACATAATGCTTTGCAGACTGTAAACAAACTGCAAAATCTATTGACATTATTTGCGCTGTGGGGTATAATATTTATGAAGCAAATACACATTTAGTGTCATTGATAATGACATGATAATACGGAGGTATCCCATGAAGCATATATCCCTGAAGCTGCTCGCCGAGACTGTGAGCAGCAAAAGAAAGTCGCTCGGTCTGTCACAGAGCGCACTTGCAGAAAAAACAGGTATCAGCCGCAGTATGTTCACAAGGCTCGAACAGGCTGATTACAGCCCGTCGGTAGATCAGCTGCTGGCACTCTCGGAGGTGTTGGGCTTTGAGTGTACCGATCTTTTTGTGGAGGAAGAAGCGGAGCAGGTATCCGCAGAAAGAAGAAAGATAGCCGTTGCGGGTACGGGCTATGTAGGGCTTTCCCTCGCGGTGCTGCTCTCTCAGCACAATGACGTTACTGCGGTCGATA
Source organism: Ruminococcus sp. (assembly GCA_024697545.1). Classification (GTDB taxonomy): domain Bacteria; phylum Bacillota; class Clostridia; order Oscillospirales; family Ruminococcaceae; genus YE71. The sequence continues at coordinate 3,366 of JAILFN010000031.1, forward strand.
TCCTTCCCGAAAAGGTCGAGAAGCTCAACAGCTGGATAAGCCCCATTCAGGACGATTTCATCGAGCAGTACCTGGCTGAGCACGGGGAGCGCAAGCTCTCGCTGAAAGCCACGACCGACGGCAGATCGGCTTACAGGGACGCCGATATCATAATCGTCGCAGCACCTACCAACTATGACCCCAAGACCAATTTCTTCGACTGCTCGGCGGTGGAAAGCGTCCTGAGTCTTATAAAAGAAGTCACGACGGACAGTGATGTCAAGCCTGCTGTTGTAATAAAATCCACGATACCCGTCGGCTATACCGTACAGGTGCGTGAAAAGCTCGGTATGGATAATATCATCTTCAGCCCCGAGTTCCTGCGCGAATCAAAGGCGCTTTACGATAACCTGTACCCCAGCCGCATAATCGTGGGCTCGGACGAAAAGAACCTGCCTGCCGCCAGGGAATTTGCAGCACTTTTGCAGCAGGGAGCTGTCAAGTCAAATATCCCCGTCCTCTTTATGGCGACCACCGAGGCTGAGGCTACAAAGCTGTTCGTCAATACCTATCTTGCTCTCCGCGTAAGCTATTTCAATGAGCTTGACACCTACGCCGAGGTAAAGTCGCTCGACACCGCAAACATAATCCACGGTGTTTGTCTTGACCCGAGAGTCGGTGATTACTACAATAATCCCTCCTTTGGCTACGGCGGTTACTGCCTGCCGAAGGACACAAAGCAGCTGCTCGCAAATTACCGCGATGTCCCGCAGAACATGATGACGGCGATAGTCGAGTCGAACCGCACCCGAAAGGATTTCATCGCCGACCGTGTGCTTGAGATAGCGGGGACCTACGGTAACAGCGCTGTCTATTCCGCCGAGCTTGAGGACAGACAGAAGCAGGTGGTGGTCGGCGTATACCGCCTTACCATGAAATCCAACAGCGATAATTTCCGTCAGAGCAGCATACAGGGCGTTATGAAGCGCATCAAGGCAAAGGGCGCAACGGTCATCATATACGAGCCGACGCTTGAAAACGGCAGCACCTTCTTCGGCTCGCTGGTCGTGAACGACCTCAAAAAGTTCAAGAAAAAGTGCGGCTGCATCATCGCAAACCGCTACGACAGCGTTCTCGATGATGTCAGGGAAAAGGTCTACACCCGTGACCTGTTCAGGAGGGATTGAGCCATGAGCAAAGTTAAGACAGATCTGAACGGAAAGAATATCCTCGTTACAGGCTCGCCGGGGTTCATCGGCGCGAATCTGGTGCTGAGACTTCTCAAAGAGATGAAAAGCGGCAGCATCGTGAGCCTTGATAACATGAACGATTACTACGACCCCAAGCTGAAGGAGTACCGTCTTTCGCTTATAGAAAAGGCAGCGGAGAACTCACCTGTCACACATAAGTTTGTCAAGGGCTCCATCGCCGACAGTGTGCTGGTCGAAGATCTTTTCGATGAATATGATTTCGATATCGTTGTAAACCTCGCGGCGCAGGCGGGCGTGCGTTACAGCATCGACCATCCCGATGTTTACATCGAATCAAACATCATCGGATTCTATAATATACTCGAATCCTGCCGCCGTCACCCTGTCGAGCATCTTGTATATGCAAGCTCTTCGAGCGTTTACGGAGGCAACAAAAAGGTGCCGTTCTCGACAGATGACAAGGTTGACAACCCCGTGAGCCTTTATGCGGCGACCAAGAAATCAAATGAGCTTCTTGCTCACAGTTATTCAAAGCTTTACAATATCCCCTCGACGGGACTGCGCTTTTTTACGGTATACGGTCCCGCGGGCAGACCCGATATGTTCTATTTTTCGGCGACAAATACCCTCGCAAAGAACGGCACTATCAAGATATTCAACTACGGCAACTGCAAGCGCGATTTCACTTTCGTTGATGATATAGTTGAGGGCGTTTACCTCGTTATGCAGGGCGCTCCCGAAAAGGCAAACGGTGAGGACGGGCTGCCGCTGCCGCCTTACGCTGTTTATAACATCGGCGGCGGTACTCCCGAAAACCTGCTCGATTATATCAGCACTTTGCAGGAGGAGCTGGTGAACGCGGGTGTTCTTCCCGCAGATTATGACTTTGAGGGACACCGCGAGCTCGTAGGTATGCAGCCGGGCGACGTTCCCGTGACCTACGCCGACAGCAGCGGTCTTGAGAATGACTACGGCTTCCGCCCCGCTATCGGTATCCGCGAGGGACTTCGCAGGTTTGCCGAATGGTACGCAGATTATTATAAGGAGTGAACATGAACATGGACTTTTCTTTGGCTTACGCATATGAGAAATATTTCAAGATCGGCGCGGCAGTATCACACCTCAGCATCGACCGATATGACGAGCTGCTTTCACAGCACTTCAACAGTCTTACCACCGAGAACGAGCTTAAATATGATGCAACAGAGCCCGAGGAAGGCAAGTTCACCTTTGAGGCTGCGGACAAGATCTTCGGCAAAGCGAGGCAAATGGGGGTGAAGGTTCGCGCCCACGCCCCTGTCTGGCACTGGTCTACTCCCGACTGGATATTCAAGGACGGCGACAAGCCCGCCGCTCCCGAGCTTATCTATGAACGCATCGAAGCCCATACCAAGGCGCTCTGCGAAAGGTATAACGATGATGTTTACGCATGGGACGTTGTGAACGAAGCCACCCTTGATGAGATGCACAAGGATCAGGTCGGCGACAGCCCCGTTTACCGCAACAGCGAATACTTCAAGCTCTGCGGCACGGGATTTATGGAAGCCGCATTCCGCGCGATGGAGAAATATTCCCCGAACGCACAGCTTTTCTACAACGACTACGGCGAGTGCGACCCGAAAAGGCGCGAGCGTATAGTTACGCTTATCCGCGAGCTGAGGGAAAAGGGCTGCCGTATCGACGGCTTCGGTATGCAGCAGCACCATTTTGTAAAGCCCGACTTTGACGAGATAAAGCGTTCAATCGAGATCTATGCGGATATGGGACTCAGGCTGCACGTCACAGAGCTTGATGTCTCGCTGATGGCAACGGTGGATCAGAGCAGGGGATTGCCGAAGCCCGAGGATGAGTGGTTTGATGATTTCTTCAGGAAAGCCTCAACAATGACACCCGAAAGGTTTGCGGAAATGGACGATATCTATGTCAAGCTCTTTGAGATATACCGCAGCTATTCTGATGTAATCGACAGCGTCACAACATGGGGTGTTGCCGATGATAACACATGGCTCGATCAGTTCGGCATCGCGCCCGATCTGCCAAAGGCAAAGCAGTATCCTCTGCTTTTTGATACCGACCACAGCCCCAAGCCCTGCGTGGGCAGGATCATCGAAGCTGCACGCTGAATCGTATCTTCACCGACATTTGTTCGACAGAGAGCAGGATAAATAAAAACCGCACAGGGACATTCACCGTCCTTGTGCGGTATTTTTGTGATATGTGTGATATCAGAACTTTATCGTCCTCGGTGCGGAGGTAAAGGAAGAAAAGGTCGCTGTGGCGTTCTTGAAATAAAGGACTTCGGTGTTGTCGTCCTCGGCGGAATACATTGCTTTCAGCTCGGGATAGTTGTCGAGCATATGAACCTTGGGCTCCGTCCTGTCGTCGCGGACAAGCTCGCCCGATACCCTGAGCCACTCGCCGTCCTTAAAAGCACACAGCTCTGCCTTGGGGTTCGCCTGCAACTGCTTTGATACGTCCTTGACCTTGCCCGTCTGGATATAAAGCTTGTCCTCGAATACATCAATAGTACCAAACGGACGAACTCTCGGCTGGTCGCCTTCAACTGTGGCAAGGAAATAGGTGCCCGCCGACTTCAGAAAATCATAAACTTCTTTCATGATGCGCCCTCCATTATTATCATTGAACGGATTATCCTACCGTTCATATTGATTATATCAGATTTAAGCTGTTTTGTCAAGCCGTAAAATATGGGCGGAAGAGATGAGTTTTACCCGATACGGCAGCTTTGAGAAAAGTGTTATCTTTGACCGCCAAAATAGAATAAATCTATCAAATCTTTCATATCATATTGATTTCGGCGCTGAAATATGTTATTATTAAAATAGTTACACTGGAGAATTTTGTCCTGGGAGGGATCCTTTTGAAGATACTGTTTATAGGCGGCACGGGAACAATAAGCATGGCTATCACAAGGCTGCTCGCCGTGCGCGGTGATGAGGTCTGGCTGCTCAACCGAGGCAACAGGAGCGCCGAGCTTCCCGATAATGTTAAGGTTATCGAAGCTGACATCAACAATGAACAGGAGGTCGCTGAAAAGCTCGACGGTCTGAGCTTCGACTGCGTGGGCGAGTTTATAGGCTTCGTCCCCGAACAGCTGGAACGTGATTTCAGACTGTTCTATGGAAAGACCTGCCAGTTTATATACATCAGCTCGGCTTCGGCTTATCAAAAACCGCCGAAAAACTATATCATAACGGAGGATACGCCTCTTGAGAATCCTTACTGGGAGTACTCCCGCAATAAGAAAGCCTGCGAGGAGCTGCTCATGGAGAAGTACCGCCAAACGGGATTCCCCGTGACCATTGTCCGCCCGAGCCATACATACGATGAGCGCAGCGTGCCGCTTGGTGTTCACGGCAGAAACGGCAGTTGGCAGGTCGTCAAGCGGATAATGGAAGGCAAGCAGGTCCTGATCCACGGCGACGGCACCTCGCTCTGGACGATAACACACAACAGCGATTTTGCGAGAGCCTACGTCGGGCTTATCGGAAGACACGAGGCGATCGGTCAGGCTTATCACATCACCTCCGATGAAAGCGTCACCTGGAACCACATCTACCATGCGATAGCGGACGCGCTCGGCGTTGAGCTAAAGCCTTACTACGTCGCTTCGCAGACGCTTGCTGATATGAGCGACTATGACCTGACGGGAAGTCTTATCGGTGACAAAGCCAATTCTGTGATTTTCGATAACAGCAAGATAAGATCCATTGTTCCCGATTTCAAAGCGAGGATCTCCGCCGAGGACGGCATAAAAATGACCGTAGAAAACATACTCGATCACCCTGAGTTTCAGACCGAGGACAAGGAATTCGACGAATGGTGCGATAAGGTCATCGAGACTTTGGAGCAGGCAAAGTCCGTAATGAAATGATAACTGTTAAAACAGGCGGTGTGCCGGATAAAGGCATACCGCCTTTGATTTTTGCCTGACGACCGACGATGCAAAAAAAAGACCGACAGCTTCAAAAGAAACTGTCGGTCTGATTTAACTGTGTTGTTACACTTTAAGCAGTGTGCTCAATTACTTTACAGTAATGGTTACAGCGTGCTTGATAGCGCCTGCAACATCCCAAGTGCCGTTAACTCTTGCAGCGATAGCAACCTTGTAGGTCTTGCCGGGAGTCAGGTTCTTAGGAGTGGTGTAGCTGGTAGTGGTGATGTTCTGAGTCTGGATTCTCCACTTACCTGCCAGATATACTGCGATACCGTATCTGTCAGCGTT
>JAILFN010000034.1 GCA_024697545.1 Ruminococcus sp.
GATAGTAGCGGACGTAGTGCGATGTGACCATAAGGGGCTGAGTATCGAGCCCGTTTATGGCGCGGAGTATCATCTGCACGAATGGCGAGACGATGAACAGCCCAAGGACAAAAATTATCAGCAGATTACCGATGACCCGCAGGGATTCTATGCGTATCCCGGCGGGTGTGCCGCGCTTTTCGGCTTCCTCTTTCAGGCGCTTTTGCACGTATGCATCGAGGGCTTGCTGATCTATGGTTTGGTTTGTAGTTTTTTCGGTAGTATTCATAGGTATGCTCCAATTGGTTTTATAGTATTATTATACTATATTTTAATTGGTTTTGCAATGGGTTTTAATGATTTTGGTGAAAAGAAATCCCCCACCGGGGTGGGGGATCGGGGTGTTGTGATGTGTAATAATTTGGTTGTGCTATTATGAACCGCTACCTGTAGAAACTGCAGAACCAATATTGCTAACTGCGGTCGAGCCATTGAGAAGCGAGAACTCGCAATCAAGTGACCATGCATTCGTTAACTGTGCATATGTCTTAGAAGTACAAGTGGTATCTTCACCCTCAAGCCATACACGAACAGTTACCTTGAAATACTTGGTTTCCCCATTAGCTACATTTGCTATACTACCATTTGTAGTATCAGACCAAGTATTATAGGCCTGAGCAAGATTGCTAGGAGCAGCTGCTGCGGCAGATACAGCTTTGCCAGAATCTTGATTTGCAGCTCCATTAAGAGTAAGGATAGCCTTCAAATTACCAGATACGGCATTGCTTGCTGAAACAACGCCAGTGTCACCAGTTATTTCAGATACATACACACCAGCTCTCCAAGCTCTATCTACATTCGTTCCTACAACAGAACTGCCAGAACCAAAAGCAGGATTAGTAATTGCCTTATTATTATAAAGCATATTTAGCTTTGTCATCTTGACGTACTGATCAGTAGCATCACCAGTTGCTTTCAGATAGAACACATAATCAACATAGCCATATGCATTAGAATAGGCTGTTCCGGCATTAGCAGCGTAATTTGCAGCACCGTAGGCGGTGTTGAAATCATCATCTACCTTAACCTTTCCTGCACCGCTTGTAGAAGGATGTGTTCCGGCAGAAGTGCTAGAAGCATTTGCAACAAGGTCAACGGCACCACTCGTAAGTTCTGTATCTTCATTATACTGAGTGTAAACATCAGCTACAGCGTCACCATTACCTTTTGCATTTGTGGTGTAGAAGAAAGTTGAATCATAACCACTTACAGAGGAAACCGGCTCAAGCAGAGCTGCTCTTGTCTGTGAAAGCTGTGCTGTAGTATAATCAGCTTCCTTGTTATTATCACTGATAAGCAAGTTTCCTTGTACTACAGTCTTCATCTGCATACCGGTTACGCTAACTTCCTTATTCATAGTAAACCAAGCATAAGTCGAAGTCGAGAGCATCGCTGCTGAAATGAGGAGCGAGCCGGCGGCGGGTAATAACTTCTTCCTTGCGGAAGTCTTTTTATTTGTAGTTGTAGTTTTCATAATCATTTTCCTTTCTTATAAAGATTTTAGCTTTAGGTATGCTAATCACCTATCTAAATCTTTGAGTTGTAGTCAATAAAAAAATAATCGTAGACCGTCAACTTTTTGGTAGTGACGAGTTAAGTAGAAGTTCCGAGCATAGCAGCAGAGATCAGCAGTGAGCCGGCGGCGGGTAATAATTTTTTCTTGGCAGAAGCCTTTTTCGTAGTAGTGTTTTTCATAAGTCATTTTCCTTTCATAAGTAGATTTCGGCTTCCAGCCGCCGATGGCTTTCATAATTCTAAGAAACTTATTTGGAAACCTATAGCAAATAGTTTTCTTGAATTGCTTTATTTGATGATTTAATTATATACGATTTTGTTGCATTTGTCAAGTGTTTTTCTTTTTATTCATATATTTAACTTTAAAATCGGATAAATATACAATCTCAGTGTGCATTGTTTGGCATTTCTTCCAACAGTCAGCGGTCGTTGCCCCGAATTTGTGTAAAATTTCATACTTTTAACTAAATAATTGGCGGTGTTTTCCATATTTTTTACGCGGCGTATTTAGTTAAATAAATGAATTATTGTTAATATTTCGTTTGATAAGCATCCTGAAAAGGATGGAAAAACCTGTGAAATCGAACTCTGTAACCGTGTGTTCATTTTTATAAGAGTGCAAAAAACTGCGGCCGCACCGCTTTGAAACGGCACGACCGCAGATATCCTGTCTGTGATCTTTGCGGGTATCTCAGCCCCGCCGCAGCACTTACTTCGCCGCGAAGAACTTCTTCGTAACACCGTTTTTCATCAGTATCACCGCGAAGATCGTCGTCAGTATGATCTCGGGCAGCATATACGCTCCGTTGTAGACCAGACTGTAAAGCGCCGAATTGTTGATGAACAGGTCGCTTTCCCAGAGCTGACCCATGCTCTTCCATACTACCACGCCGCTGAGGAAGTGGAAGAAGAACCTGAGCAGCAGCGCCAGAACGATGCCGACGATCTTTCCGCCGTCGCCCAGCTTCCGGAATATCCCCGCAAAGCCGATAGATGTGTACGCCAGTATGTAGTCGAAGAGTATGCAGGCTATGAGCATCGGTGTGGTCAGTCCCCAGCCGAACAGCCCGTCCGTCACGCCCTGCCCGAACTGAAACAGCGAGTAGAGGAAGGATACACAAAGCCCCGCGCCCGCCCCGTGCCGTATACTATATATACATATAGGGAGCATCGAGAGCAGCGTTATCGAGCCGCCCCATTGCAGCTTTACGGGTCTTACAAAACTAAGCACCACAGCCAGCGCTATCATAACAGCGCCCTCAACGAGCATAAGCACGCTGAATCTTTTCTTTTCACTTGCCATTATTTATCTGTCCTTTCAGCATCGGGTAGTATCCCCCGATCCGCCTGCGATTATTGTAACACGGCAGTTTCTGCCGCTATACCTTATTTTAAACCACTTGGCAGACTTTGTCAATAGCGGTAACAAAAAATTTTAATTACAGCGTCAGCACCGCACCGCCCCCGCGAATAAAAAAATACACTTTTGCCCCAATATATCTTTACATTTGCGTTATATTATGTTATAATAATGTGTGTATACCTTGATAAGGAATTCAAATACATTCGGAGTTGGATAATTATGAATATAAATGAAAGACTAAAGACCGCGATGGACAGATCCGTTTCCGCCGAAAACGGCGAAGCGGGCGCTGCGGCAATAATAATGAAGGACGGACAGGAGCTTGCACGCTATTGCTGCGGATATTCCGATATCGAAAAGGGCACGCCCTTTACCGAGCATACGATATGCCGCGCATTTTCCTGCTCAAAGGTCGCGACGGGCACCGCTGTCATGCAGCTGCTCGAACGCGGTATAATAGAGCTTGACAGCCGCCTTGAATGGTTCATACCCGAGTTTTCGGACGCGCATTACCTCCGCGGCGGCAGGAAGATAAAGGTATCCCGCCCGATCACGATACGCGATCTCCTCAACATGACCTCCGGCATCGCCTACCCCGCTGCTCCGCAGGAGGGCATGGAAGGCATAGAGGGCATGAACGATGTCTGGGACGAGCTTGACAAAAGCTACCGCGAGGGCGCTCAGATATCCACGATGGAGTTTGCAAAGAAGGCAGGCAGATGCCCGCTGATGTTCGATACGGGTGCAGAGTGGCAGTACGGCGCTTCGGCGGATATACTCGGTGCTGTTGTTGAAGCCGTCAGCGGAAAGCGCTTCGGCGACTATATGCGTGAGAACATCTTCGCACCGCTCGGCATGGAGGACACGGATTTTTATGTGCCCGCCGACAAGCTCGACAGATTAGCGCTGTTTTATGAGGGCACGGGAAAAGACAGGCACCTGCTCGAATGGGTGAACCTTGCGATATTCGACTACACCGAAGACCCCGCCTTCCAGTCGGGCGGCGCGGGGCTTTTCACCACCGCTTCGGATTACTCAAAGCTCGCAGCCGCGCTTTCAAACGGCGAATACAACGGCACACGGATACTCGGCAGAAAAACGATAGACTTTATGCGCCAAAACGCTTTGACTCCCGAACAGAAGAAGACCTTTAACTGGGATTCCTGCCGCGGCTACGGTTATGCGAACCTCTGCCGCACGCTTGAGGACGGCAACGCCGCGAGCCTTATCGCCTCAAAGGGCTCGTTCGGCTGGGACGGCTGGAGCGGCACATATATCCTCAACGACCCCGACGAGCGTATGTCGGTGGTGGTATTCGTGCAGCGCGCGGGCGCGGGCACTACATCGCTTGCCAAGGCGGCAGTCAACGCGGCGTATTCCTGCATCTGAAACGGAGGACTCGGATGAAAAGCTTCAAAAAGCCCGAAGGGGTAACGACCGAACGCAGACTTATCACCCTGAAAGACGGGCGGCACCTGCGGCTGCTGATAATACGCCCGACGGAAATGCCTGAGCCTGCTGCGGGTGTGCTCTGGATGCACGGCGGCGGCTACAAGACAGGCTTTGCCGAGATGGCATTTATCTCACGCGCCATAGATCTTGTGACCGAGTGCGGGGCGGTGCTCGTCTGCCCGAACTATACTCTATCGACCATCAAGCCTTACCCCGCAGCCATAAAGGACTGTTACGTGGCTCTGCTTTACATGAAAAAGCACGCGGAGGAGCTGAATATCCGCCCCGACCAGCTGATGGCGGGCGGGGAGAGCGCGGGCGGCGGACTGACTGCGGCTCTTTGTATGCTGGCGCGGGACAGGGGAAAGGTGAACATCGCCTTTCAGATGCCGCTTTACCCCATGCTCGACTGCCGCGACACGCCCTCATCCGAGCACAACACCGAGAAGATATGGAACACCTCCCGCAACCACCTTGCATGGAAGCTGTACCTGCGTTCGCTGGACGGCAGGGAGAATATACCGTATTACGCCTCGCCCGCGCGGTGTACCGACTACAGCGGACTTCCGCCCGCATACACCTTCGTCGGCGACATCGAACCGTTTTACTGCGAGACTCTGACCTACATCGAAAACCTGAAAGCGGCGGGCGTTCCTGCCGAGATAGACATATACAAAGGCTTTTACCACGCATACGATATGTTTGAGAACGATGCCCCCGATGCCAGAGAGGCAGCACGGGTGTTCGTCGGGCATTTCAGATATGCACAGCAAAACTACTTCGCGCCGCAGCCCCGCGGCATCTGACAGACAGGAGGGTGAGCTTATGATAATAGATATTTCACAGGAAGTTTTCTCCTGCAATGTGTTCCCCGGGGACCCGCAGCCCGAGAGAACGGTGCTCATGAAGGTCAGCGACGGGGACATATGCAATCTCTCGGAATTTAAAATGTGCGCCCACAACGGCACACATATCGACGCGCCGTTCCATTTCATCGACGGCGGAAAGCGGGTGGACGAGATACCGCTCGAAAGCTTTGTCGGCAGCTGTTACGTTGCCCGTCACGAGGGAGATGTAAGCGGCAGCGACGCCGGGGATATATTGCGTAAAGCCCGACTTTGCGAAGCCGCCGAGAGGATACTCATCGCGGGAAAAGCGACCGTCACCGCAGACGCTGCAAAGGTCTTCGCGGCGGCGGGCATAAAGCTCATCGGAAATGAAAGCCAGACGGTAGGCCCCGAGGACGCGCCAAAGGAGGTACACCTTATACTGCTCGGCGCTGAGGTGGTGCTTTTAGAGGGCACAGTTCTTGACGGCGTTGAGGAGGGGAAATATTTCCTGAGCGCCGCACCGCTCAACTTAGGCGGCAGCGACGGCTCGCCGTGCAGGGCTTATCTTATAAACGGTCAGAATAGCAGATGACGCTGTCTGCATGATATATGATAACAAGGGAGGAATTTGTTATGTACAAACGTTTTATCAGCTGTACTGCCGCACTCATGCTCGCGGCGGGAGGACTCGGCGCTCTGCCTGCATCGGACATCAGCGCTTCAGCCGTCGAGATCGACGCTTCAAAGGTAAAGACATGGGGCAATTTCAAGTACATCGTCTGGGACGATGAATACGAAGGCGATACCTCGCTTTACGAAGAAATGGACGTTAATCCATACAACGCCGTTGAGATCGTGGATTACAAGATCACGGGCGATACTATCGAATTCCCCGACAAGATCGACGGACACTATGTAAAATTCATAGATTCCGAAAAGCTCAAGGCAAGCAATATCAAGAGGATAAAGCTGCCTTCCAACTTCTATTGCTTCTACGATCATTCGGGCTGGGCTTCAAACAGCTATGCCGACAACAGAGAGACCATCGCAGAGGCACTCGGCTTCTGCGAAAAGCTGGAATATATAGACATAGACACATATGATTACAAGTCCAGAGACGGCATAGTTTATTCAAGCGATTACTGGGACGAATACGGCGACTACGATGAGTACGATATGCACCGTCTTGTATTCGTTCCCCCTATGGTCAGCAGCTATACCTTCCCGAAGGACACAAAAAGAATAGACAGCAAGGCGTTTTACAGAAACCGCAGGATCACCTCTGTCACCGTGCCCTCGACCATCGAGACGATAGGCGAGGAGGCGTTTATGTGCTGCTATGCCCTCAGCAAGGTAGTTATGAACTGCAAGCTCAACACATCGGAAATAGGCAAAGGTATGTTCAACACCTGCAGCGAGCTCAAAAGCGTCACCCTGCCCGATGGCATCCAGCGTATCGGCGAATGCTGCTTCTATGACTGCTCAAAGCTCGAGAGCATAAAGCTCCCCGACAGCGTGACTCAGATACACGGCTTTGCCTTCTCAGGATGCAGTTCCCTCAAAAGCGTTGACCTCGGCAAGAGTCTTTACTCCATAGGCGACGGCGCTTTCTCCGACCTGTTCAACCTGAAATCCCTGAGACTGCCCGAGACCATCAAGGATATATACGAGGGAAGCGTAGGTATGACATATTCTGCCGAAGAGCACATTTATGTACCTATCCCCGGCTTCAAGCTCTACTGCTATCCCGGCGCGGGCGAGAAGTATGCAAAGGCAAGCGGCCTTGATTACGAACTTGTTGCCACGCCCATGAAGGAAGCAAAGATCACGCTTGTTGACGGCGAAAAGTATGCTTACACGGGAAAGGTCATAAAGCCGAAGGTAAAGGTGACATACAAGGGCAAGACCCTTGAAAAGGGCACCGATTACAGGATAGCATATCAGGGACTTAAGGATCCCGGCAAGAGGGTCCTCACCGTAATAGGTCTCAACGATTTCAGCGGCAAGGTGAAGGTGAACTTCATCATCGTCCCCAAGGCTTCGACCCTTACAAAGCTTACCTCACCCAAGAAGAAAGCCGTAAAGCTCACATGGAAGCGCGACAAGACCTGCGACGGCTATCAGCTGATAACCTCGTACAGAAAGGACTTCAAGAAAAAAGCGAAGGTAGTTGTCATAAAGAACAACAAGACCGTTGCCAAGACCATCACGGGTCTGAAGAGCGGCAAGCGCGTATATGCCAAGGTGCGTGCTTACACCACCGTTGACGGCAAGCGAGTATACGGCAAGTGCAGCAAGGTCAAGAACATCATCTGCAAATAACACCGATCGCAAGGCGGACTGTCGGAGGGCAGTCCGCTTTTTTATTCCGCCTTAACAAAAATATAACCCCCGAAAGTATAGACAAATCGGGCGTGATGTGGTATAATTATCATATATATGCTTAGCGCGAAAAGGAAAGAAAAATGAAAAAAGTGAGGAATTGAAAATATGGATACGATCCAGGTAACAAATCTGTCGATGCAGTTCGGCGGGCAGCTGCTTTTTAAGGACGCCGAGCTGAAATTCACCGACGGCAACTGCTACGGCATTATCGGCGCGAACGGCGCGGGCAAGTCCACCTTCCTGCGTATGCTCTGCGGCGAGCTTGAACCTACAAAGGGCGAGATCATCATACCCAAGGAGACCCGCATGAGCGTGCTCAAGCAGGATCACTTTGCCTTCGATGAGTTCACGGTGCTTGATACCGTTATCATGGGCAACAAGCGTCTTTATGACATAATGCAGGAAAAGGACGCTCTTTACGCGAAGGAGGATTTCTCAGACGCCGACGGCGACCGCGCCGCGGAGCTGGAGGGCGAGTTTGCCGAGCTTAACGGCTGGGAGGCTGAATCGGAGGTCTCAAAGCTCATTCAGGGTCTGGGTCTTGACGAGGGCCTGCTTTATATGCAGATGTCAGAGCTTGACGGCTCGCAGAAGGTAAAGGTGCTTCTGGCACAGGCGCTGTTCGGCAGCCCCGATATCATACTGCTGGACGAGCCTACCAACCACCTCGATATCTTCGCGGTGCGCTGGCTTGAGGAATTCCTGACCGACTACCCCGGGACTGTTCTCGTCGTATCTCACGACAGACACTTCCTGAACAACGTCTGCACCCATATCGTAGACTTCGATTACGGCAAGGTCAAGATGTATGTCGGCAACTATGAGTTCTGGTACGAATCATCTCAGCTTATGCAGAGACTTATAAAGCAGCAGAACAAGAAGGTCGAGGAAAAGATAAAGGAGCTTCAGGAGTTCATCTCGCGCTTTTCGGCGAACAAATCAAAATCAAAGCAGGCGACTTCACGCCGCAAGCTGCTGGACAAGCTCACCGTTGAGGAACTTCCCGCTTCAAGCAGAAAGTACCCCTACATCGGCTTTGAGCCCGACCGTGAGCTGGGCAAGGAGATACTCCGCATGGACGGCATCTGCAAGAACGGCGAGGACGGCGAGCCGCTGCTGAAAAACATAACCTTTACCCTCGGGCGCACCGACAAGGTGGCGATCATCGGTCATTCCGAGCAGGCGATAACCGCGCTGTTTCAGATCATGGCTGAGCAGTGCGAGCCCGATGCGGGCACGATGAAGTGGGGCGTATCGACATCACGTTCCTACTTCCCCAAGGACAACAGCGCCTTCTTTGACGGCTGCGAGCTTTCCATCGTGGACTGGATGAGGCAGTACACGACAGGCGAGGACACCGACACCTTCCTGCGCGGGTTCCTCGGAAAGATGCTCTTTTCGGGCGACGATATCTACAAGAGGGTAGACGTTCTCTCGGGCGGCGAGAAGGTCAGATGTATGTTCTCACGCATGATGCTGTTCGGCTCAAACGTGCTGCTGCTCGACCAGCCGACCAACCACCTCGACCTTGAATCTATCACGGCGGTCAACAATGCGCTGCGCGACTTCAAGGGCGTAGTCATATTCACCACCCACGACCATGAGATCATGCAGACGGCTGCGAACCGCATAATCGAGATAACCGAGGACGGCTGCATAGACAAGGTAGGCACCTATGAGGAATACCTTGAATGGAAGGCTTCACGCGAAGCAAAATGATACAAAGGCGGGCAGGGCTTCAGCTGACGCGCCCGACCTTACACCACATACAGCAAACGACAAGATCTTTTAACGGCTGCTGTAAAACAGGAGTTGAAAAAAATGTCCGAAATGATACACCGCACCTGCGGATGCTGCGGGACTGCGTTCCATGCCGAGATACCCGACAGGAGCACCCAGCCCCCCGGGTTCTTCTACGACCTTGACAACCGCCCTCCCGAGCCCAACCGCTCGGAGCTTTACAGGCAGGTATTCCGCTGCCCCGAGTGCGGGTTCTGCATGGGTCCGAAGGACAGAAAGGCAGAGCGCGAGTTCGTGGATTCCGTGGAGTACAAGACCTGCGAGGGAAGGGAGCTGCCCGACAGCACAGGCGCCGATTACTACCGCGTTGCGATGGCTGCCGAGCGGGACAAGGACATACCTACCGCCCTTGCCGCAATGATACGCGCAGCGTGGTTCTTTGACGATGACGGCGACGATGCAAGTGCTGTCAAATGCCGCGAAAAATATCTTGAACTGTTTTCGCAGCTTCGCGGCAACGATTCGGGGGCGCTTGTGGTGGCGGCTGACGTTTACCGCCGCTGCGGCAGATACGCGGAGGTGGCGGAGAGCCTGAAAAACCGCTGGTTCCCCGACAGACTGACGCGGCAGATAATAGAGTATGAAGCACAGCTCGCCGAAAAGGGCGACAGGGCTGCACATTCGCTCAAAGACTGCTTTGACGTTATAGACGGAGACAAATAACAGCGAAACAAAGCTGATGTGACGTATAAACATAAGTGTGCCAGCACGATGGCGGAAGAAAGGAAATATCTATGGGTAAAGGAAAGATAATAGCTGCGGGCTTGGTGTCAGTGCCGCTGATCGCAGGCGGGACATTCGCAGCACTCAGCCGCTACACCAAAAACTTCAATAAGACCTTTCCCGAAAAATATATTGCCGAAACATACCCCGATGCGGAGATACTCTCCTACGGCTATGAGGACGGATTTTTTTTAGATAAGGGGAGAATGACCTACAAATGCCGAGAAAAGTCTACGGGTATACTATTTGTTCAGACATTTAAAGAAACCGTATTTCTGCATAAATATCTGCCGGGTGAGAGCAGCTATGAAAGAGCACGCAGTGAATATGAAAGAGCACGCAGTGAATGGGAGGGCATGAACGAGCTTACCGACTTTGCGGAGCAGTACGTCAAGGCGGAGCATTTTATCATAAAAAATCCGCTGAGAACTCCCGGGATAGTCATTATAACTAAAGGTGAAAGTGCGGAAAATATTGACAGTCTCATGAAAGCGCTCAATGATGAGATACGCACACTTGCAGGAAAACATTCTTCGCCGAATCCTCTTTATCTCGTGTACACCATTATTGACTGCACCGATGGTTTGTATGAAAAAATGCAGACTGTGGACTGGAAAAGCATTTACAGCGGCAAGAGCGGGCAGTGTGACTTTTTTGATATTGCTAGGTCGCAGGGCTGGGAGCATGAGCGAATAACTGCCGAGTTTTATGTCAGCGAGCTTAACATAGAAAACTTTGAAAACCGTGGCGACCCCGCAGATGAGGACTACAAAGATCCGGCGGGCTTTACCGACACGGCGGTATGTATTATCGGCGCTATCGGGCATCAGGATCAGTGGGAGTTTGGTGTGAATATCTAATTTTCCGAAAGGAGCAAATATAAAATGTTCAGAGTTGCAAGCGTATTCAGCAGCAACATGGTGCTGCAAAAGGGAAAGAACATCGCCGTATGGGGCGAGGGCGATGACGGTGCCAAAGTCACCGCCGATATAAACGGCGCTTCCGCCGAAGCATACGTCCGCGGCGGAAAATGGCAGCTGACCCTCCCGCCGATGGAATACGGCGGTCCTTATGAGATGACCGTCAGCTGCGGCGGTGAGGAAAAGAAGTTCACAAACGTAATGGTCGGCGAGGTATGGCTCTGCGGCGGTCAGTCGAATATGGAGCTTGAGCTGCAAAACTGCAAGGGCGGCGGGGAGATACTGAAGTCCCTTACCCCCGACTGCAATGTAAGGTTCTACTACACCAACAAGCGCTCGATGATAGACGATGAGATGCTTGAAGCGGAGCGAAATTCCTGCTGGGCTGAGGCGGGCAGCGAAAGCTCACGCGCATGGAGCGCCGTGGGATTCTTCTTTGCAAGAAAGCTTGCCCGTGAGCTTGGCGTTACTGTCGGGCTTATCGGCTGCAACTGGGGCGGGACCTCCGCTTCGGCATGGATGGACAGGGCTTCGATAGAAAACTGCAAGGAGACTTTGAGCTACATCGAGGATTACGACAAGGGCATAGAGGGCAAGTCCACGGAGCAGCAGATCGCTGAATACGATGCTTACCGCAGGGAGATGGACGACTGGAACGAACGCGCTCAGGTGGTATACAAGGACGACCCGCACGCCGACTGGGACAAGGTGCAGAAGGTGATAGGTCCCAACCCCTACCCGGGTCCCATCAACTGCAAGAACGAATACCGCCCCTGCGGACTTTACGAGACTATGCTCATGAGGGTATGCCCCTACACCATCAAGGGCTTCCTCTACTATCAGGGCGAGAGCGATGACCACAAGCCGAACAGCTACTACAAGCTGTTTTCAAACCTTATCGCACTGTGGCGCGAGCGCTGGGGCGACGACGAGCTTCCCTTCATCATCACCCAGCTGCCGATGTTCAGGTACGCCCACGATGAGGACTTCAAGCACTGGTGCGTTATCCGTGAGGCACAGATGAGAGCCTACAAGACTATAAAGAACACAGGCATCGCCGTCATCACCGACTGCGGCGAGTTCGATAATATCCACCCCGTAGACAAGGTCCCCGTCGGCGAAAGGCTCTGCTTGCAGGCGGAGAAGCTTTTCTACGGCATGGACGTTGCCGCTTTCGGTCCCATATTCAGGGACGCTGTCAGAAAGGACGGCGGGCTTGAACTCAGCTTTGACCATGCAGAGGGCGGCTTTGAGATAAAGACCGAAAGCATCGAGGGCTTTGAGCTGGCGGGCGAAGACGGCATATTCAAGCCCGCAGAGGCAAAGATCATCGGCGAGAGGATATTCGTCAGCAGCAGCGAGGTGGAAAAGCCCGAGTATGTAAGATACGACTGGAGCAATTACATCATACCGAGCGTGTACGGCAGGAGCGGCATACCTATGGCACCTTTCAGAACGGATAAGGGGTAATGATATGAAACGTCAGGACTACATCACTTGGGACGAATACTTTATGGGCATAGCGCTGCTTTCGGCGCAGAGGAGCAAGGATCCCAACACGCAGGTGGGTGCCTGCATAGTATCAGATGAGAACAAGATACTTTCGGTAGGCTACAACGGTATGCCGATGGGCTGCAGCGATGACGAGATACCATGGGAGCGCGAGGGCGAACTGCTTGAAACCAAGTACCCCTACGTCTGCCACGCGGAGCTTAACGCTATCCTGAACAGCGGCACCTCACTTCGCGGTTCGCGGCTCTATGTAACGCTTTTCCCCTGCAACGAGTGTGCTAAGGCGCTGATACAGGCGGGCATCAGGGAGGTCGTATACCTCTCGGACAAGTACGCCGAAAGTGAGGCTACACTTGCAAGCAAGAAAATGCTCAGCATGGCGGGAGTCAGGACCCGCGGCTATTCTTCGGCGGGCAGGATCGTAAGGATAGAGCTTTGACACCGTTCAGCGCAGCGGCGGAAGTCTATGCGCTCCGTACCATCTACATAGCGATACAGAAAGAAGGTCGCCGAAAGTGTTTGAGGCATTAGTGAATTTTTTCAGGCGCGAAGAGCCGGAAACGGAACAGAAATGGGAGATACTTCCCGACCCCGTAAACCACACGGTATCAAAACCAAAAGCGCTGACTTATATGCAGATAAGCTTTGCCACCGACAAGGGTCTTGTAAGGCAGAACAACGAGGACAACTTTTACATCGACGGCAAGTACACCCACAGCTATGAGAAGAACGAGACTGATCACTATGTTGAGCTGACACAGAGCGGGCATCTGTTCGCGCTGTTTGACGGCATGGGCGGAGAGGCTTTCGGCGAGACTGCTTCGGCGCTTGCGGCTTTGCAGATACAGCGATTTGCCGACGACATGACCGAAGGCTCCGTATCGGATCTTCCATATCAGATGAATGAGTTCACCCGTTCGGCGAACAGCGCGATATGCGATATGCTCAAAGACCGCAGCAACGCCCGCGGCGGCAGCACCTTTGCGGCGGTCTGCGTCAAGGATGGCATGGCGTATCCCTTTTACCTCGGAGACAGCCGCATATACATCTATGACGAGCAGGGGCTTTCGCAGATAACCGAGGATCAGACGCTCGCGATACGCAACATAAAAGCGGGCGTTTACACCGAGGAGGAAGCGAAGAACAGTCCCGACCACCACAAGCTTACGGGATATCTCGGCGCGGATTATTCCGACATGGGGATTGATTCCCGCGCGTGTATGCCTTTCCCGATGAACAACGGCATGAAGATACTTCTATGCACCGACGGTCTGACGGATATGTGTTCATCGGAGGAGATAGCCGAGCTGCTGGAGCACCACGGCAACAACCCCGCCCGCGAGCTTGCAGATCTGGCACTCAAAAACGGCGGGCAGGACAACGTCACCTGCATAGTCATAGAATCAAAGACGGAACTGCTGTAAAATATAAAACGGCGATACTTTGTGCGGTATCGCCGTTTTTATTATATCTGTCGCTTCGGCTGTTTAGTCAACGGTCTCAAGACCCTCAGCCCTGAACGCCTGCTTTAAGTCGTTGATAAGATCATACTTGTCCTCAATGCCGATGGCAACGCGGTAGAATCCGCCGTGGAACTCCTCGGGATAGAGGTACATTCTCTCGTCGTCCTCGCCGAGGAACACTATAAGGCTCTCTGCATTTCCGAGGGAAACCGCAGAGGTGAATACTTTAAGGTGAGATACCACCCTGTTGTAAAGATCATGCTCGCCCCTGAGCCCGAATGAAAGCACTCCGCCGAAGCCGTGCTTCATCTGCTTCTTTGCAAGCTCATGACCCTTGAAGCCGGGCAAACCGGGGTATGCAACAAAGCTTACGCAGGGCTGACGGTCAAGCCATTCCGCTACCGCCATAGCGTTATCGTTGTGTACCTGCATCCTGAGCGGGAAGGTCTGCGAACCGCGCTGTATCAGCCATGCGTTGAAGGGGCTGATAACGCCGCCGATGTTCACCTGTGCCTGATAGCGCACCTTGTCCATCTCTTCCTTGCTGCCGAGAACCGCGCCGCCCATAGAGTCGCCGTGGCCGTTTATGTACTTGGTCAGGCTCTCTACAACAAAATCAACGCCGAATTCAAAGGGGCGGGTGTTGTAGGGGGAGGAGAATGTGTTGTCCACGGAAACGAGTATGTTCCTCTCATGCGCAAGCTTCACGATGCCTTCGATATCGCAGATGCAAAGGGTCGGGTTTCCGGGGGTCTCAAAATGAATAAGCTTTGTGTTGGGCTTGATGGCTGCCTTTACCTTTTCAAGGTCGGTGCAGTCGATGATATCCGTCTCGATGCCCCACTTGTCGTTCCAGAGCTCGTTGAATATGCGGTAGGTAGCGATGTAGGTAACTGTCGAGAAGATAACGTGGTCGCCCTTTTTCAGCTGAGAGAAGAAGAGCGCAGAGAGTGCGGCAACACCGCTTGCGAGGACCACGCAGTCCTCAGCGCCGTGCATATCGCAGAGCTTGTGCTCAAGCTTGCCCTGATTCACGCCGCCGTTGCGGGTGTATATGTTTTCTTCAGATGCAGACCAGTTCATCGTAGACGGGTCATAGGGCAGTGCGAAGCTGTTTGCCATATAGATAGCAGGCTCGATAGCGCCTGTTGCGGGGTCGGATTCGCCGCCGACGTGTACGGCTCTTGTTGAAAGCGCCATGCCTTCGTAATGATTCTTTTCGCTCATCATAAACTTTCCTTTCGATCCAATTAGCTGCCGCTTGCAGCGTACCCATTTATTATACCATATTAAAGCATTGAATTTGTAAAATGATGGTGAATTTTTAACCGCAGCCCCTCAGTCGTCAGTTTTGCTCCCCCAACTAAACCTTGACAAAAATGCTTGACACAAATAAAAAATCTCTGCGTTGTAAAAGCTTGAAGGGCGACAGCTCATCTGCGCTTTTACGCCTTGATATTTTTTATTTTTGCCTGCGCCTTTCCGGCAAGGTTTAATTGGGGGAGCAAAATCATAGTCAACATCAAAATAAATCTGACATTAACTATATTTACATTGACTTGTCAAAAAAAAAGTGATATAATGGTATTTGTGCGCTAAAAAAGGGCACAAAATGAAATATTGCGTTATCGAACGCAAAACAGGAGGTTTATCAATGATAGTGGCACAGATATTTGCTGTTATCATCTTTGTCGGGATGTTCATAATGATCGTTCTTGACAAAATTGAAAGGCACTATGTAACACTCGCAAGCGGCGCTCTTACACTCGTAGTAGTGTTCGGCATCTGCATGAGAAACGGCGGTGCGATACTCAAAACGCTCGCTGTAAAGGACTTCTTCACCAAGAGCTTCTGGTATCAGGTGGAGGAAAGCGAAAGCTCTGGCATAAACTGGGCGACGATAGTATTCATCGCGGGCATGATGCTCATGGTAGAAGGCATGGCGAGGGCAGGCTTCTTCAGATGGCTCTGCATGAAGATAGCGTTTCTTGTAAAATGCAGGACTATACCCATCTTCATCACCTTTACGCTTATGTCGGCGATACTTTCAATGTTCATCGACAGCATCACCGTTATCATGTTCCTCGCGGCAGTAACGGTAGAGCTTGCACAGCTTCTTAAATTCAACCCCATACCCATGATACTTTCGGAGATCTTCTGCGCGAATCTCGGCGGAAGCGCTACCATGTGCGGCGATCCCCCGAACATCATCATCGGCACGTCACTCGGGTTCTCGTTCTTTGATTTCCTTACAAACACGGGTCTTGCGGCGGCGATAAGCCTTGTGGTATCAATACTCTTCCTTTACTTCGCGTTCAGGAAAGAGCTTGTTTCAAAGAACGGCGAAAGCGTTGATATCAGCAGCATCCCCAAGCCCTCTGAGGCTATCACCAGCAAGAAGGACTTTATCATAAGCAGCGTGATATTCGGCTGCGCCGTTATACTTCTTGTCACCCACAGCACGACACACCTCACCGTTGCATCTATCGGCACATTCATCGCGGCGGTAACTCTCATAACCTCGGGCAAGCATTCGCTCGAACTTCTCAAGAAGGTAGACTACAAGACGCTGCTCTTCTTCATCGGACTGTTCATAGTCGTAAGCGGACTTGAAGAGACAAAGATACTCGACAAGATAGCCATGTTCATTGAGAATATAAGCGGCGGCGATGCTAAGATGATGCTCGCTATAATCATATGGGTATCCGCGATAGCAAGCGCATTCGTTGACAATATCCCCTTTGCGGCGACCATGGTGCCTGTTATCAAGAACTTAGCGGCAGCTTCCGGCACGCCTATCAGCACCCTTGCATGGGCGCTCGCCATCGGTACAGATATCGGCGGAAGCGCAACACCCATCGGTGCTTCGGCTAACGTTGTAGGCACATCTGTTGCGGCAAAGAACGGCTATCCCGTAAGCTGGGGACGCTACTGCAAGAGGCTCGCTCCCGCTACCGTGATCGTGCTTGCCATATCGACCGCTTACATTTTCGTCAGGTACCTTTGATAGAACGGAGGATAAAATATGTCTCAGATAATCATTTCCATCGGACGCGAATTCGGAAGCGGCGGACGCGCTATCGCTGAAAAGCTCGCCGAAAAGTTTGATATACCCCTGTACGACCGCCACCTCATCACCGAGATCGCCGAGAAGACAGGCATGACGGAAGCCGAGGTAGAAAAGTACAACGAGGCTCCAAAGATGAAGATAATATCGAGAAGGGTCAACGGATACAGCAACTCCATCGAGGACAACATAGCCGAGATGCAGTTCGATATCCTTGACAAAAAAGCTCAGAGCGGAGAATCCTTCGTCGTTATCGGAAGATGCTCCGAGACAAAGCTCAAAAAATACCCCGCGCTGATATCGCTGTTCATACTCGGCGATATGGACAAAAAGATCGAGCGCGTCATGAAGATATATGAGCTTGACGAAGAAGAGGCGACAAAGTTCATCGCCAAAAAGGACAAGAAGAGAAAGCGCTACCACAACTATCATTGTCAGGGAAAGTGGGGCGATTCCCGCCTTTACGACCTTTCGGTAAACAGCTCAAAGCTCGGCATAGACAAAACGGCTGATATGCTCGAAAGCTACATCAGGGCACGCATCGAAGCGGAGTGACACCATATGTGTGAAGTTAAAAAAGAGATAGTGATCCCGAATGAGATCGAGCTTTCGGTGGTAAAAAAATTCCGCAAGGATATCTGGTCGAGGTTCTTAAAGGGAATAAAGGATTATCAGCTGATAAACGAAGGCGACAAGATCGCGGTCTGCATATCCGGCGGCAAGGATTCAATGCTGCTGGCAGTTTGCATGAAGCGGCTGCAAAGGTATTCAAAGATCCCCTTTGACGTGGAATTTATCGTGATGGACCCCGGTTACAACGAGGTGAACCGCCGCCGCATCGAGGACAACGCCGCAAAGCTTGAAATACCCGTACACATATTCGAGGTCGGCATATTCGGCGCGGTGAAGAAGATGGACGACAACCCCTGCTATATGTGCGCCCGCATGAGACGCGGTCATCTTTACAAGATGGCAAAGGATCTCGGCTGCAACAAGATAGCGCTGGGGCACCACTTTGATGACGTTATCGAGACTATCCTCATGGGTATGCTCTACGGCTCACAGGTGCAGACGATGATGCCTAAGATACACAGCGAAAATTTCGAGGGCATGGAGCTTATCCGTCCGCTGTATCTGGTGCGTGAGGACAGCATAAAGCACTGGGCAAAGTACAACAGCCTTGAATTTATACGCTGCGCCTGCCTGCTCACCGAAAAGTGCGAGGACGAGGAAACGGGCTCAAAGCGTGCCGAGATAAAGGCGCTGCTGAGGGAGCTTCGCAAAAAGAGCGAAGCCATAGACATGAACATCTTCCGCAGCGTTGAGAACGTCAATCTTCAGACGATAATCTCATACCACCGCGGCGACGACTATCACCACTTCCTCGACGACTATGACGAAGGCAGAAGCGTCAGAGGATAACGGCTTACACAAAAAAAACAAAGGCAGCGTTCCGACCGATCGCTGCCTTTTTCATTTCTACGGTCCCATGCGTGATGCAGGACCTCAGCCTTCAATTGTCTGTCTTATCAGAGAAAATCAAGTCCCGATATCTTCCATTTACCGCCGTCATTGACGATATAAAGCTTTAGCTGTGCCGTGCCTTCGGCTGTTGCATATTCAGCTGTTGCGGAGAATGAATCTGCCTTGACATCGGAAATTATAAACTCGGTCTCTGTCCATGTGTAACCGCTCTCGCGGCAGGCAAAGGTGTCGATATACATCGCCCCTTCGCTCTCTGTGTATATGGGTCTTTCGGTGCCGACCACATTTCCGTAGAAAGCGTTTATAAAATCATCGGTCATGTTGTCTCTCATAAAGCTGTCGATATCCGACACGCTTGCAAAACCGAAGTCAGTGAGCTTTGCATAGCCCTCGCCGACATTTGTAGCAGTTTCCGTCGCTTCGTACACCGCATCGGAACCGCCCGCGAGCCTGTCGATGGTGTCCAGTGCCTGCGTGAGCCTTAATGCCTCGGCATACTGACCTGTAGCGGTAGGTGCGATGACCGCCATAAGCTGATCTATAAGCTCCTGCGGGATATCGTAGTCGATGAAGTTTATCGTCAGCTGCGGCTGGTCGCCGACCATCGAGATAAAGTATTTGATATCATCGGAAGTGCTGAGGAACACGCCCTGTTCCTCGCCGCTGCTGCCGTTTTCGCCGACGATGCAGTCATCCTTGATCTTGTCGATCTCATCGAGCACTGCGTCTATGCGCTCAAGCTGCTCCTCATCGGTGATCTCATAGTCGATATACTCTTCATTCTGAGGCGTAAAGCCGCTGACGTTGTACCTTCTTACAGAAGAGGAGCTGTCATAGGGGTGGTAGTAGGCAGCTGCACTTTCGCTGCCGCCGCTGTGATCTGCCCCGCTGCTGCCGCCTTTGCTGTCGCTTTTATCGACTGACGAAGCTTCATATCCATAGGGCTTATCCTTTTTCAGCGCGCTGTCTCTTCCCAGACCGTTCAGCACCACTGCCGTTGCCACTGCGAACACTATGCAGGCAGCGGCAACGTTCATAAAGGCTCGGTTCCTGTTCTTTTTAACGGCAGCCTCGGGCGCAGCGGAGTCTTTTTTATTTAAAGTCTCCATCATTATAATATTTGCTTTGTGCTCCGATACGCCCTTTTCATCTGCCTTGCTCATTGCATTTTTAAAGATCCTGTCCTTGTCCTCGTCGGAAAGTACGGGGATCTTTGAGAGCTCTTCTATCGTTTTTTCGTCTGCATTGGCAAATGCGTCAAATATCCTGCGATCTTTCATTTTCCTCGTACCCCCTTTAAAATCCAAATTCTTTGCGGTCTATCAGCTTTTTCAGCCGTGCCATCGCACGTCTGCACCGCACTCTTACACTTGCGGGATTCATTTCTATCAGCTTTGATATCTCCGCAAATGTTCTGTTATAAAAATATTTCTGCACTACTATCGTGGAATCGGGCTCGCCCAGTGAAATCACCTTTTCGAGAAGCACGCGGCTTAGTTCAGCCTGCTCGTTCTCCTGCTCGATATCTCTGTCGTCGGCGATCTCGGGCGTGTTCTCATCGTCAATGGACACCGTCAACGTTTGTTTTGTCAGAAGATGGTAAACGTTTATCGCGCGTCGGTTTGCTATAACGCTTATATACCCGCGCATATCGCCCTCATACTCTTCTTCCGTATCGTATTTTGTATAGATCTCCGCAAAAATATCGCTTACACATTCCTCTATATCCTCGCGGGAGGCGCAGCTTCTCAGCTTGCTGTTCACCACCGCGTAAACGTAATTGCAATATTCATCGAAGAGCGTCTTATATGCCTTATCAGGCGACTGTTTGCACAGCGCACTGTAATCGCTTGCGGTCATACGGCTCCTCCTGTTTTTTGCACCCCTGCCGCGCAAAGCAAAGGCGCAGGCAAGCGGGCACAAAGGCAGCGTGCGGACGCAAGTGTGCCGTCAGTAATAGCATCCGCCGCTGTGAAGATCAAGCCCATGGATTTTTGACCTTCACTATATACATTCAAAGATCAGGCTGAAAGTGTTTCACTTTTGAGCCGACTTTTAAAATGTTTGTATACCTGCACAAATCTATGTATAGTTTTTCGGTATAGTTTTGTGCAGGTGCGTTGCAGAAACAAGCAGATGACCGTCCCATCAGGCGGGGCGGTCATTTTGAATATCCGAATTTTTCAATGCCGTTACTTCTTATCGGGCATGGTGAACTTCTGATTGAACTCCTGCTTGATAGCTTCAAGACGCTTTCTGTCCTCTACGCGCTTCTGGCGGTTTGTAAGCTCTATCTGTCTTGTCTCCTCGATGCCGTCCATGATGGTGCGCCATGTCTGCTCGAGTGTCTCTATCTGTATCGAGCTGCCCGAAGCCATCTGAGAGGTGAGCTTAGACTGCTCAACGGTGTTGTGAGCGTTTTTGAGAAGCAGCTCGTTGGTCTTTTCGTCAAGCACGCGCATAGATTCCGCCTGTATCTTCTGGCGCTTCAGGAGTATCGCCTGAGCGAGCGCCTGCTTGAATATAGGCAGCGTTATGATGAACGCGGTGTTTATCTTACGCAGCAGGTTGTAGTTTGAGAACTCCATAGTCTTGAGCATCGGTATCGACTGCATGGCTACGTTCTCTGCGGTGCGGAGGTCGTGTACCCTCTGCTCCATCATCATGAGCGACTGGTTAAGGCTCTGTATCTCGAACTGTATCGAGTTGTCGCCCGTCTGAGCCATATCGCGGGTGCGCTTGTCGATGTATGCCTGAAGCTCCTGACAAGCCTGCTCGCCCGCAAGGATATACTTCACTAGCTCGTGGTAATAGCCGACGTTCGCTTCAAACATGGTATTGAGCTTGTGGTTGGACTGGCGGATCTCCTGATCGTAGCTTCTCAGCTGAACGTAGATCTTATCCACGTCGTCGCCCATGGTGTGATACTTGGCAAGTATCTTATCCAGCTGCTGACGGACGTTGCCGAAGAGTTTGTCGAACAGACCCTTATCCTCCTTCAGCTCGTCGATATCGAACTTTGACATGATAGCCGCAAGGTGTACCATCAGCTGATTAGTCTCGTCTATCTCCTGAATGTTCAAGCTGTTGAGCACCGTGTCGGAAGCCTTGGATATCTCCTCTGCGACCTCCGCGCCGAAGGTCACTATGGTGTCCATGTTGTGTACCTCGATGGTGCTGACGAGGGTATCTACCTCTTCTGAGCCTACCAGTGCGGTAGTCAGGTTCTCACGGTCGGTAACTATGTTATACTCCTCAATGTCGATGACATCACGCTCGGCAACGGGTGCGGGCTGTGCCGCCGCATTCTGCTGCTCCGCGAATTTTGAAAAATCAAGTCCCATTTCTTTTGTCCTCCTTTTATTTTTTCAGCTTGCCGCAAAATAGGTCAAGCCTGTTTTCGTTCTCTGCCGAAGGTTTATCCTTTGGGTCATAAAATATCTCTTCCGCCTCAAGATCGTCTGTTCCGAGCAGCTCTTTGAGCCTTATCAGGCACTTGTCTCCGCCGCCGCCTGTCTGGCAGACGAATGCGGCAATGCTCTTGCCCTCAAGTCCGCTGCGGTTTTCTTCGATGAATGTGCGTATCGGAGGGGTAACGCGCGATGCCCATACGGGAAAGCCGAAGATCACGCGGTCATACCTTTCCGCATCAAAAGTATACGGTTTAAGCGCAGGCTTCTCGCTCATCATAGCTGCCTTTCCGCCCCATATGAACTTTGAAGCGCCCTTGTCGGGGTATGCCTTCTGAGGTTCTATGCGTATAAGATCTGCGCCGATGCGCTCTGCTATGCGGTTTGCAGCAAGCTCTGAGTTGCCGTTCAGGGAATAATAAACTATTGCCGTTGCCATAAGACACTACCTCACTTTTTTCTTTTTCTGAAACGTTTTTCAAATCCCGACCGTGGAATGAAGCTTTTAAGATCGGGCGCAGACAGGTCGTAAAGATATTCGCCCGCCTGATGTTCCTCCATCATAGGTGTAGCGTAGAAGCGCTCAACGCTCTGATATCCCGTCGGCACGAAAAATGCCACATCGAATCCGATGAGGTTGAGGTAAGCCGCCATGACCGCGTCCTCAAAGCTCGCCTGAGATTCTCCCGACTGGATATATATAAGCTTCGGGTTCAGCTTTGTAAAATCAAAATTCTGTATCATCCGCACGATGTACTCATCCATTCCGAGCACCGCCTCGATCACCCTGAACTCCTTGCCGCTGCCCGCGAAGGTACCGCGTATCACGCGGCTGTCCAGCAGCTGCTGAAGCTTGTTCAGCATATACTCCTGCGTTTCGGGGCGCAGGTATCGGTAGCGGAAGGCAGGGTCGTTGAGTATAACGTCCTTCCTCAGCTGTCCCCTGTCGAGGAAGCGTCTGCATGAGCGTTCAAGATCGGGGTCGTTCTGCCGCGAAGCGTAAGGCGCGTGTGAAACTAAAACGGTATCGGGGGTCATCATATAGAATATGCTCTCCCAGTACTCGTCTATATCGCCGTCCTTAACGCCCGATATCTTTGAGAACACGACGGGCATATTTACAACATCTCCGTCGATGCTGAAATTCGGGCGGTATTTAAGCTCTTCCTTCCAGAATATACCTATCTCCTCGTACATGGTTTTAAGGGTTATGGAATTTGCCCTTTTATACTGTCTGTCGCGGTAAAGCCCCGAATCCTCGTAGAGCAGAGAATCAAGCTCACGTTCAGCGTGGTAAGCCGCCGTGCCTACTCTTGCCATTGAAGGGTCGGTGGGGAAGCGGTCGGCTTCAAGGAAATCGGTGTGCTCCTCTGTCATAAGGCACGGGTCTGTGAGGCAGCAGTTCATGTCATACCCCGGCACAAGTATCAGCACATCTGTCGGCAGGTCGGCGAGCAGGCGCAGGAACATTGCTTGCTGCACGGTCTTGCAGCCGCCCATGAATATGAACGCCCCCACCTGCGGCATCTGCCACGCGGGGAAAAGCTCTGTCATATATCTTGTCAGCCAGCATACAAGGTGTATGCCGTCCGAGCATAGCTCCCTCAGCCCGCAGACGGAAGCTCTTTCCTTCATGATCTTTGTAAAGCTGTTCGCCATCAGCCATTGCAGCCCCGGCTCCAGACCGTACTGTATCTTCGCCGCCATCTCGGATATCAGCTGCTCGACGTTCTCATAGGTGCCGCCGCGCAGCTTCATGCTCTCGGCATTGGTGGGCTCGGGGATACTCCCGCTAACGGCAACTACTCCGCGGCCGCTGCGTTTTAGTCCCGAATATATGTCGTAAAGGTCACGGAGGTAAGTCCCCCTGTCCGCTACGCCGTGTACCCGCATAAAGATATTATAGAACCTGCGGTGATCTCCGCCGCGCTGTGCGGGCGGTACGGCGATGCTTTCAAGTGCGCCCGATGACGACCACTGATTTGTGCAGGCGCTGTATATGAACGTCCTGCCCTCTCGGTAGCGGCGAAGCTCATCGGCTCGTCCCGCGCGCAGGGCTTTAAGGCTGTAGCCCTCGGGGAAAGCCCTCATGCCCGCTATGACGAGCGTATCGGATATCTCCGACGCGGGGTCGGCGGCAAGATAGCGTTCTTCGCCATCGTAAAGAAGCAGCACGACATCGCAGCCTGCGTCAGAAATGATATTCAGCATCATCAGCTCATCAAGATCGGGTGCGCCCTCGCAGAGTATCTTGGGAAGATCCTCCTCACCGAGATGGCTGACAGGCAGCTTAAAGTCGCGGTATATCCAGCACATGAACTTGATGAAGCTGTTTCTGAGCTCCGTTTCCGAAAGTCCGCGTGCCGACATGATGTTCATGGTGTTATACACCGAACGGGCAAGCCGTCTGCGGCGGACGGGCTCAAGCTTCGGCAGCCAGTTCACCATGCTTCTGACAAAGAAGTCCTCCGCTGTGCTGAAGCCCCTGCCTATCACGTTCTCGTAATGCAGCAGCGCCTCGTTATCGGGGGGCGGGAGCTTTGAGTCTATCACAATGCCGCGCATCTCCGCAGCCTCGCAGAAGCTGCCTATAAAGCGTCCTATCTCTGAATTGTAGCCGCTGATACGGTAGAAATAAACATTAGCGCCCGAGCGTTTTGTGCGCTTCTTGAAAAAGTCATCAAGCTGTATCAGGCGGGTGTGTTCGTATATCTCAGGCTCGGCGCGGAACTTATCCGCGGGCGCGGGCTTGTTCGCGGTATCGGGCTTCGGGGGCGGGGGAGTGTAAGGCGGGACGCTCCGCGAACGGCGGTTCTTCTCATCGGTATAGCGTTCGCCGTTGTAGTAGCCCTTCGGGTTGTTGTGTACGGGAGCGCCGCGCATAAGCGGTGTGGCGTTCCTTTTTATGCCGAAGCTCTGATCGTGCGTCTGAACGAAGCTGCCGTTCTGCGGGGGGATATATCCCGAGATGCTGTCGCTCAGCCGCGAGGGGTCAGGACCGTAATCGTGAGCGATCTGCTGACGCAGGTCGTTATCTATCATATTTGTGACGGCATCAAGGCGGATAAGGTATTCCTGCCTTACCGCAAGGGATTTTATGAACGCCGCCAGCCATCCGCCCAGTGAGAGCGCCAGCGTGATCTTTGAGAGCCCGAAGACCAGAGGTATGCCGAACTGAACGGCAGAGATACCAAGCCCCTCAGCTATCCATCTATTCATTTTTGCCTTTGCGCCCGCGAACATAAGTGCAGGTCCGCTCAGACCGAGAGCCGATGGTATCAGCCAGCCCGATTGCCTGCGCTCCCAGTCCTTTCCGCGCGGGGTTATAGATGTCTCACGCATAGCGATGCTCCTTTTTGCGAATGATACAGCGCATTCCGCGCAGTATTTCCATACATATAAATTATATCATACACTTAATGTATTGTCAATATTCACATCAAGTATTAATACCCTGAGGGCGGAAAAAAAGAGCTGTCGCATCTTCGCAACAGCTCTCGTATTTACATTCCCGCAAGGATATCCGCGAGTTCGAGTATAAGCTTTTCGGTCTTTTCCCAGCCGAGGCAGGGGTCGGTGATGGACTTGCCGTAGCAGCCCTCGCCTATCTTCTGTGCGCCGTCCTCGATGTAGCTCTCGATCATCAGACCCTTGACGAGCTTGTGAATGTCCTCGGAGTGCTTCATCGAGTGCAGCACCTCCTTGGCGATGCGTATCTGTTCGAGGTACAGCTTGCCCGAGTTTGCATGGTTGCAGTCGATGATGGCAGCGGGGTTTTGGAAATCGCGCTTTGCATAAAGCTCGCTGAGCGCCCTGAGATCCTCATAGTGATAGTTGGGGAGCGAAGTGCCGTGCTTGTTGACATAGCCGCGCATGATAACGTGTGCGAGTGGATTGCCCTTGGTGTGTACCTCCCAGCCGCGGTAGAGGAAGGTATGCTGAGCCTGAGCCGCGACGAGAGAATTCATCATAACGCTGAGGTCGCCGCCTGTGGGGTTCTTCATGCCCACAGGTATCGAAAGGCCGCTGGCGGTAAGTCTGTGCTGCTGATCCTCTACCGAGCGCGCGCCGATAGCGACGTATGAAAGAATATCACTGAGGTAGCGGTGGTTCTCGGGGTAAAGCATCTCATCGGCGCAGGTAAGACCTGTCTCTGCGACAGCGCGGGTGTGCATATCGCGGATAGCGATAAGACCCTCGAGCATATCCTCCTTCTTGTTGGGGTCGGGCTGATGCACCATGCCCTTGTAGCCCTCACCTGTGGTGCGGGGCTTGTTGGTATAGATGCGGGGGATAATGATGATCTGATCCTTTACCTTATCGGCAACGCCTGCCAGACGGTTGACGTAATCGAGAACGGCGTCCTCGCGGTCGGCGGAGCAGGGTCCGATTATAAGCAGGAACTTGTCCGACTCTCCCTTGAAGACCTCTGCGATCTCCTTATCGCGGCGCTCCTTGACAGCCTTGATCTCATCGGATACAGGGAAGCGTTCCTTGATATCCTTTGGCACAGGCAGTTTTCTGATGAATTCCATGTTGTTCATAATGATTTTCCTTTCATATTTGATTTTTGTCTTTTAATTTTGGGCTTTTAAGCATTAAAGCGGCGGCTCCAAATTTCAGCGCGGAGTTTTTCCGCGCCGAGATATATCAGTGCTCTTTGAAATAATTGGTATAAAGCACGAGGTTGTTTACCTCGATCCTTTGACGCACCAGTGCGTTCATGCGTTCTATGTAGTCGTCCTCGATCTCATCACCCTCGACAAAGACCTCCTTGACACCGCCGCCGACATAGCTGCATCTGTCTGTCACCCAGTCGAATGAGGGCGCATAAGCCAGCCCCTCAGAGTCCGAGAAGATATCATTACCGACAAACCTATTGTCATTTTCAAGTCCGAACATATTTGCAACGGTCGGAAGTATATCAACATTACTGCAAGTCTTTTGCACCTTCTGAGGAGTTATACCATCGGTGTAGATGAAGAAAGGTATGTTCTGAACCTCAAGTATCTCGTTGTCCGAGGCATTCTCAAGGGTTTCAAGACAAGCGTGATCTGCAACGAACAGCAAGACCGTGTCTTTTATCGAGCCGTCCTGCTCCATGCGTTCAATGAGCCTTCCCGCCATATCGTCTGTCAGCAGGGCATACGCCTTGTACACCTCCATGGGATCGTTCTGATCGAAGGTATAGTCGGGATGCCTTTCCCTGAGCATTGTGTAGCGGTTGTTTACATCCATATCCTTAACTGTATCGGGGGAATATGGGGGATGTGCGGAATAGCCCACGAAATAGTGCATAAAAGAACCATCGGGAACAAATGCGCTGTACACGTTATCATCGTCCGCAAGAAAATAATCATCCTCAAAAAGGTGCTTCTCATCTGTAAGCTCATACAGCGGATAGAAATGATCGTATCCGAAAGCTTTCTCAGTCTTGTCGCGGTTATAGAAATCCGGACCGTTTTTATGGAAAACAGCAGTCGAAACGCCCTGAGCTTTGAACAGACGGGCGAGCGAATTTGAGAAAACTATGTTATCAATACCCATAGAAGCCGAAAGATCTGTGGTGGCGTAGAACCCTGTATTCACTGCCATCTCATTGCCGATCGTCGGCTCCGAACCAAATGCAGTGCCGTAATAATTTTCAAAGACCATGCTCTTGTCGTATATCTTTTTAAGCTCCTTACAGTGTCCCGAAGTTATGAGGTCGGTATTAAAGCTTTCAAGCTGTATCACGAGCAGGTTCTTGCCCTTGAATACTTCCGTCATATAGTTGTCTGTATGTTCGGGCCGCTCATCAAAAAACTGCGTAACTTTATAAAGATCCTCTTCTGCGCGCTTTTTTGCTAATACCATACTCTCAATGTCGTAGTAGGCGTAATAGTAAAGGTCGCTGTCGAGATATACACAGTTGTTGTCGATAAAATTATGTATGGCGTAATAATGATTTGAAAGCTTATCAATAGTCCTGAACGGAGATATCAGAACAAAGCAGCAGGCACAGACCGCAGCGGCAGCTATGCTTATACATCTGAGCGGCTTGCCGTAACTGTCTTTTCCGGGGAAGTGGGCTTTTCTGTACAGCACTCTCTCTATCACCGCTGCTGCGAAGAGCATGACGGCGAACGAAGCGTATACAAAAACCGGAAGTGCTGCAAATACCGAGCCCGCAAAATGAATGGCGTCCTTTCCCGTAAACACATTTATGAACCGCACCATTTTTCCGTTTGAACTCAACACAACAAGTTGTGTGAAGCCGTACACCAGCCAGAATAGTGAGACAAGACCGAATGCCACGCGCTGTCCCTTCTTCGGGAATGCGAATATCAGCGCTCCCACAGCCAGAGCAGATAACCATGAACTGTGAGTCAGATAGACTATATCAAAGTAGCCGTTTCTTATCATCAGGTAGAGTATGCCGTAAATAGTGTCAAGCAGAAAAAAGTAAATGAAGTAGACGATGAACGGGCTTACAGCTGCAGTGATCCTCATCTCCTTCGTCTTTTGGTCAAACCGCTCATTCAGACTTTTAATATCCATATTTCACCATCAAAGCTCGACCGGCTCGAACCTTATGCGGATATCGGGGAGCTTTTCCACGGTTGACCAGCAGTTGAGCAGTCCGCCCTCGACCGAAAGGTCGTTCTCGCCCGAAGCAGGCGGTGCGAAGATGCGAAGCGTCAGGTCAGCCTCGCCCTCCAGCGGCTTCTCGAAGAATGCGCTCATAAGGTCGATGGTGCGAGCCTTCGGGCTCTTGTAGAACCACTTGCCGTTTATCTCCATCATAAGGTTGCTGTCATCGTCGAATGTCACCTCGCAGAAGTGCGGGTTCTTTTCAAAATGCAGCGGGATCTCTATGCCCTCCGCGTCCTCTGAACCGCCCCAGCGCAGCTTTGCGGGGAACTGTATCTCATCGCCGCGGGTCATTGAGGGCTTGAAGAAATCATCGTGGATTATCTCTTTATATGTCTGCATCAGCGGCTGCTCGATACCGCAGTCGGAGTAGTTGGGGTCTTCGATCTCAAGACCCAGTCTGCCGCGGTCGCGGAACTGATACATGGTGAATGCGTTGAACCAGCCCTCCTCGGGGTCGGCTTTGAGCATATCGCAGAATTCCTTTACCATAGCCGCCTGATCGTAAGGACCCGTAACATCGCCGTCGGCATTGAGCTCGCTCATTACCATAGGCTTCTCAACGCCGCCGTTGAGCTCAGTAAGGCGCTTGTATGTGCGCTTTGTCATATCATATATGTCCTTTATTTTAGAGCGGCTATGGGTAGTCTCTGAGGGTGTGCCGCCGCCCTGATTGCGCTCTGCAACGTCATAGGGCCAGCCCCAGTGCAGTGCGAAATACTTGTCTATGCTCCAGACATCGGTGCATTTGAAAGCATCGAGGAACTCGTCCTCCATCACAAGTCTGCCCTTGCTGTCGTCGATCTCGCAGGCGCAGAGGATAGTAGTGACGTTGGGCGCGTGCTCCTTTAATATATTATGGAAGCGGCAGTAGAACTGCGCGACCTCGGCGTAGGTGGCACGCTTTGTAAAGCTGAACCAGTTGCCCGTTGCCTCGTGGTTTATCCTGAGCAGCATACGTCCGAAGGGCTTGAGGTCCTTTGCTATGGCGATGAGGTGCTCGTCGGAAACATTGGGGTCAATGGTAAGGGTCAGCACGACCTCCTGACCGTGGCGGCGCACATCGCGCATATAGGTGAAAGGCTCGTCATCGGTATTTCCGTTCAGACCGCCCTTGTAGGTGAAGTAATCATCGTATGGGTAATCCCATGCAAAGGATACCTCCATATCCTTGCAGGCTTCGGATATACGCGCGGGAAATTCCTTATCCAGCGGATAGTAGCAGTACATAAGGCTGATACCTCTGTGAGGTCTGCCGAGCTTGTGGAGTATGTAATCCTGGTTTACATATTCGCCTCTTTCCGAGCCGTCGCCAAGATCCACCGCACACTTAGCGGGTCCCATATGTACGGCATATGCTTTAAGTTCCTTCATTTTAATTCCTCCTGTTGTTTAGATCAACACCGCACAACCGGTGCCGAGCAGCTTTGTCTCGGGCATTATTCCGAAACTATCTGTTCGTTTATTATATCGAACTGCTTTGCAAGCTTATGGAAGACCTTGTCGCTTTCCTTTGTCTCGGGCTCCTGATTGGTCATTATTATCAGCACGAACGGCTGCTCTGCAAAGCAGATGGCGCAGTCATGATAGCATTTCTGATCCCAGTCGGAGCCGTATTTGTGTGCGACGGGATACTTGTCCGAAAGCTGTGCCGTTATCTGCGATTCAAGCTCTGTCTTTGTCATGAGCTTTATGAGCCACTTGCCGCGCTCACTCTTTACGGAGTATTTGTATATATCCACATACTGTTTCAGCAGGTCGTTCGCCGTGCCGTAATTGAATATCCAGCTGCTCCCGAGGTCGTACCCTACGCCAAGCTCGGCGCACTTGTTGTTGAAGCTCGTGTAGCCGTATGTATTTACAAGGTTGTAGTAGGCGCTGTTGTCAGACTGCGTGATCGCGAGCCTTATCAGCTCCTTTGTGGTATAGGTCTTTCCGATTCCGCCCTGTGCGACCTCGCCGCCGTCATCGTCCCAGAGCACCGATATCGTTATCTCATCCTCGGGGTCTACCTTCTTTTCCAGCAGATTCGCGCAGAAGGGCGCCTTGACGGTCGAGCATAAGCCGTACTTTGTATCGGCGTTATATGTAATGACTGTACCCGTACAGAGGTTCTTGTAAGCAAAGCTTATAGTCCCGCCGTAGTCATCGCAGATATCATCGAGCTTTGAAAAAGCCTTCTTTATCTTGGTATTCGAGTAGACCTTATGCGAAAATTTCGTGATGCCGAACCTGTGCCCGTCAAGGACACCGTCCTGAAGACCGACGGGCTTGGGCGGTGCGGTCGTAGTCGCCTCGGTGGTAGTTTCGGGAGGTGGGGCAGTAGTCTCTGCCGTTTCAGCGGTCTCTTCGGTCTGCTCTTCCGTAACAGCCTCCTCGGGGGAGTCGGTATAACTATATTCAGTCGGGACATAATCCGCCTTGCGTTCAAAATCCGCCGC
Source organism: Ruminococcus sp. (assembly GCA_024697545.1). Lineage (GTDB taxonomy): Bacteria > Bacillota > Clostridia > Oscillospirales > Ruminococcaceae > YE71. The sequence continues at coordinate 31,039 of JAILFN010000034.1, forward strand.
AGCGTGTCCGCAGGAACAAAGGCAGAGCGCCATGATAAAAGCCGCCGCCCGCTTCGCCCTATTACCAATTTTTATAAAATTATTATGCAAAAGAAAACCACACATCCCTCTATAAAAACAAACTTAAATACATTTTATCACACAATATTCAACTTGTCAACCTTTTTTTATTTCCAAACGCGCAGGATAAAGAAAGAGCTGTCGCATAATATGCAACAGCCCTTTTTTGAAGCTTAAACTAAATTAAACCAGCGAGATGATAGCCATTTCAGCTGCATCGCCGCGACGGGGTCCGATCTTTACGATCTTGGTGTAACCGCCGTTTCTTCCCTCATAGGAAGGCGCGATCTCGTTAAACAGTCTGTTAGCAACAGACTCCTTAGTAACATAAGCGAAAACCTGTCTCTTGGAGTGCAGGTCACCAGCCTTGCCGAGGGTTATCATTTTCTCGGTCATAGCGCTGACTTCCTTAGCTCTGGTTACAGTAGTTTCAATCTTACCGTTTTCGAGAAGATATGTCACCATAGCTCTGAGCATTGCCTTTCTATGGTCGCTTGTTCTTCCCAGCTTTCTTGTGCCCGGCATAGATCTTTCCTCCTTACTTTAATTATCTTCTTCGGAACTGAGGTCATAGCCCAGCGAGTGGAGCTTTTCCTTGACCTCGTCGAAAGACTTCTTGCCAAGGTTTCTGACCTTCATCATTTCTTCTGCGGATTTTTCGATCAGATCGTTTACGGTGTTGATACCCGCACGCTTCAGGCAGTTGAAGGAACGAACCGAAAGATCCAGCTCTTCGATGGTCATTTCGAGTATCTTTTCCTTGCCCTTGTCGTCCTTTTCGACCATGATCTCAACCACGCTAGCCTCCTCAGAGAGATCCACAAAGAGGTTGAGGTGTTCACCCAGCAGCTTTGCTGCCATGGAAACAGCCTCCTTTGCGGATATGGTACCATCGGTCCATACCTCAAGAGTCAGCTTGTCATAATCGGTGATCTGACCTACACGGGTGTTATCCACCGTGTAGTTCACCTTCAGCACAGGGGTGTAGATGCTGTCAACAGCGATAACACCGATAGGTGCGTTAGGTGTAAGAGACTTATTCTTCTCAGCAGATACATAACCTCTGCCTCGATCTATAACGATCTCCATATAAAGCTTTGCGCCCGCGCCGAGGGTAGCGATGTGCATATCGGGAACAAGGATATCCACTTCGGAGTCTGCCTTGATATCTCCCGCAGTGACTTCACACTCGCCCTCTGCTTCGATATAGATGGTCTTGGGACCTTCGCCGTAAAGCTTTGCTGTAAGTCCCTTGAGGTTCAGGATGATCTCGGTAACATCTTCCTTTACCCCGGGGATCGTTGTAAGCTCATGGTGTACGCCGTCTATCTTTACAGATGTAACAGCGACGCCGGGTAACGAGGAGAGCAGCACCCTTCTCAAGCTATTGCCCAGTGTAATACCGTAGCCACGCTCAAGCGGCTCAAGAACGAATCTACCATAGGTACCGTTGCTCTTAAGCTCTTCTGTTTCAATTTCAGGCTTTTCTATTTTTTCAAGCATTAAAAACCCTCCTGTTTTCAAAAACTCTTGCTAGTGCCCTGCCGCCACATTGTAAGGAACAAAGTCCCATACTTTACCGAGCGGTCAAAGCCCCTGGTTTTTTCTCTTGTTTACGATCGTCTGAAACAAACAGTGCTCCCTTTCTTTGCAAAAGGGTAAGGCAAAACCGCACAAAGACCTTTTGCGGGGGAGCACCCCGCGGGGTCTGTGGGCAGACGCAGTCTCACGCGCCTTATACCGCTGCATAAACTCGCACACTGGAATACCACCTGTGCGCGGTCTTTTTGCGGCATTGCCTTATAGATATCTGCACTGGATTATCTCGAATAGAGCTCGACGATGAGGTGTTCTTCTACCTCGTAGTCAAGATCTTCCTTAACAGGAGCGCGAAGTACCTTTGCAGTAGAAGCTTCGCGGTTTACATCGAGCCATGCGGGAACGAGTCTGTCCGCAGTACCCTCAATGATCTGCTTGAATTTTTCGCTCTTCTTGCTGTTCTCGGAAAGAGAGATCACGTCGCCTGCCTTAACGGTGTAAGAGGGGATGTCAACTCTCTTGCCGTTTACCAGGAAGTGGCCGTGTGTTACCAGCTGACGAGCCTCACGTCTGGTAAGAGCGAGTCCCATTCTGAATGCTACGTTATCAAGTCTTTCCTCAAGCAGAGTGATCAGGTTTTCACCGGCCTGACCTTCCATATGCTGAGCCTTCTCATAGATATGTCTGAACTGCTTTTCGAGAACGCCGTAGATAAATCTCAGCTTCTGCTTCTCCTTGAGCTGCATACCGTATTCAGAAACTTTCTTTCTCTTTCCGGCGCCGGGATCTCTCTTGGTCTCCTTGCCAACGCCCATTACCATAGGGCTGATGCCAAGTTCTCTGCAGGTCTTCAGTATAGGTTTCTTATTTACTGCCATTTTGGATTACCTCCGTTTTTTGATGTTGTATCGGACCTCTGCACGTTTTTTCTAAGCGTGACCGCCCGACTTTGAGTAAACTGCACTCAAATTGACTAATGATCAAACTCTACGTCTCTTAGGCGGACGGCAGCCGTTGTGAGGGATAGGGGTAACGTCCTTTATCATGCGTACCTCAAGCTCCTCAGACTGAAGTGCTCTGATAGCAGCTTCACGACCTGCGCCGGGGCCCTTAACGTAAACTTCAACGATCTTCAGGCCGTGCTCCTTAGCAGCCCTTGCTGCGGTCTCAGCAGCAGTCTGAGCAGCGAAAGGAGTGCTCTTCTTGGAGCCGCGGAAGCCGAGTCCGCCTGCGGAAGCCCAAGAAATTGCGTTGCCCTGCATATCGGTGATAGTAACGATAGTGTTGTTGAAGGTGGACTGGATGTGAACCTGTCCCTGTTCGATATTCTTTCTTTCGCGTCTGCGGCGAATTACTTTCTTCTGAGCCATGTTCTTTTAGTCCCTCCTTACTTCTTCTTATTAGCGATGGTCTTTACAGGACCCTTGCGGGTTCTTGCGTTGGTCTTGGTTCTCTGACCTCTAACGGGCAGGCCTCTTCTGTGGCGAAGACCTCTGTAGCAACCGATCTCTACGAGTCTCTTGATGTTAAGAGCAACTTCTCTTCTGAGGTCACCCTCAACGGTAAGGTTGTGGTCAATATAATCACGTAACTTTGCAACATCAGCTTCGGAAAGATCCTTTACTCTGATATCGGGATCAACGCCTGTCTCTGCGAGGATCTTACTAGCTGTGTTCTGACCGATGCCATAGATATAGGTAAGTCCGATCTCGATTCTCTTATCCTTAGGCAGGTCTATACCGGCAATACGAGCCATTTAATTGCACCTCCAAAATTGGTTTGTTAACCCTGACGCTGCTTGTGCTTGGGATTCTGGCAGATAACCATGATCTTGCCCTTTCTCTTGATCACCTTGCACTTTTCGCACATGGGCTTAACTGAAGGTCTTACTTTCATTGAAATACCTCCTTAACGTTCCGCACGCAGATGTCTTGCGTGCTCTGCTTTCAGGCGGGAGCTTACTTAGCTCTCCAGGTTATTCTTCCCTTTGTAAGGTCATACGGACTCATTTCCACCGTCACCTTATCTCCGGGCACTATACGAATGTAGTTCATGCGGAGCTTTCCGGAAATGTTAGCGAGTATAACGTGCTTGTTTGCCAATTCTACCTTGAAAGTAGCGTTAGGCAGCGCCTCGGTAACTACGCCCTCCAGCTCGATCACATCTTCCTTAGACATAGCTTTGCATTCCTTTCGGATCGGTTTTGAGCCGATTCAACGCTTTGGGTTTTAAACTTAGAATACAATTTATCGGCAATTTCCTTATTGCACGGGCATTCAAAGCAGCTGAAATGCGTGTGCGAGGTGCAACGTTGCCCGCACATGGTACCGCCTCAAAGCCGTGCCTTTCGGAAAACTGTCTTTTTGGTTTTGATATCAGCTGTTCGGGTCTGAAAGTATCATGCACCCCGTAGCGGTAACAGCAATAGTATGCTCAAAATGTGCTGCCAGACTGTGATCTTTTGTGACCGTTGTCCAGCCGTCATCGAGCACCTTTACTGCGTGATCGCCCGCGGTTATCATCGGTTCGATCGCGATGACCATTCCTTCGCGGAGTCTTAATCCGTGTCCGGGCTTGCCGAAGTTCGGGACCTCGGGATCCTCATGCAGATCGTGACCAACACCATGACCGACAAACTCTCTCACCACCCCGAAGCCGTTGTCTTCGTTGTGCTTCTGGATAGCAGCGCCGATATCTCCGAGCCTTACGCCCGGCTTTACCATGCTTATCGCAAGGTAAAGGCTGTCTTCAGTGGACTTCATCAATGCCTTTGCCTCATCGGATATCTCACCGACAGCGAAGGTCTTAGCGGAATCCCCGTAAACGCCGTCGATGTAAGCGCCCGTATCAACAGACACGATGTCGCCTTCTTTCAGCACATATCCACCGGGAATACCGTGTATCACAACGTCGTTGACGGAAATGCAAGCCGCACCGGGGAAACCGCCGTAGCCCAGAAATCCCGCCTTTGCTCCGTGTGACTTAAAGTATTTCAGGATAAGGTTATCAAGCTCCTTGGTAGTCATACCGGGTCTTATCGCCTTACCTGCCGCAACCAGTGCTCCGCCGGTTATCTGACCGGCTTTACGCAGCTTTGCGATCTCACTTTGAGATTTGATGTTTACCATTTGATAGACTTCTTTCTATTGTACGTCAGTACATTCAAACAAATCAGGCCTTTACGGCTTCAAGAGTACGTCTGGTAGTTTCCTCCAGTTCCTCCTGACCCTCAACGGTAGTCAGCTTGCCCTGCTTCAGGTAGTAATCCTTCAGCGGTTCAGTCTGCTCGTGATAGGTCTTGAGTCTGCCGAGCACGGTAGCGGGCTCATCGTCCTTGCGGATAACAAGCTCCTTGCCGCAGGCATCGCAAACGCCCTCTACCTTAGGTGCCTTGTAAAGCAGATGGTAGGTAGCGCCGCAATCGAGGCAAACCCTTCTGCCGCTCATACGCTCGGTGATCTTCTCGTCGGGAACATATATTTCAATGACCTTATCGATCTGAACGCCCATAGCGTCGAGAGCCTCAGCCTGAGGTACCGTTCTGGGGAAGCCGTCGAGAATGAAGCCGTTCTGTGCGTCAGGCTCCTTTATCCTGTCCTTCAGGATACCGATAACGATATCGTCGGAAACAAGATCTCCGGCGTCCATTGCGGCCTTTGCTTTAAGACCGTACTCAGTGCCTGCCTTTACAGCAGCTCTGAGCATATTACCGGTAGAAATGGTAGGTATGCCAAGCTCCTTGCAGATGACCTCTGCCTGTGTGCCCTTGCCGGCACCGGGAGCTCCCAAAAGAATCAGATTCATGGTTTTCCTCCTGTTCTCAGACTGTATTAAAGCTTATTCAAGGAAGCCCTTGTGATGACGCATCATCATCTGGGATTCCATAGTTCTTGCAGTTTCGAGCGCTACGGAAACTACGATGAGGATCGAGGTACCGCCCATAGCAACAGGAAGACCCGTGCTTACGCCGAAGATGATCGGGAACAGAGCGATAAGTCCGAGGAAGAACGCACCAACGAGGGTGATCTTCGAGAGAACTCTTCTCATGTAATCCACGGTAGGCTTACCGGGACGGATACCCGGGATAGAGCCGTTGGACTGTCTGAGGTTGTTCGCGATCTCCAGCGGATTGTACTGCATGGAAATATAGAAGTAGTTAAATGCGATAATGAGTATAAAGTAAAGTATACCGTATACGGGATGAGTATAGCTGAACCACTTGAGCAGCTTCTCATAGAATCCGCCCGGCTTGGGAGTGATGAACAGCTCAAGCGTTGAAGGCAGAGACATAAATGCCATCGCGAAGATGATAGGCAGAACGCCCGCCATCGAAACCTTGATGGGCAGGAAAGTGTTCTGACCGCCGTACTGCTTTCTTCCGACTACTCTCTTAGCGTATGCTATCGGTATACGTCTTTCGGCGTTGTTCATGAACACGATAAGAGCGATCATGAGAACATAGATGACATACAGCAGAGGAACGAGTATCTTATACTTGGTGTCATCGGTCTTCATGTAACCGATATCTCTGATGATGTCTGTAGGGATACGCGCGATAATACCTGCAAACAGGAGCATAGAGATACCGTTTCCGATACCCTTTTCACTTACCTGATTGCCGAGCCAGATGGTGAGGAAGGAGCCTGCGGTGAAGCAAGCGATGATAACGACCTCAGAGAAGATCTTCTCAAAGCCCGAGCCTGTGTATACAAGGGCGTGAGCTGTATTTTTAAGGGTCAGGTAATATGCCCAGGCCTGGAATACCGAGATACCCAGTGCGGTATACCTTGTGACCTTATCGATCTTCTTTCTGCCTTCCATGCCTTCCTTCGCGAGTTTTTCAAGCGGCGGAAGTGCGTAAGTCAGCAGCTGGATAATGATCTGCGCGTTGATGTAAGGCGAAACCGAGAGTGCGAGCAGAGTACCCTTTGAGAAGTTATCACCCGAAAGCACGTTCAGGTAGCTGAACACGTTTCCGGAAGCACTCTGATCTGCAAACCAGCTTTTAAGTGTCTCTGTATCCAGGTAAGGAACAGGTATTGCACCGCCTATACGATATACGATTATGATGAGTAACGTGTACAGCAGCTTCTTGCGAAGCTCGGGCACCGCCCATGCATTTCTCATGGTCTGTAACACAATTACATCACCTCAGCCTTCCCGCCTGCCTTTTCAATTTTTTCCTTAGCAGCAGCTGTAAACTTAGCAGCCTTAACGGTAAGGTTCTTTGTAAGCTCTCCGTTTCCGAGGATCTTAACGCCGTCAAGCTCCTTTTTAACGAGTCCCGAAGCCTTCAGAAGTTCAAGGTCAACGGTAGTACCGTCAACAAACTTCTCAAGATCGGATACGTTAACGGTAGCGTACTCGGTTCTGAAAATATTATTGAAGCCCCTCTTAGGGATTCTTCTTGCGAGTGCGGTCTGACCGCCCTCAAATCCGGGTCTTACTCCGCCGCCGGAGCGAGCCTTCTGACCCTTATGACCCTTACCGGCAGTCTTGCCCTGACCGGAGCCATGGCCTCTGCCTATCCTCTTGACGTCCTTAACGGAGCCGGGGTTGGGGGATAATTCGTGCAGCTTCATACTAAATGCACCTCCTTGTCTTACGCTTCAGTAACTTCTACAAGGTGAGAAATTACCTTTATCTTGCCCTGCGTCTGTGCATTGTCGGGCTGAACGGTCTCAGCGCCGATCTTACGAAGACCAAGGGAATGTGCAGTAGCGATCTGCTTTTTAGACTTAGAATTCAGGCTTCTTACAAGCTTGATCTTAAGATTAGCCATTGCCTTGTCCTCCTATCTTAACCTAAAATTTCCTTTACGGTCTTACCGCGCTTTGCGGCGACCTCTTCAGCGCTCTTGACCGAAGCCAGACCGTTGAATGTAGCTCTTACTACATTGGAAGGGTTGTTGGAACGCAGAGATCTTGTTCTGATATCCTTGATTCCAGCTACCTCTACAACGGCTCTTACAGGGCCGCCTGCGATAACGCCGGTACCGGGTGCGGCGGGCATGAGCAGAACCTCACCTGCGCCGAACTTACCGATGATCTCATGAGGGATGGTGGTACCTCTGAGGGATATCTTTACCAGATTCTTCTTAGCATCCTCAATCCCCTTACGGATAGCGTCGGGAACTTCTCCCGACTTTCCGAGACCGAAGCCGATGGTGCCGTTTCCGTCGCCGACAACTACGAGTGCCGAGAACTTCATGATACGGCCGCCCTTAACGGTCTTGGATACTCTGTTTATAGCAACTACCTTTTCGGTAAGCTCTAAACTGTTAGCATCTATTAAAGCCAAGCGTAAAACCTCCTTTTAGAACTTGAGTCCGCCTTCGCGAGCTCCTTCTGCTAATTCCTGAACGCGTCCGTGGTACACATAGCCGCCTCTGTCGAATACGACCTCTGTGATACCCTTTGCTGCTGCCGCCTTAGCGATAGCCTCGCCGACCTTGCGTGCGCCTTCCTTGTTGCCGCCGTTGCCCTCGAATCCCTTATCCATCGAGGAAGCTGCACAAAGAGTTACGCCCTTGATATCGTCGATGATCTGAGCGTATATATGCTTAGAGGAGCGGAATACATTCAGGCGAGGGCACTCAGCAGTACCGCTGATCTTGTTGCGGACTCTGTAGTGTCTTTTTGCTCTTGCCTTTGCCCTGTCTATCTTCTTAACCATAGCTTATTCTCTCCTTTACGGGTTACTTCTTCGCACCCTTACCGGCCTTGCCTTCCTTATGGATGACATACTCGCCGGTATAGCGGATACCCTTGCCCTTATAAGGCTCGGGAGGACGCTTCTCACGGATCTCAGAGGCAAACTGACCTACCTCCTGCTTGTCGATACCGGATACAACGATCTGGTTAGGCTGAGGAACATCAAGCTTAATGGAGTCAGTCTCAGAAACCACTACGGGGTGGCTGAAACCGAGGTTAAGATGAACGTCCTTGCCCTTCTTCTGGGCTCTGTAACCTACACCGACGATCTCAAGCTGCTTGGAGTAGCCTTCGGTAACGCCGATGACCTGATTGTTGATGAGCGTTCTTGTAAGTCCGTGAAGGGACTTGTGCTGTTTATTATCGGAGGGGCGTTCAACTGTGATCTCGCCGCCCTCGAACTTGATTATCATGTCCTTGTTGTAGGACTTAGTAAGAGTGCCCTTAGGTCCCTTAACAGTAACAACGTTTCCGTCTGCGATGGTCACGTCTACACCGGCAGGAACAGCAATGGGCTTGATACCAATTCTTGACATAGCCTTTATTCCTCCTTACCAAACGTAAGCGAGAACCTCGCCGCCGACGTTAAGCTCTCTAGCCTTCTTATCTGTGATTACACCCTTAGAGGTAGAGATGATGGCAACGCCAAGTCCTCTCATTACCTTGGGAAGATCCTCACAGCCGGCATAGATCCTAAGACCGGGCTTGGAAACTCTCTTGAGTCCCGAAATAACGGGGTTTCTGTTCTCATCGTACTTAAGGGTTACTCTGATTATTCCCTGCTTTCCGTCATCAATTACCTTAAAGTCCTTGATGTATCCCTCATCGAGAAGGATCTGGGTGATAGACTTCTTCATATTGGAAGCGGGGATGTCAACTGTTGCGTGCTTTGCGGTAGAAGCGTTACGGATTCTCGTAAGCAGGTCCGCAATTGTATCAGTGATCTGCATTCTGTATTAACCTCCCTTTTACCAGCTTGCCTTCTTGACTCCGGGGATCTTGCCCTGGTGTGCGAGCTCTCTGAAGCAGATACGGCAGATGCCGTACTTTCTCAGATATGCGTGCGGTCTGCCGCATATCTTGCATCTGTTGTAAGCGCGGGTGGAGTACTTAGGTGCAGCCTGCTGCTTATTTATCATAGCCTTCTTTGCCATAGTAACTTTACCCTCCTTCTTACTTCACGAACGGAGCGCCGAGAAGCGAAAGCAGCTCCTTAGCCTCTTCGTCGGTCTTTGCGGTTGTGATGAAGTTGATATCCATACCGCGTACCTTGTCGATCTTATCGTACTCGATCTCGGGGAAGATCAGCTGTTCCTTGATACCGGTAGAGTAGTTGCCTCTGCCGTCGAAGGAATCACCGTTGATGCCTCTGAAGTCACGAACACGGGGGAATGCTACGTTGAACAGTCTGTCAACGAATTCATACATTCTGTCTGCTCTGAGTGTGACCTTTACGCCGATGATCTGTCCGTCTCTCAGCTTGAAGTTCGCAACGCTCTTCTTAGCCTTGCAGACAACCGGCTTCTGACCGGTGATCGCTGCGAGGTCTGTCATGATAGCGTCGATGACCTTCTTGTTGTCCTTATCAGCACCGCAGCCGACATTGATAACTACCTTGTCGAGCTTCGGGATCTGCATAACGTTCTCATACTTGAATTTCTTCATAAGTGCAGGAGCAACGTCGGACACATAGTATTCTTTTAATCTTGCCATCTTTAGTTCTCCTCCTTACTTAAAATTCCTCTCCGCAGCCTTCGTTCTTGCAAACTCTGACCTTGGAGCCATTTTCGAGGATCTTGTGTGCGATCCTGGTGGGCTTTCCGCACTTAGGGCAAACGACCTGTACCTTAGACGCATAAAGTGCGCCCTCAGCCTCGATTATGCCGCCCTGCTGACCCATCTGTCTGGGCTTAACGTGCTTCTTGACCTTGTTGATATCCTCAACGATCACCTTGCCCTCCTTGGGGGATACAGCAACGACCTTGCCCTGCTGTCCCTTGTTCTTTCCGGAGAGAACTACTACGGTGTCGCCGGTTCTAACGTGTACCTTACTCATTTAACGACGCCCTCCTGATCAAAGTACTTCGGGAGCCAAAGAAAGTATCTTCATATAGTCCTTCTCACGAAGCTCCTTTGCCACAGGTCCAAAAATACGGGTACCTCTGGGGTTCTTGTCTTCCTTTATAATTACGGCTGCATTCTCATCAAAACGGATATAAGTTCCGTCTGCTCTTCTGAGACCGCTTGCCGAACGAACGATTACTGCCTTAACAACATCGCCTTTTTTAACAACTCCGCCCGGTGTTGCCTTCTTAACAGAAGCAACAACAACGTCGCCGATGTTCGCATATCTTCTGCGAGTGCCGCCTAATACTCTGATGCACATAAGCTCCTTTGCGCCGGAGTTATCTGCAACCTTGAGATAAGTCTGCATCTGTATCACAGTGCGTTCCTCCTTTCAAAAAATCCGTTAAATTTCAAAAATTACTTAGCCTGCTCGATAACTCTGACAAGTCTCCATCTCTTATCCTTGGAAAGGGGTCTTGTCTCCATTACCTCGACCTTATCGCCCTTGTGGCACTCGTTATTCTCATCGTGTGCCTTGAGCTTTACGGTCCTCTTGATGATCTTCTTATAGAGAGGGTGTGCAACGTTATCCTCGATAGCAACCACGATAGTCTTGTCCATCTTATCGGAAACGACCATACCTACTCTGGTTTTTCTAAGATTTCTTTCGCTCATTGCTGCTCCTCCCTTCAGGCATTCTCATTGCTGCGAAGAACAGTCTTTACGCGAGCGATGTCTCTCTTTACTGCCTTCATACGCATGGGATTCTCGAGCTGGTTAACAGCATGCTGGAAGCGAAGGTTGAAAAGTTCCTGCTTCAGCTCTGCGAGCTTCTGCTCCAGCTCTGCTACGGACAGATCCTTAAATTCACTTGCCTTCATTACTGTTCACCGTCCTCTCTCTTAACGAACTTGCACTTGATAGGAAGCTTGTGCATCGCAAGTCTCATAGCCTCACGAGCAGTCTCTTCACTAACGCCTGCGATCTCAAACATTACACGACCGGGCTTTACAACAGCTACCCAGTACTCGGGCGAGCCCTTACCGGAACCCATTCGGGTCTCTGCGGGCTTTTCTGTTACAGGCTTGTCGGGGAAGATCTTTATCCAAACCTGACCGCCTCTCTTGATGTATCTTGTCATAGCGATACGAGCAGCCTCGATCTGGTTGGAAGTGATCCATGCAGGCTGAAGTGCCTGAAGACCGAATTCACCGTTTGTAACCTTGTTTCCTCTGGTAGCCTTGCCCTTAAGTCTACCTCTCTGTACTCTTCTGTACTTTACTCTCTTAGGAAGCAGCATTACTTGTTACCCCCTTCGCTCTTATTACCGCGGTTGAAGTTACCGTTTCTTCTGCCGCCGCGTCTGTTATTGTTATTGTCATCGCGTCTTCTGGGTCTTCTCTCGGGGCGTCTGTCGGTAGCAGCCTTTTCACCCTTGAGAACTTCGCCTCTGTAAACCCAAACCTTTACGCCGATCTTACCGTAAGTGGTATTTGCCTCAGCAAAGCCGTAGTCGATATCAGCTCTGATGGTCTGCAGCGGGATAGTACCCTCGTGATAAGCTTCGCTTCTTGCGATCTCAGCACCTGCAAGACGGCCGGAGCACTTTACCTTGATGCCCTTTGCGCCGAGCTTCATAGCACGACCGATGGACTGCTTCATAGCTCTTCTGAAGGAAACTCTGTCCTCAAGATCATGAGCGATCTTTTCAGCAACGAGCTGTGCATTGATGTCAGGGCTCTTTACCTCTACGATATTGATGGAGACCTTCTTGCCTGTCAGCTTCTCGATATCAGCCTTCAGCTTTTCGATCTCAGCACCGCCCTTACCGATAACAAGACCGGGCTTAGCGCAGTGTACATGGACTTTGATCTTCTGACCGCCCTCGCTGTCTGCGAAGCGCTCGATCTCCACCTTGGGAACACCGGCGTATACGGTCTTGCTAGCAGGATTCTTTGATCTCTGGTTAAGCTTCTTCAAGATAAACTTGCGAATTTTGTAGTCCTCAACAAGGGTATCGCCAAAGTCGTTCTTTCCGGCAAACCAACGGGAATCCCAATCTTTTATAACACCGACTCTAAGTCCGTGCGGATTGACCTTCTGGCCCATAAGATTACCTCCTTAGATTTCCTTTTCCTTGAGAACTACGGTTATGTGCGATGTTCTCTTGAGTATTCTGTAAGCTCTGCCCTGTGCTCTAGGCATGATCCTCTTCATGATAGGTCCGGGGCAAACGTAGCATTCAGCAACATAGAGGTTGTTCTTATCCATGTTGTGATTGTTCTCAGCGTTTGCAGCGGCGGACTTCAGAAGCTTCTCAAGATATTCACTGGCAGCCTTGGGTGTATGCTTTACAGTTGCGAGTGCAACCTCATAATCCTTGCCCCTGATAAGATCCAGAACGATCTGTACCTTTCTGGGAGCTATTCTGGCAGTTCTTAAAATTGCCTTTGCTTCCATTGTAAGTTCCTCCTTCCGCCGTTACTTCTTGCCGTTATTCGAGGTCTTAGAGCCGGCGTGACCCTTAAATGTTCTTGTCGGAGCAAACTCGCCCAGCTTATGTCCTACCATATCCTCGGTAACATATACCGGAACGTGCTTTCTGCCGTCGTGAACTGCAAATGTATGACCCACGAAGTCGGGGAAAATTGTCGAAGCGCGGCTCCAGGTCTTAACTACCTTCTTCTCGCCTGCCTCGTTCATAGCTAATACTTTCTTCATAAGAGACTCTTCAACGTAAGGTCCCTTCTTTACACTTCTTCCCATGTGTCATCTGCCTCCTTTCAGCATTACTTACCGTTTCTGCGCTTTACGATATACTTATCGGAGCGATGATGCTTAGCACGGGTCTTGTAACCCAGAGTAGGCTTGCCCCAGGGGGTAACAGGACCGGGACGTCCGATGGGGGACTTACCCTCACCACCACCGTGGGGGTGATCGCAGGGGTTCATTACAGAACCGCGAACGGTAGGTCTCCAGCCCATGTGGCGCTTTCTTCCTGCCTTACCGATATTCACGTTAGCGTGATCGATGTTGCCTACCTGACCGATGGTCGCCATGCAGTCGATGGGAAGCTTTCTCATCTCACCGGAAGGAAGTCTTACCAGTGCGTACTTTTCTTCCTTACCCATCAGCTGAGCCATGTTGCCTGCCGAGCGAACGAGCTGTGCGCCCTTGCCGGGATAAAGCTCAAGGTTGTGGATGAAAGTACCAACAGGGATAACTGCAAGTCTCAGTGCGTTGCCTGCCTTGATATCAGCGGAATCGCCGCTTCTTACAGTCTCGCCTACCTGAAGTCCTTCGGGAGCGATGATATATCTCTTCTCGCCGTCCTCGTATTCAACGAGTGCGATGAAGGAAGATCTGTTAGGATCGTACTCTATGGTGAGCACCTTTGCGTCCATATCGAGCTTATTTCTCTTAAAGTCGATAACGCGGTATTTTCTTCTAACGCCGCCGCCTCTGTGACGAACGGTGATCCTGCCGTAGCTGTTTCTGCCGCTGTGCTTATCCATCGGCTCGAGCAGTGCCTTGCAGGGAGCTACCTTGCTAAGTCCCGAGTAGTCGGTAACGGTCATGCCGCGGCGACCGGGAGTAGTAGGCTTATAGCTCTTTATTGCCATTTTAATTCAACTCCTTATTATTCGGAGGAGCGTATCCTCCGCTTATCAGGCGGATCATTTTTAGACTTATCACATCGTCTTGCCGCCTATATTTCAAGCTATCAGAACAGGCCGTCGAAGAATTCGATGGTCTTGTCACCCTCAACGGTAACGATAGCCTTCTTCCAATCGGGGCGGAAACCTGCGTATCTGCCCATTCTCTTTTCCTTGCCCTTAACGCTTATGGTGTTTACCTTAGATACCTTTACGTCGAAGAGGGTCTCAACAGCCTTAGCGATCTCAACCTTAGTTGCGATCTTTGCTACCTTGAAGGTGTACTTGCCATCTGCAAGACGCTCGATCGAATCCTCGGTGATGATGGGCTTTAAGATGATATCAGAAGCGATCTTTTCCATTATGCATATACCTCCTCGATCTTAGCGACAGCGTCCTTCACAACGATGAACTTGTCGTGGTTAAGGATGTCATAAACATTCAGAGTGTTTACGGTCGCGGTCTTTACTCCGGGGATGTTTGCCGCGCTCTTTACCAGTACGTTATCAACGTTCTCGGTAACGATAAGAGCCTTCTTTTCGGAGCCGAGTGCCTTGAGCATCTCAACCACGGTCTTGGTCTTATAGCCGTCGAGAGCGATCTTGTCAACAACGATCATATCGTTATCGAGTACCTTGGAAGAGAACGCCGACTTCATCGCAAGTCTCTTTTCCTTCTTGTTTATCGAATAGCTGTAATCGCGGGGCTTGGGGCCGAGTGCTATACCGCCGTGTACCCACTGAGGAGATCTGATGGAGCCCTGTCTTGCGTGACCGGTGCCCTTCTGTCTCCAGGGCTTTCTTCCGCCGCCTGATACCTCAGTTCTGGTAAGAGTGGACTGTGTGCCCTGTCTCTGATTTGCGAGGTAGTTTACAACCATTGCGTGCATTATAGCCTTGTTAGGCTCGATACCGAACACCTTATCATTAAGCTCAAGGTCGGATACTTTGCTGCCCTTCATATCAACTACATTGATCTGTGACATTTTTATTTCCTCCTTCCATTAAGCCTTCTTAACGCAATCAACGATGGTAACGGTACCGTTCTTGGGACCGGGGATAGCGCCCTTGATCGCGATAAGATTGTTCTCAGCGTCAACCTTTACGACTTCGAGATTCTGCACGGTTACCTTTTCGTTACCGAGCTGACCGGGCATGCACTTGCCCTTGTAGATCCTCGAAGGGGAAGAGCAAGCACCCATAGAGCCTGCGTGTCTGTGTACAGGACCTGTACCGTGGGTCTCCTTCAGTCTTGCGTTGTTGTGACGCTTGATGGTTCCAGCATAGCCTTTACCCTTGGAAGTACCGCTTACATCAACGATGTCGCCCACCTCAAAGGTGTCAGCCTTTACTATGTCTTTAACGTTAAGTCCAGAGCAGTCGTCGAATCTGAACTCCTTAAGAGTTCTCTTGAGTGCAACGTCAGCCTTCTTGAAGTGACCTGCAAGGGGCTTGTTCACTCTCTTTGCTCTGATGTCGCCGAAGCCGAGCTGTACTGCCTCGTAGCCGTCGTTCTCGATGGTCTTCTTCTGAACGACTACGCAGGGACCTGCTTCAACAACAGTAACGGGAATAACCTTTCCCGACTCATCGAAGATCTGTGTCATGCCGATCTTCTTACCGATGATACCTTTCTGCATTTTCTTTTCCTCCTAGTTGGTTATTGGTCAAGGACTTGCCGTCCCTGACATGACCTGCGGTGCATACGTTTCGAGATCGCACGCGATCTCGTTGGGAGAACTTACTTGATCTCCATTACGATGCTTACTCCGGCAGGAAGTTCAAGATTTTCAAGGTCCGAAGTTGTTTCCTTGGTGGGTCTGATCACGTCGATAAGTCTCTTGTGAGTTCTCATTTCAAACTGCTCACGGCTGTCCTTATACTTGTGAACGGCGCGGAGGATAGTAACTATCTCCTTGTCGGTAGGCAGCGGGATAGGTCCCGATACCTTTGCGCCCGAGCGCTTTACCACGTCTACTACCTTTGCAGCAGCAGCGTCTACAGTTGCGTGCTCATAGCCCTTGATCTTGATTCTGATCCTTTCATTGACTGCCACTAAAATCGCCTCCTTGATGCGTAGTGTTTTTTCGGGGGTGACTACTGTAACCACTCTCCCGTGTGTTTCCTGCCCGTTTCATAAAAAATGCCGAAAGCCTTTTACCGCTTCCGACCATAAGACGCACAGCCTGCCCGTACAAAAGGCGATGATCGCCCCTCGCAAGAAGTACAAGCCAACACACAGTGCTTCGTTATTACAGTCGCCCGGTTTAAAATCGGACATACTCGGCGGAAATTACCTGACGCACCGTCAGCAACCTCCCGCTTCATCGCATATCATTGTACGGAACTGCTTTTAGTAATTCCGTACCGTTGCAGTCACGCAATACATATTATATATCATAAACCGCCGTTTTGCAAGTGGTTTTACAGAAATTTAACAAAATCAAAGCTGTTTATGCAAGAGAAATTTTGCCAACAATCGCTGCTCATTTTGTGCATTGTCACGAATCAGTTTTGCTGTCCGACAGCTTTACGATGCGGCGCTTTTTGTCTTTACTTATCACGATATTCCAGAGCAGAGCACTCAGGGCTGTCACAGACTTGCTCATAAGCAGTTTCTCATCGGAATAGCCTGCACCTCCGTCAGAACAGCTTTATCCTGTTTTTGTCGGGATCTTTTATAAAGCCGCAAAGGCAGATGTACGCTATCATAGCGCCCTGAACGACGGCGCTCGTCACAGAAGGTATCGTGCGTTCGTAATCGTCGTTTATCTCCCACATAGGGCAGTCGCCGCTGCTGTCAAGCTCCAACCTGTCTACATCCTCGTGGAACACATACAGGCAATTCCTCTTGTTCACGAAAAATATCCTCTTGTCAGTCAGCAGCAGGAACTCCTTATTCTTCATTATCAGACCTCTGTCATAGTAGAGGATTATCTTCTCATCCGATTTCATTTCGGAAGACACACGGCTCATGACCTTGTCGATCATGACCTCGTTTATACCCGGTGCCGCAAGATCCTTTCCGCGGATATACTTTCTCATGTAGCCGGCGATCTCATCGGGGGTCTGAAATTCGCTGAGGCAGTATGATATCGTGCGAAGGCACTCGTCCGTCCTCTCGTGCTTTGGCGAGGATAGCTCGTCCTTTATCTTCTGTTCGACTATGAACATCTCGGGATCGAAGACGGGCTTTTTCTTCTTAGGTCTCGCTTCCGCTTCGGGTGTCTCAAAGACTGCATCGCAATAGGGACAGGTCATCTTCAGCCCCGATCTCGAATATTCAAGCTGTCCTCCGCATACAGGGCATTTGGTCTGGTTCATAGCTATCGGCTCCTTTTTGGTAATATACTTCATTATAGCATATCTTTCCGAAATAATCAATAGACAAACGCAAACCGCCCGTAATATCACAACTTTTTCCTTTTTGTATAACAGAAGACATTAATTTACAAAATAACCATTGATTCACGGCTGTATATATGGTATCATTAAATAAGTTTAACCTTTTTATTACCGGCAGCAGGGTGCTGCTATATATACTATATAATAAGGTATAAAGGGAATGATTGATTATGGATATGATGAATTATGATGTTGTTATAGTCGGCGCGGGCGCTTCGGGGCTTTATGCCGCTTATAACCTTGACCGCTCTATAAACGTTCTGGTCATAGCCAAGCGTGAGCTAACACTGTGCAACTCCGCGCTGGCACAGGGCGGTATAGCGGGAGTTTACGAGTCCCCCGAGGATTCTCCCGAAAAGCACAAACACGATACCTTTGTGGCGGGCGGCTATGAAAACGACCCCGACGCTACCGACGTGCTCGTAAATGAAGCCTGCATTGACATCGGCAAGCTCATTGAGCTTGGTGCCGAGTTCGACAAGCAGGAAAACGGCGACTACCACCGCACCCTTGAGGGCGGCCACGGTATGCACCGCATATTCCACCACGCCGACGCTACGGGATATGAGATCGAGACTACCCTGATCCGCACCGTGCAGGAGCTGCCTAACGTTACGATATGGGAAAACTCCATCGTCAGCGATACCGTTAAGACCGACACGGGATTCTCCCTGCTGGTGCTGCGCAGCGGCGATGACGGCGATCATTCAAATTACGTTACCGTAAACTGCCACTATGCAGTTTTTGCGACGGGCGGCATCGGCAGAGTTTACGCCTACACCACAAACTCCGCGATAGCTACAGGCGACGGCATTGCCATGGCTTACAGAATGGGTGCCGAGATCAAAAACCTCTGCTATATACAGTTCCACCCGACGGCGTTCAACAACCGCCGCACCCGCGAGTGCTTCCTCGTTTCCGAGGCTGTCCGCGGCGAGGGCGCGTATCTTCGCAACTGCAAGGGCGAGCGCTTTATGCATATGTACGACAAGCGCCTTGAACTTGCCCCCCGCGATGTTGTTTCACATTCGATAATCTTTGAATCAAAGCGCACAGGCTCGGACGAGTTCTTCCTTGACATCACCCATAAAGATCCCGAGTTCGTAAAGAAGCGCTTCCCCATGATATACAAGAACCTGCTCGGTCAGGGAATAGACATGACAAAGGACTATATCCCGATATTCCCCTGCCAGCACTACCTCATGGGCGGTATAAAGGTAGATACCTACTCCCGCACCACGATAGACGGGCTCTATGCGGTCGGCGAGTGCAGCTGCACGGGCGTTCACGGCAACAACAGGCTTGCCTCAAACTCCCTGCTCGAAGCTCATGTATTCTCCCGCCGTGCGGCACATGACATCAACGAGCGCATAAAAAGCACCCCGAAGGTGTTCGAGAATTACACTTTCGATACCCACAAGGGCGCACCGAATATGCCCGAGGGCAGCCGCAGGCGCATACGTCAGATAATGCAGAACGATTACTTCGTCATCCCCAACGTTCAGGGGCTGAAAGACGGGCTCGATGAGGTCAAGGCGATAATGGACAGGCTCAACAACGAGCGCTACGCTATCACTACCGATTATATCCTCGCCAGAAGCCTTGCGACCTGTGCTTATATAATCCTCAAAGAAGCCTCCGAGATCTGCGAGGGCAAAGAGGAGATACCCAACAGCCCCAAGTTTGAAAAGCCGGACTAAAGCACCGTCAGGGCTACCCCGCCTTTACCGACATAGTGATAAAATACGAAAAGGCCCCGGCACCGAAGGGGATTTACGACGAGGAGACACAAATATGAAGACCGTTAAGAACATCATCAAATGGGTTATGATTCTCGCGGCGATCTTCTCGGTCGCGGTCATTGCGATAATGCTGGTGTTCAACCGGTCAAAAGGCATCGCCCATAAGCAATACCCGCAAAACCGACCGAGATACTCCACCGGCGTTACCGAGGACGGAATGCTGCGTCTTGTTTATTACGCCAACGGCAGCGCCTATGATTTCGATTGTCAGCTTAGTGCGGAAGGAGTACTGAACGAGCATTCCCACCGCAGCATAAGCGACGGCGAAAACGACTGTTATTTGGTATATAATTACGAAGCCGTCTCAGCGGGGCAGGCAGATATATTCACAAAGGCAACAAACGGCGGAAATGACTTCACCTACCAGCTTTACCACGTCACCGTAGACAGCGACTTGAAGATAAGCTACACCGTTGAGGACATTTCGGAAGAACGGTTTGAGGAATTGACAGACAAGGAGCAACCAACATGAGACTAATGCAATTTCAGATAGACGACATGATAAAGTCGGCACTTTTGGAAGACATCAATTACATCGACGTTACCACCGACTACCTTGTTGACGAAGATAAGATCGACACGGCGCAGTATGTGGCAAAAGCCGAGGGCGTGCTCTGCGGTATTGATATCGCGCTGAGGGTGTTCACTCTGCTTGACCCCTCCGCCTCCTTCGAGGTGCTGATACACGACGGCGAGCAGGTGAAGAAGGGCGATATCATCGCGCGTATGACCGCGCACACACGCGCACTGCTCAAAGGCGAACGCACGGCGCTGAACATACTCCAGCATATGTCGGGCATCGCGACCGCGACCAACAAGTGCGTAAAGCTTATCGAGGGCACGAACGCGACAGTTGCCGACACCAGAAAGACTCTGCCGGGTCTGCGCGTATTTCAGAAGTACGCCGTGACGGTAGGCGGCGGACGCAACCACCGCTACAACCTTTCCGACTGCGCGATGCTGAAGGACACCCACCTTGACGCTTACGGCTCGATCACGGGAGCTGTCAACGCCCTGCGCGAGAAGATGGGTCACACCGTAAAGATAGAAGTCGAGGTCGGCGACCTTGATTCGCTGCGTGAAGCGCTGGAAGTCGGCTGCGAGATCATAATGCTCGACAATATGTCCTGCGAAGAGATGGCAGAAGCCGTAAAGATCACCGCAGGCAGGGCGAAGCTTGAAGCCTCGGGCAACGTCACCGAGCAGACTATAGCAAACATTGCAAAGACGGGTGTTGACATAATATCACTCGGCGCACTGACGCATTCGGTGCAGGCGTTCGACATCTCGATGAAAATGCTAAAGAAGTAAACGGCAAAGCCGCACGGAAAGTGCGGCTTTTTTGCGTCCCTATCTCCCGTTCTCCATAGCCGACCTCAGCTTTTCCATCGCCTTCTTCTCAATGCGCGAGACGTATGAGCGGGATATCCCGAGCCTCTGCGCCGCCTCACGCTGGGTGACTGCTTTACGTCCGCCCAGACCGTAGCGCATAACGATTATCTCACGCTCACGGTCGTCGAGCAGGGTGTTGACCAGCCCGCAAAGCCGCCGCAGGTCGCTGTTCAGGCTGCATTTGTCGGCAACGGGCATATCATCGTCGGCGATAATGTCCATGAGGGTCAGAGCGTTGCCGTTCTTGTCAACGTCAACAGGCTCATCGAAATGCACCTCTGCCGAAAGCTTTTTGGTCGAGCGGAAGTGCATGAGTATCTCGTTTTCCACACACCTTGCCCCGTAGGTCGCAAAGCGCACGCCCTTTGTGTGGTCGAACGAGCCCACCGCCTTTATCAGCCCGATAGAGCCGATGGAGATAAGATCATCGACATCCGAAGCGGACACGGAATATTTTTTGACGATGTGTGCTACCAGCCGAAGATTGTGGCTTATGAGCTTATCCCGCGCAGCCTTGTCGCCCGCCGCCATGCGCTCAAAGCAATCGCGCTCCTCCTTAGCCGAAAGCGGCTTGGGGAAATGTCCCTCCCCCTCAAAATGCAGCGCGAACAGAACTCCGCAGCGGCTGAGCAGGCTCAGTAATAGTCCGATCATTATAAATATACCCCTCCCCGCCCCTGTGTTTACGCATCGGGGCTGTATTATCATATGCGGGCAGGGTGTCGGGATATGCGGGGATCGGCAGGATATCTCACCCCCTCGTCCGCCTTCCGATAAGTCATTTTATTTAACATTTTTTGCGCTTGTGTCCCTCAAAAGTATAAATATATTATCCTATTGCTACAATGTTAACTTCCTACTGAAACCATATGATCTCATATGCCGAAGCAAAGGCAAAACGCCGATATAGCACGGTTTTACAGCATAAACCACACCTTTTGAACGGCGCATGATACGCTGCTGTACGGGGCGGGAGGCGGCGCCGGATGAGGCTTTGAGAGCGCGGGAAGGGTACCATGAAATAATTCACGGTATATTCATCTTTGCGTTGCTATATATAAATAAATTAATGCTATAATTTTGGTATAAGATGTAAGCGTGATGAATGGGGAGATCTTCCCCGCAAGACCAACAGGAGGTAACACTGATCCATGAAGAAAAGAATCATATCCGCAACGCTGACGGCAGCCCTTGTACTCGGAATGACGGCAGCGCCGGCGACTGTATCAGCGGCAAGTACAAATGCCTCACCCGATCTCGCCGCACACACGTTAAGTTACCGTTTTTCCACCGATTACACATATGACGTGGTATCGGGCTGCGTCACCATAATCCGTTACACAGGCAAGGGCGGCGCTGTTAAAGTGCCCTCTGCCATTGAGGGAATGCGCGTTACAAAGATAAACCGTGAAGCATTCTCGTCTCTCTCGACCGTCTCAAGCGTGACCATACCCGACACCGTAGAAGAAATAGGTTACAGCGCTTTTTATGAATGTACCGCCCTTAGAAGCATTACCCTGCCGAACAGCCTGAAAGACCTCGGTGCGTATGCGTTCGACAACTGCAAGAACCTTACGAGCATAACTATCCCCGATAGCATCACAAGGATCAGAAGCGATACATTTTCCGAATGCACGGGTCTGACCTCAATAACTATACCTTCAAGCGTCACGACCATCGACAGCGGCGCGTTCTATGGCTGCGGCAGCCTTTCAAGGATAAACTATCTGGGGACAAAGGAGCAGTGGAACAAGATAAAGATAGACTATACGGATAACAGCCCGCTGAGGTACGCCTCTTTGCAGTATTCCACTCAGACATCGACACCCGACCCCGTTTATCCCAAGGTAAGCGTTGAATACAACGAGAAATACCATCAGTTCAGACTGACCTGGACAAAGGTGCCGAACGCGCAGTATTACGGCGTGGCGGCATATGTTTCGGGAAAGTGGAGGATCCAGAAGCAGGATATCCCCGCTTCACAGACCGTCTATACTTCACCTAAACTCAAGGAAGGCAAGACCTACCTCATGCTCGTTTGCGCCAAGATAGACGGCAAATGGGATCTTTCGGAATTCAACAGAAGGGCGGTCAGCGTCACTGTCAAGTGATAAGCCCTGAACCTCTGTTGCAGACCCTATGTTGCTTTAACATCTGATATGTAAGCCTGTATATAAGCCAAAGCCCCGAGAGCTCTCAGCCCGCGGGGCTTTGAACTTTACATCGGGTGTTGATACCTCAAAAAAATACCTTCAAGTAATTGACATTACCGCGCTGCTCTGCTATAATAGAATGTGGACTTTGTTTAGTAACGATCCGCGCAGAGACTGTGCGGCATCACTCTGTTAAAAAAAGGAGAACGAAAATGGAAACAAAAGGTTTAACTACCGCCGAAGCGCTCGAACGGGCCAAAAGCGGAAGGAACGAACTCACTCAGGGAAAGAAGAAGAGCCTTTTTTCCGTGATACTGGGACAGTTTGCATCTCCGCTGCTGCTCCTGCTTATCGCGGCGGCGGTCATTTCCATCATGACGGGAGAGCTCGTTGACGGCGTGATAATAATTGCCGTCGTGCTGGCAAATGTCATCATCGGTACGGTGCAGGAGGTCTCGGCAGAAAAATCGGTCGAGGCGCTGAGGCAGATCAATGCTTCAACAGCTGTCGTTATCAGAGACGGCGCGGAAAAAGAGATCCCCGCTGCCGAACTCGTCGTGGGCGATTACGTCATACTTGAAGCGGGCCGCGTAGTTCCCGCCGACCTGGCACTCGTACAGACGAGCTCGCTTAAAGTAAACGAGTCCGCCCTGACAGGCGAGAGCGTTGCCGTCGAGAAGGACTGCAACGAGAAGAGCGATGAAAAGACCCCCCTCGGCGACCGCAAGGACAAGGTATTCATGTCTACGCTTATAGAATACGGCAGAGGCGAGGGCGTTGTCGAAAAGATCGGCGATAATACCGAGATCGGAAAGATATCGGGAATGCTCCGCAAGATCACCAAGCAGGAGACCCCCCTGCAAAAGAACCTCAACAGCATCTCCATGGTGCTGGGCATCGCGGGCGTTGTGCTTTGCATACTCATGTTCGTGTGCCAGATCTTCATCTATAACACAAAGCTTATCGAAACACTTATGATCTCCATCGCCTTTGCGGTAGCGGTAATACCCGAAGGTCTTGCAACGGTCGTGACCCTTGTGCTGTCCGCAGGCATACAGAAGATGAGCAAGCGCAACGCCATCGTCAAGCAGATACACGCGGTCGAGACCCTCGGTGCGGTGAACGTTATCTGCTCCGACAAGACGGGCACCCTGACCCAGAACAAGATGACCGTAGTAAGATGGTACCTCAACGGCGAGGAAAAAGCTCCCGCGGAGCTCGCCGAAAACGACGGCGTGTTCGGCAAGCTGCTCGAAGGCTTCCTCGCCTGCAACGACGCCAAGTATTCCGAGGAAACGGGCGAGGAGATAGGCGACCCCACCGAGACCGCTTTCATCAAATACGCCAAGGACAACAAGCTCGGATACGACAAGATAATGTCTGCTATCTCGCGCTTTGATGAGATACCCTTCGACTCCGACAGAAAGATGATGACCACCCTCGGCCGCGTTGAAAAGGGCGGCGAGGTCAAGAACGTATCCTATACAAAGGGCGCTATTGATTCCGTTATCGTAAGATGCGACCGCATACTTGACAAAAACGGCGTAAGACCCATCACCAACGAGGACGTTCTGCTGGCTACAAAATCTGCCGAAAAGATGAGCTCTGAGGCTCTCCGTGTTCTCGCACTTGCTTACCGCGAGGGCGACACTGTGCCTCAGGAGAAGGACATGATCTTCGTCGGACTCGGCGCTATGATAGACCCGCCCAAGGAAGGCGTAAGAGAGACCGTTGACGAATGCCACCACGCAGGCATCGACGTCGTTATGATAACCGGCGACCACAAGATCACGGCATTTGCCATCGCAAAGGAACTGAACATAGCGACCGATATCTCCCAGAGCCTTTCGGGTGCCGAGATCGACGAGATGGATCCCGAGGAGTTCAGAAAGAACGTCCTCAACTACCGCGTTTTCGCGAGAGTATCTCCCGAAAACAAGGTTCAGATAGTACAGGCGTTCCAATCGCACGGCAAGATATGCTCCATGACGGGCGACGGCGTAAACGATGCGCCCTCACTTAAAGCCGCGGATATCGGCGTAGCAATGGGCATCGGCGGAACGGAAGTCGCAAAGGACGCCGCCGAGATGATCCTCGTAGACGACAACTTCATCACCATAAAGAACGCCGTGATGGAAGGCAGAAACCTGTTCAACAACATCAAGAAATCCGTTGTATATCTGCTCAGATCCAACTTCGGCGAGGTCATACTCATGGCTTCCGCTATCTTTGCGGGACTCTCCTCTCCGCTTTCAACGATACAGATACTTTGGGTAAACCTTCTCACCGACACCGCACCTTCCCTTGCACTCGGCATGGACGTAGGCTCGGATGCGGTAATGAATGAAAAGCCCCGTGATGTAAAGGCGGGCATACTCAACAAGAGCGACTACCTGAACATCGTGATACAGGGCGTTATAAGCGGCGTGGTGGCGCTGCTCGCATTCCTGCTCCCCGTTATCTCAAAGTACGGAACGGGCGATATCGTCGGCAACCTTACAGGCAATGCAGAGCTTATGAAGCTTTGCAGGACCTACTGCTTCAGCACCCTTGCCATAAACGAGATGCTCATGGCTTACGTCTGCAAGACAAAGGGCAGCCTGGCGTTTGCCACAAAGGAATCCTGGAACAACAAGGCACTCAACATTATCACAGCAGTCGGCATACTGCTCCAGCTCGGCGTTCTGGCGATCGCTCCGATCCGTTCGCTGCTGAAGCTCGCGGCTGTCGGCATAAGCGATGTCCTTACGATAATGCTCATAGCCGTATCGGGTGTCATGATAAACGCGGCGATCACGCTTGCAAAGGAGAGACTCGATATAAAGAGAGAAAGAGCGCTGTAACAGCAGCTCTCCCGAAAAATAATATATCCCGAAGCCTGATGAGTTTGTCGGCTTCGGGATTATTTTTTTCTCTTACATCAGCGGCGGAAAATGCCGCGGCGTTTTTTCATTCTGTCTATGCCGTAATCTATCATGGCGGCGACCTCTTCATTTGTACGGCTGCCGCTTTTTTTGCGGTTGCAGCGCCAGCACAGCACCTGAAGATTGCTCTCATCGCTGCCCGAGCCGCCCTGCTTGACGGGGATCTTGTGGTCGATCTCAAGCAGCAGGTAATCGCCCAGCCCCTCGGAAAAGCTGTCGAGGTATTCACGGGATATGCCGCATATACGGCAGGTGGCGTTATCCCGTTCAAGGACGCGCTCCTTCATCTTCGCGGTGACATACCTGCGCTTTGAAGCCTCCCGCTTTCGGTATTCCTCTTCTTCCGCTCGGCGCCTGTAACGACGGTAGCTGAGCCTGCTCACAATAAGTGCTATCGCCGTCAGCACAAGAAGTACAAGCAGCAAATAAACGGCAGCGCCGCTGTCAAGGATCCTCTGCAATACTTTTCACGCTCCCTTCTTGTTCCTGCAAAAAGAGCTGCCGCAAGTGCAGCAGCCCCGTTTCATCATGCTTCACCCAGCAGCCCCGCGTCTAAGCTGAACAGCGTGCGTTCGATATCCGCGATGTCCGTGCGGTGCTTGTCGAAAAGGTACTTCACGATAAGATCAGCCCTCTCCGATGAAGAGAAGCTGTATCCCGCAAGGCTCAGAAGCTCCGCCAGACTGTCGGTGTCATCGGACAGCGCCGCAGCTATTCCCAGCGCTTCCGACTTTTTGAGCTGATATCCGCCGCCCTCGCGGATCTTTGCAAACAGGCTGCCGCTTATGTTCGCGCGGCGGCAAAGCTCGCTGTCCGCGATCTCAAGCTCTGTCATTCGCTTTATCACTGCCTGAGAAAAGCTCTTGCCGTCCTGTGCCTGTTCTGTCGGCTGCGGCTCGGGCTGTGCCGACGGCAGGATACGTCTTCTGCGCAGCCCGCCCGTCGGCGGTGCGGTGCTTTCGGAGATATACCGCCTGATCTCCTCGATCTCTGCCTCGTCCATCAGCTGCGTCCTGAGCCCGAATACCACGAGCGTCACACGCATATCGCTGCCGCAGAGGTATTCGTTTATCGACCTCAGCGCGACATCGGCTGCATCTGCGATCGGGTAGCCGTATGCCCCCGCCGATATAAGCGGGAACGCCACCGACTTGCAGCCGAGCTGTTCGGCAAGCTCCAGAGAGTTCTTATAGCAGGACGACAGCAGCTGCTCCTCACCGAAGCCGCCGCCGTTCCACACGGGACCCACCGTATGGATTATATACTTGCAGGGCATATCGTAGCCCTTTGTCGCCTTTGCCTGACCCATCTTGCAGCCGCCCAGCGTCATGCACTCTTTCAGCAGCATAGGTCCTGCCGCGCGGTGTATCGCGCCGTCAACGCCCCCGCCGCCCAGCAGAGTAGTATTCGCGGCATTCACGACAGCATCGACATCCATTCTTGTAATATCATCACGGACTATTGTTATCGGCATTGGTATCACTCCTTTTTTCTCAAAAAATTAACATATCATTATTTTACCACATACTGAGCATTTTGTCAAACAAAAAAGCAGAATATCGAAAAAGCTCCGACATTCTGCTTTTGCAGTATCTTTATTTCATAAAGACAAATTCTTCCAGCTCAAACAGCGGCTTGCCGTCGAAGTATTCCTTTGTCCAGTCGGTAACGCCGTGCTCGGGGCGGAAGAATACGGAATGGCTGCCCGTGATGTTCTTCACCTTGCACTTGTACACGCCGTCTGCCGTGCCGACTTCGCACGCGCCTATCTCCTCGCCGTCTTCGCCGTCGATAATCACGCGGATGCGGCATTTTGTGCCCGAACCGCGTATCTTGAATGCGAGGGTCAGGCTGTCGCCCGTGTAGTCCTCGCCGAAGTCAAAGTATTTGTAGCCCATAACAGCGCCGTCAGTAATGTTCACGATGGGGCGGGTGAAGATATCTCTCTCGGTCACAAAGCAGCCGCCTTTAAGCACGCAGGCTATCTCGGCGGGTGTCAGCTTGTAGGGGTCAAGCGAGTCCTCAAAACCCAGCGAGGTCATTTCAACCGTCGGTATGCTGCCGTCGGGGAGTATCTCTATCCTCTCGACGCAGGCGCGGCGGGACATTATCGTGTTGTTGGTCATGCGGTGGTAGAAGATATACCACTGACCGTTTATGCAGGCGACGGAACCGTGGTCGTTGCCGCCCGGGTAATCCGCACCGTTGTCTATGATATAGCCGCGGTAGGTGTAGGGACCCTCGGGTCTGTCGGCGGTGGCGTATGCAAGCCTGCTGCCTGTGCAGGGCGAGTATATCATATAGTATTTGCCGTTTATCTTCCTCGGCGAGCTTGCTTCATAGAATCGCTGTTCCCGCGGGGCGTTTTCGGTGTCGTCGATAACGGGGCGCTTGTAGCTTCCCTTTATGACCGTCCTCATATCCGCGGGGTCAAGCTCGTTCATATTCGATTCGGTGAAGCCGTAAAAGACATACACCCTGCCGTCATCGTCCACCAGCACGCCCGCGTCGTTGAATATGCCATCGTCGCCGACCTTAGTATCCTCATCGTAAAGATACTGTCCCAGACACCTGAAAGGTCCCTCCGGCTTGTCGGAGACTCCGACTGCGCCCTTTGAGCCTACGATATAAGAGTAGAGATAATATTTTCCGTCCTTTTCGACAACATCGGGCGCGTAGCATTCGCGGCGCGTCCAGTCGGGATCTGCGGGGCGCTCTCCGCCGTCCTTGGTGCGGAAGCTGTCGCCGTGGCACTGCCAGTTGTTAAGGTCGTTGACAGATGCCGACCATACTTTCATCTTGAAATCGCAAAAAGCCTCGCAGGCGGGGCGGTCGTGCGAACCGTAAAGATATACCCTGTCGCCGAACACTCTCGGCTCTGCGTCGGGGATATACTCCCAAAGCGGTAATATAGGATTTGGCATAAATGGTTTCCTCCTGAAAATTGACCCGACTTTGCTCTTTTTGCAAAACGGGAAGGCTTCGATCATTCCTGTTTGATATCAATGAAAGAGATCATATCAGATCTCTGCGAGCCAGCCCTTCAGGCTCTCGGCAGTAACGGTGCCGTTCAGCACCCTGCCCTCTTCGATCTCAGCACCCGGGGCACTGGGCTCTAAATTTTCTACAGCCTTTCCAAAGCCGCTTCCGCCCGATGTTGCAAAAAGTATTATCCTTTTGCCGCAGAAGTTGTAGCTTTCAAGAAAGCTGTTGATGATGGTAGGGGCTATATACCACCATATCGGGAAGCCAACGAACACGGTGTCGTAACCATTGATATCGGCGCTGTGGTCGGCAAGTGCGGGACGCGAGCTTTTATCGCTCATCTCAACACTGCTCCTCGACTGCTTGTCCTGCCAGTTGAGGTCGGCTTTCGTATAAGGCACCTCGGGCTTTATCTCATAGAGATCCGCGCCCGCAGCCTCTGCAAGTACCTTTGCCGCAGCAGCAGTCCTGCCGCTCGCGGAAAAATATGCTACCAATGCTTTTTTCATATGTATATCCTCCTGTCTTTATATAAGCAATGCCGCACTGCCATTGTGCAGCTCTGCCTTTATTTCTTCATGCGCTGTTCGTAATCTGCGGCGGGCATGGGCTTTGCGAAGTAATAGCCCTGTATCATATCGCAGCCCTGCGATGCTAAGAACTCTACCTGCTCCCTTACCTCAACGCCCTCCGCGACCGTCCGCATATTAAGGCTCTTCGCGAGCTTTATAGCTTCGGAAACGACTATCTCTCCGCGGTCGGTGCCTGCCATCTCACCGCGGAAGAATTCCGCATCGAGCTTCAGCACGTCAAGCGGCATATCCTTCAGCGAATTGAGTGACGAATATCCCGAACCGAAATCGTCCATAGACACCGAGAACCCGTATTCCTTCAGCTTGTTGATGGTAGTCACCATCGCCTTTTTGTCATCAAAGAACGCGCTTTCGGTAAGCTCGATCTCGATAAGCTCATGGGGAGTTCCCGCCGCGTCTACCATATCGCGTATCTGCTCCGCAAGGTCGCTTTCGATGAAGTGCGCGCGTGATACGTTTACCGATATCGGCACGCATTTATAGCCCATGTCAAGCCACCTGCGCTGATCCTTTGCCACCTTTGAGATCATGTAATGATCTATCTCGGTTATAAAGCCGTTCTTTTCAAACTGCGGGATAAACCTGTACGGGGTGACGAACCCGAGGTCGGGGGACTGCCAGCGTATCAGCGCTTCGGCTCCCCTCAGGGTATTGGTGCGCGGGTCGTACTTAGGCTGATAGTACACCACGAACTCATTGTTTTCGAGAGCAGACTGCTGCCGCTCCTGAACGGTATCTATCCACTTCTGATCCTGTGCGAACTTTTCATCAAAGTACACAGCGCCGCTGTCATCGCTGCTCTCTATGCTCGCCTGCGCGGTGCAGGCGTTGTTGTATTCAATCTCTAAGTCTATGTCGCTGCCCTTGAAGAAGAGCTTGACGGCGCTCTCATCGGGAAGGCTTATGATGTCAACGCCCGCGTGGAAGGTGAACCTGTGACCTGTATCAATGCTTTGCAGCCCTTGCAGCAGCTCGTCTATCCTGCGGCGCAGGAGCGCTTCATCGCTGTACCTGAGCATGAGCGCATAGCTTCCGTCGGAGGTATGAGCGCACAGCTCCTTTCTGCCCATGCGGGAATTTATGCAGGCATATATCTGCTGCAATATCTGCTCGCCCTCCGCGATGGAATGGCAGACGCAGAACCTGCGGTAATCCACGAATGATATATTCACAACGGCAAGACCTGATTTCAGCCAGTGTCTTCTTCGTATGATCTGCTCTCCGCGGTAGAGGTACCACATTCGGTTGTGGCCCTTTGTGACGATATCGGTAAAGAAAAGCTTTGTGATCCTGTTCTGAGTCACCGCATTTGAAACGGCGTCTATCAGCATGACAAGGAACATAAGGAGCATCAGCGCCGCCAGAGCCACGAGCATTATGTAAGCAAACACCGCTTCCTCGGCGGTTATCCTCATGCAAGCCTTAAAGAATATAGTCTGTTCTCCGTCAAGCACGGGAACTGCGAGCCACACGGGAAGCTCGATATACTCTTTAGGCGATGCCGAATCGAGAAGCGTTTGCGTATCCTTCAGAACGCGCTTATAATTTACCGCAAAATCATTGTCAGCTATACGGATGCTGTCATTCTCGGAATCGGGGTAGACCTTATACTCATCAAAGCCGCTTTCAATGCCGACCACGCCCATAGATATCGTGCTGAAATCATATCCCTTTTCCCCGCAGGTGTTCCTGCCTTTAAGGTATATTACCGTACCGTTCTTGTCGCGGATAAAATAATCCCTGCCCGCCTCGTCGATGACATTATAGGGGTTTCGCGTTTCGGTCTTTATCTCACGCACATACTGCTTAGCGAGCAGCTGATCTGTATCATGCTCACTGGCGATCTTTCCCTTTATCGCAAAGATCATGAATGCGCTCACAAAGACCGCAAGGAATACCACCGCAAAAGCGATCACGATAAAATACATCAGCACCGAGATCCAGATGCGGTTTTTCCTGAGCCTGAAGTATTTCTTCCTGTAACGCCGTCTTTTGCCGGAGTATGTCACAGCATCCTCCCCTTTCGCAGTATACTTAATATGATTGTATCACATTTTCCCAAAAACGTCAACAGTTTTTTGTCCGTGCGCGGTCGGGGCAAAAAAATAAAACGGGAGCTCAAACTCCCGTTTTCGGCTTGTTCTTCGGGGGCTTTATCTTCCTGCCCCCGTGTGTCTGTCGATGATATCGTTTATGCACTTGTAAAGGTACGGCTTGAACTCATCTATGCTCACAGGCTCGGAGTAGAGTATCGACGAGTAGCAGGTGGAGTTTACAAGCTCAACTATCGTGAACAGCATGATCTCGGGCGCTTCGATGCCGTCGGGTGCGTCCTTTATCATGTCCTCGTATATGGTGCGAAAGCCCAGCTCGCCGTCAGTTTTGGGGGAGTTTATCGCGTGCTTGAATATGCCCCAGCTCAGATTCTTCGCGATGAATATCAGCTGAGGGCGGTTGTTTTCAAGACGGCTGAGTATGTTGTCTATTATAAAAATGATCTTTTCATTGAAAGAAAGCTCCTTGCCGCAGTCGGAGAGAGCATCAAGAGCCTCGCGGAAGATCTTTGAGGACTGGTGTGCGACCAGCCTGTCTTTCAGGTCATACTTATCCTTGAAATAGAGGTAGAATGTACCCTTTGCAACGCCCGCGTCGGTAGTGATGTCCGAAACGCTGGTCTTGCTGATGCCTTTTGTGGTAAACAGCTTGTAGGCGGTAGAGAGCAGGGATTCTTCCTTTGCTTTTTTGTTCAGATCGAGTTTTCCCATTTAAGGTCGCTCCTTCTTCGGGGTTCGATGATATTCGTCAAATGTCTGCTTATTTATATTATAGCTGTTTTTTTTTAGCTTGTCAATATGGCAAAACCGACATAACGCAATAATGACTGTTAGTCAATTTGTGCAGATGTACGAAAATGACTGGCAGTCATTGACTTGCGGTCATTTTTGTGCTATACTGTAAAAAAATCGAGAGTTATACTACACTTACTGCGAAATCGGAGATGATACAGTCATGAAAAAGGTCGGGAAAGGGATCGTTCGGCTCAGGGTGTTTATCCTGATACTTTCGGTAGTGCTTATGGTGCCGTCGGTGATAGGCGTTGCCAAGACGCATATAAATTACGATATTCTTTCATATCTGCCCAGTGATATCGAGACGATGAAGGGGCAGGACATAATGCTCGATGAATTCGGCAAGGGCGGCTTTGCACTTGTGGTCGTTGAGGATATGGAGCCGAAGGACGTAGCAAAGCTCAAAAAGAAATTCGAGAAGGTGCCCGCGGTCGGGGAGGTGCTTTGGTATGACGACATCGCTGACGTTTCGGTGCCCGTTGAGATACTCCCCGATGACATATACGATGTGTTCAACAGCGGCAACGCTACCATGATGGCGGTCTTTTTCGACAAGGCTACATCATCCGACGAATCGCTCGAAGCTGTCGTCAAGATGAGGAAGATCGCAGGCGAGCAGTGCTTTATAAACGGTATGACGGCGATAGTCGAGGACATAAAGGACCTGACCATGAAAGAGACTACGGCTTATGTGCTGATAGCCGTTGTGCTCACGAGCATAATACTCGCCGTTACGATGGACAGCCTGCTGATACCCGTATTCTTCATGTGCTCGACGGGCATGGCGATACTTTACAACCTCGGCAGCAACATAATGCTGGGCGAGATATCCTTTATAACCCAGGCGCTGACGGCGGTGCTGCAGCTGGCAGTCACCATCGACTACTCCATATTCCTATGGCACAGCTACAAGGAGCAGAAGAAGAACTTCTCAGACAACCGCGAGGCTATGGCAGAGGCGATAGCGCAGACTATCGGCTCGGTCTCATCAAGCTCCATCACTACCGTTGCGGGCTTCGTGGCACTCTGCTTTATGAGCTACACGCTGGGGCTTGATATGGGTATCGTTATGGCAAAGGGCGTTATGATAGGCGTGCTGTGCTGCGTGACGGTGCTGCCTTCTATGATACTCATCTTTGACAAGGCGCTGACAAAGACGATACACCGCGACATCATCCCCTCGATGGATAAGCCTGCGGCATTCATAATAAAGCACCACAAGGCTTTCATCGCGGGATTCCTGATATTACTTGCACCCGCGGTCTACGGTCAGATACACACCGCCGTTTACTACAACCTTACAGACACCCTGCCGCAGGATCTCAACAGCGTTGTTGCCAACACAAAGCTCAAGGAAGACTTCGGCATAAACACCTCGCACATACTTATGTGCAGCTCTGACATGGAGCACAAGGAAGTTATCAGGATGCTCGATGAGATGGAGCAGGTCGATGGCGTAAAGATGACCATATCCTTCGACAAGCTTATAGGCTCTTCGATACCCGAGGAAGCTGTTCCCGACAGGCTCAGGAACATCCTGAAGGAGGGCGACTGGCAGATAATGCTCATAGGCTCCGACTACAAGGTCGCAAGCCCTGAGGTAAATGAACAGATAGACGCCCTCTCGGGCATACTGAAAAAATATGACAGCCGCGGAATGCTCATAGGAGAAGCGGCGGCGACAAAGGATCTTATCGACATCACCGACCGGGATTTCAAGGTGGTAAACACCGTATCCATCGCGGCGATATTCGTAATAATCCTTAT
This sequence comes from Ruminococcus sp., assembly GCA_024697545.1. Taxonomy (GTDB): domain Bacteria; phylum Bacillota; class Clostridia; order Oscillospirales; family Ruminococcaceae; genus YE71. The sequence goes on from JAILFN010000034.1 coordinate 64,943, forward strand.
CTCGCTGAGATCCTTTACCCTGCCTGTGATACTGGTAGCGGTGATAGAGTTCGCGATAACGGTGAATATGGGTATCCCGTTCTACACGCACACGACCATACCCTTTATAGCATCTGTCGTCATAGGCACGATACAGCTGGGCGCTACCGTTGACTATGCGATACTCATGACCACCCGCTACAAGGCTGAGCGCATCGCAGGGGTGCAAAAGACTGAGGCTGTTACCATTGCGCTCTCGACCTCTATGAAATCCATAATCGTTTCGGCGCTCGGGTTCTTTGCTTCTACATTCGGCGTAGGGCTTTATTCAAGCGTTGATATGATATCGCAGCTCTGCACGCTCATGTCGCGCGGCGCTTTGATAAGCATGGTGGTAGTAATATGCGTTCTGCCTTCGATGCTGATGCTTTTTGATAAGGTCATAATGAACACGACATCGGGCATGAGAAAGGCATACAAGATAGAGAAACTCAGAACAGCTTGATATTTTATGATATGGAAAGGTCTGATAGATATGAAAAACTATACCAGAGTATTTGCGGGACTCGTAGCGCTGCTGATGGCAGCAGGCTCTACGGGAATGTTCGCTTATGCAGCGGACGCAAGTGCTGCGGCCGTCGGCACTCTTGTGAGCGGGCAGGATAAGGACGGCAGTACAGAAGCTGCCGATAACAAGGCGGAGCAGGCAAAGACGACCGACGGATTCAGGAAGGATGAAACTGTATACGTCATCACCGATGCTAACGGCAAGCCTGCAAAGAAGGTCGTCACCTCGCATCTGCTCAATCCCGACGGCAAGGACACCATACCCGATGCTTCCGACCTTACCGATATCGAGAACACCAAGAACGATGACGGCTTCACGGGCTCGGGAAGCAGCATGAACTGGAACGCGGGCGGAGATGATATCTATTACAAGGGTTACAGCGACGCGGCTCTTCCCGTTGATATCGCCGTCAGCTACAAGCTGGACGGCAGGAGCATTTCTCCCTCCGAGCTTGCGGGCAAGAGCGGCAAGGTCACGGTGAGATACGATTACACCAACAATTCCAAAAAGACAGTAAAGATAGACGGCAGGAACGTCACCATGTACACCCCGTTCCTTATGGCAACGGGAATACTCCTCGACGGCGAAAGATTCAAAAACGTTGAGGTCACAAACGGCAAGGTGGTCAGCGAGGGCGAGCGTGAGATCGTCATAGGCTATGCCCTGCCGGGACTGAAAGAGAGCCTCGGGCTTGAGGACAACGGAGATATCGAGATACCCGAATATTTTGAGTTCTCAGCAGACGTTACTGATTTTGAGATGAAGACTTCACTGACGGCTGCAAGCACCGATGTGTTCGCAGACCTGGAGCTCGGAGATGTTGACAGCATCGACGACCTGAAAGACGAGCTTGACAAGCTAAGCGACGCTGCCGATCAGCTTGCCGACGGAACCAAGGAGCTGTACAAGGGCTTGAAGACATTGAACTCAAAGTCGGGAGACTTAAAGAGCGGCGTGGATAAGCTTTACAACGGCGACAAGAAGCTCAACGACGGCATACAGAAGCTCGCGAAGTCCGCACCCGAGCTGGGCAGCGGCGTGAACGCCCTTGATGAAGCGGCAGGAAAGCTCGCGGCAGGCATAAGCTCTGCAAGGGCGGGCGCCGACAAGCTCGCTGCGGGCGCAGGCACGCTTTCGGACGGTGCGAAGGATCTTAAAAAGGGATCGGGTGAGCTGTCCGACGGCGCTGGCAAGCTTAAAGACGGTGCCAAGGAATACAAAAAGGGCGTAAAGACTCTGTCAGAGGGTGCAAAGAGTACCGCCGACGGTGCTGCGGCTCTGGCTTCGGGCACCGAAAAGCTCAAAGCGGGTGTTAAGACCGTGGCGGACTCCACATCGGCGCTGACCGACGGCATAGCCTCCGCTAAGGACGGTGCCGACAAGCTGGCGGCAGGGCTGGAGCTTGCGACCGAGGGTGCGGGCAAGCTGAAAAAAGGCTCGTCCGAGCTTTCAAAGGGACTCGACAGCGCCGACGAGGGTGCACAGTCGGTCAAGGACGGCGCAAAAAATCTCGCCGACAGCACCGCAAAGCTGGCGACGGGCGCGGACACGCTGAACGCAGGCGCTGCAAGCGTTTCGGGCGGCGCGGCTTCTCTCTCGGAAAATGCCGACACACTAAGCAGCTCTGCAAAAACGCTCTCGGGCGGGATATCCAAGGCAAAAAAAGGCGCGGACGATCTTTCGGCAGGCGCTTATCAGCTCAAAACGGGCATAGACAGCCTTTACACCGCGGCTTCGGCTGTACCCGCACAGCTTGACGGAGTATCGGATACCCTTTCGGCGACCGAGGCGGAGCTTATGTCCTCCATCGCGGACGATCAGGCTGCCCTCGCGGCATTGCAGGCGGTGTCCACAGATGAGGAGATCCCCGAGATAGCCGCGGCGATCTCGAACCTTGAACACTCGATAGCCCAGCAGCAGTCTACTCTCGCGAGCATTCAGGCAGCTTCGGGCACGGTAAGTGCGGACGTTTCGGCTGTCACCGCGGGCGCGGAGGCTTTGAAGTCGGGGGCTAAGTCGGTATCTGACGGCGCCGCATCGCTTGCGGGATCAATGGCAACGCTGAACGAGGGCGGCAAGGCACTTTCCGACGGTGCGGCAGCACTGTCAAAGGGTGCAAAGACCCTCGCGGCGGGCGCACAGAATGTATCGGCGGGCGCTTCACAGCTGAAAAGCGGCTCGGCACAGCTGAGCAGCGGCGCTTACACACTTTCGAGCGGCACAGAAAAGCTCGGCGACGGGATATCCTCGGCAAACACGGGTGCTGCCGCAGTCGATGAGGGCGTGGGCGCTCTGCACGAGAACCTCGGCACCATCACCGAAGGCGCGAAGTCGCTTAGCGAGGGACTCGGGACTCTCGACGCTGGCGCGAAAAAGTACGCCGCGGGCATAACCACCGTCTACGAATCAGTGGCAGCGCTCGACACGGGCGCAGATGCTCTGGCAGACGGCAACAAAAAGCTCGCGGACGGCGCACAGCTTCTCTATGACAACACGGGAACGCTCGTGAGCGGCATCATAGAAGTCTCAAAGGGCGCCAAGGCTCTCGACAAGGGCGCGGGGCAGCTCTCCGACGGCGCAAAGACCCTTGCGGACGGTGCAGATGAGCTGGGCGGCGGCATGGCTCAGCTCGACGACGGCGCGGGGCAGCTCAAAGCGGGCACCGCGAAGCTCAACAGTGCTATCGGCGAGGTCGTAAGCGGCGCAGGCGAGCTTTCGGCAGGCTCACAGACGCTGTTCGACGGCGTGACCACACTCCACAGCAGCACGGCTCAGCTGGTAGAAGGCATAAACAAGCTGACAGCGGGCGGCAAGAAGGTCAACGACGGCATGAGCAAGTTCAAGAAGGAAGGCATTGACAAGATCTTTGACGCTTACAACGGCGACCTGAAGCCGCTGCTCGACAGGCTCGGAAAGCTATCCGACCTCAGCCGCGACTACGGAAGCTTCTCGGGTGCCGCTGAGGGCACCGAGACCGATGTCAAGTTCATCTACGAAGTTGCAGCGATAACCTCAGACGAAGAATAATACCGCATTTTACTGTATCATACCATATCATAGCAAAGGCACCGCACGGCAAAGCTCCGTGCGGTGCCTTTGTTTCATAAGCATAAGCCGCCGCAAAAAAAATGCCGCACCGCAGTGCAGCATTTTTTGTTCGTTATAGATATTCCGTGAGCCGCAAAGCTCATTCGTCCTGTCCGCCGCTCATGGAAGCCAGAACAACTCCAGTAATAAGCCCGACGACAGCACCGCATACTATGTAGTATATGCCGATGCCCGCTTTCGTAACGAAAGCCGCAGCGCCGGTTATCAGTACCGTCAGCAGTATGCCCGCAGTGAGCATCGCACCGCGCCGCGCCTTTGTCGGCAGAAGCTTTTTCGCAAGCCTGCCGCGGCGGTCGGCAAGTCGGTATATCAGCTGCATACCCGCCATCGGGAGGATTATTTCCGCCGCAGCGGTCAGCAGCGTTTCAGGCGGCAGATCGGATAGCATTATCAAAGAACTCTTACTCTTACAACGCCGTCGATAGCCTTGATAGCGTCGATGTCAGCAGCACCTGTAACGTCGAGCATGGTGCAGCTCCAGTCCTTCTTGGACTTGTTTACCATGTTCTCGATGTTAGCGCCCTTGTCAGCAACAGCGGTAGTGATCTTTGAGAGCAGAGCGGGAACGTTCTTGTGCAGTACGCATACGAGAGTGTCGCCGGTCTTTGCAAGCTCAACGTTCGGGAAGTTCACGCTGTTGAGGATAGTGCCTTTCTCGATGTAGCCGATGAGCTCGTCAGCTGCCATCTTAGCGCAGTTGTCCTCGCTCTCCTCGGTGGAAGCGCCCAGGTGAGGGATAGCTACAACGCCGTCAACGCCCAGAACCTCATCAGAGGGGAAGTCAACTACATATCTTGCTACCTTGCCGCTGCCCAGAGCTTCAACGATAGCCTCACCGTTTACCAGCTCGCCGCGAGCGAAGTTCAGGATACGAACGCCGTCCTTGCAGAGGGCGATGGTGTCCTTGTTGATGGTGTCCTTGGTCTCAGCGTTGAAGGGAAGGTGCAGGGAGATGAAGTCGCTCTCTGCATAGATATCATTGATGTTAGATGTTACCTTTACCTGAGGCTTCAGGTTGAGGGCTGCATTAACGGACAGGAAGGGATCATAGCCGATAACTTCCATGCCGAGGGAGATAGCGATGTTTGCGAGCTTGCCGCCGATAGCGCCGAGACCGATCAGACCGAGGGTCTTGCCGGTGATCTCGATGCCTGCAAAGTTGGACTTGCCTTTTTCAACGAGCTTGCCTACCTCAGCGCCCTGACCCTTTAAGGTCTTAGCCCAGTCGATAGCCTCGGGGATCTTTCTGGAAGCGAGAAGCAGACCGCAAACAGCCAGCTCCTTAACAGCGTTAGCGTTAGCACCGGGGGTGTTGAAAACAACGATACCCTGCTCAGCGCACTTGTCAACGGGGATGTTGTTAACGCCCGCACCTGCTCTTGCGATAGCGAGCAGCTCAGAGCCGAACTCCATATCGTGCATCTTTGCGGAACGCACCATGATACCCGTGGGGTTCTGGGCAGCGTCGCCTACGGTGTAAGCAGCCTTGTCAAACTTATCGGTGCCGCAGGCAGCGATCTTGTTCAGTGTCTGTATATTGTACATTTCGATCATACCTTTCTGAAATATTGTTATCGATCAAAGTCATTCAGGGGAGTAACTATCGGTCTTCCGTTGGGGTCAAGCAGCGGGGTCAGTCCGCCCGCGTAACCGTCGTGGTTGAAAAGATAATTAACGCCCGTCATTCTGTCAACATATATTTCAACAACAGCCGAGGTCAATCCGTTTCCCTGCGAATAGACCTTTACAAATCTATCCTTGATCTTTTCCTTGCCCACAAAATCACCCCCTTATAAATCGGCACAAGCGCAGACCGTAAACCGTTCTGCGCCGCACCGGATATCAATCTTGATTACGAATTCTCAGCCTCGAACTTCTTCATGAACTCAACGAGCTTCTCAACGCCCTCGATAGGCATAGCGTTGTAGATGGAAGCGCGCATACCGCCGACAGTTCTGTGACCCTTGAGGTTCTCAAAGCCTGCTGCCTTTGCCTCAGCAACGAACTTCTTGTCAAGGTCTTCATTGCCTGTGATGAAGGGAACGTTCATGAGGGATCTGTCCTCGGGAACAACGGTGCCCTTGAAGAGCTTGGACTGATCGAGGAAGTCATAAAGGATCTTAGCCTTCTTCTCATTGTGAGCCTTCATGCCCTCAAGGCCGCCCATCTTCTTGATCCACTTGAATACCTTGCCGCAGATATAGATACCGTAGCAGGGAGGAGTGTTGTACAGCGACTCAGCGTCAGCCTGTACCTTCCAGTCGCACATGGTAGGAGTCTGCTTGAATGCGGGACCGTCAGCGATGAGGTCTTCTCTTACGATAACGATCTGAACGCCGGCAGGACCAACGTTCTTCTGTACGCCGCCGTAAAGAACGCCGTACTTTGTAACGTCAACAGGCTCGGAAAGGAAGCAGGAAGAAAGGTCTGCTACCAGCTCATGACCCTTGGTGTTGGGGAGAGTCCAGAACTTGGTGCCGTAGATGGTGTTGTTCTCACAGATGTAAACATAATCTGCATCCTCGGGGATATCGAGGTCGGAGCAATCGGGGATATAGGAGAAGGTCTTGTCAGCAGAGGAAGCAACTCTTACGACCTCGCCGTACTTCTCAGCCTCAGCAGCAGCCTTCTTAGCCCACTGACCGGTGATGATGTAAGCAGCCTTGCCGTTCTTCATAAGGTTCATAGGAACCTCAGCGAATACCAGTGAAGCGCCGCCCTGTAAGAAGATCACCTTGTAGTTGTCGGGGATATTCATCAAATCTCTGAGATCCTTCTCAGCTTCCTTGATGATCTCATCGTAAGCCTTGGAACGGTGAGACATCTCCATAACCGACATACCGGTGCCCTTGTAATCGAGCATCTCGTCTGCTGCTTCCTTGAGCACTTCTTCGGGAAGTACAGCAGGACCTGCGCTAAAGTTATACACTCTGCCCATTGTAAAAACCTCCGTTTTTAATATTGAAATTATGTAATTACCGACAGCCGTGCGGGGCAGGCTGTCATGAATATTTCCGCGCTTGAACTTGCAGAAATACACGATACAATATATATTATATTACTTTTCTCTTCCAAAGTCAAGTACTTTTATTATGCAAAATAAAAATTTGCATAAAAATTCAAGTTTTTTTCGTTTTCACTTGAAAAATGTTCGCGGGTGTGGTATAATAATCTAATAAGCGCCCGTTCGCGCCGGAAAAGTGAAAACAGCGTGAAAAACCGCGGTCTATAAGGGTTTTCGCGGCGGCGGAGCAGGCATTTTGCAGGGCAGAGAGCATCTTCCTGCATATTTTCATCTTTTGAAAGGACGGTGCTCGCCACGACATTCAAAAATATAACGGCAGCCGCTGCGGCTCTTGCATTTTCTTTTATGACAGGCTGCACGGGGGTGAATCTTTCGGTCGAAAGCCTTCTGGCTGCGCCGAAGCTCACGGAGGAACAGTCGCTTATACACGAAGCGCTGATCTCTGCCGTCGGCAGGAACATCACACTGAAATACCCGAGGAGCGGTTCAAACCGTTCGGCTTACGTTATAGCAAACGTTGACAGCGAGCCTACCGAGGAAGCGCTGGTATTCTATGAATACTCGGGTGCCGAGAATGAGGGCGTAAGGGTGAACCTGCTCGACCGACGCGAGGACGGCAGCTGGTACTCCGTCAAAGAGCTTGCGGGCATCGGCACAGAAGTGGACAAGGTCGTGATAACCTCATCCGACAGCGACAGCAAGCACGCTATCCTCATCGGATATCAGGGCGTGACGGGCGATAATACCCTTGAGATATACTCATATTCGGGCGACGGTTTTCAGCGCATAGGCTCCGACAGCTATTCGCTGCTCGAAGCCACCGATATAAACTCGGACGGCTCGGAGGAGCTTGTGACCATACAGCGCACCGAAGACCCCGACACCGCGGCAGTTACCGCAAAGGCGTTCCTGCTCAAGATAGAAAACGGCGAGATCATCAAGGACGACGGCATAGATATGTGCCCTGGTGTGACATCATATCCCGCCGCGCACACGGGAAAGCTGCCAGGCGGCGACCCCGCGGTATACGTTGACGGACTTACCGCCGACGGCACGCTCATAACCGAGATCGTTTATTTCCGCTACTCGTCGCTTCAGGACCCCATGCAGCTCAGGAGCGAAAAGCTTCTGCCGCTTTGCACGCGGCCTTCGGGATACAGCTGCACCGACATCGACGGCGACGGGGTGTATGAGATACCCTCGGTCAAGCCGATGCTGGGATATGAAGACGCCGTCACCGAAGAGCAGGTCATGCAGACAACATGGAGCGTGTATGAGGATTTCTACACTCTGGCGCCCAAGCTTTCGGGCTACTACTCCGTCGCGGACGGCTACACCGTCGCATTCCCCTCGCGCTGGAACGATATGGTGACCGTCAAGACCGATGCCGAGACAGGTGAGACGGTGTTTTACAAATATGAAGGCAACATCAACAGCGATATGGCAGAGCTCATGCGGATAAAGACCGTCACGCGCGAGGAGACAGACAAGTTCCTGCACGACGGCTATCAGCTCATCGAGACTGTCGGACAGCTCGATTATATAGTAAAGCTTCCCACCAACAAGCGCGAACCGCTGATACTTACCATAGACGAGGTACAGAACAGCTTCTATGCCGCGAGCACGGGGGAATGACACAGCAAACGATACAGGACAACAAAATATACAGACTATTGAACGAAACGCACGGATGTGCGAGAACGTTTGAATACAATATTTCTAAAAGAGAGGACTGGAACGAATGAAAAAAGTACTTGTATGCGAAGACGAAGAATCCATCAGGGACTTTGTCGTTATAAACCTTAAAAGAAGCGGCTACGACGTGGTAGACGTAGCCTGCGGAGAGGACGCACTAAAAGCCTATGAGAACGAAGAGGGCGGCTTTGATGTGGCGCTGCTGGATATCATGATGCCCGGCATCGATGGTATGCAGGTGTGCAAGAGATTCCGCGAACAGAGCGAGACTATGGGTATCATCATGCTCTCGGCAAAATCGCAGGAGATGGATAAGATATCCTCACTCATGATGGGCGCCGACGATTATATCACAAAGCCTTTTTCGATATCCGAGCTCATCGCCCGCGTTGACGCAGTCTGCCGCAGAGTCAGCATGGTACACTCAAAGACCGAGACAGCTTCGGTCATCAACAGCGGTCCCTTCTCGCTCAACCTCAAGAGCCGCACGGTATTCAAAAACGGCACGCAGATAGACCTCACACAGGTCGAATATCAGATAATGGAATACTTCTTCAAAAACCAGAACACAGCCCTTGACCGTTCGAGCATACTCAATCACATCTGGGGCGAGAGCTATTACGGCGACGACAAGATAGTAGACGTAAACATCCGCCGCATCCGCATGAAGATAGAGGACGAGCCTTCAAATCCCAAGTATATCCTTACTATTTGGGGCTTTGGCTATAAGTGGTCGGCGGGCTGAGCTTCCGTTGACTGATTAACGCAAAATTCATAAAATCCTTTTGTATATTTTACCCATTTTCCGCCGATAATCCTTTTTGAAAGTACATTTGGGCGGACTTGTTGAAAAAGAAAGCTGTCGGAATTGCAGAAAAACAGCCTACTTTTAAACATTTTCAACCGACTTTTCAACACAAACGGTGTTTAAAACCGAGTTTCAACAGAGTTTTCAACACAGGGTTGAAAACTCTCCGCCGCCGAGCAAGAGGGAGTCGAACGGGAAATGATCAAAGGGATAAATAAACAAATCATCGAGATAAAATGTACAGATGATGAATATTTTGAAAAAGCTCTGTTATTTGTTCGGGCTGAAAAATGCACCGAGCCTTATGAGCTTTTAGAAAGCTGCGCCCGCGATTACTGCGTCAGATTGTCACGCCCGCGGCACAGAAACGTCAGAAAGATAATGGCTGCGATACTGCTCTCGCTCGCCCTCATGACGGCGGCTGCTGCCGTACTTTTTCTGCTTATGACATAAAGGAGAAGCACTTAATGCCCAAACACTATGAAAAATTCAACGGCGGACGCCGCGAAGAGAACGAGGGTGCGGACAAGACCCTCATCTGCGGACGCAACGCCGTTACCGAAGCGCTGAGGTCGGGCGCTAATATAGATACCCTTTACATCTCAAAAACGGGCGGCGGTTCGCTGCCGAAGATATCCGCGATGGCTTCAAAGCTGGATATCCCCGTAAAGCAGGTGGACGACCGAAAGCTTGATAATATGTGCCGCGGTGCAGCTCACCAGGGCTGCGCTGCGATGCTCGGCTGCGCGGAATATTCCTCGATAGACGAGATACTCGCCGACGCGGAGCAAAAGGGCGAGCCGCCTTTCATAATAATCTGCGATGAGATCGAAGACCCGCACAACCTCGGCGCGATAATCCGCACCGCCGAGACCGCCGGCGCTCACGGGATAATAATCCCCAAAAGGCGCAGCGCTTCGCTCAATTATACCGTACATAAGACCTCGGCGGGCGCTGCGAGCTGGGTCAAGGTCGCAAGGGTGCCGAACCTCGCGGCGGCGGTCAGGGAGCTGAAGGAACACGGCGTATGGGTGTACGGCACCGATATGGACGGCGACGACGTATACTCCACCGACCTTACGGGCGCTGTTGCTCTCGTCATCGGTTCAGAGGGCTTCGGAATGAGCCGCCTTATGCGTGAGAGCTGCGATTTCCTTATAAGCATACCAATGTTCGGGAAGATAAATTCACTTAACGCTTCGGTCGCGGCAGGCATATGTATGTATGAAGCCGTGCGGCAGAGAAAGAACAAACTCAAGTGACCGCTGCGACGGAACAAAAAGAAGGTGTAATGATAAATGGAGGACAACAAAAACCATTTGGGCAATCTCTCCCTTAACGATATACTTGATGAATACACGCCGAAGACCAACTCCGAAACGGCTGATGACAGCGATATAGACAAGATCGTGTCTGAGGTCACGGGCGATCCCGAGCCGCCAAGACCGCCTCGCAGACCCCCTTCAAGACCGACGGCATCAGACCGTCCCGAGATAAGCTTCGGGGGTGCGAAGCCTAAGCCTGCGGGAAGAGCCGCCGACGAGATACGCTCGCTTGCAGAGTCTGTGCCCGTTTCGGCGAAAAAACGGCAGGAGCATACCGAAACGCCCGAGCCTGCCATACAAGAACAGGCGGCATTACCCGCCGAGGTCGGGCAGACTGAGGCTCATCCCGCTGCCCGCGAGTCTGTGCGGGAAAACTTCGGTACATATGAAGAACGACCTGCTAAGACCGATGAAAAGCCTTACAGAAACGAGCGCAGCCGCGGTGCCATGTTCACCATGCGGACTTCCGACGACGACGACCGCAGGAAAGCCGCGACAACGCAGAAGGAATACACAAAGCGCGGCGAAGAATCGCTTATCACCGAACAGATCCAGAAGCTGAAAAGCAACCTGACAGTAAGAGCCGCGGTACTCCTTGCAGCTTCGCTGTTCAGCCTGTTCATAACCGTTGCCAACGACCTGAAGCTGCCGCTTGCAGCCGTCTTTGACAGAACGGTCAACCCCGCGGCGTTCATCTTCACAAACACGATACTCGGCATAGCCGCAATAGGTATGTCATACTCGGTAGTCACGCTCGGGCTGAAAAACCTGTTCAGGCTCTCTCCCGATTCCGATTCGGCAGCGGCGCTGGCGCTGATAACCTCCGTCGTGGGCGGAGTAGTGATGCTTTTCGACCCCGAGCCGCTAAAGGGCGGATACTTCCATGTATACACCGCGGCAGCGCTCTTGGGTATGCTGTTCAACACCCTCGGCAAGCTGAGCGTTATATCGCGTACACAGCGCAATTTTGAATTTGTAAGCAGGAACGAAAAGATATCAGCCGTTTCACTGGTCGATGACCCCGATACCGTTGCCTACATCACGAACGGCTCGGCGGGAAAACGCCGCGAACTCGCAGTCATGCGGGAAACGGATCTTGTCCGCGATTTCATGAAGAACAGCTATTCTTCCGACATCGCCGACCTCTTTGCCGAAAAGACTACCCCCCTCGTGCTGATAGCCGCACTCGTTGTCGGCGGGCTTTCACTCGTATTCGACAAGCACGCGGAAAACACCCTGCAAAAGGCGTTCGTCCTGCTGGCGGCAATGTCAGGCACGATATCCCTCACGACCTCCTTCGCGCTCTCGCTTATCGCGAACCTGCCGCTAATGCAGGCGAGCAAGCGTGCGCTCGGGTTCTCGGGCGTGATACTCGGCTACTCCTCGGTCGAGGAATTCGGCGACGTAAACTCCGTACTGATAGACGCGGAGGAGCTTTTCCCCATCGGGACTGCGGAATTCACAAACCTTAAAGTGCTCGGTTCATACACCATCGACAAGGCGATAATATACGCCGCGAGCGCTGCAAAAGCCTGCCGCAGCATTACGCAGCCCGCGTTTTACAAAATGCTGCGCGGCGAAACGGAGCAGCTTCACGCTGCCGACAGCGTAAAGATAGAGGACGGGCTCGGCTGCATCTGCCGCATAAACGGCGAATGGGTCATGCTCGGCTCACGCAAGCAGATGGAAAAGCACGGCATCGAAGGGCTTCCGCCCGAGAGCGCCGAGGACCGCTTCTCCACAGGCAACAGTATACTCTACCTCGCGGTATCGGGCCACGCGATGATGATGTTCGCCGTAAAGATAAAGGCGGGCAGGGCTGCCAAGCGCTGGGTGCAGCGGCTTGAGGACGAAAACATCTCGATGTGCATACGCTCGGGCGACGGCTTTATCGACCGCAGGCTGGTAGCTTCGGTATACGATATCGACCCTTCATCGGTGAGCATACTTTCATCCGAGCTTGACGGCGATTTTGAAAGGCTTACCGCCCCCGAAGAGGCTATCTCCTCCTCTATGCTCTGCTCGGGACACCTCCCGACGCTGGCTATGCTGTTATCTGCCGCAAAGCAGGTAAAGGCGGCGGCGAACATGGGCGTGGCGATACAGTACGGCGCACTGATACTCGGCGTGCTGATAAGCATCGTACTTATGATCGGCGGCGCGTTCCGTCAGATCACCCCGACCGTCACGATACTCTACGAACTGGCGTTCCTGATACTTACGCTTATCATGCAGAGGTTCAACAAGGTATAACATTCAGCAAGGCTGCCGCAGCGATAGCGGCAGTCCTTTTTTATTGTATCAGGCAGCAAAAAAGAGCCGATCTGTCGCTTTCGACCGGCTCTGATGTCTGATATTATTATGTGACCCTGCCTTACTGCCCCGAGCCCTTGATACGCGCCATCGCACGTTTCAGCGCCATCTGAGTGTGCAGGTACTGCTTTGTGGAAAGCTGCTGGCGCAGTCTCTCCTCGGCACGCGCACGCGCGGCTTTCGCACGGAGAACGTCTATCTCCTCGGGCTTTTCGATGGAATCCGCAAATACCTTGACGTACTCGGGCATGATCTCGACAAAGCCTTCGGAAACTATGGCTCTCTGCCACTCTCCGTCTACCTGAAACCTTATCTCGCCCTCAACAAGGCAGCAGATCATTGCTTCGTGACCCGCCATTACGCCGCGGCTGCCGTCGATCGAGGGGAATATTATATGCCTGCACTCGCCGCTGTAAAACTGTCTGTCGGCGGCAAGTATATCAAGCCTGAATGTCTTTTCAGCCATAAGCGCTTACTCCTCTTCGAGCTTCTTTGCCTTTGCCTTAACGTCGTCGATAGTACCGACGTTGTGGAATGCCGCTTCGGGATAATCGTCCATCTCACCGTCGAGTATCGCCTTGAAGCCGCGCAGTGTTTCCTTAACGGGTACATAGCAGCCGGGAACGCCCGTGAATGTCTCCGCAACATGGAACGGCTGTGAGAGGAAACGCTGTATCTTACGCGCTCTCATTACCGTCTTCTTGTCGGCTTCATCAAGCTCTTCCATACCGAGTATCGCGATGATATCCTGAAGCTCCTTGTACTTCTGGAGCACCTCCTGAGTGCGTCTTGCGATGGAATAATGCTCCTCACCGACGATGTCGGGCTCAAGGATACGGCTTGTAGAATCAAGCGGATCTACAGCGGGGTAGATGCCCTGCTCAACTATCTTTCTCGAAAGAACCGTGGTGGCATCGAGGTGGGTAAAGGTTATCGCAGGGGCGGGGTCGGTAAGGTCGTCCGCGGGGACGTATACCGCCTGCACCGATGTGATGGAACCCTTTGTTGTGGAAGTTATACGCTCCTGAAGCGAGCCCATCTCGTTCGCAAGGGTAGGCTGATAGCCAACGGCGGAAGGCATTCTTCCGAGCAGCGCCGACACCTCAGAGCCTGCCTGAACGAAACGGAATATGTTGTCTATGAACAGCAGCACGTTCTGGTGCTCAACATCGCGGAAGTATTCCGCCATAGTAAGACCCGTCTGTGCGACTCTCATTCTCGACCCGGGAGGCTCGTTCATCTGACCGAACACGAGGGCGGTCTTGCTGATAACGCCCGAATCGGTCATCTCGTGCCAGAGGTCGTTGCCCTCACGCGAACGCTCTCCGACGCCCGTAAATATCGAATAGCCGCCGTGCTCGGTAGCTATATTTCTTATAAGCTCCTGAATAAGCACCGTCTTGCCGACGCCTGCGCCGCCGAACAGACCTATCTTACCGCCCTTGGCGTAAGGTGCAAGCAGGTCGATGACCTTGATGCCTGTTTCAAGCACCTCAACAACGGGGCTCTGATCTTCAAACTTAGGAGGCTCGCGGTGTATCTCCCAGTGCTCCTCTGCCTTGACCTCGCCTGCGCCGTCGATGGCTTCGCCCAGAACGTTGAACATTCTGCCAAGGGTAGCCTCGCCGACAGGCACCTTTATGCAGCTTCCTGTGGAAACGACCTCCATGCCCTTGCAGAGACCATCGCTCGCAGCCAGCATTATCGCACGGACGATGCGTCCGCCCATATGCTGAGCTACCTCCATAACGCGGGTGCGTCCGTCAAGCTCAACGGTCAGCGCGTCCTTTACCATAGGCAGAGCGCCCTCGGGGAACTCAACGTCAACTACCGCACCGAGCACCTGTACTATCTTACCTTTTTGTTTAAGGTCATCTGCGGATCTAAACATTTCTTTCATAATCAGACCTCATTTTTAATCAATTGATCGGGACATGATACCCGCCTGCGGATCACAGATCGCAGGCATCTTCCTATGCTCTTTTTCGTCTCTGGCTTCTTGCGCCGCCGACTATCTCGGTTATCTCCTGAGTGATAGCCGCCTGTCTTGCGCGGTTATAGTCAAGCGTAAGCTGAGATATCATATCCCTCGCGCTGGTCGTTGCCGCGTCCATAGCCGTCATACGCGCGTTCTGTTCGGCGCAGAAGGCTTCGGTCAGCACGCCGTAGATAAATCCCTTTGTATAGTTGGGCACCAGCGTATCCATGACCGCCTCGGGCGAAGGCTCGAACCTTGCGGTCTGATGTCTTTCGTTAGGCGGGTCGGTATCCTCAAAGGCTTCGCGTTCCAGCGGGAACAGCTTTGTAACGGTAGGGACCTCCGCCGCCTTTTCGAGGCGTGTATATATAACATAGACCTCATCGAGCCGTCCCGACAGGAAGTGTTCGGTGATAGTCTCTGCTATACGTCTTGCCCTGAATGGTGCGGGATCCTGTGCGGTATAAAGGAACTCCGCGTCGATATCCGCGCCCTGCCGCTGGAAGTAAGCTCTTCCGACAGCGCCGATAGCGAACACGAAGGTATTCTTATGTTTTTTCAGCTCGCTTTCGGCAAGCTTCATGATATTATGGTTATACGCGCCGCACATACCCTTATCGCCCGACACGATGATATACCCATAATTCTTATCCTCGGGGGCTTTATCTCTGCCGTTATCGAAATAAGGGTGAGAGAACTCCTCGGTATGCTTCAATATATGGTGTATCGTATACTGTATGCTGTCAAAATAAGGTGTTGTAGCGTCAAGCTTATCCCTTGCCTTTTTCAGCTTTGACGAGGAGATCAGGTACATGGCGTTCGTGATCTTCATTATATCATTGATACTGGAGATACGTTCTTTTATCTCCTTCATGTTCGCCATTTCTATCACTCTCCTCTTTCTTCTTGGGTTGGTGCGTTGGTTTCGGCTTCGGCGCAATTGGGGACGCTGTCCCGCAACAAGCCCCGACGGGGCGTTTGCCGCCCTTGCAAGGGGCTCCTCGCCCCCTTGACCCCTCGCCAACCTCGCGCGGTTGGATCCGCTGTTTTATTCTGTTTTGAAGTCCTTGACCGCTTTGACTATCTTATCTGACAGTTCATCTGTCAGCACCTTCTGCTCATTCAGCTCGTCGATGATCTCTTGATGATTAACGGTCATGTATTCGATAAGCTCTCTTCTGAAGCTCCTGATATCCTTCAGCGGTACGTCCTGCATAAGCTTCTTGTTCGCCGCCAGCAGCAGTATCACCTGCTCATACATCTTCAGCGGCTTATAAAGCGGCTGCTTTAGCAACTCCATAAGTCTGTCGCCGAAGTCAAGCAGATCCTTTGTCGTCTTGTCAAGGTCGGAGCTGAACTGTGTGAACACTTCCATCTCGCGGTACTGTGCAAGATCCATTCTCAGCGTGCCCGAGACCTTCTTCATAGCCTTGGTCTGTGCAGCGCCGCCGACACGGGATACCGAAAGTCCGACGTTCACGGCAGGTCTTACGCCCGCGTTGAACAGCTTGGTCTCAAGGAATATCTGTCCGTCGGTGATGGATATAACATTGGTGGGTATATACGCCGAAACGTCGCCCGCCTGTGTTTCGATTATGGGGAGTGCGGTTATAGAGCCGCCGCCGTGTGCATCGTCAAGTCTCGAGGAGCGCTCGAGCAGTCTGGAATGCAGATAGAACACATCGCCGGGGTAAGCTTCACGTCCGGGGCTTCTTTCAAGCAGAAGGCTCATCGCTCTGTATGCAACGGCGTGCTTTGAAAGGTCATCGTATACTATAAGTACATCCTTGCCCTGATTCATGAAGTATTCAGCGATAGCGGTGCCCGAATAGGGGGCTATCCACTGTAAGGGTGCGAGGTCGCTCGCCATTGCGGCTACGACGATGGTATAATCCATAGCGCCGTGCTTCTTGAAGTCGCTGACCACCTTTGCAACGGTAGAAGCCTTCTGACCGATAGCGACGTAAACGCAGATCATATCCTGACCCTTCTGGTTGATTATGGTATCAACAGCTATCGAGGTCTTGCCCGTCTGTCGGTCGCCGATTATAAGCTCACGCTGTCCTCTGCCTATCGGGAACATCGAGTCGATCGCAAGGATACCCGTCTGCAAAGGCACGGAAACGCTTTTTCTTATGCAAACGCCGGGAGCTTCCGCCTCAACGGGATAGAAGTCCGATTCTTCTATGGGACCCTCGCCGTCTATCGGTGCGCCGAGTGCGTCTATAACTCTGCCGACAAAAGCATCGCCGACAGGCACGCCCGCCTTTTTGCGGGTGCGTATCACCTTAGAGCCTTCGGTAAGTCCGTGTTCTGTACCGAGCAGTACAACGCCCACCGAATCATCGTTTATGTTCTGTACTATTCCCTTAACGCCTGTCTCAAACTCTACCAGTTCGCCGTACATAACGCTGCCGAGTCCGAATACGTTGATGATGCCGTCGTGTATGGATATAACGGAGCCGCTCTCTGCGACCTCAAGCTTTGCCTCAAAGTTCGAGATCTCGCTTTTGAGCATAGAGATGACATCGCCGCTGCCGCGGTCTCCCGCAGCCTTGCGTCTGAGCTCTGCCTGAAGGCTCTTCATGGCGTTCTTTACGCTCTTATCGTACACCTTGCCGTCCGCTTCGAGAACGTAGCCGCCTATGAGGGTATCATCAACAACGATATCGAGAATGACCTCGTTAACGCCCAGCTTGTTTCTTATGACCTTGCGGAATTCCTCAGCAAGTATCTCAGAGGGAGCTTCGGCGCAGGTCAGCTTACATACCACAGCGTTCTGCTGTCTGAGTTTCAGCTGCTCATATTCCTCGACTATCTTCGGAAGCTCCGAAAGAGCGCCCTCTTCCATAAGGGTCCTGACGCACTCTGCCCCTGCGGGAGCGAATGCTTTAGCAGCCACCCTTTCCTTTTCCTCAGCGGATACCGCAGGGGAGAGAAGAGCAGTCCTCAGCTCCTCGCTGCCGTTCCAGACCTCGGTGAGATCGCGGATATCATCGTGAGCCACATCTCTGTCAAGAAGTCTGCGGGCTATGGCTTTGATCTGTTCGTTAGTCATTGTCCGCACCTACCTCAGCGAGCAGCTGCTCCGCATACTCGCGGTTGCTGTCCTCATCAATATTCTTTGCGATAACGCGCGAAGCTGCCATAACGGCAAGACCCGCGATCTCGCTTCTTGCGGACTCGATCGCCTCTTCCCTGTCGCGCTCGATAGCCGCCTGTGCGTTTGATATAAGGCTTTCAGCCTCCTTATGAGCATCGGCGATTATCTCGGCGCTTTCAGCCTCGGCGCGCTTCTTTGCGGTATTTGCGATCTTCACCGCTTCCTTATGTGCACCTGCAAGCTCGGCTTCATACTTTGCCCTGAGCTCTTCGGATTCCTCTTTAGCAGCCTTTGCGCTGGTAAGGTCGTCCTGTATCATCTGCTCTCTGCGTTCCATCATCTCAACAACGGGCTTGAAGAGGAATCTTCTAAGCAGCAGGAAGAATACAAGCAGATTTATCACAGTCCACAGGATATCCCAGATATCAATATTCAACATATCTTTTGTCCGCCCTTTCCGTATTATTTAATACCTATCCGAGCGGGTATTATTTCATTACGAATATTATCATGATAGCTACCAGCAGACCATAGATAGCGGTAGCCTCTGCAAGTGCGCAGCCGATAAGCATTGAGCTTCTGATCTCCTTTACTGCCTCGGGCTGTCTTGCGATAGCGTCACAGGCGTGGCTGGTAGCCATGCCGATACCTATACCTGCGCCTATACCTGTTAATACTGCGATAGCAGCTCCTAATGCTAATGACATTTTACATTTCTCCTTTTTTATACGCACACCCGCCCGCGCTCACGCCATGCTAATGTGCGATGGTCATTTGATCTTTTCTGCGGCACTCTGAAAACTTATGTGCCATTTGGTGCTTTACTCGTCCTCTACGGCTTCGTTTATGAACAGCGAGGTCAGGAATACAAAGATGTATGCCTGAAGGAATCCGTCGAAGATATCGAAATACAGGCTGAATACAGTCGGCGCCACTACGGGGGCTACATACTTTATCAGCTCCATTATGATAAATGCGGCAACTACGTTACCGAAAAGTCGAAGACACAGTGAAAGCGGTCTTATGCCTATCTCCATGACATTCATGGGTGCCATGATAGCCGTGGGGTGTGCGAAGTGCTTGAAGAAGCCGATAAAGCCGTGCTTCCTCATCGTCGCACCCTCTATGAGTATGATACTCATAAGTGCAAGTGCCGCGGTAACGCTGAGATCTTTTGTCGGCGGTTTAAGCCCGAACATACCTATGATATTCGCAAAGCCTATGTAGATGAGCACGGTACCAAGATACGGCATATACCTGTCGCCGTCATGACCGATATTATCGCGGCAGAAATTCCGTATCCAGCCTATGCAGGTCTCGAGCGCCATCTGTTTTTTGCCGGGCACAAGCTTCAGGTTGCGGGTAAGTATTATCGAAAGTACGACCACAACAGCCATGATGATCCATGTTACCACGGTAGACTCATACACAGGTATACCGCCTTCAACAAACGGCACAGGTATTCTGAATACCACCTCGCACTTTATCTGCTCCTGTATCTCCTCAGATATCGAACCCGCCATATAGCTGACGCCAACAGGCGCTGTTCCCGAAAGAAACACTCTATCACCTCCAACTTTTTCTCCGTGCGTAAAGCGCACGGCACAGTGGTTATTCTAACAAAACAAACGCCGCACAAAGTCCGTCATGCAGCCCTTGCGCGGCGTTTCTTTACACTAATTCTACATTCATTTTGATAATAAAGTTTTATCGAATTGTTAAATAAAAATAATTCGGTAAAAATCACATTTTTGCAAATCACCGCCTTGATATTTTGACGTTTCGCACAAACAAATTGTCGGATATTTTAGTATTCCCCTATTCTACGAGGCTTTCGGGGTAATATCGCGATCATGGATAAACACAAAAAGGACTGCCGCGATCATGCAGCAGTCCATGTCACTTTAGGGCGTGTTGACACTAAGCCTAACATACGTCTTTTTGGCTGTTTTTGCCCCGTTCGTCGTTAAAAATCCTTGCAGGGCGTCAGCCCAACTGCGGATTTTTGCCTTGAACGGAACAAAATCATCTCAAAAATCCGCATATT
>JAILFN010000095.1 GCA_024697545.1 Ruminococcus sp.
GCCTATCATGTACTTTCTCGGTGCAAGTGATGCGTCGATCGGTGCGGCGGTCACATATATGCGTATCTATACCCTCGGTGCGGTCGCTATCATGGGATACATGGGATTTTTGCAGTTCGTCATCTCACAGGGAGCGACAAAACAAGCAATGATCTATGTGGTGCTTGGTGCTTTGCTGAACGTGGTCTTAGATCCTATATTGATCTTCGGACTTGATATGGGCGTGGCAGGTGCGGCTATCGCAACGGTTTTGTCACAGCTTCTTATCGCAGTCCTCAGCATCTGTTTTCTTATGAGCAAAAAGAGCGCTATCACCCTCAGATTCAAAAGCATGAAGCTGAAAGCAAGCATATTGGCGACGATCGTTACGCTTGGCTTTTCGCCGTTCCTGATGCAGATAACCGAGGCGGCTCTGAATGTTGCTGTCAACGCATCGGCGCAGAAATACGGCGGTGACATCAGCGCACTTGGCATCACCCTTGCAGTCAGCCTGTCCATGGCGATATGGATGCCAAGCAGCGGTATCAATCAGGGCGCACAGGCACTTCTAAGCTACAACTACGGCAGCAAAAATTATGAGCGTGTGATGCAAACTTCCAAAACTCTGCTCAGGTTTCAGTTTATGTTTTTCGTGCCGATGACCGCACTTCTTGAGCTGTTCCCCGAAGTGTTCCTGCGCATTTTCACCTCAGACCCTGCGGTCATCAAAGAGGCAAGCTGGATGGTCAGACTTTATTCCGCAGGCTTCTTCATTATCCCGATACAGACGGTATTTCAGCAGATCACTCTTTCCACGGGGCAGGAGAAGGACTGCCTTTACATGGTCATCATCAGAAAGCTGGTGCTGCACATTCCGCTGTTATTTATCCTGCCGATGTTCATGACCAACAAGACGCTTGCCGTTGTTCTCTCCGCACCAGTCTCGGACGTTCTTTCCGTTGTGGTGACGGTCGTATGCTTTGTGCCGGTATTCTATTGGAAGATGAAAAATCCGGATCGTTTCGATGGTGAAAAGATCAGCCTTCCTGCTGAAAACTGAATAAGCATCTGATAAGGGCTATGCCTTCCGTACACGGTGACGGAGGACTTGACTTTCTGATAGGACATGACTGAGAATTTGACATACTTGCTTCCGCTGCCATTAAGCGTGCTATCAATAATTATGCTTACGGCAATACCCATTTTACGCTTGTCCTGCCGTACATGAAAGCGGAGTACCGTGACAACGAAAAGGAATACCTTGACAATTATGATGAGGTAGATGTTTGCTATGAATCCTACATAGCTCATCCAAAGGCTGCTATCCAAATTCGCAACCGCAGTATGATAGACCGTTCAGACCTTGTGGTGTGCTGTGTGCAGCATAATAGCGGAGGGGCGCATCGCACTCTACAGTATGCCGAGAAACAAGGCAAACGGATAATCAATATATCTGATGAAGAATAATAATGAGAAAACAGGACGCTGGATCTGCAAATGATCCAGCGTCCTGTTTTCTATTTTATCAAGGTATAATTCCATTGCGAATCTAAATATTTTGTAAACACGCCCAATTTTGCCTTAACTTTTCGCCCGAAATCCTAGGTATAAGTGAGAGGCTTTTATTTTCGATGAAAATATATCTTTATAAAATCGCCAGAGCCCTCCTTATCATAAATGATATACAAGTCACACATTTTCCAAAGGGCTGATTTGTTGAATACGGAGAATTTGACTTGTGATATCGAAAAATCACTTAAAAATATGCCGGAAAATGTAGTGCCTATTGGAAGGATGTTTCACTATGTCATGATAAAGACCGAGTTCATTTATGCTGAGGTAAGTATGCCGCAGCAGCAATATGCAAACCATACATTTTTCATAGTGCAGATTTGTTGAATACGGAGATAATTATTACAACTTCCCCAAAACCGCTTATATAATCGGCTAAAACTGTCCTTTACTTATGGAGGGGCTATTCCTAAACGCAATAATCATTAAACCTTACGCCACACATAAATATCGCTGACTGTATAGCTCTGCTGTCCCGCCAACAGCCGATAAAAAGTGTCAACCGTATCGTCAACCGTTCAGAATGTGAAGGAGGTATTCAGGCGACCATATCACAAGAATAGTATCATCATTTCGGAGCCGATTGCCAAGCTCTGAAATATCAGCCAATAGAGATAGCAGGTACAGCTCGACCTTACCGCCAAGTTGAGCTGTAACCGCTACTGCATACTACTTGACCTAGCCAGCTAATAACTAAATGACCAATAACAGAAAGGACAATGCTAAGGCAACACCGCACAATGCACACTAAAAACGAGATATATCCCTAAAGAGATATATCCCACCTGTTTCAGTTTCGCAGGGCGCACTTCATCAAGCCAGCAAGTTTTTCTTGTCAGCCAGATAAAGATTCGCCAGTGCGAA
>JAILFN010000101.1 GCA_024697545.1 Ruminococcus sp.
CCCATCTTGTCGCGCCATTTGAATTCAAACGAACCGTTTGACCTCTGATATTCGCCCTCTTTCAGGACTCTTTTCTTGTTATCCTTGCGTCTCTCTATTGCCATGATAAACCTCTCTTTCATAACATAGAGGACACGTCTGATAATAATATTATACACCAGACGCGCCCCGATGTCAACTATATTTTTTATATCGAATATGCCTTTGCCAGATATTCTTCCAGCTTCAAGCGTTTTATTAATCTTTTAGTGCCGACCCATATTACAAAGCCACAGTGCTGATCGTTAGTAAGCTCACGCAGCTTGTTCTGTCCAATGTTGAAATATGCTGCGGCTTCTTCGAGGGTGAGGTTGGATTTTTCCCAAATAGGTACTTCGTTTGCTGTCTTTATCTTCAATATATCAATCCTTCCAAAATATTTATTTTAAGTCCTAAAATTTGTACTGCAAAGCATTGAAAAATCCTCCGATCTGTGATATAATATTCCTAACAACAATTCTATGGAGGACACCATGAACCGCTGTGATTTCTATTCAATAATTCAGATAATTACTCAATATATAAGCGAAGCCAAAGCTCTCAGCCAGTCCGAACTGCTGTTCCGGCTGTTTAACGAATTCGCCAACCAAAATGACGATTTCGACTTCGACCAAAGCAGAGTCAACCGCTGGTTCAAAGGCAAAGACCCCATAAGTCCGACAATAACGCGCTTCTATTTGCAGGACGGCTACGCAGAATATCTCGCATCCGATCTTGAAGAAAAGATTTTCCCGATGATGACCGACTTGAATAAAGCGACACAGGAGATCTACGATCTGCTGATGAACGACATTTCTGTTTCCGACCAAAAGAAAAACGAACTCACGGAGCTTTATCCTCCACAGAATTCTACCGACGCGGCAGACTTCATTTCCGCAGTAATGCTTTTCGGCATGGAACGCAAATTTCAAAAACGTGAAACGAAGCTGCTCACAAGCGGAACGCTGTCACCCGTTGCCGCCGATCTCATAATGTCGGGCTCTGTCCCAAACCCATGCAAGCATTTTTGCGGGCGTGATAATGAAATATCCGAACTGCATACTCTGCTTGAAAAGCACAGCAAGATTTTCATAACAGGTCTTGCGGGCATAGGCAAGAGCGAGTTCGCAAAAACCTACGCCAAAAGCCACAAGAAAGACTACACCAACATTCTGTATTTCGCCTACCCCGACAGCCTGCAAGCGCTGATCGAGGACATGGATTTTGCCGACGATCTCCCGACCGACGATAATACCACTCGTTTCAAAAAGCACAACCGCTTTTTGCGCAGCCTGAAGCTCGACACGCTGCTGATAATTGACAATTTCAATACCACTGCCGCGAACGAACCGCAGCTTGACCTGCTGATGAAATACAACTGCAAAGTGCTGTTCACCACCCGCAGCCGTTTTGAAGTCGGCTATACTTACGAACTGAACGAGATTAGCGACCTCGAAAGTCTGGTATCACTTGCTGCGTATTTCTATACCGACAACCAAAATCAGCGGCAAATAGTCGAAAGTATAATTGAGACCGTTCACCGTCACACTCTGTCCGTAGAGCTCGCCGCAAGGCTGTTGCAGACAGGCATCCTTGAACCGAACGAGATACTTGCAAAGCTCTCCGAAAGCACCGTCGCGCCCGAAGCGAGCGACAAGATCAGCATAACGAAAGACGGTCACACCAAAAAGGCGACTTATCACAACTACATCAAGACGCTGTTCTCACTGTTTGCGCTGTCCGACGAAATGCAGTCGGTCATGCGCTATGCAACGTTCATTCCCACCAACGGTATCCGCGGGAGACTTTTCGCCAAGCTGATAAGCCTTGAAAGCATGGACGCGATCAACGACCTGACCGAGCTGGGCTTTATCCAAAACCCAGAAATGGACAAGATCGCGCTGCACCCGCTTGTGCAAGAAATAATAATATCCGACCTTGTACCCGATACCGAAAACTGCCGCCCTCTGCTTGATAATATCCACCGCACCTGCCTGCAACATGGCAAGGATATTCCTTACTATTCCGCACTTTTTTCGATTACGGAAAATATCGCAGATAAAATAGTGATTCGCGATAAATCCGATTGTCTGCTTTTTCTTGAGGACGCTTTCGCTTACATGGAGAAATACCGTTACGCAAGTGGTATGAAAAAACTTGTGAGTGTTATGTCTAATCTCCTTTCCGATGATAATTTCGGCACACAGAACGACCGCGCCCTTCTGCTGAACAACCAAGCCTCCTGCGAGGGTCTCTTGAACGGCAACTACAAGAAAGCAATCGACCTCGAAAAGCGCGCAATCAATATATGCGATCCGACGGATAATCCCTTGCTCGCAGCGAATCTCCACATGAACCTCGGCTATCTCTACCAAGCCAACGGCAAAACCGACCTCGCCAAGCCGAGTATGGAGAAAGCTATGCAGATAATTGCCGAGGTCAACGCCCCGACCCACGATGTGATTATCATGTCGCGCAACTATGCCCGACTCCTCGCGGAAACCGGCGAAGCCCGCCGAGCGATAACCGCGCTTCATAAGTGTGCTGATTTCGTCAAGACGACCAATTCCGAGATGACCACCGACTACGCCGACCTCATTTTCGATATAGCCGGAATAACTTCTCAGATCAGCGGTATTCAAGCCGCTGAGCAGTATTTTATTCGTGCATTCAAAATCTATCGCGAGGTGCTGCCCGATGACGACCTCCGCGAGAAAGCCGCGCTTGCGATAAAGTATTTCAATCGTGCGGGGATAACAAATCTCCCGTCATACCTCGCGCTCAGTGAAAATGATGCCACAGAAGAATGACCGTCTGCACTATGACCGCGATAGGCGAAAGGCTGTACCATAACCCCGCGATTGTTGAAGCGTGAGTCGCCTTGTTCAGCTTTTCGGCACTCTTTTCCACCGCCGTTTCAATCTCTGTTACGGCGGTTTTTGTGTGTTCAAGCATTTGATCGACCGTCTCATTCTGCTTCTTCATTATGTTGTTCAGGTTGTCGTTCAGCACCTTAGCGGCGTCTTTTCTTACGCTTTGGCGATACTGCTCCTGGATGTCCAACAGCCGCAGCTGATTCTCGTTCATTTTCCGCAGCTCTGTCTGCGTATCTTTCATAAAATCCGTCAATACCCCGCACATCTTGTCCACCGTTGCGAGCAGCAGCGCGGTCTGATACTTGTCCTCCGCCGCCTGCCGTTCCTCTGCTTTCAGTCTCATAACGTTCTCCCACAGCCCCGAAAGCTCTTGCTGCGGCGTGTTCTCGGTATTTCTTTGTAAGCTCATATTCTATCCCCTTTCTCGTGTACAATTCTCCCAATTTACTGCCACGAACCGAAACCGGTTTTCTATTCTTATTCAAATATTGCGGGTGCCGATATGACACCGTATTTCCTGCGACCCTGCACTCGACGTTGTAATGCTCCCAAAGCGCATGAATAATATCATCGAAAGTGCGGTTATTGGGGTCAGCTATTTCTATCTTGATTACTTCACGCAACTCGTCTTTGAAACTCTCTGCACCGCGCTTTTTCATTTGCACTTCACCAAATGTCAGCCTGTCTTTCTGCCGCGACATATCGTGATTATAGAAACTTTCCCTTACCGAATGAGTGAAACCATGCTCCAGACATTTCTGTCCGAAATATTCCGACATCTCATAAAGATCATGTTGACTGCGCCGATACGACTTGCCCGTCTCCATATTGCAGTTGCTTATGAGAAAATGCGCGTGAACATGGTCGGTATCTATATGCACCGCAAAAAGCACCTCGTAACCCTTGCTGTGAATAAAATGCTCCGCGAAATCCTGCGCTATTTCAAACGCGGTCTTGTGATCGACATTATCCAGCGGGTGAAACGAGATCGACATTTTGTGCGCAAGAATCGTATTCTCCTTGTGCTTCGAGTAGCTTTTACCGTTCAGCTTGCGCGTGACCAGTATGCCGTTTGCGAAGTTCTCACGGTTGCAGCCCAGGGCAGTATAAAGCCCATCGGAGGTCTTTCTCGCATCGCTTTCGATCTGCTCCTTTTTCCGCCCAAGCATATAGTCCGCAGAAGCTTTCAGCGCCACGACCGACTTGCAAGGCGCGTAATCGACATTCACATTCCCGAACGGCATTATCCCTCCACTAACGGTTTGTCAAGAAACGCCGACAGCCTGTCCATCGCCTCACAAAAGCTTTTCTGATAATACCTCAGCGCGACCTGAGCCTTTTCGCTTTGAAACGTATTTGCAAAATACGCCGCCTGATTCAGATTCACGCCAATTTTTCTCAGCTCGTGCATTATCGCCTTGACATCATCATCGAAGCGATATACCTTTATATTACTATCGCGCACCATTTTCACGAAGAAGTCAGTCTTTCCAAGACCGCTGGCAGCACGCTTCTTCTCAAATTCTTCTAACTCGCTCTCTGTCAGCCTTATGTTAAACTGCATATCTCTGTTTCTATTCATTAAACCTCCTTACCCGCCAACAAAATCCATATCAATGTCATCGGCTGAAACAGTATTCTCATTTGTGTTTGTGATATTTATTGCAGGCGCAGAGTTATACGGCATGACCATTTTGGTGAAGCACGCTGCGAGGAAAGACGGCAATGCTTTCTCAACACCTTTTTCTACTGCATTCACTATCTGTTCTACAAAGCGTTCCTCACGCTCGCGGGTCTCGAAATACGGATCATCTTTCCGGCGGTAGTAGTTCTTGAAATACTCCGTAACCGCCACTGTGACCGCATGACTGTATGACTTGAACTCGTCCTTGTCCATACTATGCAAGTATTCCCAAGCCTGACGGTCGAGCGGCTTGTCGAGGTTGAAACGCAAATTTATACACTTGATATTGTTCATGTTCAACCCTCCTTTTTCAGCTGCTCGTAGGCGATAGTTTCATAGCCCTTCGCCGCCGCGCAGATGTCATCAATTATCGTTATGCGACTCATGTCGTACTCGCCGAAATTCTTTATGATACAGCCACCGCCGCCCGCAACGTAAAGCCTCATCAGCTCGGGGTCATACTCATATTTTGCAAGCGTCTGAAATATCTCCGCACAGTATTTCTTGATTGTTTCCGTAATACAGTTCAGATACTTTTCAGAAATATCAGCCTTACCCGTGCGAATGACCTGCTCGATAATGCTCTCGTCGATCTTCGTGCAGAACTTGTCCATGACTGCGTTTTTCGCAGCTATCACGCACTGGTTCACGCCGAGCTTTTCAGTGTAGCACTTGCTCTCGATGGGGTGCTTGTTGTTGATGAACATGATGTTCATGGTGCCGTTACCGATGTCCGCCAGCAGGTTCACGCCCGTCAGCTGCGGAAGCCTGTCAACCACAGCGGGATACCCCTGCGGATAGATCGAGCACCCGACAAGGTGAAGCTTGTAAGCCACCTCGTTGAACGTGAATTTCACATTCTTGTTCTTCATGATGTACCTGCGGAAGTCCTCGCGCTGGGTCTTTACCCACGTCAGCGGAAGTCCTGCAGCGATATGCACATCAGCTTCGGTGCAGTACGAACAGCGAAGCTCCTGCGCGATAGCAGCAAGCGTCAGCAGATAGAAGTCCTCGTCCATGCTCTTGTCTGCAATGAAAGCCTTGTGTCCCTCACCTATGCGGTAGTACAC